>NZ_JXQR01000015.1:0-613618 GCF_000834715.1 Flavobacterium sp. MEB061 | reverse complement strand
TTTTATTTTTTTTCTTTAAAAAAATAAAAGATTGGAACGGATAGCGGGATTAGCTCCTGAAAAAAAATCAATTTCATCATAAAAAACGAAATGACATAAAAACAAAAAAGGCTGCCTTTTCAGACAGCCTAATGATTTTAAAAACAATAAAAAATTACGCTTTCGCTTTTCTTTTCACCGTACAGCCAATTTCTTTAGTCTCGGTTATAGCTGGTTTTTGATTGTTTTTTAATGATGCAATTACATCTTCAACATACTTCGTTTTTTCGTCTTTAGTTCCTTCAGGATCGTTATCGATAGCGCCTGTATATTCTACAACAGTTCCTTTTGCGGTTTTTGAAACTACAAAAAGATGCGGCGTATGTTTTGCACCATATTGATCTGTAACGATTTGTCCTTTATCAAATAAATAAGGGAAAGCATATTTTTTTTCTTTTGCCAAATCCTGCATTTTATCAAAAGTATCTGCTTTTGAAGCTTCGGGATCATTTGGGTTTATGGCAATTACGGGATATCCTTGTGGCTTGAATTTTTTGTCCAAATCGATAATTCTTTGTTCATATGCTTTTGCGTACGGACATGTATTGCATGTAAACACTACAATAAAACCTTTTGCATCTGGATAACTGGCAAAAGAAACTTCTTTATTATCAACATTTTTCAGTTTAAAATCCGGTGCTGGCTGTCCGGCTTTAAGAGTTGGAGCTTGTGCCTGAGCAAGAAAGGCACTAAAAATTAGTGCAAGTGTAATAAACTTTTTCATAATTATAGTTTTTTATATTCGGTTAGTAATTGTTCGTAGGTAAGTTCGCTTTCTATAAATTTTCTTTTATCGCCTTTTATGAATAATGTAGCGGGGATACTGCCTGACCACGACGGGTCAATGCGATCGATATATTCCTGCGGATTGCTTTCGTTCAATAAAAATACTTGGTTTTTGAGATTTTTTCTTTTTACAAATGGTACAACTGCTGAAGTAAGTTTCGATTTAAAATCGACGCTTATTAATAATACAGTCAATTTATCTGTTTTATGTTCTGCACTAAGTTTTTCAAAATGAGGTAATTCTTTAATACACGGCGCGCACCAGGTTGCCCAAAAGTTAACAACGTAAGTGCTGTCTTTTCCGGCTTTCATTCTTTCCTGAAGCTGGTCTATATTAATCAGCTTTACTTGCTGGCTATAAGACTTTAAGGAGAAAGCCAGCAACAGAATAACAATAATTGTAAAAGCTTTGATTTCTTTCATACAAATGGTATTTGGCTTTTATTGGCGCAATGTTCATTACAAATATAAAACTAATGGAATTTTAAAAATCGTAAATTCTTGTTAATAAAGTTCTTTTTTGGCAATGAATTCTTATCAGGTTTGAGATTGCCTATTTCACCTTTTAATTTGTCCGGTTCAGCAAAATAGCACTATTTATTTTCCTGCTTTCAACGCAATTTTGTCTCATCAAATAATTAAAAATATAAAAATCATGAACACAAAAACAACAAAAATTATTTACTGGACTGGCGTAGTATTAACTTCTTTATGGTTTGGCGCAAGCGGATTTTTTGAACTTACAACCAACAAAATTGTTTGGGAAATTACACAACAATTGGGTTATCCGGCACACTTTATTTACATCTTGGGTGTAATGAAAATCTCTGGAATTATCACTTTATTGATTCCGAATAAATTACTTAGACTGAAAGAGTGGGTATTTGCGGGAATCTTTTTTGACATCATTTTTGCTTTCTTTTCAAAATTGGCGGTATTTGGTTTTGGCGCCACAACCGATGCTATTATTGCTTTTGTGATGGTGAGTGTTACTTATGCTATGTTTAGAAAATTGTATACAGCGACTTATGTTGCTGCGTAATATTCGTTGAACATTTTAAATATAGCCACAGATTAAAGGATTAAAATGATTTTTTTTCACGCAGATAACGCAGATTTGAGCAGATTTAAATATTAATAATCTGCGTAAATCTGCTTAGATTAAAAAAAATCTGCGTGAAACAAAAACTTTTATGACTTAGTCTTTTGTAAAATCTTTAAACAAAAAAATCATGAAAAAACTTATCTTAATCGTCTTTGCAATTGTTCTTTCCATCTTATTCTTTCTAAGCTGTTTTATGTTTCAGGAAAATGATGAAATCGCCATAAAAAATGCGATCGAAAAACTGAAATAATTATCTGTTTTCCAGCCAGTTCAAAAAGGCGGTTGCTTTTTCTTTTCCTACCAGTAATTTTTCTTCGGTAGGAATTGTTAATTTAAGAATCAGCTTACGCGAAAAATAATGCTCTGCTTCTCTAATAGCCGAAAAATTGATCAAATATTGTCTGTTGATTCTAAAAAACTGAGTTGTCGACAATAGTTTATGAACCTCATCTAAGGATTGTGTAATTTGATATTCTGTTTTATCAAAAGTCAATATAGTTGGGGTTTCATTTTTGATATAAAACAACGCAATATTCTCTGTTAAAACGGTTTGGTATTTATTATTTTTAAAAACCAGAAAACTGCTTTTGCCTTTATTTTCACCTGTTCTGGTCAGTAAATAATCAAAATCGGGCATGGCTTTTTTATTTCTTTGGAAAAAATTTTTCAATTCTCCCGCTTTTTTAATCGCCTGCGCAATGCTTTCTCTCGAAAAAGGTTTTAGTACATAATCAATTCCGTTTGACTTAAAAGCTTCAATCGCATAATCATCAAAAGCGGTACAAAAAATGACCGGAGAAAGTACCTCAATGTTTTTAAAGATCTCAAAACACAAACCGTCTGCGAGCTGAATATCCATAAAAATAAGATCGGGCTGGTCGTTTTCCTGAAGATAACTCACCGCTCCGTCAATACTTTGTATGTACGATAAAATCTGGGCATCTGGCCTGATACTCAATATAAGCTGACCAAGTGCTTTGGCTGTTTTTACTTCATCTTCAATTATTACGATAGTCATAAATCATGGGTATTTTTACTTTAAAAGTAGTTTCGGTTTTGTCTATTTCTATTTCTTTATGTATCAAATGCATAAAACGCTGGTTGATATTATCCAAACCAACGCCTGTGGATAATGCGCCTCTTTTGAGCTGAATCTGGTTTTCGATAACCAGAAAATCACCTTCGGTATATAATTTAATTTTCAAAGGTTTATCTAATGAAACAACATTGTGTTTAATGCAGTTTTCTATTAATAATTGTAATGAAAATGGCGGAATTGCCGAGTCGTATTGTTTTGGATCGATTTCGTTTGTCACTTCAAATCCGTCTTCAAAACGGGCTTTTAGCAAATAAACATAGGAGTCTAAAATTTGAAGTTCTTCGCGAAGCGAGATTAAATCCATTTTTCTGCTTTCGAGCGTAAAACGATAAAAATCAGATAATTTGAGAATAAAATCAGAACTCTGCGGATCCTGAATATCAACCATCGATTTTAAAGTATTGAGGCTGTTAAACAAAAAATGCGGATTTACCTGCCGTTTCAGCAATTCGTATTGTGCGCCCAGATTTACCGCCTGAGTACGCTCTAACTCTACCGCAATTTGCTGTGTCTGATAATTTTGAAACAACAAATGCAGAAACATATAAACGATCAAATTGATTAAAACGCCTCGTAATTCGAACATTATCGGCGCATCCATTTTGGATACCTGAAACAATTCCTGATGGGCAATTACCAAAATAACCATTACCAGGATTCCCATTAAAACACTTAAAAGCAGTTTCCAGTTGAATAAGCTTTTATGCGTGCGCTGTGCCGTAAATTTTGGCAGACTGTAAATATTATAATACCAGATAAATATCGAAAACATCAAGGTTATCGACGAGTTTATAACGATGTCTGAAGCTGTAGAAAAAGCATCAAATAATTTGGGTATTGAAGCAAGAATCGCCAGCGCAACGGAGCTTCCCCATATAACACGGCTCGATACCTGAAAGCGTTTTACTTTTTCCATTTTTTGTATTTGTTTTATCTTGCTTGTCAAAGATAGAATATTGAGTTTTAACCGCAAAGTTCGCAAAGATTTTACGCAAAGTTCGCGAAGTTTTTTATAAGTGAAGTTTTGTAAAAATATAAGTTCGCAAAGCTTTGTGTAGACTTTACGAAGTTATATTGTGTTTTATTTCACGCAGATTTTGCAGATTTAAGCAGATTCGCACAGATAATTATCCAAATTAAATCTGCTCAAATCTGCAAAATCTGCGTGAAACAAAAACTTTTATATTAATTGAAAGACAGCTTTATCTGCACCTAAAATACTTCCCGTTTTAAGATCCTGTACAAAACCAATTATTTCAAAATCTTTATTGTTGAAGTTTTTAGGCAAATGAATTACAGAAGTTCCTTTTTTATCTTTTGCAATTTCTATTGAACTCAGCTGATGTACAATTTGATAATGCGATAAAACGCGATGCGCATTCTCTCCTCTTTTCACATTACTTTTTGCTGATTTTTGAACTATGGCGATCAACAATTTACTGTTTTTGGTATTTCCTTCAACACTATAATTTATTGCAAGATTATTATTAGTTTGATTCGCCTGTAAGGATAAATCAACAGTTGCAGGTTTTAAAAGTGCTGTTTTTACAGCGTTTCTAACAATTGTTTCTTGTGAACCTACATAATCTGCTTTTCCGTTGATGATTAATTGTGGCGTATAAATAGGCTCTTTCCCCAGAAATTGGGCATAATCATATTGTCGTTTGGTGTTAGTAGCATTGCTAAAAACATCTTTCCAGCCTTGTTTGTCCCAATAATCAACATGATAAGACAATACGTAAACGTTGTTATCCTGATATTCGTTTTGAATTTTTCCCATCAATTCATCTGCGGGCGGACAGCTTGAACATCCTTCGGAAGTAAATAATTCCAGAACGGCAAAACCTTTTTTATTTGTATTATTTTGTGCAAAAGCAGTTATTCCTGCCAGGAGAAATAATGCACTTAAAATGGGTATTAATTTTATTTTTTTCATGTTGTGTGTTTTTATACGTTCCTGCAAGGTTTTCAAAACGTTGTAGGTTTGATTTTTTAAGTTTGGTAATTTCATTCTAAACCAATTATACCTACAAGGTTTTGAAAACCTTGCAGGATAACGGTAAAGATTAATTACAGAATATTAATTTCAACATCAATATTCCCTCTTGTTGCTTTAGAATACGGACAAGTTTGATGTGCCATATCGGTAATCTTTTTGGCAGTTTCGGCATCGATTCCCGGAAGACTTACGTTTAAGCGAGCCTGTAAATAATATTCGCCATCTGCATTACATAAATCTACTTCTGCGTCTACAGCGGTTTCTGCCGGAAGTTTGATATTTAATTTTCCGGCTGCGATTCCCATTGCGCCAATAAAACAAGCAGACCAACCCGCCGCAAAAAGCTGTTCCGGATTTGTTCCCGGACGTGAAGATCCCGGAGAACTTAATTTAATGTTTAGTTGATCATCAGAACTTTGTGATGCTCCTTCTCTTCCTCCTGTTGTGTGCGTTTTTCCTGTGTATAAGACTTTTTTCATGATTAATTTAATTTTAGATATTAGACTTTAGATTTTAGATTATTGGATTTGTTATTGAAATTGATTTTTGGGGCGTGTAATTTTACCGCAGAGTACACAAAGTTTTTTTTATAGAGAAGGTTTATAAAAACACAGAGATCGCAAAGCTGTGTGTTTATATAACTTGTGTTCTTTGTGTAATCTTTGAGTTCTCTGTGGTTAATTTTAAGCGCAATCCATAAAAAACTTAGCGGACTTTGCGGTTAAATTTTGGAATTTGGTCCCGAAGTCTCGGGATAAAAAATTGGAATTTATTATTTCGCCACATCAATTATCGCCTGAGCAAATGACTTTGGATCTTCTTGTGGCACATTGTGTCCGATGCCTTTTAGAATTCTGTGTTCGTATTTGCCTGTGAATTTGTTGGCATAGGCTTTTCCATCTGCGAAAGCGCCGTCAAAATCGCTTCCTATTGTTATTGTTGGAACTGTAATTGCGGGTCTTTCGGCCAAACGTTTTTCCAACGCATCATATTTAGATTCTCCCCCTTCAAGCGATTGTCTCCATCTGTAATTATGAATTACAATTGCCACATGATCCGGATTATTAAATGATTGTGCCGTTTGATCGTAAGTTGCTTTGTCGAAATTCCATAATGGCGATGCAATTTTCCAGATCAGTTTATTGAATTCATAAGTGTTTTGGCTGTAGCCGGTTTTTCCTCTTTCGGTAGCAAAATAATATTGGTACCACCAACCTAATTCTGCTTGCGGAGATAATGGTTTTAAGTTCGCTTCAAGATTTACAACCAAATAGCCGCTTACAGACACCAATCCGTTTAAACGTTCCGGCCAAAGTGCCGCCATAACAACGGCAGTTCTTGCGCCCCAGTCAAATCCGCCAATAGTAGCTTTTTTAATTTTTAAGGCATCCATCAAAGCAATAATATCACTTGCCAATGCGGCTTGCTGACCGTTTCTAAAAGTAGCATCCGAAAGAAAACGAGTTGTTCCAAAACCTCTTAAATAAGGGGTAATTACTCTGTAACCTTTTGCGACTAAAACAGGCACCACTTCATTATAACTATGAATATCATAAGGCCAGCCGTGAAGCAGGATTACTACATTTCCGTTTACAGGACCAGCCTCTGTATACCCCACATTTAAAAGTCCGGCATTGATTTGTTTTAATGTTCCTAGAGAACTATCTGCTTGTGCAGAAATTTGTGTTGTTGTAAAGAAAAGTACAGCAATTAAAATTAATTTAGAAAGTACTAAAGCTGATTTTTGATTTATTGTTTTCATAATATTTTATATTTAATGTTTTGATTATTAGTTAATTTCTTCGTCAAAAGTATCGCGATTACCATCCTTTTACAATGAGAAAAAAGGTGAACCGGACAAAGTAAAAGTTGAAATGGACAGGCTAAATCCTGAAATTATTTGACTATAACAAGTTTTTATTTTCTTAAGGATTTAAAAGCTGCACGAAGTTCAATTGTAAAAAGCTGTGGTTCTTCCCACGAAGCAAAATGCCCGCCTTTGTTTACTTCATTAAAATAAATCAGGTTTTTGTATGCTTTTTCGGCCCAGCTTTTTGGTGCCTGATAAATTTCTCCCGGAAAAACAGTTACGGCAACCGGAATTTTAATATCGTGTGTTTTTTGTTCGACAACATTAAAGTTGTTCGTATTATTCTCCCAATATAATTGTGCCGATGAATTGGCTGTATTGGTTAACCAATACAATGAAATATCATCCAGCATTTCATCTTTGGTTAGTGATTTTTCGGCATTTCCTCCACTATATGTCCATTCGTTAAATTTATCTAAGAAAAAAGAAGCCAACCCAACCGGAGAATCTGTCAATCCGTAGCCTAAAGTTTGCGGACGTGTTACCATCATTCCGGCATAACCGCCGCCTTTTGTGTATAATTTATTAAGCGAAACAAAAGCTGCTTTTTCTTTTACAGATAATCCTGCAGGAGCCGGATCTCCGCCTTTAAGTGCTTTTGCAACATCAGCCGGAACTGTTGCAGGCATATTTACGTGAATTCCCAATAATCCTTGTGGAGCCTTACGCGCCATGGCATCTGCAATTACAGAACCCCAATCTCCTCCCTGAGATACGTAGTTTTTGTAACCCAAACGTTTCATTAAAACATCCCAGGCATTCCCAATTTTTTCTGGTCCCCAACCTGTTCCTGTAGGTTTTTCTGAGAATCCGTAACCTGGCATTGACGGAATCACCAAATCAAATGCATCTTCGGCTTTTCCTCCGTAAGCAACAGGATCTGTCAATGGTCCGATTACTTTTATAAGTTCAAAGAAAGAACCCGGCCAGCCATGTGTAATAATTAATGGCAAAGCATTTTTGTTTTTAGATTTGATGTGGATAAACTGAATATCCAAGCCATCAATGTTGGTTATAAACTGTGGTAAAGCATTTAGTTTCGTTTCTGTTTTACGCCAGTCATAATCAGTTCCCCAATATTTTACAAGGCTTTGAATTTGCTGTAGTTTTACTCCTTGTGACTGATCGGCAACGGTTTCTTTATCCGGCCATCTTGTCGCATTGACACGATTGCGAAGATCTGTTAATGCATCTTGCGAAATACTAATATGATAAGGACGAACTGACTCGTCTTTAATTTTAGTTTTATCCTGATTTTTTTGTGCGAAGCCTATTGTTGTCATCAGTATAAAAATTCCTGCAGCGATTGCATTTAGGAAGCTTTTTTTGTTTTGTTGAATTGTTTTCATGATCTTAAATTTTGTTATTAATTTCTTTGTCAAAAGTATTTTGATAACAAGCGTTTTAAAATCATTAAATAAGTCAAATGGACGAAGTTAATGCTGAAATGGACATTGAAGAAGTTGAAAGTTTGGTGTTGATATTGTAATACTCGGTTATCTGGGTTTACCTTTGTCAAAGTTTGAAACTTTGACAAAGGTTTGCGCAATTATGTAGTCCCTACGGGACATTCTAAAAACTACAATTAATATTTTCTACCAATATTTAACTCCTAAAGGAGTATTTATTGTAATACTTAGTGGAGGTCACATATTAATATTTCTACCAATATGTAACTCCTAAAGGATTATTATTATAATACCTCGTAGAGGTTACATATTGGTAGAAAAAAAACCGCACACCAAAATTGTCCCGTAGGGACTACATATCATTTGAAGTGATTTCTTGATACGTTTTAAAATAAACACCACAGTCCCGACACTTCGGGATAAAAACCTGTCGGGTTTAAAAATCTTTTATATAAAAAAAAGACCGCCTTTCCCTGGCAGTCTCTTCTTAATCAAACTCATTTAATTAAACTTTCAAATCATTAAAATAACTTGTTGTTTCTTCAATCAGCGAATGCATTAGATCTTTTGCTTTTGTATGTTTTAAAATGGGAGAAATTTGTCCGCCCCAAAATAAGATCATATCCCATTTTTGCTGCTCAAGTGCTGCTTTTCGCAATGGCGAAATTAAAGTCGTTTGTAGCGGAAATGGCAGAATATTTTCTTCTTTGCCAATTAAGTCTTTTGCAATTCTGCTGGTTATTCCGCGTCCGAGTCTGCCTGTATAGGCTCTTGATAAAGTGGTGTATTTTGCTGCATCAGAAAATAACATTTCTCTGTGAATGGGTAATGCGTTCGATTCATCGGTGGCAAGAAACGCGGTTCCTATCTGGGCGGCGTCTGCACCTAATGCCAAAGCTGCTGCAACACCTTTTCCGTTTGCGATTCCGCCGGCGGCGATGATAGGTGTTTTTATTTTTTCCCTCATTAATTGTACTAAAGCAAAAGTTCCCGTTAAGGATGATTCGGCAGAAGCCAAAAAAGAAGGTCTGTGTCCGCCAGCTTCAAAGCCCGAAGCAATAATCATATCAACTCCTGCGGCTTCCAGAAAAATGGCTTCGTCCAAAGTCGTTGCCGCACCAACTGTTGTGATTCCTTTTTTGCGGCATTCTTCTAAAACATCGGCCGAAGGCACGCCAAACATAAAGCTAAATACTTTTGGGCGAATGTCTAAAATAACGTCTAATTGGTTTTCGAATCTGGATTGAAACGGCGCTGGTTTTTCCGGTAACGGAATTCCAACTTCATCAAAATAAGGTTGATATTGCTGGATGGTTTTAGCAAATTTATCATCTGTTAAACCACCTTGCGGAATATCATGATCTGAAACCCAAAGATTGATGTTATACGGTTTATTGGTTGCCGCTTTTATTTGTTTGTCTACATCAAAAATCTCCTGCGGACTCATGGTATAAGCTCCATATCCGCCTAAACCACCGGCGTTAGATACCGTTGCGGTCAACTCAACCGAAGATAAATTTCCCCCAAACGGCCCCTGCATAATTGGATAATCAATACCCAATAATTCTGTTATTTTTGTATGATTCCACATTGCTTTTTCGTTTAAAATTATTGACTTAAGTCAGTCAGCATTTTATTGACAATAAGCCATTTTCCGTTAATCTTATGAAAAGATAAAAAATCCCGATAATAAAAGTCATACATTTTAACATTAATTTCGGCTACGGCAATTGAATTTACAACCCGAATATCCAAAATTTCTCCTTTAAAAGGCTTTCCGGAATCCTTCGGACTTTGTCTGTTTTTTACGCCGTCGAGATATAAATCTACGGTCTTGAAATAAGGCTGTCCTTTTATATCACCGTAAACCAATGTTCCGGGATAAAAAATGCTTCCCAAAATCCTTACATCTCCTTCATAAATGCCTTTAAAATAATTGTTTTCTATGGCATTTGTAATTGCTGCAACATCTTCCTGATTTTCCATTTTGCTGTTATTTTGTGCTTTTATGCCCTGTAAATTCCAGAGCATAAAAGCAATTAATAAAAAAGTTTTCATTATTAGTTTAAATTGTGTCCGGCACCTTTACCGCCATCAACATTAATGATTGATCCGGTAATAAAAGTGCTTTTTGCAACGATGTATACCATTTCGGCAACATCATCTATTTCGCCAACTCTGTTTAGCAAATGTAAACCCGCATTCTGATCGGCTTTGTCTCCGTGCATTGGTGTACGGATAACGCCAGGTGCAACAGTATTGATACGAATGTTTTGTTTTCCAAATTCGGCTGCCAGCTGAATTGTAAGCGCATGAATTGCACCTTTGCTTGAAACAGGTGCCGAAGCCGGCCATCCGCCTAATCCATGGTTCACCAACGGCGTTCCGATATTGATTACAACACCATCTTTTTGTTTCAGCATTTGCGGAATCACGGATTGTGTTGTAAAATAAGTTCCTTTAAAGTTTGTAGTCAGAAATTTATCTAAGTAAGCTTCATCAACTTCAAGAAATGGTTTGCTGTCAAAAATTCCGGCATTGTTGACCAATACATCTACAGAACCAAATTTTTCGATGGCAATTTTTACTAATTCCTCACCTGTTTGTTTTTTGCTCACATCTCCGGCAAACATCGCCAGATTATCGCCTGCACCAAACTCATTATAAGTGTTTTCTAATGCACTTGGCGTTACTGAATTGATGACAACATTATCGCCTCTGTCCAAAAAGTATTTAGTGATTCCTTTTCCTATACCAGAAGCTGCTCCGGTAACGATTATAGTTTGTTTTTTCATGATATTTATTTTTTATCGGCTGTTATGCCTTTTTCTCTTAATACTGATACTTGTTCGCCTGCGTAACCCCAATCGTCTAATTCTATTTCCTGAATCACGACATGTGTTAAATGCGGATCTTTATTTAAAACATCTGTAATTAAATTGGTTATGCCGCTTATTAATTCCTGTTTTTGCTCGCGGGTTACTCCTTCGCGGGTCAATTCGATTTTTACGTAAGGCATGGCTTTAGTTTTTAGATTGTTCTGAAAGAACGGCTTCGGCAGTAATAGTAAAATCTAAGTCAAAGTCGTTGTAGATTAATGTGTCGCCCAAATCTGTAAAGAAATTTCCAGAACGGAATCTGATATCGTATTTGGTACGGTCAATAATCAGTTTACCAGAAAGTTTAATTTCGTTTCTGCTGTTTTCTACTTTGGCATCAAAACCAACAAGATGTGTAATATCTTTTATGGTCAGATTTCCTTCAAGATGATAAGTGTTGTTTGAAATTTCTTTTACAGAAAGAATATCCAATGTTGCGGTAGGGAATTTTTCGATAGAGAAAAAATCATCCGAAGCAAGGTGTCCGGCAAATTGTGCATTTGTAGCCGGATCTGTAACATCCAGAATTTTTATTGTCGAAGTATTAATGATGATGTTTCCACCATTTATTTTTTCCGTCATTCAGGATAAAATTACCTTCTTTGATACCAATTGTTCCATTATGTGCGCCGGTTACTTTTCTTCCGGTCCAATCGATTTGGCTGTTTGCGCTTACGATTTTAAAATTTGTTGTTTCCATTGTTATTGTATTTAATTGTTGTTGTATTTAAAGTACAGTACAAAGGAACGGCGACTATGGAAGTTGGTTACGTGATGTAGATCACATTCGGATTTTGGGGTATTATTTCACGCAGATTTTAAAAGATTTAAGCAGATTTGGCAGATAATTAATATTTAAATCTGCTCAAATCTGCCAAATCTGCGTGAAACATTTTTTTTAATCTGCGTGAAAAAAAATCATTTTAATCTGTGAAATCTGTGGCTAAAAAAAATCAGGAGTTATTAAGCCTGCTTAAAGTTTCTCTGGAAACACCCAGATAAGCAGCAATTAAATGTTTGGGAACAAGGTTGTAAAGTTGTGGATATAATGCCAAAAGTTCTTCGTAACGTGTTTTGACATTGTTATTCATAAAAGATAAAAGGCGTTTTTGAGAGGCAACATATCCTTTATTGGTTCGCCAACGGAAAAAGTGTTCGATTTGATGAAATTCGGCACAAAGTTTTTCACGATCAGCGTTTGAAAGGCAAAGCAATTCAACATCAGAAATACAATCTATATTAATAGTTGCTTTTGTTTGATTGTATAAAGCCGCGTAGTCCGATGTCCACCAGGTTGGCATTGCAAACTGCAGAATATACATTTTAATGTCGTCGTTAATGTAAAAAGCCTTTACACAACCCGAAATTACAAAATACTCACAATCAACTTTATCACCTACGCTAATAATCGTTTGGCCTTTTTTGAAAGACTGCGGTTTAAAATGCGAAAAGAAATAGTCAAACTCTTCATCTGTTAATGAAACGGTTTTGGAGATGTGGTCTTTTAGGAGTTGTTTCATGGAAAAAGATTCTAAGTTGCTAAGGTACTAAGATTCTAAGTTTTTTTCTGAACTTGGAATTTGGAATTTTTAGGAGCTATTTCCTGCTGTCCGCTGTATCTTTTATGGTGAACCCCACCATAAAAGGATGCCGCTCCCATCAGGGCTAGGGCAGTCGTTTTCAAAAGATATAACAAAAATTAAACATTAGAGTCTTAGCAGCTTAAAAAAACTTAGAATCTTAGCATCTCAGTCCCGAGACTTCGGGATAGCCACTTAGGCCAAAACCATCCCTCCGTCCATAATAAAATCGGCTCCGGTGATGAATTTTGAGGCGTCGCTGCTTAGGTGCGAAACCATTTTGGCAACGTCTTCGGTGGTTCCCATTTGTTTTAGGGGAACTTTACTTTCTACCACAACATCCATAATGGTTTTAATGGTTTCCTTGTCTAAACCTACTTTGTTCATGACTTCGGTTTCTGTTGGTCCCGGACTAACGGAGTTTACTCTGATTTTTCTTGGTGCTAGTTCTAAGGCTGCAATTTTCATAACCGAATTTAGCGCTGCTTTGCTAGAAGAATAAACAGATGATCCTGCACCACTCATACTCGCTGTGTTTGAAGAAAGAAATACAACCGAAGCGCTATCTTTTAAAATAGGAATGAATTTGCTTAATGTAAAATACGCTCCTCTAAAATTGATGTTGATGATACTGTCAAATAAAGCTTCGGTAGTTTGTTCGACTGTACCTAAACCAGCGATTCCGGCATTGATAAAAAGGATATCAACCTGCCCGAAATCTTGTTTTACTTTGGCAACCAGATTTTCGGTGTCTCCAACATTCGACTGATCTGCTACAATCGCCGTTACACCCAATTCTGAAGCAGCTTTTTCTATCGCTTCTTTTCTTCTTCCGGTAATGATAACCGTTGCACCTTGTTCTTTTAATTGTTTTGCTGTTGCGTAACCTATTCCGCTATTTCCTCCGGTAATTACAGCAACTTTATTTTTTAAATCGTCCATTTTTATGTTTTTTAAATTAACGGGACAAAGTTAAATGGTAAAACATATTGCTTTTTTGATGGTATCATGGAGTATACTGGAATTGTTTTTGTTTACCATGTAAGTGTTGTTTTTTCACCATATAAGTTCATTTAAAAAAGTTTGCTTATAGTTGAAGTGATATAAGTCTAACAGAAACTTTAATTAGGTTTGCTCTTATATTTACTTATATCACTTATATGGTTTAAAATAAAAATAAAATCTTTTTTATACTTTTATTGAAAAACAAACAGCATGGCTAGAAATCAGAAAGAAGAGTTTCAGGCGCTTCAGGATACAATATATGTTTTGGGTGGAAAATGGAAATTACCCATCATCAATTCTATCTGTAATGGCAATACGCGATTTACAGAAATTCTGCAAAGTATTCCCGGAATTACTTCGCGCATGCTTTCGAAAGAATTGAAAGATATGGAATCAAATAATCTCGTAAAAAGAACTGAAGATCGTGATGCAAAGATTCCTATACTTTATGAATCAACCGATTACTGCAAATCTTTTGGACCAATTATAACGGAGATGATCAAGTGGGGAATTTCTCATCGGGAACATATTAAAAATCAAAGAGAAAGAGTTTAAAATTTATTTCTTTTTTAAAATGGCTTTAAAATTATACCGATTGGTATATATTTGTACTTTCAAATCATTTTATTATGAGTAAAGCCGAAAAAACCAAACAATTTATTATAGAAAAAACTGCTCCTATTTTTAACACAAAAGGATATAGCGGTACTTCTATGAGCGATATTACAGAAGCTACCGGACTTACAAAAGGCAGTATTTATGGCAATTTTGAAAATAAAGACGAAGTGGCAATTGCTGCTTTTAAATACAATATCAAAAAGCTTCAGGATACTTTTGCCAATGAAATTGAGAAACAAAAAACCTTCAAAGACAAATTATTAGTTTATCCGCGTTTGTATTCTCATTATTATGATTTAAAAGTTACAAGAGGCGGATGTCCGATTTTGAATACCGCTACCGAAGCTGATGATACACATACGATTCTTAAAAAAAATGTGGAAAGAGCACTTCTTTGGTGGAAAGAAAAACTCATATACTTTATTGAGCAAGGCATTCTTGCCGGTGAATTTAAAGCCAAAGAAATTAATCCCGAACAAATTGCCCTAACTTTTATCGCCATTATCGAAGGCGCTGTTATGATTGCAAAAGTGACCGGGGATTTTAACAATTTACCAAAGATTATGGTTTCATTAAATAAAATTATTAATGACCTAGAGTAACTTTTTTTTAAATTAAAAATATACCGATCAGTATAAAAACAGTTAGAGGTAAAATATAGAAGTAAATGTCAAACACAAACTACATTTCCATTTTTACATCTAACATTTTACAAATCACAAATCACAATTATGGAAAGAAAAACTAGATTACAAGTATTACAAGATCACCTTGATAGAGAATTTACGGCTTCTCCCTCGCCTTTTATGCTTTGGATGAAACCTATAGTAGTGGTTGCCGAAGAAGGAACGGTAACTTTTAAATATGTGGTAAGAGAAGAGATGTCGAACCCGATAAAATCGCTACACGGAGGCGTTACGGCTGCTATTGCAGATGATTGTATTGGTGCTACTTTATTTTCTTTGGATGAAGAAAACTTTTACACCACCATAAACTTAAACGTGGATTATTTTGCTCCGGCTCATGTGGGCGATACTATTTTGGCCAAAACATTAATCATAAAAAAAGGCCGACAATTTGTAAACGTACAATGCGAAATCTGGAACGAAGCACAAACCCGATTAATTGCCCGCGCCTACTCTAATTTATTTAAAACCAATGTGGTAAAAAAGGTTTTAGAATCTGATAAATAAGCCTTTGTGTACTTTATTTAACACATAGAAACATAGATTTTTTTAGCCACGAATTCACGAATTTTTTATAATTATGTACGCAATTATTCGTGAATTCGTGGCTATTTAGCACATATAAATTAATCTTTCTAATCTGCGAAATCTGTGGCAAAAAACTTCGTCACAAAAATCTATCTACGATGAAAATCACAAATAAATCATAATAAATTTGTTTTTTATGACCAATCGGTCATATATTTGCATTGTAATTCAAACGAACAAATAAAAAATCATGTCTAAGGGAGAAGAAACCAGACAATTTATCATAGAAAAAGCCGCCCCTATTTTTAATGTAAAAGGGATTGCAGCAACAGCTATGAGCGATATTATGGAGGCTACCAAACTCTCAAAGGGAAGTATGTATGTTCATTTTGAAAACAAAGAAGTTTTGGCCTGCGCTGCCGTAGATCATAACATGAAGGTTTTGGGTGATAAAATCCTGGCTGCGATCAGCAAAGCTAAAACGGCAAAAGAAGAATTATTCATTTATATTGATTTTTTTGATAACCCACTAAATCCACCAATTACGGGTGGTTGTCCTCTATTAAATTTTGGAATGGAAGCGGATGACACCAACCCTATTGTAAAAGAAAAAGTAAACGGGGGAATTAAATTTACACAGCAGATATTAGAAAACAGCATCAATAAAGGAATTACCAACGGCGAATTTAAACCAGATTGGAATGCCTCAGACTTTGCAACAATAATTTTTGCCATGCTAGAAGGCGGGAATCTTATTTCGAGAACGTCCGGAAGCAACGATAAAATGAAAGTGATTATTAGAACACTAAAAGAAATGATTGAAGAAAAAAGCTATTAACTTTTTTTTTATCCAAAAAATGACCGATCAGTCATTTTTAAAAATCAATATCAAAAATCAAATACACAGTTAAACAAATAAACGATTAAACAAAATTTACAATTCACCATTAATAATTAACAATTAAAAATTTAGAAATCATGTCAAAAACAATTTTACTTTCAGGAGCATCAAAAGGATTTGGAAAAGCCTGGACAGAAGCATTTTTAGAAAAAGGATATCAGGTAGCTGCAACAGCCAGAAATATTGATACACTAAACGATTTAAAAGCAAAATATGGCGATGCCATTTTACCGCTTAAATTAGACGTAAACAATCGCGAAGAATCGATTGCAGTTGTAGAAAAAGTAAAACAACACTTCGGAAAAATTGATGTATTAATCAACAATGCCGGTTATGCCTTAAACGGAGCGGTAGAAGAAGCAAGCGAAAAAGAAGCGAGAGCACAATTTGAAACTAATTTCTTTGGAACGCTTTGGTTAACTCAAGCGGTTTTACCGATTATGAGAAACCAAAAAAGCGGACATATTATTCAGGTTTCTTCTATTTTAGGAATCGCAACTTTACCAAATTTAGGTCTTTACAACGCTTCTAAATTTGCTGTTGAAGGTCTTACTGAAACATTGGCTCAAGAGGTAAAACAATTCGGAATCAATGTTACTTTGGTAGAACCAAATGGCTATTTTACAGATATTTGGGGTAACGGTTTCAACAGCGAAATCATCGATGATTATGAAGGAATGAGAAAAGCGATTGCAGAAGGACATGATCCTGATACTTTCGGAAAAACGGAATTTACGGTACCTGCCATTCTTAAATTGGTTGATGCTCAAAACCCACCTTTACGCCTGTTTTTAGGAAAAGTGGCGTTGCCATTAGCCAAACAAGTTTACACGCAAAAATTAGCAACCTGGGAAGAATGGGCTGATGTTTCTGTAGCGGCTCACGGGTAATTTATATTTCTGATTTTTTTAAGTTGATGAAAACGAGATTGTTTCTTTTAGGAGAAATGGTCTCGTTTTTTTATGGAGCTATTTCCCTGCTGACCTTATCATATTTGTTGGGAACCTTAAAAAGGATCTTCTCTTCATTATAGACTAATACATTTTGAAGTAAATACTTTACAATCGAATTTAATATCTTAAAATCTATTTAATCCTGAAAAGTGATATTTTACATATAAACATCTAACAACATGTGAATTACATAACTATTCCGGGTTTATATATAAGTCTAAAGGCAACCACTGCTGTACTTTTGGCGTATCTAAACAAACAATCATGGAAAAGTCAATAAAAAATAGCGAAATTCATAAAGTAGATTCATTACACAGCGAAATTTGTGTAGCTTATAACAATGATTTTACCTATCGAAAAGCCTATAAAGGAGATTGGGGTCATTGGGATGATTTGCCTGAAACTTCCTCATCAAACTTAAGTTGTGCTGAAAACGACGGAAATTCTATTGGACAAAACGAAAGCCCAAGTGAAAATACCTACCTATAGTCGCGAAGACGCGATTAAATATAAATAGCTTTGCGAACTTTGCGGTTTAAAAAAAATGAAAACGAGACTATCTCTGAAAAGAAATAATCTCGTTTTTTTATTTTTATAAAGAACAGAAATCTAAATGGGTAATGATTTTAAATTCTGTAACGTTTTTTTAGCCAGTTCAATTTTATCTGTAAACAAATCTCTCCCTTTTATCTCATCTGCTACTTTAGAAATCTTTTTCTTAGTTGCAGTTGACATAGAAATGATTTTTGTGACTTTATCGACTTTTTTATTTTCCATCACTCTCCTATTTAATTGATTATTAATACAAACGTCAATTATTATACAAAATTATCTAATTTTTTTTATAAACCAGTACCGCGATGTAATTATTTTGCGGAACATACTCAACAAAAGTCTCTTTTTGTTCGTCATAACCAAAAAAGAGATATTCTTTTGATAGCGCTGCAAAGTGTTTATTGACAAAATACGTATAGATTCTTATTCTCCTGTTTCTATTTTTACAGGCTTCATCGCAGTTTTTAAAGCAAGAAATTCGGCATTCTTCTTCAAACAAATCTGAACTGTCACTGCCCTGCACATAAATAGGAAATCCCGGATTGTCCTGAAAAAATTTTGGCACAGTATTTAAAACCGTATTAAACACGGTTCGCATATCGCCATTATTACTGCTTTCGTTATCTGAAATACTTTTGGTTTCAAAATCATAATCGCCAAAACCCAGATTATACATAATCAAACCCGTCTGCGTTTTAAAACCCGAATACTGAACGGCTTTAATGAGCTTTTTTGCGCCTTTACTCTCAAAAAGATATTGAACAATAGTACTTTCTATTGATAAATTGGTTTCGTAAATATCTATATTGTTCAAGTGCTTTTTTATGCTAAAATATTAAAATTTTCTTACAGTTTTGTGGGTAAAATTTAATAATATAATTAGAAATATTAATTTTAATTTTCTACTAGCATTACTATAAGTGTTTCAAGAAATAGATAAGACAAAAATAATAATAGAGCTTTTAAAATATGAAAAAATATGAAAATACGGAAAACCGTAAGTTTGAACTAACACTAAAATCTATTTTTGCAAACAAGAAGAATCTATACAAACAAACTTAGGTTAACAACCTTGAAATTTATAGTTTTACATCTTTCATAATAAACTACAAGAATAACAAAATAATTAATGAATCAATCTGTCCACAATAAATTAGTTTCCTTCATTTGGTCAATAGCAGACGACTGTTTGCGAGATGTTTACGTTAGAGGTAAGTATCGTGATGTAATTTTACCAATGGTTGTTTTACGACGATTAGACGCCTTATTAGAACCAACTAAAGATGCCGTTATGGAAGAATTATTCTTTCAACGAGATGAAGCCGGCTTTACAGAATGGGATGAAAACGGATTACGTGCAGCTTCAGGATATGTATTTTATAACACAAGTGAATGGACTTTGCAACGTTTACACGATACTGCTACAAACAGTCAACAATTATTGCAAGCCAATTTTGAAGATTATTTAAATGGATTTAGCAACAATGTTAAAGAAATCATTGAAAAATTCAAGTTAAAAAGTCAAATCCGACACATGGCAAGCAAAGATGTTTTGCTTGATGTGTTAGAAAAATTTACTTCTCCTGATATTAACTTAACTCCTTTCGAGAAAAACGATAGTAATGGACGTAAACTTCCTGCTCTATCTAACTTGGGAATGGGTTATGTATTCGAAGAATTAATTAGAAAGTTTAACGAAGAAAATAATGAAGAAGCTGGAGAACACTTTACGCCTCGTGAAGTAATTGATTTAATGACTCATATTATTTTTGACCCAATCAAGAATAATTTGCCTCCTGTTATGACCATCTATGATCCTGCTTGCGGAAGTGGTGGAATGCTAACAGAATCTCAAAATTTCATTAAGGATGAGGATGGAGAAATTCGAGCAACAGGCGATGTTTATTTATATGGAAAAGAAATCAATGATGAAACTTATGCGATTTGTAAATCGGATATGATGATTAAAGGTAATAATCCTGAAAATATTCGTGTTGGTTCTACTTTATCTACTGATGAATTTGCAGGTACTACTTTCGATTTTATGTTATCTAATCCGCCTTATGGAAAATCATGGGCTAGTGAGCAAAAATATATTAAAGACGGTAAAGATGTAATTGATTCTCGTTTTCAAATAAAACTAAAAAACTATTGGGGAATCGAAGAGGATGCTGATGCGATACCTCGTTCCTCAGATGGTCAATTGTTGTTTTTGATGGAAATGGTCAGTAAAATGAAACCACTTTCACAAAGTTCAACAGGAACACGTATTGCTTCGGTTCACAACGGAAGTAGCTTGTTTACTGGAGATGCAGGTGGAGGCGAAAGCAATATTCGCCGTTACATTATCGAAAATGATTGGCTCGAAGCAATTGTGCAATTACCAAATAACTTGTTTTATAATACAGGAATTACAACTTACATTTGGATTTTAAGCAATAATAAAACGACTAATAGAAAAGGTAAAGTACAACTTATTGATGCAGGACAATTATACCGAAAACTGCGTAAGAATTTAGGAAACAAAAACTGCGAATTTTCAGCAGAAAATATTACTGAAATAGTAAAAACCTATACCACTTTAGAAGCAATTGAACGTAACACAGATAACAGTATTGCCTCAAAAATATTTGACAATAGTGATTTTGGTTACCACAAAGTAACTATCGAACGACCGAAACGTTTAAAGGCTCAATTTACTAAAGAAAAAATCGAAGAACTACGATACGATAAGTCTCTAAAAGAGGCGATGGTTTATGCTTATAAAATCTATGGTGAAGAAGTTTATACGGATATTGCAAAATATAAAAAAGACCTAATACATTGGGCAGAAAAGCAAGAACTTAATTTAAACAGCAAACAAGAAACTGCTCTAACGAATAAAACGCTTTGGGAAAAGCAAAAGTTTTTGTTAGACAATGGTTTGCTATTACTGCAAAAAATTGGAACAAAAGAATTCACGGATTTCAATAAATTTCGTTCACATGTGGATGAAGTAATTAAATCTGAAAAAATTAAACTTTCTGCTTCAGAGAAAAATGCAATACTCAATGCTATAAGCTGGTATGATGCTAATGCTGAAAAAGTTGTAAAAGGAATCATAAAGCTTTCTGGAGATAAACTAAAAAAGGTTTTAAAACACTTGGATTGTACCGAAAGTGAATTGCCAAATTTTGGTTATTATACAACCACTAAAAAAGGAGAATACATCACTTATGAAACCGAAAGCGATTTACGTGATACTGAAAATGTTCCATTGCAAGAAAACATCTATACCTATTTTTTAAGAGAGGTAAAACCGCATGTAGAAGAAGCTTGGATAAATCTGGATGTTACTAAAATTGGCTATGAAATAAGCTTTAATAAATATTTCTACCAACACAAACCTTTGCGTGATATCGTAGAAGTTACAAAAGATATTATTGATCTAGAAAAACTTAGCGATGGTTTAATTGCCGAAATTTTAAACTTGTAAATGATGAAAAAGTACGACAAGTATAAAAATAGCGGTGTTGAATGGTTAGGAGAAATTCCTGAGCAATGGAATTTTATCAGAATGAAACATTTATTTAAAGACCATTCCGAAAAAAATAAGCCAAATGAAGAATTATTATCCGTTACTCAAAACAAAGGTGTTGTCCCAAGAACTTGGGTTGAAAACAGAATGGTAATGCCTTCAGGTGCATTAGAATCTTTTAAATTCATTGAAAAAGGTGACTTTGCAATAAGTTTAAGATCTTTTGAAGGTGGATTAGAATATTGTCATCACGATGGTATTATAAGTCCTGCATATACAGTTTTAAAAACCAAAAGAAAAATTAACGAAAAATATTACAAGTATTTATTTAAGTCATTTTCATTCATCTCTGAATTACAAACAAGTGTGGTTGGGATTAGAGAAGGAAAAAACATTAGTTTTCCTGAATTATCATATTCGTTTTTACCTGTTCCAAAAGTCGAGGAACAAACCTCGATAGCCAATTTTCTTGATGATAAAACTGCCAAAATTGATCAAGCTATTACAATCAAACAAAAACAAATTGAATTGCTCAAAGAACGCAAACAAATACTGATTCATAAAGCGGTAACTAGAGGATTAAATGATGATGTAAAGTTGAAAGATAGCGGTGTGGAATGGATTGGGGAGATTCCTGAGCATTGGAAAGTTAAGAGATTGAAAGATATTTGTTCAATAAATTTAAACACTCTACCAGAAAATACTAATAAAAATTTTGAATTTAAATATGTTGATATTGGAAGTGTAAGTCTAGAAAATGGTATAAATAATATTGAAGATTATACTTTTAAAAATGCACCTTCGAGGGCAAGAAGAATAGCAAAAAAAGGAGATACCGTAATTTCGACCGTTAGAACATATTTAAAAGCCATTGATTTCATTGATGAAATTAAATCTACTTATATTTATTCAACTGGTTTTGCTGTTTTGCAACCTAAAAGCTTCATATATCCTGAGTTTTTAGCAAATTTTGTACGAAGTGATGCGTTTACAGAACAAGTAACTGTCAATTCAAAAGGCATGAGTTATCCAGCAATCAACAGTGCAGATATTGGTAGATTAACTGTTGTTCATTGTGAACTAGAAGAACAAATGCAAATTATTGAATACATAAAATCTTCTGTCATCAAAATTGTAAACGTAATTTCATTAAAAGAACAAGAAATTGAGAAATTGAAAGAGTATAAAATGTGTTTGATTGATGGGGTTGTAACTGGGAAGGTAAAGGTTTTTAAAAAAGAAAACATATAAATGGCTGAAAACAAACTACTATATAGCGTAAAAGAGATTTTTGATTCAAATGAATTTCTTTCACATCGTCAGGTTGAATATTTTAATATTCCACATTATCAGAGGGGATACAAATGGGAACCAAATAATGTTGAAAAGTTATTGAACGACATCTATACAAGTAGATTAAAAGACGATCTTTTTTACTGTATTCAAAACATTACAATTACTAAAAAAGATAATATTTACAATGTTATAGATGGTCAACAAAGGTTAACTACTTTAACTATTATATTATCTTATTTAGGAGAAAAAGAATTGGTTTATAACAAAGTTAGATTTCCTGAAAATAGCATAAGAGAATTTACAAATAAAGCCCTAAATAATTGGATTACAAATCACGATTTCGATTTTTATTCAGAGTTTAACAGCTGGAATGATATTGTTGCAACATATCCTGATTATGATTTGCAGGATATCTATTATATCGTGCAAGTTGCTTTAACAGTAAAAAAGTGGTTTGAAAAATTAAGAGAAAAAGAAGGTGAAAGGTATGTTGAAAATTTTAAAGCGAAGCTTTTACATAATGTAAAACTTATTGTTAATGAGGTTGAAGGAAGCCAATCTGAAGAGAAAATATTTGGAAATCTTAACTCCAAGAGAATTCCGTTAGATGGTTCCGACCTTATTCGTGCCATACTTATTACTAGAGTAGCTAAAGAAGAATCAAAAGATGAAGGTGATTTAAAAAATATCATTTTTGTTAATGAGAGAAGAATAAAATTAGGGTGGGAATTAGACCAAATCAATGCGTGGTGGAGTAAGAATGAAGTGAAAACTTATTTTAGAAGATTAGTAAACATTAAGTCTGAAAACATTGGAAAGAATAAATTGTTCAATGATGATTTTTACCCCATTAATTATTTGTATTTGCTATTCGCAGAGTCGAATAATAAAGATGTACTTTCTTTAGAATTAATTGAAAGTTCAAGTGAAGCTATAGCGTTATATAAAGATATAATCCATTTACATCATACGCTGTATGATTGGTTCCATGATAGAGAAATTTACCATTTATTAGGATACATTTTCGCAAATCAACCTACTCGAAAAGCCACTGATTTTAATAAAGTTTGGAAACTATGGAAAAAATGTTCAACGAGACACGTTTTTGTAAAAGAGTTAAAAGACTATATAAAATCTTACTTTACAGTAGAAGGTAGTATTGTAAATTTTACAGACCTTCACGTTAATTGGTATGACGACAATACAGATTTATTGATCAAAACGCTTTTGTTAATGGATATAATTGAATGTTTAAAAGAAAACATAGCGTTCCTTCCACCAGTGTATTTTAAAAAGAACCTTGAAGACATTGAACATATTTTTCCTAAAAATCCTAAAGATAAATCGAATGCCGAAATTGTAAAGTATGTAAAACTACTAATTAAAATAGGAGAACTTGAAGAGAAAGATGTAGATATTCTCAATTTAGAATCTAACTTAAATAATGAAGAATTTAAATCACAATTTATTGAGTTTTTAGTAGACAGAACTTCGGATATAAAAGAAAATTCAATTGGTAATTTAGTGTTACTTCATCGTTCGCTTAATAGAGGTCTAGGCAACAAAGTGTATGAACAAAAGCGCAGTAGGATAATTTCTTTTCATAACGAAGGGAACTTTATACAACCGCATACATTCAAGGTGTTTGTTAGAGATTTTCTTAGCGATACACAAAAAGACAGCTACACAGATAATGAGTTTTGGTTACAAAATGATATAATTAATAATGCTAGTTATATAAATCAACAAATCAATCATTTTTTTACCTATTAATCATGAGTGAAAATGCATTACAAGAAGTTTCAGTAGAAGAAATACTGCATCATTATAACTTAATTGTGCCCGAAATACAACGAGAGTATGTTTGGGGGTACAATGCACATAATATTATAGATGTTTTCATAAACGATGTTATAGAAGGAAGATCTACAAAAGATAGCAAAATACAATCCGAAAGCGAGAATTTACAAAATTTGATAGATTCTCCTTCGCTACCTGAAGAAACAAAAACAACTTTGAGAGCTGCTTTACAGCAAATGAATGATGCTTCTTTAGCAATGAATATAGGATTCCTGTATTCTTACCGCCCAGGTTATGGTTCAGCATCAAAAGATAGAGATTTGTATTTAATTGATGGTCAACAACGCTTTACCACTATATTCTTACTGCTGTTTTACTTTGCCATAAAAGAAAATAGAGAACGTGATTTTGTGAATCTGTTTAATATCAATATTTCCAAAGGATCTTTAGGCTTCGATTACAGAGTGAGAAATTTAACACATCATTTTTTTGTTGAATTATTTTCACACACGCAAACAATAGAAGATTTATTAGACGTTCGAAATAAAACATGGTTTCTAAATAACTTTTCGTTGGATGTAACTATTCGATCAATTGTTGGTGATGAGGATAGATATAGTATTTTCCAGAAATTCGATGAAAAATTTAAAAGTTCGACGGATAAGTACTTTGATTATATCAAGTCGAAAATTAAATTTTGGCACTTTAAAACGGAGGAAACCTCTCAAGGTGAAGAACTATATATTACAATGAATTCCAGAGGGCAACAATTGGCCGATAATGAGTCAATTAGAGCTAAGCTGTTTGATTCTGA
The DNA here is from genome assembly GCF_000834715.1 of Flavobacterium sp. MEB061. Classification (NCBI taxonomy): domain Bacteria; kingdom Pseudomonadati; phylum Bacteroidota; class Flavobacteriia; order Flavobacteriales; family Flavobacteriaceae; genus Flavobacterium; species Flavobacterium sp. MEB061. Next base: position 588,179 of record NZ_JXQR01000015.1, on the reverse strand, counting down.
TATCGTGAGGAATAATCCTTTAGTATGGAGTGAAAAATGGGAAAAATGGCAAGATTTCTTTTGGAAAAACCGATTGAAAATAAGAGGTTTCAGTGCAGATGAAGGGTTCAATGAATTTTTACGTTGGTCGCAATTATTAAAGATGATTGAATTTCAATCGTTAAATAATGATGATGTTTTCGAAAAGAAAATTCATTATTTACAAAGTAATAAAAAGGACCTTGATACAACCTATTTAGAACTTAATGAACTTAGTAGTTATTTTGAATCATTGGCTTATATAAAAAACTTTTTCACTAAAAATCATTTAATAGATGTATTAAAACCATTTGATAAATTTAAAATTGAATTTAATTTCTCTGAATTTATTAATGGAAGTTTTCTAAATCAAAATCAGCTTTTTATTTTATTGCCATTGTTAGCTTATTGTAAAAAACATATTGAATCTAACATTCCAATTGACGATTTTGGTTTTTTAAGAGTTTTTCAGTTTGTTTCTAATTTGTCCAATGATAGTAATGTTAAAAAATCCGTTCGAGATCTAATATCTAATATGGTTCAACATATTAATATGCTTGAAATAGGAGAAGATGTTACGGCTCTATTAGTGAAGAAGGATATATCTAAAACAATTTTAAACGAGGAACAGAGAACTAAATTAATTATTTATAATAATTATGCAGATAACAGATTAAGAATTGAAGACGCATTTTGGTTTTGTACAATGCTTAAGTATAATGATGGTGAAATTTTACATTTAATAAAATTATCTCTAGAAATTGAATCTGATTTTAATATTGAGGTTTTCGAAAATATAGTTGAAGCTTATTCTTTATATTTAAAATATGAGCATATTTTAAAGGGAGAATTAATACCTACTAATGCATATTTTCGAGATAATGATAAAGTTATTCGCAAAAGCGATTTTTATAAACAATCAGGTTTCTTAGAATTAATTAAAAAATTATATCAGTTTTCTAATCCTGATATGGATTCTTTTATTCAAATTAATCAAAAAAATTGGTTTATCGATAGGTATGAAAATGAAAGTGCTTTACTTGATGAATTGAATGCCCAAAATCAACTGTATATAATTTACATATTGAAATATAACCAAGTATTAGGAATGTCTAAACATTTTTGGGAGAATGGAAGATTTAATTTCGGGGTTTGGAGTTCGTACGGTAATTGTAAAACTATTTTTAACAATAAAGTGATTTATCAATTGATCAAATCTAAATTTGTCGCAAATAGTGAATATATATTTGACTTTCATTCAAAAAAAACAAATCTAAAAGACGTATTTGCAGCTTTAGAAAACTGGTCTAAAAATTAGAAAATATGCCAAGCCAAACTAACGAACAAGCTTTAGAAGCTACTATAGAAAAACAACTTACAGGTTCTTGTCTAGAAGATTTGAAACAAGACGGAGATATTCAAGAAAGAAGAGAATTATATCGTTCGGGCAACGGCTATTATATCGGTTATGCTTCAGATTTCAATGCAAAATATGCTATTGATGAAGTTCGTTTTTGGCATTTTCTAGAAACCACACAAGCAGAAGAACTGGCTAAACTACAAAAGCAAAACGATTGGAAACTGAAAATTCTGGAACGTTTTGATCGTTTGGTGAAAAAGTATGGCATTTTACGTTTACTCCGTAAAGGTCTTGAAGTAGATGATGCTCATTTTACATTATTATACGTTTTGCCTTTAGCGAGTAGTAGTCCATCAGCTAAAGCTAATTTCGAAAATAATGAATTTAGCGTTTCCCGCCAAATTAGATATTCTTTACTCAATCAGCGCGAAGAAATAGATATGGTGGTGTTTGTAAATGGTATTCCACTGGCTACAATGGAACTCAAAAATCATTGGACTGGTCAAAATGCCAAAGTTCATGGACAAAACCAATACAAAACGAAAAGAGATATTACACAACCTTTATTAAATTTTGGTCGTTGTATTGTGCATTTTGCTGTGGATACAGACGAAGTATATATGACAACCAAATTGGATGGCGCTAATACTTTCTTCTTGCCTTTCAACTTGGGACATAGCTACGGAAAAGGAAATCCTCCAAATCCGTTTGGACATAAAACATCATATTTATGGGATGAAGTGCTGACTCGTGAAAGTCTAGCCAATATCATTCAGCACTTTGTTCGTTTTGATGGAAAGGAAAATGATCCACTAAATAAAAAGAATTTATTTTTTCCTCGTTACCATCAAATGAATGTGGTACGAAAACTTATTGCAGATGCTAGTAAAAATGGTGTTGGACAAACATACTTAATTCAACACTCAGCTGGTTCTGGAAAATCAAACTCAATTACTTGGGCAGCATATCAATTAATTGAAACCTACCCTGAAAGTGAAACTACTCCAGGAAGTAGAGGAATAACAAATCCACTTTTTGATTCTGTGATCGTAGTTACAGATAGAAGATTGCTAGATAAACAATTACGAGAAAATATCAAGGAATTCTCTGAAGTAAAAAACATTGTAGCTCCAGCCTACTCCTCTAAAGAATTAAAAGAAAACTTAGAAAGCGGTAAAAGAATTATAATTACCACTATTCAAAAATTTCCCTTTATTGTTGATGGAATTGCAGATTTAAGTGACAAACGTTTTGCGGTAATTATTGATGAAGCCCACAGTAGTCAAAGTGGTTCTGCAGCCGACAATATGAATCGTGCTATGGGAATCAACAATGAAGAAGAGAATGAAGATCCTCAAGATAAGATAATCGAAATCATGCGTTCACGTAAGATGAGTAAGAACGCCTCTTATTTAGCCTTTACAGCCACTCCAAAATCAAATACTCTGGAAAAATTTGGAGAACAACAAGAAGATGGAAAATTCAAGCCATTTCATTTGTATTCAATGAAACAAGCAATCGAAGAAGGATTTATTCTAGATGTTTTAGCCAATTATACTACCTACAAAAGTTACTATGAGATAGAAAAATCAATAGAGGACAATCCATTGTTTGACACTAATAAAGCTCAAAAAAAATTGCGTGCCTTTGTTGAACAGCACAAACAGACAATTGCTATTAAGGCAGACATTGTTGTTGATCACTTTATCAATAAAATTGTAAATACAAAAAAGCTTAAAGGAAAGGCTAAAGCAATGGTCGCAACGCAAAGTATTGAGTCAGCTATAAAGTATTTCTTTGCTATTCAAAAAATACTAAAAGAAAAAAGAGAACCATTTAAAGTGGTGATTGCCTTTTCAGGTAAAAAAACAATCGATGGCATTGAATATACAGAAGATAGCATTAATGGTTTTGCAGAAAAAGATACAAGATATAAATTTGATAGCGACGAATATAAAATTTTAGTTGTCGCTAACAAATATCTAACTGGTTTTGACCAACCAAAACTAACCGCCATGTACGTAGACAAAAAACTACAGGGCGTTTTAGCAGTTCAGGCATTGTCTCGTTTAAATCGTTCAGCGAACAAATTAGGTAAAAAAACAGAAGATTTATTTGTACTTGATTTTTTCAATTCATCAGAAGATATGAAAGATGCTTTTGATCCATTTTATACAGCAACATCTTTAAATAAAGCTACTGATGTAAATGTTTTGCATGAAATAAAGGCAGTCTTAGATAACGTTGGAGTTTACGAATGGTCAGAAGTAGAAGATTTCGTAGATAAATATTTCAAAAAAGTTGATGCACAATTGTTAAGTCCAATAATTGATTTAGCTGCTGACCGATTCAATTCTCAATTAGAATTAGAAGAAAGTGAAAAAGCTGATTTTAAAATAAAAGCTAAACAATTTGTAAAAATATATGGTCAAATGGCATCCATTCTTCCATATGAAGTTTTAAACTGGGAAAAGCTATTTTGGTTTTTAAAATTCTTAATTCCAAAGTTGATTATTGTTGATACGAGTATAGATGCTTTAGATGAATTATTAAATTCAGTCGATTTATCTACTTATGGTTTAGAGCGTATAAAATTAAATACAACAATAAGTCTTGACGATGGGGAAACAGAATTAGATCCTCAAAATCCGAATCCAAGAGGTGCTCACGGAGGAGGAAAAGATGAAGATCCATTAGATGTAATTATAAATAGTTTTAATGAGAGATGGTTTCAAGCCTGGGAAGCTACTCCAGAAGAACGGAGAATTAAATTTTTGAGTTTAGCAAAAAATATTGAGGCTCATCCAGATTTTTTAGAGAAATATTCTGAAAATGCAGATACTCAAAATAGAGAAATAGCTTTCAAAAAAATGTTTGATGAGATTATTGCGCAACAACGTAAAATGGAACTTGATTTATATAAAAAAGTTACTCAAGATGACGCTTTTAGAATTGCTATGCAAGATACTTTGAAAAGGATGTTAAATTATAAAATTTAATATTAATAATTAGAACTTCTCTTTGTTCTATGTATTTGAAGGTAATTTAAAAACAAGCTCTTCAAGATAATAATATGTCGATATAATGACAATCATAATTTTTAACATTAAAGAAACTGCGTAAAATTTAAAAACATTTTATGCAGTTTTTTTATTTCAAAATTTTAGAAATAAAAAAGTAAATAATACTTCCATACTGAATCCCTTCCATACCAATCATTATAAATAAATTTAATAACCCTAAAAAATTATTAATTTGATTTATAAATACCTTCCCTATACCTTTGCTTCATCAAAATCAAACAACTGATTTGAAATAATTAAAAAACAACTTTAAAAAATAGAAATCATGAAATTTACAAGAAGAGCAAACGCAAACTGGAAAGGTACAGGAATGGAAGGAAAAGGAACTATTAGTACACAAAGTACAACGCTTAACGAAGCACAATTATCTTTTAAAACCCGTTTTGAACAAGGTGTTGGTACAAATCCTGAAGAATTAATCGCAGCAGCACATTCTGGCTGTTTTACCATGCAATTGAGCTTTTTACTTTCTGAAGCCGGTTTTGTTCCGGAAGATTTAGATACAGTAGCAAAAGTTACTTTCGAAGACGGAACCATCACTTTAATTCAATTAGAATTGACCGGAAAAGTACCTGGAATTTCTGCAGAAGATTTTCAGCAAACTGCTCAAAAAGCAAAAGAAATTTGTCCAATCTCAAAATTGTTAAATACTGAAATTACGTTATCTGTTACTTTAAACTAAATTCAATATCAATTGCAAAAATCAATATCAATATCAATTTTAAAAAATCTAAAATTATGAAAACACTATATATAAAAGGACAATTGAATCGTTATTTCTTGTTCGCCGCTTTGATCTTAAGTTTATTGTTTACTGCTGTAAATGTTAATGCGCAAGCTAAAAATGCTGCGCCACAAATTAAAAACGTAGTATTGGTTCACGGCGCTTTTGCAGACGGTTCGGGATACAGAGCACTTTACGAAGTTTTGACTAAAAAAGGTTACAATGTTACTATCGTTCAAAATCCGTTAAGCTCTTTGGAAGATGATGTTGCTGCAACAAACTTAGCGCTCGACAAACAAGACGGGCCAACTGTTTTGGTTGGACATTCATGGGGTGGAACTGTAATTACAGAAGCCGGAAATCACCCAAAAGTAGCGGCATTGGTTTACATCGCAGCTTTACAGCCTGATAACGGAGAAACTACTGTACAATGGCTTCAAACTGCGCCTCCTGCTCCAGAAAATGGTGTATTGCCTGTAGACGAAAAAGGAATTGTATATTACGATAAAGCCAAATACCATGCTGGTTTTGCTGCGGATATCAGCAAAGAACAAGCTGAATTTATGTACGCTTCGCAAGGTGCTTTTCACGCAAAAGGTTTCCTTACACCAGTTACTAAAGCAGCCTGGAGAGACAAACCTTCTTACGGAATTGTTGCTACAGAAGACAAAAGCATCAATCCTGATATCGAACGTGCGATGTACAAACGTTCTAACACAAAAATTACTGAGATAAAAGGAAGTCACGTGGTTTTTATGTCTCAGCCGGTAAAAGTGGCTAATGTGATTATTGAAGCTTCTAGAAATTAAATTCCAATCCCGAAGCGTCGGGATTAAATTCCAAATTCCAATATTTACATAATATTGTCATTCCGACGGAGGAGGAATCTTCGCAAGTAACTCTACAAAGATTATCGTCTTTCTGTGCGGAGTTACTTGCGAAGATTCTTCGTTCCTCAGAATGACAAATCGAGAATAAAAGCACAACTTTGAAAACAAAAATTCCAAATTCCAATCGCAACAGATTTGGAATTTGGAATTTTTGTTTTGGAATTTCTTTTAAAATATTGGAATTTCATGAAAATTTGCTGACTTCTTTCACAAAATAAGGCGAGTCGTTCCAACGAATTTTTCGATAAGCGAAGTCTTTTTTGAGAGAATCCGGAAGGCAATTCCAAATGGCTTCGTTCATTTTTTCTAAGAGTAATTTCTTTGAGAATGAATCTGAAACTACCAAACTTATTTCCCTTACCGGAATTGGTTCTTTAAAGGGTTTAAAAAGTCCGCTTGTAGATTCATTCATAACCGAAAGCTGTGGAATAATCGCAAAACCCAATTGTGCGCGAACGAGATTTTTTAAGGTTTCGATCGAACTAATGTCGTACGTAAACTGCTCTTTTATTTTGTCTGAATTTTTTAATCCGCAAATGTCTAAAAGCTGTGCATTGTAGCAAAATTCGTGATGAAGCAACAATAATTCAGTTTTATCTCCGGGCTGTAATTCATAAAAATCATTGTTTACCATTGGATGCGTTTCATTCAAATAAGCTACAAAAGGTTCTTTAAAAATAGGATGTTCTATTAAATTCGCATTTCCCGTTGGCGTTGCCATAATCGCGACATCAATCGCACCGGTTTCTAAATCCTTCATCAATTGTCCCGTATTAGATTCCCGAATGATAAAACGTACTTTTGGCGTCGCTTCTCTCATCGCATTAATAAACAGCGGAATCAAATACGGCGATAAAGTCGAAATAATACCAAGCTTCAATTCTCCTTCCAACAAGTTTTTTTCGTTGACCACAAAATCGCGGATTTCATCGGCTTCACGGAGAATTTTTTTGGCTTTATTGATTATTTCAATTCCTAGTAATGTTGGCGTAAGCGGCACTTTATTTCGATCAAAAATCTTGATTCCGATTTCTTCTTCGAGATTTTTTAACTGAATCGTAAGTCCGGGTTGTGTTACCATGCAGACTTCGGCGGCTCTTGCAAAATGGCGTTCTTCGTCTAAGGCTACGATATATTTTAATTGCTGAATGGTCATTACTTATAATTTTATTTTATAAAGATAAGTAAATATCAATTTAAATTTATAAACCGTGGCGTTTTACCGCAGAGTTCGCTAAGATTTACGCAAAAGATCGCTAAGAATTTTTTAATTGGAGGTTTTTAATAAACACAGAGTTCGCAAAGCTATATGAATATAGTTTTGCGAACTCTGCGGTAACATGTTAATAGTTGCTCTAATTCGGCAATTTAGTATCATCCATCAACGATTCTAACTTTTTCAGTTTAGAATTCCAGAATTGATCAAAGTACGAAATCCAGGTTTTTAGTTCTTCAAAACCGTCTTTTTTCAGACTGCAATAACGTTCACGCCCACTGTCTTGTATCGCAATAAAACCCGCATTATTCAGGATTTTAATGTGTTTTGAAACCGCGGGACGGCTCATATCAAAATGATCAGCAAGTGAGTTGATTGTCAGACGATCTTCGCAAAGCAAAAGCAACATTTTTCTTCTGCTTGGATCTCCAATGACCTGAAATGCATCAAGAGTTGGTACAGCCATTTTATGCGTTTATTAAGTTGGCAATTTTTTCGAATTTTTCCACCCATCCATGATTGAAACCATCGAAAAAACCAAGATTTTCCTCTTTGGCAAAACCATTATGTTCCAGGAAAACATTTGTGCCTTCTGCAGTTGGTTCCAGTTTCCATATTACGACAGAATCCAGTGTAATCTTACCTTCTCCTGGACCTGCTTTCCATGAATACGAAAGTTTTTTAAAAGGCTCCATTTCCAATAAAGTACAGTAAAAAATACCGTCAAAATTTAAACTCTCAATCGGATTGATTCTGAACTGAAAATCAGTTCCTACAACGGGTTGAAAGTTGTTTTTCATTAACCAAAGTTCCATTAAATCGGAATTGGTTAAATATTGCCAAACCTTTTCAGGAGAATGGGCAAAGAAATACTGATGTTTGATGCTTCTTTCCATAATAAGTAACTTTTAAGTTACACAAATATATAAGTAACTTTTGAGTTACGCAATTTATTTTGAAAAAAATATTTAAACACAGAGCTTTGTCAAAGTTTAAAACTTTGACAAAGCTATCAAAGTTAAAGCCCAATCTTCCCTTCTGCCCAATACGGCTGAGTATAAATATTTTTGTTCGAAACACCTTTTTCTCTTAACGCTTTTCTAAAAGCCTGAATCGATTTCGCATTTCCCAACAAATAAAATTGACCGTCTTTCCATAAGTTCCAAATTTCAGTGTCTAAGTTGTGAAGCGATTGTATGGCAAATTCTGCTTTGTTTACTGATTTTTGCACGATGTCTGTAATGAGTCCTAATTTTTTCGGTACTTCTGTCGATTCAGGATCTAATTCTAAAATGCCCAAATAATTATTTTCAGAGCGGTTAATTTCATCTTTCATACTATTAAAAACACTGATACAGGTTTCATCTCCAAAAAAGAAATGATATTTAGCTGCTGTATTAAAAACAGTAAAACCTCTCGGTAAACCAACCGTTATCTGGTCATTTGGTTGTAAGTTTTTAATGCATTCACTTCCCGGACCATTGTTATGAATATGAAAAATCACTTCGAAAGTTCCTGCTTTGCTATTCCATTTGCTTGGCGTGTAATTTCGGTAATTGGTTTCATCAATTCTGATGACAATTGCTTGCCCGATTTTAAATTTTACATGAGGAAAAACACCTTTGAATGCAATTATTTTTATATTAGGACTTGGCATTTCTACTGTAGTAACTTTTACTTTGCAAATTTTATTGCTAAAAGCTACTTCCATAAAATCACCAATAATTTTGGGCATAGAATTCATAATTTTTATGTTTTAAATTTCAATTCAAAATTGAAGCTAAAACATTAAAAATACATTGCATAAGAAATGGAGATGATTGGACTATTCACGGAATTTTTTCCGAAAAGCAAGTGGCGTTACGCCCGTAATTTTCTTAAATAACCTTGAAAAGTAAGTATGATCTTCGAATCCTAACATAAAAGCTATTTCTTTGACTTCGTTTTCAGTATAATACAATGATCTTTGTGCTTCGGTAATCATAGCATTTTGCAGCCAGTATGTAACCGATTTTCCCGATGAAGCCTTTACACAATCATTTAAATGTGAGGTAGTAATATTTAATTTCTTTGCAAAATAAGAGGGGCTTTCCAAAAAACTATTTTCTGAAAGCAGCTTTTTGAAATTGGCATAAATTAATCCTGATTGGTTTTTTAATTCCTTTACCTCATTTTTTGAGCCTGAATATATATTCGCTAAATTATAAACTAAGGCATTAAAAAGACCGTTAATGATCTGTGTTCTATTAGGATTCGAGCTTTTAAACGAACGATGCATTAAATCAATGGTATCTAAAAGTTCTTCCCGGTACGCCGGATCAATTGTATTGAGTTGTTCTGCAATTTTTAGATTCTGAAAAATTTCAATACAGTTATTTGGAATAAGAAATGGTGCTACGCCTATATAATATCCCGCTGCATCTGTTGAACCATCCTGCCCGTGATGAATTTGAAGCGGTTTTATCATCAATACATTAATAGGATTTATTTCGATATCAATCATATCACATTTCAAAACCGCCTGCCCTTTGGTAAGTACAAAAAATATAAAAAAATCATCCCGATGCGCCTCTAATTTATCATCGAAACCGGCTAAATCTTCAGCAGAATGATAGGCAACAAAAATACCGCCAACGGCTTCGGGACTTTGATTGTATATTGGGATTTTTTTCAAGGACTTTTTTATTACTTTCTAAAAATAACTAATTCACTCATCCACTTTTACTCTTTACTCTTTATTCTATATTCTTCACTCTTCAATTGCAAAGCCCGCTGCAAAAAACTCTGGTGTAATATCTTGTTTTCGGCTTCGTTAATGGCCTGAAGTAAGTTGTTTTGATTATCAGCAATATCACTCAAAATCGTTGTCATAATTGCCCAAACCGGTTTCATTTCTTCGATAAGCTCCCGCCCTTTTGGGGTTAATTGAAGTAATCTTTTACGTTCGTCGATTTTGTCTTTTTTAGATTTAATCAGTTTTTGTTTTTCCAATTCTTTCAATAAACTGATGGTTGAAGGATGTGTGTAACCAATTTCGTTGGCAATTTCAACCACGCTCAAAACTTCTTTATGATATAATGTATAGATTACAGGAAACCATTTCGGCTCAAAGTCAATTCCGTATTCTTTATAAAGCAAAGCTCCGTCTTTACGCAATTGCTCGCTCAAACGCTGCAATCGCGTTGAAAGGGCTAAAATTCCTGATTCATCTATTATATTCATTCTTCTTATTTTAAAGGTAAATGACGGAAAACATGGTCTGGTTTCATTAACGGAAATTTCTCCGGAAGCAATTCCTGTTCGATGGCAACAAAATGATTTCGCTCATAAAAACGCAAAGCCGCTTCTAGTTTAGAAATGGTTCCCAAATATATGTCATCGATTTCGTTTTCTTTAGCATATTGAATTAAAGTATCTAATAATTTTTGGGCAATCGAGAATTCTTTTCCGCGATACTCTTTCTTTACAAACATTTTTCTAATGGCTGCTTCTTTTTCATCAAACTTTATTAAAGCAATAGTTCCTACCAATTCATCATTTACAAAAGCACCCCAAAAACCTCCGCCTCCGGCATGATAAAAATCTTTTATATTTAATAAATCCGGCTGGTCTTCTATGGTAATCGGAACATTAAATTCTTTCTGCTGAATGTTTAATATCAAATCTATTGCAGCTTCTGAATATTCATTTTGGATGGGAATAATTAACGGTTTCATATCTTTTATTTTTTTACAATACAAAACTACGTAGTTAACTACATAAAAACAAATTTTATTGATAAAATGTGTGTGAGGTTTAGAATATTAGGTTAAATTTGTAGTATGCAGCCAGGGAAAAATCAAAATCATGAATATTACATGAACAAATGCATTGAACTTGCAAAAGTGGCCAAACTTAATGGCGACAGTCCGGTTGGTTCTGTTTTGGTGCTAAATGGTGAAATTGTTGGTGAAGGTATTGAAGGCGGAAAAACCTTTAAGGACATTACTTTTCATTCAGAAATTGAAGCTGTTCGAAATGCCAGAAAGCTGCTTCAAACTCCGGATCTTTCAGATTGTATTATGTACACGACACACGAACCTTGTATTATGTGTTCATACGTCCTTAGGCATCACCAAATTAACACTATCATTATTGGTTTGGCTTCGGGTGATATTGGTGGTTTTAGTTCACAATATCCTTTACTCAAAGATGAAACTATCAAAAAATGGAAAAAACCGCCCACACTTATTTTTGGCATTCTGGAAGAAGAATGTAAAAAATTGTCTTTATAATTTGAGCTTATATTTCTCCCGTCATCAAAATATTTTCTTTTACACCTTTGTTTTTTAGCATTCTAAAGTGAGAACGCACCGCATGGTAAAAAGGATAAGAAGTATAAGGAAGATCATATTCCTGAGCGTAACGCCTTATAATTGGCGTAATATAAGGATAATACGTATGACCAACTCCCGGAAAAAGATGATGTGCAACATGATGCGTGAACCCGCCGTATAAAAAGTTAGCCAATTTACTATCTGTACTAAAATCCTTAGTTACAATCATTTGATGCAAAGCCCAGCTCGCAGATAGATTTCCTTCATCATCTGTTACCGGAAAATGGGCGTCTTCGTCAACATGTGTAGATACAAGTGCTACAACTCCAAGCATACTTCCGCATAAATGCATGGCAAACCAGGCGCCTAAAACAACATACCAAGGCTGATTTAAAACCATCATCGGAATAAAAAGCAAATAGATAAGATTGAATACTTTTGCTGCAAATAACTTATAGATTTCTTTTTTCGGAATCTGATCAACTACTTTCTTTACATAATTGTCTTTCTTCCCAAAAAAGTCCTTAAAATCGCGAATATAAATCCAATTTAGGCTATACAACGGATAAATAAACCACATATAAATATGCTGATATTTATGGTAATTGAACAGCGGACTATTGGGGAAAATCCTGATGATATCGCTTTGCTTAATATCAATATCCCAATCGGGAACGTTAGGATACGCATGATGAAGACCAACATGGCGACGTATCCAAAGCCAATGATTACTGCCAAAAAGTTCTAATGCGTAAGTAAACCATTCGTTATGTTTTGGCTTTTTAAATAGTGCTCCGTGCGCCGCATCATGAAATGCATTGATAAAAAGTACAATCATGTTTATACCGCACAAAATATAAAAGCTATAAAGTAAAGGCGTGCTGTTACCGAATAACAGAATACAGGTGTAAAATAAAAAAAAGAGTACTAAAAGTCCAATAGACTTAATGATATTCAATCGGTACAAAGATGAATTTTTTAAAACTGTTTCTCTCACTTCTCGTTGCAGCATTTTAAAAAAATCATCAGTACCAGGTTTTAGATAAACCGGGCGTTTTAATTTTTCCATAATGGTTATTGGATAGAAATTCTTACATCAAATTTATTAAAAATCTTAAAAATAAATAATAAATTTTGCAATTATTTAAGGATAAACCATTACTTACTAGCCTTTTACATCTATTCACTAGCAAAATACTTTATCAAACAAAAAATAAGTTTAGTAGTAAAAAAAATGTTAATTTTGATTGCCCCTTTACCACAATCTACTAAAAATAACTTATGAAAAAAAATTTACATCTTAGATTAAATCAGATGAAAAAATTAAAGCCGCTATTCATTTATGCTTTCTTTTTACTGATTTCATGGCAGGCAAATTGCCAGTACATTACAGAAACCCTCGCTCCTACGGCGGTTATTAAAGAAGGTTTGTCATTAGAACAATCTTCAGACGGACGGATTTTTATCGCTGAAAGAGCAGGAATCGTCAAGGTTTTTCAAAACAATGCTGTTTCAACCGTTTTTACTGTTACTACTGTTACAGATGCTGAACAAGGACTTCTTGGACTTACACTTCATCCTGATTTTGCTACAAACGGTTATATTTACGTTTTTTATTCTATTGATGACGCAGGTGTAATCAGACACCGAATTGAAAGAATACAAATCAATGCAGCCAATCAGGTTTTAGGGAGACAGGAAATTTTATTGCTGGAACCTATTGGCGGCGGATTTCACAACGGTGGAGATTTAAAATTCTTTAACGGATTTTTGTATGTAACTGTTGGTGATAGTCAGCAAAATACAAACTCGCAGGATTTAGATACTTATAAAGGAAAAATTTTACGTTTGACAGAAAACGGATTACCTGCGCCCGGAAATCCTTTTTACGGAAGCGGTTCTATACAAAGACAAAGCATCTGGGTTTACGGTTTTAGAAATCCGTGGCGATTGGTTCCAAATGTAGCAGCCAATAAATTATTTGTTTTGGATGTTGGAACTTCATGGGAAGAAATAAACGAAATCAGCAATCCAACGATTCGCAATTATGCCTGGGGACATCCGCAAGGCGGTGACGGTAACCAAACCGAAACGAATTTGTTTACCAATCCCATTTTTACCTACGCCACCGGAAGTATTGGAAATGCTTTGACAAATGGTGTTTTGTACAATCCGACAACGCCAAGATATCCGAATCTTCAGGGGAAATTTATTATTAAGGATTTTGTTCGAAATGCTATTCGATCTTTTGATCCCAATGTTGAAGATCCGGTTTCTACCGAATTTTACGAAGCTCCGCAACAGCAGGCACTTGGAATGATGCTAGGCAACGACGGTTATATTTATTACTGCGCTTACGGAAACAACGGTTCTTTAATCAAATTAGATTATATCGAAACTGCAGCGCCAACAATTGTAAATCATCCGCAATCTCAAAGTATTATGGCAACAAAACCGGTTACTTTTGAAGTTACGGCAAGCGGTGTTGGGCAAACTTATCAATGGCAATTTAATAATGTAAATATCAACGGAGCAACGGCTTCTACTTATACAATTGCAAGTGTAACGGCTGCAAATGCAGGACAATACAAAGTTATTGTAACTAATACTGCAGGAAACGTAACGAGTAATCCGGCAACACTTACGGTAACACCGTTTAGTAATGCACCAACGGTTGATTTGAAATTTCCGTTAGCGACTTTAAAATGGAATGCTGATGATGTTGTTAATTTTGAAGCTACAGCAACCGATATAGAAGATGGCGTATTGCCTGCCAGTGCTTTTTCATGGAGTATGGATCTTTTTCACGAAGATATTCCCGGAGCCGGACATTCACATCCCGGTGCAAGTCCACAAGGAGTAAAATCCGGAACTTTTGTAGCATCCAATCAAGGTGAAAAAACACCAAACGTTTGGTACAGGTTTACCGTAAAAGTAACCGACAGCAACGGCTTAACCGCAACAAAATTTGTGGATATAAAACCCAATTTGGTTGATGTTACTGTAACAAGTTCTCCAGCATTACTTAATTTAGAATTCAATCAAAAGCCGGTTACTGCACCTTCGACCAAACAAGTTGTCGCCAATGCAAAACTACAAACGCTTAATGCGCCAACTCCACAATATGTTGGTAATATTAGATATGATTTTGACCATTGGAGTCAGGGCGGAACTGTAAACCAGAATTTTCAGGCACCAGTAACGGGAACTATAACCTATACAGCATTTTATACAGCGACAACACTTCCTTCTGCACCATACCAAGGGTTAATTGCACAGATTCCGGGAATTATTGAAGCTGAAAACTATGATATTGGTCCTTCTGCCTTTTTTGACAGTAATAGCGGTGGAGACACTGCTTATAGGGCTGGCGACGGTGTAGGAACCGAAGCTTGTAACGAAGGCGGATTTAATATTTCATATGTAGCTAAAAACGAATGGCTTAAATATACAGCAAAAGTAAACACAACCGGAAATTATGACGTAAAACTAAGAGTTGCAACGCCATACAATAATAAAGCACTTCATATTGAAGTTGACGGCGTAAATGTTTCCGGTCGATTTGCGGTTCCTAATACAACCGGTTTTCAAGCCTGGCAAACGATTACGATTCCAAATATTCCATTAACTCAGGGCGTTCATGTGATCACGCTTTGGTTTGATGAAGCCGACGTTAACGTAAACAAAATGGAATTTTCATTATCAGGAAATTCAACAACTCCGGTTGCTGATTTTGAAGTTAATCAATCAATGGGATGTATCAATAGTGCGGTTACCTTTACCTCTGTTTCGATTGGCACAGTTGATACTTATCTCTGGAATTTTGGCGAAAATGCAACACCAACAACCGCAACAGGTGTTGGTCCACATACTATATTATATGGCACAGAAGGCGACAAAACCGTTTCTTTAACCGTAACTAATACAGCAGGAAATAACAAAAAAGAGATTACTTATATGGTTCATAGCTGTACTCTTGATGTTGATTTCCCATTAGAAGATTCAAAAAAAGTAATCGTTTTCCCGAATCCTTCAACAGGAGTTTATCATCTTTCAAAGGAAATGGAATGGAAAATTTATTCCTCATCAGGAGCTAAAATTCAGGAAGGAAAAGGAAATCTGATTAACATCTCTGATCAGGCTTCTGGAGTATATTTCATTAAAAATAATGAAAGCAGTAAAGCAATTCATATTGTGAAACAGTAGCATTTATAAAACTCAAATTTCACTAATTTTCACTAATTTAAATTTGTGTTAATTAGTGAAATTCGTGTTTAAAAGAGAATTTAATATCTTTACTAAATGATAGAAATAGGAATAGACAGTTTTGCTTCGGCAATGTATGGCGACAATAATACGCTTAGTAGTGTTGATGCTATGGAGCAATTGCTTCAAAGAATTGAGCTTGCCGATCAGGTGGGCCTTGATGTTTTTGGAATTGGAGAACATCATAAAAAAGAATTTTTAGATTCGGCTACAGCTGTAATATTGAGTGCGGCGGCTGCGCGAACAAAAAACATACGATTGGCAAGTGCTGTAAGTGTTTTAAGCGCTGCAGATCCGGTTAGGGTTTATCAGGAATTTGCTACTTTAGATTTAGTTTCAAAAGGAAGAGCTGAAATCGTCGTAGGCCGCGGATCTTCTATTGAAGCTTATCCCCTTTTCGGATTTAATCTAAATGATTATGATGCTCTTTTTAAAGAAAAATTAGAGTTGTTATTACAAATTCGCGACAATGAATTTGTAAGCTGGTCAGGAAAATTCCGTCCGGCAATAAATAACTTGCCTGTTTACCCGAGAGCCTTACAGGAAAAATTACCAATCTGGCTAGGAGTTGGCGGAACTCCCGAATCTTTTGTACGTGCAGGATCGCTTGGTTTACCTTTAATGGTAGCCGTTATTGGCGGACAAACGTATCGTTTTCGCCCGTTGATCGATTTATATCGTGAAGCCGGAAAAGCTGCCGGTTATAAACCGGAAGAATTAAAAGTAGGTTTGCATTCTCCGGGTTATGTTTCGGGATCTACCGAAAAAGCAATCGAAGAATATTATCCGGGTTATGCTGAACTTTGGACAAAATTAGGACTGGAACGCGGCTGGCCTCCTGTAACAAAAGATAAATTTGATGGTTTAATTGACGATAAAGGTGTTTTAGTTGTGGGAAGTCCGGAACGTGTTGCCGAGAAAATTTTGACTCATAGCGAATCGCTTGGAGGTATTTCGAGATTTACGTTTCAAATGGATAACGCGGGACTTACACACAATCAATTAATGAGTGCCATAGAATTCATTGGAACAAAAGTTATTCCTTTGGTTCGTAAGGGATAAAGTCTTTTTTACCGCAAAGAGCGCAAAGGTTTTACGCAAAGAACGCAAAGTTTTATCTTATAAAGAAGGCAAAGTTCGCAAAGCTACATATTGAAAAAGCTTTGCGAACTTTGTGTTTTTCCCCTCTTTCACTTTGTGGTAAAATATTATAGTGAATAAAAAACTTAGCGAACCTTGCGTAAAATCTTTGCGATCTTTGCGATCTTTGCGGTTAAGCCTTGCCTCCTATTCCTCATACATTTCCATCCACAAACGCGTTTCTTCCAAATCAAGTTCTTTTTCTATTTTTCTGAAAATTTCCTCGTTTACAGAACCTGATTTATGCATTGTTTCCAGTTTAGCACGTTCCACATTCAGCAAATCGATTTGCAATTTGGTAAAATCGTTAAAAATCTGCCCTCCCATTACATTTCCTTTTCCGAAGAAATTCGCCGGAAGTTCTGTTTTTTGCAAACGATTAAATTTTACTTCGTATTTACTCTTGATATTATGAAGCAAATCATCATTCAATAAAGAAAAATTATCTTCGATATGTGTAATAGTTTGAGAAACAATACTATTTCGAATTTCATATTCTTCAGCTAAAATAGAATAACGCTCAATTTTTAATTTTTTAATTACCCACGGAAGTGTCAATCCCTGAATTACCAAAGTCGAAAGTATCACACAAAAAACCAGATAAATAATAAGGTTTCGCAACGGAAATACTTCTGTATCATTATTAATTGTTAACGGAAGAGCCAATGCAGCCGCCATGGATACAACGCCACGCATTCCGGACCAACCGAAAATAATCATATTGCGATAATCGAATTCTTCTTTTTGCCTGATTTTTTTACTGAGAAATCTTGGAACCAACGTTGCCGGAACCACCCATAAAAAGCGGACTAAAATAACCACGGCACTTACAGAAGCTCCCCAAATAAACAATGACAGACCAGAATAATCGCCAATTCCCGAAATAATCTGACGCAACTGAAGTCCGATTAAAATAAAGATTAATCCGTTTAGAATATTCGTAAGCACGCTCCAGATTGTATTGGTCATAATACGGCTTTCGTGTGTAAAAATAGTTCCTGATCTGGCCGAAAGAAATAAACCCGTTGTTACAACCGCCAAAACTCCCGAACATTCAAAATGTTCTGCTATTAAATAAGAAGCAAAAGGCGTTAAAAGTGTTAAGGTAGCCTCGATAACATCGTCGCACACAAACCTTTTATGAATAATACTCATGGCATAACCAACAACTAAACCAATCGCGATTCCTAATATCGACATGATAAAGAAATTCAATCCTGCCTGCCAAAGCACAAAATTACCCGCTGTAATGGCTGCAAGTGCATATTTGTAAGCTACAAGTCCGCTTGCATCATTCAATAAACTCTCGCCTTCTAAGATCGCAATAAGGCGTGGATGCAAGCCTAGTCCTTTTGTTATGGCTGTCGCCGAAACAGCATCGGGAGGTGAAACAATCGCACCCAATAAAAAAGCCAACGGCCAGGAAATATCATCAATAAGATAATGCACGGCTACTGCAACAGAAACTGTTGTAAAAAGAACCAACCCAACTGCGGCAAGTGTTATAGGGCGAATGGTTTGTTTAAACTCAGACCAGCTTGTATACCATGCTGCATGATACAAAAGCGGTGGTAAGAAGATAATAAAAACGACTTCGGGATTTAATGCAATAACCGGAAGCCCGGGAATGATACTAATTGTAACACCACAAAGAACCAATACAATAGGAACCGGGAAATTATACCTTTTACTTAAAAGACTCAGGAATGCAACCCCGAATAACAACATGATGATTACTGTGATATTCTCCATTTTTTAAATTTACTTTCGTCTGATTTTATGACTCATTTGAAGAGTACGAATATAATATTTTACAAAATAACCGCCAATCTTTGTCAAAGTTTAAAACTTTGACAAAGATCACTCAGATACCAAACAAAAAAAACGCCTCATTTCTGAGGCGTTTTTCAAGTCATGTTTTTTAATTAGTGGCGATCATCGTGGCCATGATCCTTATTTTTATCGGAATTATTTCCTTTTGATTTTTTTGAATTACCCTTTTTTGTATTATCCTTTTTTGCATTATCCTTATTCGGTTTCTGCTTGCTGTCAGGTTTGTTTCCTCTGGTTTTCTGAGGTTTTCCTTTATAGCCTTTTGGATAATTGGTAACGTGTTTTTTATGATATGAATAAGGAGAATCTCCTTTGTAATCATTCAAAACTACTTTGTAACCATCGTAAAGATCATAATTTCTGTATCTTGAAGGCAATCTTTTATCACGAACCCATTTACCGCTATTTTCATAAATATACTGGCTTTGAGCAACATCATAATAGATATCAATATCCGGTAAATAGTAATATCTGCTTTCATCATTTCCTTCAGGTCCCCAGCTTGGCGGTGTACCAATATTTACGTTTATTGATACTTGTGCATGTGCAAAAACACTCATTAAAAGCATTAGAGCAAGTCCTAATTTTTTCATTTTTTTTAGTTGTTAAGTTTAAATTTGATTTGAATAAAGCGAAAGTAATGCCATTTTTCAGGTTTATCGAACTCATTATACAGAACCTCTAAACCAATCGACGAACACCGCTTTTTAACCGATACTATTTATCAAATTTCAACCTTCAACTCAATATTTTTAAGAACTTTATTTCCATCCACCGCCTAAAGCGCGATACAAATCAACCAAAGCCTGCAGCTTTTGCAAATTATCATTTATACCATTCAATTGTGCCGATAAAAGATTTTGTTCTGATGTTAAAACATCAGTATAATTTGTCGCTGAACTGTACTCTAAAAGCTGTTGTGTAAAATCAACTGCTTTTACTAAAGATTCAATTTGTTTTTGTCTCGAATCTTCTTTTTCAACCGCCATTTGGTACGAATACATTGCATTCGAAACTTCCTGTCCGGCAACCAAAAGACTTTGCTGAAAACTATTTAAAGCTTGTAATTGTTGCGATTGTGCCGTTGTTAATCTTGCTTTGTTTAAACCCTGATTAAAAAGTGGCTGTGTTAATCCTCCAATTATCGAATAAAAAATAGAATTATCGAAGAAGTTTTTCAACTCTAAATTCGAAAACCCACCACTAGCCGTAAGCGTCAGGCTTGGATAAAAATAGGTTCTGGCCAAATTTGTATTTTCAAAAGCAACTCTGAAATTAAACTCTGCCTGACGAACATCAGGACGATTTTGTAATAACTGAGACGGTAAACCTATCGCCAGATTATCAGGAGTTTGCTGTTCTCCTAAAACGCCTCTTTCGATTGGTCCCGGAGCTTGTCCTAATAAAATATTCAAAGCATTTTCGGTTTCACGAATGCTTTGTTTAATGTCCGGAATCAATACTTCGGCAGCATAACGATTGGCTTCACTTTGTACCACAGCAGCGCCTGTAACAATTGCACCTTCTTTTAAGGCTTTGATCGTTTCTACATTTTTAACACGGGCTTCTAAAGTTTGCTGTGTAATTTCAAGAGATTTATCATAAGACAACAATAAAAAATAATTGTTGGCAATATCAGCAATCAATTGGGTTTGAACCGCTTGTTTTGCAGCATCTGTCGCAAGATAAGTGGCCAAAGCTGCTCTTTTAGTACTGCTAAGTTTTCCCCAGATATCTGCTTCCCACGACGTACTTAAACCTAATTTATAGGTTGTCGTTAAAGTATTAATATTGATTCCTGCCGGAAAGTTAAGTCCTGCTTCTGATTGTTTGGTGCGTGTTACATTGGCATCCAGATTTAAATTTGGATAATAAGCCAATTTGCTTTGGCGTAAACTGGCACGAGCCTGAACAATATTTTCAATTGCATTTTTCAAATTCAGGTTCTGATCCAGACCTTTCTGAATTAAGGCACTCAATTTTGCATCTTTAAAAACACTTTGCCAAGGCATATTCGCCAGATTTGTAGAATCGGCAGCGGCCTGATCACGAAACAGCTTATCTGTAGAAAGTGTCGTGGGACGTTCGTATTTTTTGGTAACGCAGGCACTTAAAAGTGTGGCTGCGATTACCATTAAAATATATTTATTTGAACTATGAGTCATTTTTTGTCTTTTAAATTACTACTCTTTATGAGCTTCTATCAATTGAACTTCTTCATCATCATCTTCATCGTAACCATCTTTTGCAGGTCCGCTCACTTTTTCCTGTAAAGTCTGGAAAACGATAAACAATACCGGAATTACGAATACTCCCAAAATGGTTCCGATTAACATACCTCCAACTGCTCCCGTACCAATCGATTTATTACCAACAGCTCCGGCTCCTGAAGCAAACATTAAAGGCACAAGTCCTAAAATAAAAGCAAAAGAGGTCATTAAAATTGGTCGCAAACGCGCTACAGCTCCTTCAATAGCAGCCTGAACAATTGGCAATCCTTTTCTTCTTCTGTCCAAAGCAAATTCGACAATCAAGATACCGTTCTTCGCCAGCAATCCAATCAACATGATTAAGGAAATCTGCAAATAAATATTACTGTTTAGTTTGAATATAATCGAGAACAGATAAGCTCCGGCCAATCCAAAAGGAATGGAGAACAATACAGCAAAAGGCAAAATATAACTCTCATATTGAGCACTTAACAAGAAGTAAACAAATACAAGACATAATATAAAGATGAAAATAGTTTCACTTCCTGATGCTAACTCTTCACGCGTTAAACCTGAAAATTCATATCCATAACCTGCAGGTAAATTTTCGGCCGCAACTTCCTGAATCGCTTTAATGGCATCTCCTGAACTAAAGCCCGGATTTGGCGCTCCAGTAATAGAAATCGAAGTAAACAAGTTAAATCTTGAAATAGATTCCGGACCAAAAACCCTTGTCATTTTTACAAACTCTGTAATTGGCGCCATGTTTCCTGAAGCGTTTCTAACAAAAATTTTATTTAGTCCTTCTGTATTAGTTCTAAATTCTGGTGATGCCTGAATCATAACACGGTATTGTTTCCCGAATTTATTGAAATTCGAAGCGTACAAACCTCCATAATACCCTTGCATTGTAGACAAAATTGTATTGATTGGAACTCCTGCAGCTTTAGCTTTTGCCAAATTTATATCCATCATATATTGAGGAAAACCAGGATTAAATGGCGTTGTAGCATATTGTATTTCAGGACGTTTTGAAAGTTTCTCCAGAAAATCAACATTTACTTTATAGAATTCGGCTGTAGTATGCCCTCCTTTATCCTGAAGCTGAAACTCAAATCCACCACTTTGTCCAAATCCCTGAATGGTTGGCGGTGAAATGAAGAATATATTAGCTTCACGAATACCGCTTGTTTTGGCAAAAAGCTGACCAATTACATCATTAACACTTAATTCACGTTTGTCCCAGGTTTCCAGTTTTACAATAACCATACTGTAAGCACTACCCGCTCCGGCTGTAAAGTTTTGTCCCACAATACGAAGTGTATTTTTAACTCCCGGAATAGTCTTAGCAATACTATCGACTCTTTTGGCAATTACATCAGAACGTTCCATCGAAGCTGATGGCGGTAAACTAATGTTGGCGAAAACAGTTCCCTGATCTTCCGCCGGAACGAAAGCAGACGGTGTGGTTTTCATCATATAAAATAAAGCGGCACCGGCAATTAAAATCGAAGCCAATACAATCCATTTTTTTACAGAAAGAAAACTTACAGAACGTTTGTATCGCTCTGTTACATTATCAAATGCGACGTTAAACGCAGTATAAAAACGCTGAATAAAACTTTTATGTTTATGATCGTCTGCATGTGGTTTCAATAATAAAGCACATAAAGCCGGACTTAATGTCAAGGCGTTAATGGCCGAAAGAATAATCGCAACCGCTAACGTAATACCAAATTGTTTGTAGAAAACTCCCGTAGATCCTGTAATAAAGGTAACCGGAATAAATACCGCCGCCATTACTAATGTAATCGAAATAATCGCTCCAGAAATTTCATCCATCGCATCGATTGTAGCTTTCTTAGCCGATTTGTAACCGTGATCGAGTTTGGCATGCACCGCCTCGACGACCACAATCGCATCATCGACCACAATACCAATGGCAAGAACCATTGCAAAAAGCGTCAATAAATTAATCGTAAATCCGAATAGATTCAGGAAGAAAAATGTTCCAACAATCGCAACCGGAACCGCAATGGCCGGGATTAATGTAGATCTGAAATCCTGAAGGAAGATAAAAACTACGATGAAAACCAGAATAAAAGCTTCAATCAAAGTATGAATTACTTTTTCGATAGAAGCATCAAGATTTTCGTTAACATCCACAAGAAGCGTATATTTTACTCCTTTTGGGAAATTTTTTGCTGCTTCTTCAATTAGTTTTTTAGAGTTGTTAATTACGTCACGGGCGTTAGAACCAGGCGTTTGGCTAATTGCCATCGCTGCAGATTCGACACCGTTTGTTTTAATTGTCGAAGAATAACTCAATGATCCTAATTCTACTTTTGCTACATCTTTCAATCTTAAAACCTGTCCGTTTCCAACAGATTTTATAACGATATCTCCAAATTCCTGAGCGCTTGTTAAACGTCCTTTATATTTAATTACGTATTGAAAAGCCTGATTTCCGTTTTCACCAAATTTACCCGGCGCAGCTTCGATATTTTGTTCAGCCAAAGCTGCCGAAATATCACTTGGGATCAATTTGTATTGCTGCATGATATCCGGCTTAAGCCAAATTCTCATCGAGTAATCTTTGGCACCAAAAACGGTTACATCTCCCACCCCAACCACACGTTGAATTTGCGGAACAAGATTAATCTTAGCATAATTTTGAAGAAAAGTCTGATCGTAAGCTTTATCATCGCTATATAGCGAGAATATCAACAAGTTACTACTCTGGCTTTTTGTAACTGTTACACCGGCCTGAGTTACCTCTACAGGTAATAAACTTGTGGCTCTTGAAACCCTGTTTTGCACGTTTACTGCAGCCAAATCGGGATTTGTTCCTACTTTAAAGAATATTTTTATAGACGCATTACCGTCGTTTGTTGCTGTAGAAGTCATGTAAGTCATGTTTTCTACACCATTAATTTGCTCTTCCAGCGGAATTACAATACTTTTAAGTACCACATCTGCGTTGGCTCCTGTATAACTTGCCGAAACGTTTACCGTTGGTGGAGCAATATCGGGATATTGGGAAATAGGAAGCTCTATAAGCCCTAAAACACCTAGAATGACAATAATAACCGAAATTACTGTCGAGAGTACAGGTCTTTGAATGAATATTTTAAACATGTATTTTTATTTTAAGTCTGCGTAAACAGTTTCAGCATTCTGATTTTGAGTTTTAATCTCAGTTCCTTCTTTTAAAGAGGCAACTCCTTCTAAAACAATCTGATCTCCGGCTTTTAAACCGCTTGTTACCACATAATAATTTCCGGCTTTATTTTCTAAAATCGTAATATTTGCGTTTTTGGTTTTACCGTCTTTTCCAACTGTTACTGCGAAAATTTTATCCTGAAGTTCAAACGTAGCGCTTTGCGGAATAATTAATCCCTCTTTTACCTGAGTCGGAATTCTAACTGTTGTGCTACTTCCGCTTCTGATGATTCCTCTTGGGTTTGGAAAACGAGCCCTGATGTTTACAGAACCGGTTTCTGTATTAATCAATCCGTTTACGGTTTCAATTTTTCCTTTTTCTCCGTAAATTGATCCATCAGAAAGCAATAAAGAAACCTGTGGCAATTGTTTGATTTTTTGTGCCAATGTTCCGGAACCTTCACTAAAAGTTAAAAGCACTTTTTCGTTCATTGCAAAATAAGCATAAACGTTTCCGATACTAGAAACTGTCGTTAACGGTTCGGTATTATTTGAACTTACTAAACTTCCTAAACGAAATGGAATTGATCCTACAACTCCATCAACCGGACTTGTAACTGTAGTATAACCCAAATTAGTTCTTGCATTTACCAGACTTGCATTGGCCTGAGCCAAAGTTGCCAAAGCAGAATCATAGTTATACTGAGCCGTTTCCAGTTCGTATTTGCTTATGATTTCTTTCTCAACAAGTGGTTTTACTTTATTTACAGCCAATTTTGCTGAACTTACCGCTGCCTGAGCACTTTTAATGCTTGCTGTTGCCGTACGAACTTCCTGCTCATATTCTGGAGCACTGATTTTAAACAAAGGCTGTCCTGCTCTTACAACCGCACCTTCATCAACATAAATCTTGTCGATGTAACCTTCTACTCTCGGACGAATTTCTATGTTTTGCTGTCCCTGTATACTTGCCGGATAATCAGTATTTAAAGTTGCTGATTCTGGCTGTATTACCAGTGTTTTATATTCTTTAACTTGTCCTGCAGCAGCGGCCTGAGCTGCTTTGTCATCTTTTTTACCACACGAGATGATAATAACTGATGCTGCGAAAATGCTTAAAAGTGATTGCTTATTCATTGGATATAATGTGATTTCTATAATTACGCTAACAAAATAAAAGAATTAAGTTACGTAAAAAATTTCGAATAGACGAAGAGCGACGCACAATCGATAGAGATAACCTTAGAACCGATGGATTTTTATTTAAATTAAACGAGTGTTTAATTTTAAAATTCGTCGGCTCTAATATCGTTTTTAAAGGCTGTAAATATCTCTATGGCGATTGCTTTAAAATTGCATTCAAATAAAATGTAATATTGCCCTTAAAAAAAGAAAATATAATGTGGACAAACATCTTTAGACCCTATTTATTTGCAGGATTACACCTTTTGGGCTGGTTGTTATTGGGATTTCTAATGTTGTTTTACATTCCTTTAACCTGGAATGTAATTCTGCCTTCTGTTTTTTGGCTTTGGCAGATTATTGTACTCTTTTTGCTGATTATCATATTTTATTCTAATGCTAAAATCATCGTTCCAAAAACTATTATAAAAGACAATACTTCTCTGTTTTTAATCTGGGCTTTTCTCGCAATTGTTGCCATGCAGCTTATCGCCTATTTTTATACTTCGCAAACAGATCTTCATGCAAAAGTGAGCCTTGTTTTGGGTTTCAAAAAAAATAGAAATCCTTATTTTGATAATTATGCTTTTATGCTGACTTTAATGGTTTTAGGCATCAGTACAAGTTTATCGATGTTACAATATTGGCAGAAAGCCGCACAGCACAAACAAAAACTGGAACAGGATAAAACAATGGCCGAACTGGCAATGTTGAAAGCACAGATAAATCCACACTTTTTTTTCAATTCGCTCAATAGTATTTATTCCCTTACTTATACTGATATCGAAGATTCGAGAAATGCGCTGCATACTTTAAGCAGAATGATGCGCTATTTACTTTATAGTACAGAAGAAACTACGACTTTGCTGAAAGAAGCCGAATTTATGAGGGATTTTATTGCTTTGATGAAACTTCGTGCCAACAGCAAATTAACGATTACAACAGATATTCCGGAAAAAATACAGGATTACCCAATTGTTCCAATGTTATTACTACCTTTAGTAGAGAATGCTTTTAAACATGGTGTTCATGCTACTGATAAAAGTGAAATACATATTTCGCTCAGGCAAAATGGCAGCAATCTTGAATTTGAAGTCGAAAACACGTATTTTGAAAAATCTGCCACGCCCAATGAAGGTGGTATCGGTTTAACAAATACAAAACGCAGGCTTCATTTAATTTACCCGCACAGGCATTCGCTAACCGCCGAAATAGCCAAAAACGGCATGTATAATGTAAAACTGCAAATAACTTTAGAATAATGACAATATTAAAATGTATAGCAGTCGATGATGAACCTCTCGCATTAAAATTGGTGCAGACCTTTATTGATCAAACACCTTTTTTAGAATTAACAGCGAGTTGTGATAATGCCGTTGAAGCCCTGACTTTAATTCGGGAGAAACAGCCCGATCTTGTTTTTTTGGATATTAATATGCCCAATTTAACGGGAATGGAGCTTGCCAGACTTTTGCAGGAACAACCCGGAGCAGTCCCAAAAATTGTTTTTACAACAGCTTATAATCATTATGCTATTGAAGGTTATCGTGTAAATGCCATAGATTATCTTTTAAAACCTTTTAGTTACGAGGAATTCTTGCGTGCTGCCAATAAAGTATTGCAAATAACAGAAGAATCTTCAAATCAATATCAGCCTATCACGGCAGACGATGAATTTATTTTTTTGAAAGTAGAGTACCAATGGGTTCGAATTTCCCTTAAAGATATAACCTATATCGAAAGTTTAAAAGATTACGTAAAGGTACATTTTGACGATTCTCAAAAAGCAATTCTTTCACTGATTTCCTTAAAAGCACTGGAAGAAAAATTACCATCATCAAAATTTATGAGAGTACATCGTTCCTATATTGTGTCTCTCGAAAAAATAAGCGCCATCAGTAAAAACTCAATATTTATCGATAAAGCCGAAATAACTGTTGGCGAACAATACAAAGAAACCTTTAAGGCAATTGTCGATAAATGGATTAAATAGATTAAATGTTATGGAAAAAAGAGCAAACAAATATTATCTTACACTAAGCCTGAAAGAATATGCAGACGGCCAAACTGAACCGGCAAAAGAACTTGGAATAGAGTTTACAAATCACGACGAAATATTTAGTATTATTGAAAGAATAAAAGACAAAAATATATTCGAAAATGATTCTGAAGCCACACAATTTGCACTTGGTTTGAAATTGTTTAGTGAAATCAAACTGAAACACCGCAAAAATCCGTTGTTTGAAGAATTAAATGACGTGTTTCCTGTATTTATGAAGAAACTTAAGAGTTTGTAAAAACGCTTAAAAAAAAATAGCCACGAATTCACGAATATTACTTATAAAATTCGTGAATTCGTGGCTAAAAAATTTAAGTTTTTTATTATGTTTCAAACAGAGCTTCTATCTTTGGAAAAAAATAAAAAATGCCATTTGTACGTATTAGTCTTCCTAAGAAACTTTCGCAGGAAACAAAAAATAAAATCTCACAATCAGTTCATCAGTCATTGATAGCAGAATTTCATATTCCAAAAGATGATTATTTTCATGTTATTGAAGAACTCGAAACACAACAAATAAAATATCCTGAAAGCTATCTTGGAATTTCACATTCTGAAAACATAATCTATGTTCAAATCATTGCAGGACAAGGAAGAACATTAGAACAGAAAAAGAAATTATACCATACAATTGCTACTACAATTTCCTCCGAAACAGAAATTACCATTAATAATATAATTATCGTTCTTTTAGAAAATAATGGATTAGAAAACTGGTCTTTTGGCAATGGCGAAATTCAGGAACCAAAACATTTAAAGTAAAAATTTGGCCACGAATTGCAATAATTTTCACTAATTTTTTATTTTTTTGCGTAAAGTTTTTTGGTGTAAATTAGTGCAATTCGTGGCAAACCTTTCTTCTAATTATGAAACAATTTTAAAATTTTATGTAAATCTAAGCTCATTAAATTTCGGTAATTTTAGATTCCAAAATAGGAGATTATGATACGCAAACACGGATTAATTATTACAAAAACAGCATTAGATTTTGAAGTTGAAGGAGTTTTAAATCCCGCTGTTATTGCTGTCGACGGAAAAATTCATATTTTTTACAGAGCTGTTGCTTTAGGAAATCATTCTACAATAGGCTATTGCCGGCTTTCTGATCCTCTTACTATCGAAGAAAGATACGACCATCCCGTGATTGTTCCCGAAATGCCAAATGAAGAATACGGCGTTGAAGATCCGAGGATTGTGAAAATTGATGATCTTTATTATCTTTCCTATTGCGGTTATGACGGCGCAAATGCTTTTGGCTGCGTTGCCACTTCCAAAGATTTAAAAACTTTTGAGAAACATGGTATTATAGTTCCGCAAATGAGTGGTGACGAACTTCGGTTTCTTATCAAAAATCAACAGGATTTAAATATCAAATATTTTCAGCCAAGTACCGGAAGCGCTTATGTCTGGGATAAAAATGTAGTTTTTTTTCCAAGAAGAATAAACGGAAAATTACACTTTTTACACCGCATTCGTCCCGGAATTCAAATGGCTGCCGTAAACACTCTTGATGAATTAACTCCCGAATTTTGGCGAGAATATATGCTTGATTTTAAAAATCATATTGTTTTAGATCCAAAATTTACACACGAATTAAGCTATTTAGGCAACGGCGCACCGCCAATAGAAACCGAACACGGCTGGCTTTTAATTTATCACGGCGTTCATGATACCATAAATGGCTATATGTACGTGGCTTGTGCTGCACTTTTAGACATTGATAACCCTACCAAAGAAATTGCACGCTTGCCTTTTCCCCTATTCATTCCCGATCAGCCCTGGGAACTAAAAGGATATGTAAACTACGTTTGTTTTCCAACCGGAACTGTTTTAATTGATGACGAACTTTATATCTATTATGGTGCTGCCGATGAAGGTATCGCATGTGCATCTGTAAGTGTCAGTACCTTGTTAAAAGAATTACTCGCGAATAAAATTTAGGCCTTTTCACTCTTTATTTGAAACAATAAGAATTATAAAGCAGTTTATTTCTTAAATTAGTTTCAAAATTAAAGTCATGGAAAAATTAACCAAAGAAGATATCAGTCAGGAAGTATTTGATTTATATGACGATTATGCGCATAATAAAATCAACCGAAGACAATTTGTAGAAAAACTTTCCATTTTTGCGGTTGGATCACTTACACTTCCATCGCTTTTAAGTTTTATGACACCCAATTATGTCGACAGTATTTTAATTCAGCCCACAGATCCCAGAATAAAAAGCGGCTACATCAATTATGATTCTCCAAAAGGAGGCGGAAGCATTAAAGGGCTTTTGTCTCAGCCATCAGATAACAAAAAGAAATTACCCGGAATAATTGTTGTTCACGAAAATCGCGGTTTAAATCCTTACATCGAAGATGTTGGAAGAAGAGCCGCTATAGAAGGATTCATAACCATTGCTCCCGATGCATTATCGCCATTAGGCGGTTATCCCGGCAACGACGACGACGGACGTGAATTGCAAAAGAAGCGAACCCGAGAAGAAATGCTCGAAGATTTTATTGCCGCATACGAATATCTCAAATCACATAAAGACTGCAACGGCTCTGTTGGTGTAGTAGGTTTTTGCTTTGGTGGATGGATTTCGAATATGCTGGCGGTAAAAATTCCAACTTTAAAAGCTGCAGTTCCTTATTACGGCGGACAGCCAACAAAAGAAGAAGCTGAAAAAATTATAACACCATTACTATTACATTACGCTGGTTTAGACACACGCGTAAACGAAGGCTGGCCTGCGTTTCAGGAAATTCTCAATAAAAATAAAGTCGAAAATACGGCTTATTTTTATCCCAACGTAAATCATGGCTTTCATAATAATACAACTCCAAGATATGATGAAGCCGCTGCTACTCTATCCTGGACAAGAACAATTGATTTTTTTAAGGAAAAATTGAAATAAAGCATACATTCTCAAATGACAAAATCAAAATCTACGGTTTTTTTTATATTCCTAAAGACATTTCTTTACTTGATTTAAGCGGTGTTGTCGAAGTTTTTCAGGAAGCCAATAATTTAGGATTTGAATATGAACTGAAGTTTATTAGCAGTGAACCTTCCATAAAATCAAATTCAGGTTTAGAACTTTCCTCTTTAATTCATTTTTCTAAAACTGCTCCGCAAAAAGATGACATTGTCATTATTTCAGGATTTAGCACACAACAAATAGATTTACTTCAGGAGGATGATTTGTTTTTTAGCTGGCTGCATAAAGCAAATGCGAACCAAACCACGATTTGCAGTGTATGTACGGGAGCATTTCTATTGGCAAAATCAGGGCTTTTAAATCATAAAGAATGTACAACACACTGGAAACTTCTGGAAAAACTCAAAAATGATTTTCCGCTTTTAAAACCTCAAAAAAAAACACTTTTCACCAAATCAGATAACATTTACACCAGCGCCGGAATTGTAACAGGAATTGATTTGGCTTTATTTTTAATTGAAGAAAGGCACGGAAAAGACATTACAAATAAAATTGCCAAGGAACTTGTTGTTTATAAACGACGAAACGGAACTGACGAACAGGAAAGCGTTTATTTGCAAAACAGAAACCATCGCGACGAAAAAATTCATACTATTCAGGATTGGATTATCTATAACTTAGAAAAAACATCAACTATTGATTCCCTGGCCGATTTGGTTTATGTAAGTCCGCGAAATTTAACACGCATTTTTAAAAAAGAAACCGGAATTACTATTGCCGAATACCGCACAAAACTAAGAATTGAAAAAGCCAAAAGTCTGCTGGCCAATTCAGATTATAAAATAGAACATATTGCCCATCTATGTGGCTACAAAACTTCAAAACAACTAAGAGCTGTGCTGGAAGAACACCTTGATGCCTTGCCAACTGCACTTAAAATGATACTGTCTTAAAAAACACGAATTGCACGAATTTGCACAAATTTCAATGGTTAAATTAGTTGTTAAATTAATTTCACAAACTAATTAGTGTCAATTAGTGAAATTTGTGTTTGCCTTTATAGTTTCAAATAGTTCGTCTCAAAACGACTATTGTTTGTCCTTTTTCTGTAATTAGTTCACAAGTACATTTGTATCAAACAATTAAAAATAACATGTTTGGTGTAATTGTTTTAACACATAGCTATGTGTGAAGAAACGAGTTTCTTTTTGATTTACTTTTTTTCAAAATCATAAAATCTACGTTTCTATGTGTTAAAACAAACACAATCAAACACTTAAAAAAAAAATACAAATGAAACTTAGAGAAAAAAATGCAGCATTAATTTTAATTGATGTTCAAAAAGGTTTTAATGACGAAGATTTCTGGGGTGGTAACCGAAATAATAAAGATGCCGAAGCTAAAATTGCTCAAATTCTTGAAAAATGGAGGTCACTTCAACTGCCTGTTTTTCATATTGTTCATAGTTCTGTGCATCCAAATTCAAAACTTCACGCCTCAAACCCGGGGTTTGAGATCAAAGAGGAAGCAAAACCAATTGACGGTGAACCCGTAATCGTAAAAAACGTCAATAGCGCCTTCATCGGAACAGATTTAAAAGAAAGGCTCGATAATCAAAAAATCACAACCCTTGTTATTGTGGGCTTAACCACCAATCATTGCGTTTCTACAACAACCAGAATGGCAGGAAATTACGGATACGACAATTTGCTTATCGCCGATGCCACCGCCACTTTTGACCGAATTGGGATAAATGGAGAAAAATTCGATTCGGAATTAATTCACCAAACCTCTTTAGCCAGTTTAAATGGCGAATTTGCAGAAGTAATCACTACCGAAAAATTGTTGGAATTGGTATAAAAAATGTAAATTTGGACTATTAGTTTTGCAACTTTCAAACATAAACAAATAGTCCAGATGTTACGACCTTGGGAATTTGAAATTCAGTTGAATAAAAAATCAGATAAAGCACTTTATCTGCAAATTGCCGATGCTATAATTAATGCCATTAAATCCGGTAACTTAAGCAGTGGCAACACTTTACCCGGAAGCAGACAGCTTGCAGGTTTATTAAGCGTAAACAGAAATACAGTAATCGAAGCACTTGATGTTTTAATTGCCGAAGGCTGGTTAATTACGATGGATCGAAAGGGAACTTTTATCGCCGATATATTGCCAGAGGTTATTCGAAGTGCAAAAAATCAGGAAAAAACTACTGTAATTATTGAAGAAACAAAACCGCATCTTGTTTTTGATGATGGACTTCCGGACAGCCGTCTCGCTCCTATGAATGATCTGGCTCGTGCCTACAGAGAAATTTTTAACAGAAAATCACGTTGGCAAATAATGGGTTACAGCAACGAACTTGGTGATATTGAGTTTAGAAAAGCCATAGTGCAAATGCTAAATTTTAAAAGAGGAATGAATGTTTCTCCGGATCAAATTTGCATTACCCGCGGGAGTCAGATGGCGATGTATCTGGCGGCACATTCTCTGTTTACAAATGGTGATTATATGATGATTGAAAATCCCGGATATAAACCTGCCTGGGAAGCTTTTGAAAATGCAGGAGCAAATTTGCTTCCCGTAAATATTGACTCAGACGGCCTAAACGTAGACGAAGTCGAAGCGTATTTAAAAAAATACAATACCATAAAAGCCATTTATGTTACACCGCATCATCAATTTCCAACAACGGTTACGATGAGTTTAAAGAAAAGATTGAAACTTATAGAACTCTCTAATCAATACGGTTTTACAATTATTGAAGATGATTACGATAACGAATTTCACTTTGGTCAGCGTCCTATTTTGCCTATTTCCAGTTACAGCAACGCCGAAAACTTCATTTACATTGGTACATTAAGCAAAATTGTCGCTCCGGCGTTAAGAATTGGCTATTTGGCAAGTTCGGCAGAAATTGTTCAAAAAGTAGCCAAACACCGTAAAATGATTGATGTTCAAGGAGATAATATTATGGAAGAAGCTATTTTGAATCTTATAAACGAAGGAAAAATCAAAAGACATCTAAAAAAAACAAACCTTATTTATAAAACAAAAAGAGATTTGTTCGAAACGCTTTGCAATCAGCATCTTAAGGACAAAGTTACCTTTACAAAACCAGAAGGCGGTTTGGCTTTTTGGATGGTTCCAAATGCTAAAACTGATACAAAAGCAGTTTGTGAAAAATTGCTAAGCAAAGGCATAAAACTAATGGATCCTGAAAAATTTAGTTATGGAAACCCTGTTTCGGGTTTTAGATTGGGATATGCTTCTTTAACCGAACAACAAATGGAAGAAGGAATTATAGCACTTTCAAAATTGCTATAAATGCGCAGGTTTATGATCCTACTGCCAGAACATAAGTATAAAACAACACGAATTTCACTAATTGCCACTAATTTTCGTTTGTGAAATTAATTTCACAAACGAAGCTAAGTATTGAAATTTGTGTTTAAAATTGATTATACTATTTGTGTCCAGATGGTAGGTTTATGATCAGAACAATCTATTCTAATATCATCTGATTCTAATTTGATATTCATCAACTGACAATATTTTACTTTATTTTCTTCAGAATAATAATGACAATTAGAACACGTATTCTGAAGATTAATAATCTGCAAATGGTTCAAGTGCTGAAGCAACGAACTAATAGTTCTCCACAAAATCAATTTATCATTTTTACTTGTTGAACCCACCATATCGTATAACGGATCTGTAAAGTCTTCGATTAAAAGCACCATTTCCAGGCCTTTCGGCGTTAATGCAACTGTGTAACTTCTGGAATCGCTAGGCTGTATTTCTTTAGATATGTATTGTTTGTGTTCCAAAATCTTAACCGTATCGCTTACAGTGGCTTTTGTCAAATTAAATTCTTTTGCCAAATAACTTACGGTCGATTTATTTTTAGAATGGTACTTTATAAATATCAAAAGCTGAATCTGTATTGGGCTCAAATCATATTTCTTTGCCTTTTCCCACAACAAAACTTTGAAAACCTGTGACAAACGCTCAAATCCAGCCACAATTTTCCCTTCAACATTGCTGTTTTGAATCTCTAAATCAAAAATATTTTTCATAATAATAACAAATAAAATAGACTGAAAGCCCCCAAACTTCCAATCTATAAGATTAATCCGCTGGAGCTTTAGTCACAGATTATAGGATAGATTTTTATTTCACGCAGATTTTAAAACATAAGCAATTAACTTAATAACAATTCTCCATTTCAATAATAGAAAATCCGTTTTTAAGAATCTCATTTTCAACTTCATCTGGCGCTTTATCAATATGGCAAAATCTACATTCGTTTGAGCTCAAAGGCTGACCTTCTTGTAAAACAGATTTAAGATAAGTTCTTCCAAATTCATAAATCTTGTTGGCATCATCTGTATTTTCATCAACGAGAATATCAAAATGCATCACTTTTCCGTCTTTTCGGGTTACATAAGTATCCCATACTGCTACTTTCATAATGTTATATTTATATATTTCTAATAATTTATTTTTCTTAAAATGATATAAAAACCTCTCTGTAATAGTCCAGAGAGGTATTTTATTTACCCAATTACATCTGCCATAGACGCCCCAAAATTAATGTGCAATACATTTCCGTTTGGCGTTACCAAAGCCGGAACAGATTGAATACCTGCTTTTTGAGCTTCGGCAATTCGGAATCTGTCTTCTCCAATATTAACTACTTCAACATCTTTAACTAAATTTAAAATGTCGTGTTCTGCGCTTACACAAACCGGGCAGCCTGCGTGATAAAAAATTGATTTACTCATTTGATTTGTTTTTAGTTAAACTTATTTTCTGAGACAAAATTAGTCAGGATACCTAACCATTAAATCATCCAGTTTTATCATTTATACGAGCTTACTGGTCCAGCTATAATTTTTAAAACAGAAAAATCACCTCAAAACTGGACTGTATAGAATAGTACAAACTGGATCATAAACACGTTCCAGATGATTTGTAATTTTGTGCTATGAAAGAAGAGATACTATATAATTTGAAACAGGTTCACGCTCGTATCGAAAATGCCTGTAAAGCTTCTGGCAGACAAGCATCAGATGTTCAGCTTTTACTGGCCACTAAAACTGTTTCTGCAGCAAAAATCAGAATTGCAATTGAAGCCGGAGAAAGCTTAATTGGCGAAAATAAAATGCAGGAATTCCGAGATAAAGATGCTGAATTAAAGGATTTAAATATCGAACGGCATTTTATTGGGCTATTTGCAAACCAACAAAATAAAAGACGTTTTGAAATACGTAACCTGCATTCAGTCTTTGGACCGGTTGAATCTTGCGCAGGAATTACATAAACAATTGCAAAAAGAAAACCGAAATCTGGATGTTTTTATACAAGTCAATACGTCATTTGAAGAAAGTAAATTTGGATTATCTCCTGCAGAAGTAATTCCTTTTATCAAGGAAATAAAAAAGTATGACACTTTAAAAATCAAAGGATTAATAACAATTGGCCTTTTAGATGTAGAAAAAGAAAAAATGCTGCCGTCACTTCGCCTTTTAAGAGAAATAAGAGATGATATTTATACTGAAAAAACAACAGGAATAACCGATTTGAAGCTTTCTATGGGAATGTCACAGGATTTGGGATTGGCTATAGCCGAAGGTTCCAATTTGGTTAGAATAGGAACTTCTATCTTTGGAAACCGGTTTTTAGGAAAAGAAATATGGAATGAGAATATTGCAGAATAAAATCTAATTTTGCAGCAAATAAAATCCAAATGAATCTATACGAACTTACCGTAAACGATACTGAAAAAATTGCTTTGAATGATTTGCTTTTTAGTGATGAAAACAAAGTTGCCTTATTGCAAACCATCAAAGAGCATCAATATCTTGACGAATTAAAAAAATATAATCTTCAGGTTGACAATAAGATACTGCTACACGGGCATTCCGGTTGTGGCAAGACGACAACTGCAAAAGCGATTGCTACAGCTTTGAACAAAAATATCGTGATCATCAATTTAAGTACTTTAATTAATGCGCGAATTGGGGAAACTTCTAAAAATGTAAAAGCTATTTTTGACAAAGCAATTCGCGAAAAAGCAGTTTTATTTTTAGATGAATTTGATCAGATAGGAAAAAGCCGTGATAGCGAAGACAAAGATGTTGCAGAAATGAAACGTCTCGTAAACACCATTATTCAGTTAATGGATTATTTTCCAAGCGAAAGTTTACTTATCTGTGCAACAAACCATTATCACAACATTGATACCGCTTTATTGAGAAGATTTCAAATAAGATTAAAGTTTGAAATGCCAAATGAAAGCGAACTTGATGTTTATTATGATAAAATCCTTGCTCCTTTTCCTGTTCATTTACAAGATATTCAACGCAAATACAATGTTTCGTACGCTGAAACAAAAGATTATGTTCATACCACAATGAAAAAGCAGATTATTGCTGAATTAGAACTTAGGAATAACTATTAAAAAAACAACACATTAACGCAATCATAGCAAACATAGCCAGTGGTTTCAACCGTTGGAGCGCAATCCATTATCACGTTATGTTTTTCTTTATTGCGTTTTCATGAGATGTTCGTGATGTGTTTATCATACGTCTCCCACGGTTGAAACCGTGGGCTATATTGGAATACGTTGAATTTCAACAGATATAGATTAAAAAAAACAGAGTTTAGAAGATGAATTCTAAACTCTGTTGCCAATAACTAACCTAACCAAAATAAAGTATAAAGTATTTTTATCTGCGTCCTCTAAAACCGCCTCCGCCTCTAAAACCTCCACCATTTCTAAAGCCGCCGCCATTAACTCCGCCGCTTCGCTGTAAATTTTGAAAATTTCGAGTTTGTGTTTCTCCTCTGTCCCTTGCAAAATCAGAATGATTTAGACCGTCAATTGTATTGGAATGACCTGCTTCACCAAGTGGTTTATTGGGTTCACCTAAAACTCTGTCTTGTTTTTGCAGATTATTATTTTGAATTTTATTTCCCGCATTCTGAATTTTATCTCCCGAATGTTGCGTAGATCCTAAAGTTCCGGCCTGAGTCCAGCCTCCGTTTCCGTTATTATAATGGCTCCAGTTTCCGTTGGCGTCTTTTTTATAGACATGACCGTCATGTCCGGCATATAGTCCATTATCCGTACGTACAGTAGTTCCTCCACCTCTGTGATGCGTAATTACACCCTCTTTTCCACCCGAAGTTTGATAACCAACTACAGTTCCCCTTCTTGTAGTTACGTGTCCTGACTGCACCCAATCGTGTCCATTTGATGCAGCAGAATGTCCCCATTGTGCATACGCGTTATGTCCCTGCGCTGTAGCACCGTAATTTCCTGTCCACGGATTATAAGAATGCGCCACTGTACGACCACCATACCAGCCTTGTACGCTCGCTGCACGTCCATATCTTCCGGTTGCGGGATTGTACCATGCAGCACTTCCTGCCGATCCGTATGGGCCATAAACTGCTCTTCCAGCCGCCCAGCCGCCTGTCCAGGGGTTATAAACTGCTCCAACACCGTACGTACAAGGCCATGGACGATAGATTGGATACATTGGACCATAATAAAAATACGGCGGATAGTAAAACCCTGTTCCGTAAGTCAATATAGCTCCAAACATAGCCCCAACAATAAAAGCACCAAAATAACCTGCTGTTGTACTGCTTTCTACGGTTGTATCTGTAACATTTGTCTGGGTAACATACGTAACATTATAAACCGGAGAGCTTGGCGGAATAGTATAAATCTCTGTGGGAACTGAATTTGTAACTTTCCATGGACCATTGGGAGTTGTAGACATAAACCAAACTGCCTGAAAGCACAGATAATACAAATCTCCAACCTTTATTACTTTTTCCTGCGTATTGCTCGCATATTGAAGCGACGTTCCCTCAATTGGCTTAAACTGTGGTGCTCCATCGTAATTTACCTTTGCTTTAGCTTCGGCATCAGCTTTTTTTACGATTGCCGTTGTAGGTACCTGAGCCAGTAGTACGGCATCAGACGCCTCCTGAGTTCCGGGTACGGAAGGTAATACGCTTGCACGGGGAGAATCTTTTGGGATTTTTGCAAAATCTGCAGGTAAACTAGTCGTGGCATAACTCCATGGCCCGGTTAATTCTTTAGATTTAAACCATCTTCCTGATAGCAGAACATAATATTGTCCGTCTTTTTCATCAGCAAAAACATCATTATCCGTATTATCAATATACATCAATTGAGTTCCCGGTATTTTTACAAATTTGGGAGCGCCATTTACTGCAATAAGTTCTGCGGGTTTATTGCTAAAGAAAACCTCCAGATTTACATTTGCCGTTGGAGGTGGAACCATTTTTTTGACATCATCAAAATTTTGACCAGAAGGTAACTTACTCATTTCCTTTGGCAGGCTTTGTGTTTTTGCCCATTTTCCTTTCAAATCTGTGGCAGTAAGCCATACATTTTCGACCAATAAATAGTATTTTTTTGAAGGTTTATCAAAAAACAAATCCCAGTTTGTATTTACCACATAACTCAGGTTTGTTTTTTCTATTGGTGCCAAAACGGGTTCGCCCTGAACAATCAGTAAAATTGATGGATTAGCACTGTAAAAAATCTCCGGAGGGTCATTTTTTACAGCCACACCTTTTGGCGGATTGTTGGTATGGCTTAAATCTGCCATAATACGATCTAAGGCAATTGGGTTTCCTCCTTTTGGAATCAGTTCTTTGAAGAGTTTTTCCATTTGTGGTTCTGATTTTTCATCAAGAGCAGGAAATCTCACGTCTGTAACTGTCACATTTTTAAGAAACACATTTCTGGTATCTTTATCTACCAGCGTTTCTGATTTCATAGAAGCAACGCCCAAAACCTCTTTCCCTCCTTTTGGAGTAAGAGAAAAGGCAACATCTGCTGTTATTTCCTTAAAATCTTTCCATTGATCAACCTGTGGCTGATAATAAACCAATTTTGATCCATTGAGGCTTACCTCACGCGGCCAGCCAATATCTGTTGCTGCAATTGAATCTGAAGCGGTTGATTTTACTACTTCGGCAAAATTTTCATCTTTTTTGTCCTTTTTACAGGATAAAACAATAAAAACAGTACTAAATACCACTATTATAAAAAGTCCTTTTTTCATAATTTATTTTATTCTTTGATTCTACTTGATTTTCAATTCTTGATTTATGGGTTTTTGTTATTATTCTTTTCTGATAAGATAAATCAGTATTTCTTCTTCTAATTCTTTTGATAAATTTTCGAATTCTAATTTATGGCGGAAGTCTTTTTCAAACTTTTTCCGGTATTTTTCAGTATTTGCTTTGCTATCACAATAATCATCGCACATGGTTTTAAATTTATCATCTATCAAATACAAGATCTTTAGGGATTCTATATATTCGGCAAATTTTGAGTTATATAATTCGTTGGGAAGAGACATAAATATTATTTTGTATTTAATAATTAGGTTAAATTTAAATCCTCAAAACAATACAAACAGAGTTGAAACAATCCGGTCAACACTTCATTTTTGGTTCCCCTAAATTATAAATAACTCTTACACAAAATCTTACAAATAGGTTTCATTTTATAGAATGAAACATCAACTATGCTATTTTGAAACATCAAAAAATGAAAAAAAGTCATTTTTAAAGATCTGGGCGTCTTCAAAATATATTTATATTAGCATTGCAAATTCCACCAAATCATAAGATTAAAATCAATTTTAATTCAAAACAAGCCCAACAATGACAACAGATATTATCGAATTGAATGATTTTATTGTTTTGATTGAACAATCGAATGCCGAAAAAATATTCATCCAGAAATGTGAAATTGATGGTGATGCCGTAGGATTTGCTTTTTATGGTTCAGGAAATGTCGAATTGGAAATAAAACACAACCAGCAAACCAAATACCTGACCAATACAACCGGTTTGGCGATTTGTTTTTTTGGGAATCAGAAGGTAGAATTCTCTCATAAAATTGAACCTGACAAACCTTTACAGTCGATTAGTATTTTTTCTAAACTAAAAAACATGCACTTATTATCTCAGGCAGAAAAAGAGATTTTTGAGAAACATTTGCCCGATTTATTAGATCCAAAAGAACATTTTGTAAAAGGTCCTTCGTTTTATATGACGCTTGATATGCAGCTTGCTGTTCAAAAAATCTTCAATACAACTTATACCGGAAATACGAGATTGCTCTTTTTGAAAAGCCAGATAAACGAGCTTCTTTCTCACTTTTATGGATTACTGTCAAGCGATCAAAAAAGTGATTTTTCGGAGAAAGATAAAAACAAATTATTTCAGGCCAAAGAAATCGTAACACATAACTATTCGCAACCGCCATCGATTACACAACTCTCTAAAATGGTTGGACTTAACAGCAACAAGTTAAAAAAAAACTTTAAGGAGTTATTTGGCATTCCGGTTTTCAAATACATTCAGGAAGAGCGACTAAACAAAGCTTATGAACTTTTGCAAAATACTGACAAAACAGTCCAGGAAGCAGCTTGGGAAGTAGGTTATGAAAGCCTCAGTTCCTTCTCAAATGCCTTCTTTAAAAAATTTGGAACCCGTCCAAATGACGTCAGACAAAAATGCTTTTCAAACAAATCATAATTCTTTTGCAACAAATGATTTGATTCATTACTAAACACCTTTGTATCAGTATTCACTTTAAAAAATATTGATATGAAAACACAGAAAATTTTAGTTCTTGGAGCTAACGGAAAAACAGGGAGCCGTGTAATTGAACGTTTGCAAAACAATAAAAATGTCGAAATTAAAATAGGTTCTCGTACTGCAGAAATACCTTTTGACTGGGAAAATCCTGAAACATGGAACGCTGTTTTAACTGGAACAGATGCCGTTTACATCACTTTTCAACCCGATTTAGCAGTTCCTTCAGCAGTAGAAATAATTCATAAATTTACAGTTTTAGCTTCAAAACTTGGCGTTCAGAAAATGGTTTTACTATCCGGAAGAGGCGAAGAAGAAGCGCAGGTTTGTGAAGAAATAGTAAAAAACACGGCCAAAAACTGGACGATTGTCAGAGCAAGCTGGTTCAATCAAAATTTTAGTGAAAGCTTCTTTCTAGACCCAATATTAGCCGGTTTTGTGGCCTTGCCAAGAGCAGAAGCACTCGAACCTTTTACAGATGCAAATGATATTGCGGATGTTGTTACAGAATGTCTTTTGCAGGATAAACACAACGGTCAGACCTACGAACTTACAGGTCCTGAACTGTTAACATTCCCGGAAGCTGTTGCCAAAATTGCTGAAGCCAGCAATAAAAAAATTAAATTTCAGGCCTTAAGTTTAGAAGAATATACCCAAATGCTACAGGAATATCAGGTTCCGGAAGATCATATTTGGTTGATTAATTATCTATTTGAACAGGTTTTAGACGGAAGAAATTCTTCGGTAAAAAATGACATTGAAAAGGTGCTTGGACGCAAAGCAACTGCCTTTTCAGCCTATGCAAAAGAAGCAGCAAAAACCGGAATCTGGAATGCTGTAAACGTCTAGTTTTTGTCTGATGAAGTATCTTAAAATTCTGCTGCCAGGTATCTTTGTATGGCTTTGCGTAAGTGTTTCTTTTTATATTTTAGGCTTTGTTCCTTTAATAAATGGTTCCTTTAAATCACAAGCTGTAATAGTTATGATATTCATAGTATTATATGCAAATGAAAGTGCATTATTTTATTATAAAAACGGAATAAAACTGCACGGATTGCTGCTCGGAATTATAATGTCGTTGACTGCATTGCTTTTAGACGCTTTAATAACAGTTCCGTTTATCGAAATCCCCAATGGAGGGAATTATTATAGCTTTTTCAGCAGTCCCGTTCTTTGGATTTTAGCAAGTATAAATTCCATAACAGTTTATTGTTTTTGGAGGATGAAAATTAAATCTAAAGTATAAGCTTGTACCGGAAATCCCTTTTTTAAACTTACAAAAAATCCGATTTTTATGAATTGGATTTTTTGTATTCAATATTAGATTATATATTTAAGTAATTAATTTTAAAAATCTGGTTTACAATATATTTATAAAAAAGTTACACAAAAGTTACATTTTTAAATTGAGTATAAAAAGGAAAAAT
Source organism: Flavobacterium sp. MEB061 (assembly GCF_000834715.1). NCBI lineage: Bacteria > Pseudomonadati > Bacteroidota > Flavobacteriia > Flavobacteriales > Flavobacteriaceae > Flavobacterium > Flavobacterium sp. MEB061. The sequence goes on along the minus strand of NZ_JXQR01000015.1, from coordinate 545,696 downwards.
ACGGCTTAAAAAAAACTTACTTTTTTCTTTTCAATAACTCAATCAAAATCTTAAGATAAACTTCACCTTAAATCTTCTATTTTTGTACCGAAAGTTTACCAAAAAAATCTAAATTTGGAAACCCTAAATTCACACAAAACATTATGATTTTAAAAAGAAGTTTTATTGCTTTATTGACTCTGTTTGTCGGATTGCTTTTTGCGCCACTTTCCTATTCGCAAACGGACACTTTAAAAAAGGAAAATCCAAAAACGGAAACTCCGAAAAAAGAAACGCGTTCAAAGTTATTTGAAGAAAGCGCCACCGACAGCGATTATTTGATGGCGATTGAAAAAGCAAGTGCCGCTATGGAAACTGCTTTTAACGATGCCGATTTTGATGGTGCAAGTCATCACTTGTTTGGTGAAATCAAAAGAACCCAAAGCAAACTCGATTTAATTTTAAACAGCCTGAAAGGCGCAAACCCAAATGCGCGCAACCAACAAATGTATCGCATTGTTCTAAAAGAGATTCAGCTGGAACTTGAGGAACAAAATACTGCGATCAACCTGAGAAATCAGAATCTTGAAAAAATCAAGAGCCGATTTATCGAGCTGCGCAAGGATAAAGCCCTGATGACGCTGATAAAAGATACGATTCGCCGCAAGCAATTTAAAAAAGAATTTGCCAATCTTAGAAGCAGATATAAAGCTACAGACAGCCTGATGACTAAAAATCAGGGAATACTAAACAACAACAAACGATTGACTGTAGAAAGAAAAATTGCGGTTTCAAACGCTTTAATTGCAGTTGACAATAAGCTTGAGCAATCTGGAATCAGCATGCGCAAAAAAGAATATCCATTTTTGTGGAGCATCAACGATTCTGTGCCAAAAGAAAAAGTCGCTCAGAATATCGGTGCAAAAGTAATTATCGAAGAAAGTGTCGCGGCATATTACCTAAGCTATCGCGCCGGTGGATTAATTACGCTTTTATTTTTTATGGGAATTCTGGGCTGGTATATTTCTCGCAATTTGAAATACCTGAAAGAAAACGGGCACGCTGAAAATTTATCGCTTTTTAATTTCAAATATCTAAACCGAGGTATCATCATTCCGGTTGCCGTAATTGGGCTTAATATTGCCGTTGTGGGTAATTTATATGCTCCGGCATTATTTATTGAGTTTCTTCACCTGATTCTACTGGGACTTCTTACGATACTTTTCAAAAATCAATGGTCTGGAGTTTCGATGAGAAACTGGCTTTTACTTTTAGGATTGTTTTTTATTCTTTGCTTCTTAGATCTATTCATCTCTGTAGGCTTATTTCAACGCTGTTCTTTTATCGTAATTAATATTTTGGCCATAAGATATGGTTTAGTACAAATTAAGACCTTAAAAGAACAATTATACATCAAAGGATTTTTTAAATGGGCTACGATTCTTTTTATCGGGCTGAATGTGCTTTCGATATTGCACAATATTTTTGGAAGAGTTTCAATCTCAAACATGTTAAGTTTAACCGCTTTTATTTCGCTTACGCAGATTGTGGCATTGAGTGTTCTTTTGAAAATCATTCTTGAAATCATCATTTTACAGATCTACACTACAAGAGTTAAACGCGGAATCGAAAAGATTTTTGATCACGAGCATTTATCTGAAACGCTTAAAAAACCGTTTATCATCGTAATCAGTTACATGTGGCTTGTTGTGATTGCTTCAAATTTAAATGTCTGGGAATCGCTGCGAACTTCGTTGGGATCTTTACTTAGTCATCCAAACACGATTGGAAGCATCACTTTTACGCTAGGAAACATTATTTTGTTTTTCATCATCATCTGGGTTGCGCATTTACTTCAAAAATATGTCGCTTACTTTTTTGGTGAAATTGACGACGAAAACGAAGAAAACATCAACAAAAGACAACACTCAAAATTGCTTATTACGCGACTTGTTGTTTTAATCATTGGATATCTTTTGGCAGTAGCCGCTTCAGGAATGCCTCTGGATAAATTAAGCATTCTTTTAGGAGCGTTGGGTGTCGGTGTTGGACTTGGACTTCAAAACGTGGTGAACAACTTCGTATCGGGTATTATTTTGATTTTTGATAAACCAATCCAAATTGGAGATGTTATTGATATTAGTTCAGAATCCGGTCGTGTAAAATCGATGGGGTTGCGTACAACCAAAATCAATGCGCCAAATGGTGCCGAAATTATTATCCCAAATGGTAATTTGTTATCGCAGAATATTACGAACTGGACATATACTGATAATTTTAAACTGGTAGATATTTCAATTGAAATAACCGGCGAAACAACTCCCGAAGCCATCAACGAAACTATCAACAAATCGCTGGAAAGTCTTCCGCTTGTAAATAACGCCAAACCTTCGCAAATTTACTACACTTCGATTTCTGAAGGAAAATATAAAATCCAGGTCAAATTTTGGTGCAGTATTTACAAAACTGAAGAAACTGTTAGCGGTGCCCGTCAGACTTTGTTTAGTAATTTTAAAGCTAAAGGGTTAACTTTTTCGACATAGAAATTAAATTTTGATTTTATTAAAAAGGCCGTCAAATTAATTATTTGACGGCTTTTTTAATTGGGCTGATTTGTGACTTTTAAAATACGCAATTTAGTTGCGTTAAACTACTAACTCCTTGTCAATACATTGATTTTCAACACGATGTTAAATCATAACTTTAAGTACAAATATGTGTAATCCCTACGGGATATTATGTGTGTACATTTATTGATTCTACCAATATTTAACTCCTACCGGAGTAATTCCCAGAAATAATACCTCGGATAGATAAAATATTAATAGAACCAATATGTAACTACTAACATATTAAGCGCCAAAAATAATATCTCGGAGAGATTACATATTGGTAGAAAACATATTGGTAGAAAATCATTATTTAAATTCTAACGAATAATCACCAAAAATAATATCTCGGAGAGATTACATATTGGTAGAAAACATATTGGTAGAAAATCATTATTTTTCATATTGTTTTTGTCCCGTAGGGACTACACTTTGATGAATTAAAATTTTTCAGCAAATTCTTTTGCAAAATCTTCTAATTTAATTTTCCCATCAACAGAGAAATTATTGCTTAAAAAATGCGCTGCAATTTTTCCGCTTCTTAAACCTGAACCCATTTCAGTGTACATAGCTGCCATTTCTTCCGGTAATCCGGCTTGCGTCATTCCTTGTAGAGATTGTTCATCTGTAAATTCAATCCATGGTAAATCGGTTTTACCAATCGCGTTTCCTAAAACATTGGCAACATCATTTGGCGTACGCACGTCACTAATAATATAACGGATATTTTTTCCGGTTGCGTCTTTTTGTAATTCTTCGGCTGCGGCAGCTGCAATATCTTTTGGATGCACAAATGGTATTTTAAGACTTGCAGGATAATTAGCTCCCACAATCCCTGCTCCTTTTATCATTGGTACATCGTTATACAAATTAGTAAAGAAAAATCCGGCACGTAAAAAAGTCACCGCTGTATTTTCTAATCCATTGTATATTTTTTCGATTTGGTGCAATCCGGCGATCGGACCAGTTCCTTTTTCTAAATCAGCACCAATACTGCTTAACATAACAACACGCTTTACTCCTGCTTTATTAATTGCTTCTGCAAAAGCTTTTCCTGCATTTACGGTATTCGAAATTATATTCGAACCTCCCAAATTTGGTGGCGTCATCGCAAAAAGGGAATCAGCTCCGGCGAAAGTTTCTGCCAAAAAATCAGCATCACTAACAGAACCAATCGCAGCTTTTGCGCCTAAATTTTCTATATCCGATTTTCTGTCAGCATTACTGCTTACAACTGTAACATCATGTCCCGAAGCAATTAAATTTTGCGCTAATGGTTTTCCTATATTCCCTAAAGAACCTGTAATTATAATTTTCATCTTTAAATTGTTTTTTATTTATAGAAACAAAGGTATATTTGTACTTACTTTTATACAAGTACTTACCCTAAAGTATGCATCATGACAGCAATTAAAGAATCATCAACTATACAGGAAAACAAGCAATATGCCTTAGACACTTGTCCGGTAACTTATGTAATGGAAAAAATTGGCGGTTATTGGAAACCCATTATTATCCACCATTTATCGATTGGCACCATGCGTTACAGCGAATTAAAAAGAACAATTCCGGCTATAACCGAAAAAATGCTGATTCAGCATTTGAAACAATTAGAAGCAGACGGTATTGTTATCAGAGAAGCAAAACCAGTCGTACCTCCTTTTGTAACTTACAAACTGAGTAATTCCGGTAAGGGTTTGTTGCCGGTTATCGAAGCAATGGCCGTTTGGGCGTTTAAAGAAAAGGACGGCGTTTTTAGTACCGAAAACTAATAAATAAACAAACTGGCTTCTTAAAAATGGACGGCCAGTTTTTTTTTATTGTTTACATTAAAACCGACCATTTTAAAAACCGGTTTAGTACATCTTGCTTCTATTCAGAAAAGTGCTCTTTTTTAATTCCGAGTTTTTTCATTTTTGAAACCAGAGTTGTCGAAGGAATTTCCAATTTTACAGCAGCTCCGTTTGGACCGGAAATTCTGCCGTTGCAAATTTTTATAATTTTAAGAATGTATTCTTTTTCAATTTCTTTTAATGGTTTTACCTGAAACGCATTAAAATTATTAAGCGCCAGAATTTGTTCGCTCTCTGATAAAAAGCTTACATCGTTTATCATTGCCCCTTCTGATAAAAGAATACTTCGCTCGATACAATGTTCCAGTTCTCTGATATTTCCGGGCCAGGAATGGTTTTGTATTGCTTTTAAAGCATTTGCAGATAATGCGATATTTTTTTTATTGGTATTTAGAGTGTATTTATTCAGGAAATAAAAACACAAATCAGCGATATCCTCTTTTCGGTTTCGAAGTGGCGGAATCATTATTGGGAATATATTTAGTCTGTAAAACAAGTCTTTTCTAAATCGCCCTTCAAGCATTTCTAGCTGCAAATCACGATTGGTTGCGGCAATAATGCGAACATTTATTTTTATGGCTTTTTTGCCTCCAATTCTTTCAATTTCCTTTTCCTGAAGTGTGCGCAGTAATTTGGTCTGCATTTCCAGAGGAAGATCTCCAATCTCATCCAGAAACAAAGTACCATTGTTGGCCAATTCAAATTTTCCAATTCTTTTTTCTATCGCGCCGGTAAAACTGCCTTTTTCATGTCCAAATAATTCACTTTCGATAAGATTCACTGGAATTGCAGCACAATTTACCTTAATCATCGGTTGATTCTTTCTGGATGAATTATAATGAATTTCGCGGGCCACGACTTCCTTTCCTGTTCCGCTTTCGCCCAAAATCAAAACGCCGCTGTCTGAAGGCGCCACCTGACCGATCAGGGTTTTTACTTTTTTGATCTGAGCGCTTTCTCCAATAATTTCGGTTGTTTTTTGATTCTGACTTTCATCAATAGATTGAAATATCTTTTGAGACGAGATATTTCCATTGTTTTCTATTTTGTGTTTGATCAAAATATTAGAAACCGTCAATGCCAAAGGCATCGACAAACCTTTAAGCAATCGGATGGCATTTCTGTCGAGATTTTGCGTTTTTTTAAAGAAAAGAAATAAAACCGAAGGATTGTTTTTATGGTATTGCAAAGGTATTGCTGCCATTTCGCGTATTCCCTGCAAATTTATATTTGCTATAAAAGAATCAGACTTTGTTTTTTTATTTAAAAAAATGTTATCGAATACAACAGGATCTGCAGATTGCATTGCAATATTAAAAAGATCATCCTGAGTATCGTACAATTTTCTCTCCGTTGCCCTAAAAATTTTCTGATCGTTGTGGTAAAACAAATAATATTGTTTTTCGCTGCTGTCTGTTGTTCCAATAGCAAAATAATCAAAAGATAATGCCTCTTTTAATTGTCCGTTTACAATTGGAGAAAGTTCATCGTAGGCAGAAACATTGGCAAAACTGCTGCTTAAAGAAAGTAAAAGATGGTGTTCTTTTTCGCGTTCCTGAATTGATTTTAATATTGCTTCTGTTTTGTCCATATTTATAATTTCAGAAAAAGAAGTAAATTTAAGATCAATAATGATTTACTTAATCATCAAATCGTAATAAAAATAGATTTTCTGGGCTTGTTTTCTATATTTTTAGTTTTGTGTCCTTTTCCGGTTGTGTCTTCTACCAAAAGAATCTCTCCGGTTTTAAAACTTCTTTTTTCTCCCAAAGAAGTTTCGATTTCAACGCCTCCATCCAACAAAATGATATATTGTTTTTGCGGGGCGTTATGAAAATTATAATCGTATGAAGCCAGAACTTCTCTGAAAATAATATTCTTGACAGGCTGTGATTCTGAGAGAAATCCAATTTCGCCTTTATCTATAAGCGGAATCATCACATCTTCAAAATGACTTTCTCCGGCGTCATCGCTGTATATTCGGGTTAATGAAAACATATTTTACCGTTTAAAAATTAGTTTATTAAAAGTAACCTTGTTTTATGTTGAGCTTTTTCATTTTTGAATATAAAGTTGAAGGCGAAATTTTCAACATTTCTGCCGCTCCGCCCGGACCAAATACTTTTCCGTTGGCTGCTTTTAAAACATTCAAAATATGCTCCTTTTCCATATCTGCCATGGATAAGATTTCGTTATCATTTTCTTTTTTTATGGCCGGAATGTCATTTGAAATATCAAATCCTGTAATTTCATTTCCTGTTGCCAGTAAAATACTGCGTTCTATCAAATGTTCTAATTCTCTAATGTTTCCCGGCCAGTCGTATTGCTGCAGTTGTCGTAAGGCATGATCTGAAATTATTCTGATATTTCTTTTGGCTTTCTCTGCATATTTATGGAGAAAATAATAAGCTAAATCTTCTATATCTTCTTTTCGTTCTTTGAGAGCTGGCAATTCTAAAGGAAAAACATTCAAACGATAATATAAATCCAGCCTAAATCTTCCTTCGGCAACTTCAGACGGAAGACATCTGTTTGTGGCCGCAATAACCCTGACATCGAGTTTGATTGTTTTTTCGCCGCCAAGCCTTTCGATTTCTTTTTCCTGTAAAACCCTTAATAATTTTACCTGCGAATCTAGTGGCAGCTCTCCTATTTCATCCAGAAAAATAGTTCCTCCGTTGGCTTGTTCAAATTTTCCAATTCTAACAGTATCTGCTCCGGTAAAAGCCCCTTTTTCATGGCCAAATAATTCTGATTCTATCAGGGATTCCGGCAATGCAGCGCAATTTACAACCACCAAAGTTTTTGCTTTTTTTGGCGATAAAGAATGAATTAAACGGGCAATTTTTTCTTTTCCTGTTCCGCTTTCTCCCAAAATCATTACAGAAGTTTCTGTTGGCGCTACAATCTCAATTTTTTGCATTAAATCGAGCAGTTTTTTGTTTTTGCCAATGATTTCTATCTTTTTATTTTCTTTTGATGAAGGTTTTACAGAAGAGTCATTATTGAGATTTCCGTTTTCTACGCTGTATTTGTATCGTGCAATGTCGAGCATTACAAACAAATCACGTTCTCTAAACGGTTTTACCAAAAAACCATAAGGCTGGGTTTCTTTTACGGCATTTAAAATAGAATGATTGGTATTGGCAGAGATGTATAAAAAAGGTATTTTTTTGGTTTCCAATTCCCAGGCAAGATCAATTCCCGTAAGGTTTCCTTTTAAAATAATATCGAGTAAAACCCAATTTGGTTTTTGTGCGTCAATCAAAATTCGGGCTTCTTCTACAGATGCGGCAATTCCGCAAACTTCGTAACCTGATTTTACCAAAATCATTTTTAAGTCATTTGCAACAATAAATTCATCCTCAACAATTAAAATTTTCTCCTTCATTATTTATGATTTGATTCCATTTTTCTTAAAGTTTAATATAATCGAAAGTCCGTTTTTACTTTCAACTTCAAAAGAACCATCAATTTGATTGCTTAATCCGTACATTAAATTCATACCAAGCGAGTTTCTGTTTTTTAACTCAAAATCAGGAACACCTACTCCATTATCCGAAATAATAAGCTGGTATAAATTATCCTGCTTTTCTTTTAGTAAAATTTTTACTTCGCCTTTGTGTGTTTCAGGATATGCATATTTTAGGGCGTTTATGATGGCTTCATTTAAAATTAAGCCCAAAGGCATAGCCTGCGCCACATCTAAATCGACATGATCTATATCTAACAAAAAAGCAATTTTATGATCTGCATCAAAAACAGTTTTTAAATAACTTACAAGTTCAGGAATGTACCAGTGCATGTCTATCGTAGATAAATTATCATTTTGATATAGTTTTTGATGTATCAGTGACATCGCAAACATCCTGTTTTGGCTGTCTTGTATGGCTAAAAGTGCATCTTTATTTTCAAGATAAGCCGACTGGGTGTTTAAAAGACTAATTACAACCTGTAAATTGTTCTTTACACGATGATGAAGCTCTTTTAGTAGCCATTCTTTATCCAAAAGTAGTTTTTTTAGGCTTATACTCTGTTCATTAATTTTTTCCTCTTTTAAAACTAAATCCTTATTTATTTCATTTTTAGAACTATAACATTTGTAGATGATCACAAAAATTAAAAAAAGTAATCCGAGTATTATTACAACATGGTATTTTGCAGTTTCCTGATAAAAATTACTTTTTTTAATGTCTTTATAATTTAAAATATCAAAAGCCAGTAAAATCTGTGTGAAATCAAAAAAAAAGAAAGCTTTATTGAGTTTTACAATTGTTTTTTGAGAGTGCTCAATTTCATGAATAAAAACTGGATCGTTTATAGCATTGGTTTGCATAAAAAGGTTTTGATTCGTAATCCAGAACAGGATCACGAACCAAAAATGTATATGAAATTTTTTAAGGCAACTTTCTTTATACATAACCTGCAGCTCTGTTATTTAACTCATAACTTTGTTTCCACTTTGATATGATTGTTTTTTAAATAGCAAAAAATCATAAATATTCCCGGAATCAAAACAGGTATCAATCCCCATTTTTTTCCGGCAATAGCGCCTAAAAAACAGCCAAGTAAAAAACCTCCAATGGTAACGAATTGCTTTTTAAAACTTAACTGACTGTTGGCGTCCTTAAATTTTGATTTTAATAAAGCTCCAATATCAAGAGCTGCCTGTGTAACATTTCCGGTCATCATGGTAGTTGGGCCGTGGGTTTCTTTGCTGAAGATTTTACCAAAAGCATTTTGCAGTCCCATCGCAAAAACGATTAACATAGCTATGATATACATGGTCCATAAATTATCCATTTTTAGATAATGGAATAAAACTGCCAATAATCCGCTGAGTGTTAAAATGCAGCCTTCCCAAAACAATATTCTATATTTTAAGCTGGATTTTGAAGCAATATAACCTCCAATTATTACTGAAATAATAAATATTGGAAACGTTAATAATTTTATCCAGGCATAAATATCATTTCCGTTAATGACCTGATATGCAAAAACAATAAAGTTTCCTGTTACGTGGGCAGAAAATAAAGTGTCTGCCGCAACAAAAGTGAGCGTATCACAAAAACCGGCTATGGTGGTAAGCAGCAATGTGATGTACCAAATGCTTTTAGGCTGTTCCATACTATTTATTTTAATATTTATCTTAAATGAGAGCGTAACATCCACGCCATTTTTTCATGTGTTTCCATTAAACCTGTAATGTAATCACTTGTTCCTAAGTCCTGATATTCATTGGCATAAACTGTAATATTTTCACGTAAGTGTATAATAATACTTTCATGATCTATTAAAAGCTCTTTGATGAATCCTTTACTGTCGTTATTTTCTTTTGTTTGTTCGGTAAGATGTGTTAATTCCAGAAATTCTTTTAATGTCGCCGGTGCATAATGTCCTAACATTCTGATTCTTTCTGCAACGCCATCGATTATTTCATCAATCTGATTGTATTGTTCTTCAAAAAACAAATGTTTGTTATAGAAATCATCCCCTTCAACATTCCAATGTGCTTTTCTGGTTTTGGTGTATAAAATGAATTCATCGGCCAAAACCTGACATAATGAATGTGCTATTTTTGATAAATTTTCCTGCTTGATTCCGATTTGAGTTTGCATGATTTTAATTGGTTTTATAGTAAATTTAAAATATAATGATCTAAAGAATAAGTACCTGCGCCCAACGCTAATAAAAACAGCAAAGTGACGGTGTATATATAAGGAACATCTCTAACTTCAAGAGAATCTTTTCTGTGAACGACAAAATATCCAACAGCTGTAACGCCAATTGTTGGCAAAATGAACAATCTTGTCCCTAAACCAAGAATGATAAAAAAGGGCACAACAGTATCTGAAAACGTGGCAACTAAACCATTTAGTTTTTCCGGCAAATGCAACGGATTTGGTACATGTTCGCGTTCTCCGTTTTCGACCCTGAATTTTTTCATTCCGTGAACCCTGAACAATTCAACCGCAATTAAAATTCTAAAAACCAATAAAGCAATGTTGTTGATGTCGCTTCCGGCATCTGAATAAAGTAGTAATTTAATTATTTCCATTTTTTTATGTATTAAAAGGCAAAACAAGAGCATCCTAATGCGCCCCAAAAAGCGTTGTAATTATTTACGGGAACCGTACTTAGTCGTGCGGCGTTATGATCGTGGGCATGAATATCACAACTTCCGGAGCAGCAATGAATTTGTGCAGCATTATTTATAGTCGAATTTGATTTTTTCAATTTTAAATCAATAGCATTTTTGTTGTGCGATTCGGCGTGATAATAACCGTTGTAAATATTGGTTGGCGACCAGTCCGGAAGTATCGGAATTGATGGCGGCGAAAACGAAGAGAAATCTCCTTTTGCATACACAATTTTCCCGTCAACAACGGTAAGAACCGATTCTATGTTTTTAATATCTTCATCGTCGACTGTAAAATAATCACGGTCCAAAACCACAAGATCAGCCAGCATTCCGGTTTCAATATTTCCTTTTTTATTTTGTTCCTGCGAAAACCAGGCACTTCCCTGTGTATAAAGCTGTAGCGCAATTTCACGGCTCAAACGGCTTTCATTGTACAATTGCAAACCACCAACAGTTTTACCAACTGTAAGCCAATACATTGAAACCCACGGATTGTAACTGCTTACTCTTGTTGCATCTGAACCTCCGCCAACCGGAATTTCCATTTCGAGCATTTTCTTGATTGGTGGTGTGTTTTCGGCAGCTTTTGCACCGTAACGATCCGTAAAATATTCGCCCTGATACGCCATTCGGCTTTGAATTGCGATTCCGCCACCCAAAGCTTTTACTCTTTCGATATTGCGTTCATCGATCGTTTCGGCATGATCAAATATCCACGGTAAATTATTAAACGGGATTTCTTTGTTTACTTTTTCGAAAACATTCAAGAAACGGGTAATGCTTTCATTATAAGTCGCATGTAGTCTGAAAGGCCAGCGATTTGCGACCAGTAACCGAATTACTTTTTCTAATTCTGCTTCCATATTTTCGGGAAGATCGGGTCTTGGCTGTAGAAAATCTTCAAAATCTGCTGCCGAAAAAACCAGCATTTCCCCCGCTCCGTTATGGCGGTACATATCATCGCCCTGATATAATTTTACTTCTTGAATCCATTCATCAAAATCTTCAAACTCTTGTTTTGGGCGTTGCGTAAATAAATTATAGGCAATACGAACGGTTAGTTCTTTCTTTTCATTTAATTCATTGACAACTTTATAATCGTCCGGAAAATTCTGAAATCCACCGCCGGCATCAATAACACTTGTGATCCCGAAACGGTTTAACTCTTTCATAAAATGACGGGTCGAATTAAGCTGATGTTCGTATGAAAGTTTTGGGCCTTTTGCCAGAGTCGAATACAAAATCATGGCATTTGGCGAAGCAATTATCAAACCTGTTGGTTCTCCGTTTGCATCTTTTTGGATTACTCCTCCTGCAGGCGCCGGAGTATCTTTGGTAAAACCAATTACTTTTAATGCCGCGCGATTCATAAAGGCACGATCGTATAAATGCAATATAAAAACGGGTGTTTCCGGAGCAATTGCATTAATTTCCTCCAGGGTTGGCATGCGTCTTTCGGCAAACTGAAATTCAGACCAGCCTCCTACTACACGCACCCATTGCGGCGATGGCGTTCTGTCAACCTGTTCTTTCAACATTCGCATTGCATCTGCTAACGACGGAACTCCATCCCAACGCAATTCAAGGTTATAATTTAATCCGCCGCGAATCAAATGAATATGGGAATCATTTAGTCCCGGAACGACTCTTTTTTGATGTAAATCAATCAATTTTGTTGCTGCATCACTATATTCTAAAATTTCGCTATCGCTGCCAACTGCAATAAATTTTCCGTCTTTAATGGCGACCGCTGTTGCGTTTTTATAATTGGTATTGAATGAATGTATTTTTCCGTTGAATAAAATTGTATCTGCTTTCATATTCAAATCCTTTGTTGATTTTTATTTCCGTAAACACTCTGTTCAATAAAGATACCTAAAGTTTTAAACAGTTATAATACAAGCTCTTTACCATTTTTCCTCTAATTAAATTTTACGATATATCGCTAATTTATGATGAGTTTATTATATTCAGTAATTGTTGCTTAATATTGTGCTTGTTTTTCTTTACCGCTATATAAATTTTCAATTGCAATAAATCAATCTTAAAGCTTTTATTAATTCAAAATTTGATTGGCTTTTTTACTAATCATGCACTTTTTTAGTTTTGAAATATTTAAAAGATAATTATGGTCAAATTCTTGTTTTGCAAAAGGATATTAATCAAAAAATGACATAGCTTTGCTATCCTGTAGTAAGATTTATATCTTCTAAAAAAGCAAATTTATTAGCCTCAGAAACTATTTATGCAGTAGTAAATTAAAACTAATTACAGCATTCAACTATACCCTTTATGTATCATTTACTTAAAAACTTCTTTTTAATTTTTCTTTTTCAATTGAATTTTACTGCCTTGTCGCAACCCTTATTAAAACAAGAAAGTGATAAAATAAAAGCTGAATTAAAAACAAAACTAAATGATACCACACGTGTTTTAAAATTACAAAAACTGAGTTTATATTATGTTACAAAAGTTGGTGAGGAAAAAGCCGATATGGACAGCAGTTATGTTTTTGCCAAACAAGCTGAATTAATCAGTGACAAAATCAGGTTTTATAAGGGAAAATGGATGAGTCATATTTTGTACTCACAAATATATCGCGAAGGCGGAAATCCTTTTAAAGGCAAAAGAGAACTTAAGAAGGTTTTTGAAATTGCGCGAAAAAACAATACTTCCTGGCTCGAAGGCGAAGCTTACCGGGAATTGACCAATTATTATAGTCTTGACAGCGAGATTGGCGAACGAATAAAAGTGGTTGAAAAGGCTTATCAGGCTTTTAAAAAAGGCGGTTCTAAACAACAAATTGCGGATATTTTACTTTATTACGGCGGTCATTATTTTTTTATGGGAGATTTTAAAGCGGCTCTTCAAAAATTTAATGAAGCCAAGATTATATATGAAACCATTGGTGATACTAGAAATCAGAATTTATACAGTCATCTGGCCGAAACGTATTCGAAACTGGGTTTGTATACCGAAGCTGTAAAATTTGGGCTGATCTCTATAGAAATTGGGGAACAAAATAAGGATGTCTATTATATGACAGAAGATTATACCAATCTGGCACTTACGTATTATAAAATGGAAAATTACGAACTGGCGTTAAAATACCACCAAAAATCCTTTGATGGTAGTTTAAAGCTGTATTCTGAATTTTTACCTTTTTACAATGCCAGTTACATTATTAAAGATTTACTGAAACTTGGCAGGAGAAAAGAAGCCAAACAATTTTTAGACACAAAGGTTAAAAATTTAAAGGTAACCGATGCGAGGGATTTAATCTGGCTTCAAATATGTTATATCACTGTTTATGATGATTTGGGCTGGTATAAACTGGCCGATAAATATTGTAATAAACTAATAGAACTTCAAAAAGAGAATAAAACACTTTTACCCGTAATTTCGAATCTTGAAATTAATAACAACATTGTAAATCACTTATTTAAAACTAAAAATTACCAATTGGCGGCAGAATATCTGGATCGCAACAAAAAACTGGGGGCTTCTATCAAAGACATTAATATGATAATTAACAGTCATATGATGGCTTTCAAGTTAGATTCGGCATCCGGAAATTATATTTCGGCAATAGCCAACCTTAAAAAATATCAAAAAGCAAAAGACAGTATTTTTAATGATGTAAAGTTTTATCAGATTTCAGATTTGGAGATAAAATACGAAACGGCAAAAAAGGATAAAAACATTCAATTATTAACGAATGAAAGTGAACTTCAAAAAGTTAAGATAAAAAATGATAAAGTAGTAAAACTTATTGCGGGTTTAGTTTTAATTTTAGTACTTATTATTACGGCATTGATTTTTAGAAGTTATAAAAACAAAAAAGAAAGTAATAAACAACTCCAGATCAGTAAAAGCAGAATTGAAAAGAAAAATAAAATCCTGCAGAATGTTGTAAAGGAAAAAGAATGGCTTTTGAAAGAAGTGCATCATCGTGTAAAAAACAATTTGCAGGTTGTGATGAGCTTATTAAACACCCAATCTGTTTATTTAAAAGAAGAATCGGCTGTAAATGCGATAAAAGACAGCCAGAACAGAATCAATTCGATGTCGCTGATTCACCAGCGATTGTATCAGTCAGAAGGGCTTTCGTGCATTAAAATGCCGGAATATATTAAGGAACTTATTAGCTATTTAAAAGACAGTTACAACGCCAATTACAGTTTTGCAGTTGATGTTGAATATATTGAAATGCATGTTGCACAGGCGATTCCGATTGGTTTAATCTTAAATGAAGCCATTACAAACGCCATAAAATATGCTTTTCCAGATGAGAAAAAAGGAAAAATTACCATCACGCTAAAACATTTTCAGGATGATTCGTTTTTACTTGAAATTGCCGATAATGGCGTTGGGATTGAAGGAGAAATTGATATTGAAAAATACGATTCGTTTGGTATGAAACTAATGGAAGGCCTTAGTAAAGATTTAAACGGAAAGTTCAGCATTACAAGCTCAAACGGGTTAAAAGTGTCTGTAATTTTTGTTTACGATTATACTTTTACGGTCAAATAAAATTAAAATATCCAATATAAATTTAACTAAATCATTACTATGGAAAATCAGGGTAAAATAAGAAAAGTAGCCATTGTGGGTTATAACCGAATTCCTTTTGCAAGGGCAAATACTTTTTATTCAAACGTTAGTAATCTACAAATGATGACGGCAACGCTTGATGGTCTTGTGGCAAAATACAACCTGCAAGGCGAATTACTTGGAGAAGTTGTTGGCGGTGCTGTAATTAAACACACCATGGATAATAATTTGATTAGAGAGTGTGTTATGAAAACGGCTCTTGATCCTGCTACTCCTGCCTGCGATTTACAACAAGCCTGTGATACCGGTATTGAAAGTGCTATTTATATTGCCAATAAAATTGCTTTGGGCCAAATTGATTCGGGAATTGCATGCGGTGTCGATTCTATTAGTGATATGCCTATTGCAGTAAGCGAAAAGCTTAGAAAAATATTGCTGGATGCAAGAAAAGCAAAATCACTGGGAGAAAAAATAAAGATATTTTTAAAATTGAGGCCAAAAGATTTAACTCCGCTTGTTCCCAGAAATGAAGAAGCTCAAACCGGACTTTCGATGGGCGGACATACTGAAATTACGGCTAAATATTACCAGATTCCAAGAGAAGATCAGGATAAACTGGCGCTTCAAAGTCATTTGAATATGGCAAAAGCATACGACGAAGGTTTTTTTGATGATATGATTACGCCTTTTAACGGACTTGAAAGAGATAATAATCTTAGGAAAGACAGTACGCTTGAAAAACTGGCAAAACTTTCTCCGGCTTTTGATAAAACAAACGGAACGCTTACGGCAGGAAACTCTACTCCGCTTACCGATGGCGCTTCGAGTATTCTTTTGGCCAGCGAAGAATGGGCAAAAGAGCATAATTTACCAATTCTTGCTTACATCACACATGCCGAAGTTGCCGCAATTGAATATGTAAAAAACCAACAGAATTTATTGCTCGCGCCTGTATTTGCCGCAACAAGAATGCTTGAAAAAGCAAACTTAACATTGCAGGATTTTGATTTTTATGAAATTCACGAAGCATTTGCAGCTCAGGTTTTAGCAACTTTAAAAATTTGGGAAAGCCCGGAGCTTACCACAGCATTGGGATTAAAGAAAAACCTTGGTGCTATCGACAGAAGTAAATTAAATGTAAAAGGAAGCAGTCTGGCAGCCGCGCATCCGTTTGCAGCTACAGGTGGAAGAATTATTGGCGTTATGGCAAAATTGCTAAACGAAAAAGGTTCCGGAAAAGGTTTTATTTCTATTTGTGCAGCGGGAGGACAGGGAATTACTATGATTATTGAGAAATAATTATTAATGGTTAATTATTAATGATGAATTTTGAATTCGATCCTGCAAGGTTTTCAAAACCTTGTAGGTATTTCTAAGTCTTATTAAAGGTAATTATTAACTGCTATAATTTCTAAAACTTAAAAATTCATTTCTAATTGCTTTAAAAATATACCTACAAGGTTTTGAAAACCTTGCAGGAATATAATTAGCCATTAACAATTTATAATTAACA
This sequence comes from Flavobacterium sp. MEB061, assembly GCF_000834715.1. NCBI lineage: Bacteria > Pseudomonadati > Bacteroidota > Flavobacteriia > Flavobacteriales > Flavobacteriaceae > Flavobacterium > Flavobacterium sp. MEB061. The sequence goes on along the minus strand of NZ_JXQR01000015.1, from coordinate 529,046 downwards.
ATTATTAAAACGCATATTCTTCAACGCTTGCCAATGCTTTTGGTAAGGCACCTTCTGCAAAATCAGGAATTGCAGTTCCTTCTACACGAAAAACGGTAATATCTGTCATTCCCAGAAAGCCAAGTACGGCACGTAAATAAGGTTCTGAGAAATCGTAAGCTTTGTACGGACCATCAGAAAATATAGCTCCTGAAGCAATTGACAAATAGACTTTTTTATTCGTTACCAATCCTTTTGGTGAACCATCAGCATAACTGAATGTTGCTCCTGCCCTTGCAACCTGATCAATCCATCCTTTTAAAACTGCCGGAATTCCGAAATTGTACATTGGTACTCCAATTACAATAACATCAGCTTCTAATAAATCTCTTATGGCTTCATTTGAATATTTAATAGTTTCTTGCTGTTCTGCTGTATGTGCATCTGCCGGTGTGTAAAATGCCGCCAAATCCAATCCGCTTAAATATGGTGAAGGCGCTTTAGAAAGATCTGATGTTTTCACCTGACTTTCCGGATATTCTGCTGCCAATTTTTCCAGAATGGCGTTTGATAATTTAATGCTAAACGAAGCATCTCCTTTTAGACTTGAAGTTATATTCAGAATTTTTTTGCTCATGATTATATATTAATTTGTTTTATGATACAAACTTATATACATTTACTATCCCTTTTATAGTACTATCCCCGAGGATAGCGCTATCCTTGAGGATAGTAACACAATTGGTATGATAAAAAACGACGAAATAAAAGAATTTGCCCATAGACCACAAGAATGCATGGCCGCATTATTGCCAGTAAGGGATGCTTTAGAGGTTTTAAACGGAAGATGGAAACTGCCGATTTTAATTGCTTTATCTGACCGACCAAAACGATTCAAGGAGATTTCGAAAGACATTAACGGAATTACAGATAAAATGCTTTCGAAAGAACTTAAAGATCTTGAGATAAATAAATTGGTAACGAGAACGGTTTATGACACGTTTCCGCCAACGGTAGAATATGCGCGAACGGAACACAGCCAATCACTTACCCATGTAATTATGGCATTGAAAGATTGGGGCACATTACATCGCAAGGAAATTATTGGGAAATAATTAAAAATTGAGAATTAAAAATCTTTCTCATAACTATCTCAAAAAAAGCGTTTCACTTCATATTTTTTCACGCAGATTTTAAAAAGATTTTAGCAGATGCACGCAGATTATTATCGAAATCTAAATCTGCTCAAATTTGCCAAATCTGCGTGAAATAAAAATCTAAAATCTTTGTTGTTTTAAACTCTCACACTCGTAACTCTACTAGGATTGGATTCACGGGATGACAATATTGGGGTTACTTTGCGTTCAAGGGATTAAAATCCCTGGCTACAAAATAAATCATTCCTCCGGAATTTTATAAAGAGTTCCGGAGGAACGGATCATATTGTAGGGATGGATTTTAATCCATCTTGTAATTAGAATGGCCAATCATTGCGGAGTTTCTTGCGGAGATTCCTCGTTCCTCGGAATGACAAATACGTGTGAAATCAAAAATCTAAAATCTTTTCTTAATGAGAAAATCCGAATGAAATACTAAGGATAATTATTCCGATGACAATTGCAGTAATAGTAACATACAGATAATCTTTCTCTAAAAGAAAAGAAAACAGCGAAAGCAAAACACGAAATACGGGCGTAAGAAATAATAGTATTACTCCGAAAAAGATGATCGATTCTCCACTTCCGTGAATGACGCCGTTGTAAACATTGGCAAATACTTCAAAAATATTTCTGTCGTTTTCTTTAAATACCGAATAATCTTCGATGTCGCTGCCGTGGTGCATCAAATAAACAATTCCGCCAATAAAAGCTACTGATAATGAAATCCATACACCGTAGCGCAATAAATTACCTATAATGGTTTGAAAATCTTTTTCTCCAAATTTTTCCTGTGTCATAGTTTTAGATTTTTCCATTAAGTCCGTTATAAATCATGTTTACTGCCAATACAAATATCAGGCAGGCAAAAAAGATACGCAGTTTTTTAGGGTTTGTTCTCACCAATATTTTTGCTCCGACCATAGCGCCAAATAATACACCAATTACAACAGGCATGCATATTCCGGGTTCGATATACCCTTTTTGAATATAGATTACAGAACTCGCCATTGCAGTAACACCCATCATAAAATTACTGGTTGTGGTAGAAACCTTAAAAGGAATTCGCATAATATTGTCCATCGCAATAACTTTAAAAGCTCCTGAACCTATACCTAGTAAACCAGACATCATTCCGGCAAGTCCCATCATGCTGAAACCGCCAATTACATTTTTGGTTCCATAATGTACAACTTGTCCGTCGTGCGTAGGATATGTTCCCTGCAAATGAAGTTTTTTTGCTAAAGGACTTGATTCTAAAACAATATGTTCTTCTTTTTTTCTTAAGGAATTAATGGCCGAGAAAATTAAAGTCAATCCGAATAAAACAGCTATAAATGAAGTTGGTGCAATAGCAGAAAGTAATGCCCCGCCAACTGCGCCAATTGTAGTGGCGATTTCGAGAAAAATTCCTAAACGCATATTCGTTATTCCTTCTTTTACATATGCCGCTGCAGATCCTGAAGAAGTTGCAATGACCGAAACTAAAGCCGCCCCAATGGCGTAATGAATATCGACGCCCAGCACAACAGTTAAAAGTGGTATGATAATTATTCCGCCGCCAAGTCCTGATAATGAACCAATAAAACCGGCTAAAAAAGCACCCAGAATCATAATCAGGGTAAATGTAAGTACTGTCATGTGGATATTATTTGGCTACTAATTTACGAATACATATTGGCTATTACAGTATTATACTTTTGATTATTATAATAAAATGCTCACATTTATTTTAAACTGCTTGTTTTTCAATTAAATAAGCACAACTTAAAAATGCCTTAAAAATTTAAAAAAATGCAAAAAATAGCCATTTGATTACGAAAAAAATGATTTGACGATCGCATTTATTAAAAATGAAATAAATACTGCATTTTAAGTTTACAAATGCAGAGAATCCGATTTAAAAAATAATTAGCAAAAATGACACTGTTTTAATTGTTTTACACTAATTTTAAGCCGCAAAAAAAAGTTGCGTTATTCTTATAAACCCCAAATTTACAAGACTTTAACTGTAATGTTTTTATTATTGATTTATAAAACTAAAATGTATGGTACTTTGTTTTAAAAGGCTTTATTTATTGTTGTTTTTATTTGTATCAATTGGTTTGCAGGCGCAAACGGAAAGTACAAAACTGCTTATTTCTTCTTCATTTCACAATTCACATGCTTCTCTCATTTTTAATGCTGTTGTAAGCAATTCTGTCAAGAACTTTTTGCTTGCAAGTAATGAAATACAGGATACACAATTGTTTATTATCGTTACTTTTTTGTCACTTTTGATCTTGATTTCGGGGCTTTTATTTCAAACTTACAGAAGTTTAAGCGCACAACGTTTATTAAACAGCAAACAAGAAGAAATCAATTCTCAAAGAATAGACAGTTTGCTAAAAGAACAGGAATTAAATTTGATTAAAGCCTGGATTAATCGTCAGGAAAAAGAACGTGAACATATTTCGCAGGAAATATACAATACGATCGGTAAAAATTTGGCTGCTGTAAAACTCCAGCTAAATCATCTGAATAATAGTAATTTAAAAAACATTACGAAGATTAATCTGCAACTGGAAGAAACTTACAAACTAGTACGAAACTTATCTAATTCTTTGGTTCCCAAGAAATTTAGTCCCGACAAGTTTTGCGAAGTTTTAGAAACATATATCATCAATTTAAGTGCGGCGAGCCAATTAAAAATTTCGTTTCTTACTTTTCCGAAAAAAGACATTAATACTATTAATGAGCTTATTCAAATGGAAGTTTTTAAAATAGTTCACGAGCTTTTAAACCATACAATAAAATATGCAAAAGCTTCACAAATCGAAATTCAGCTCAATCTTGTTGACAACTGTTTAAGCCTTTTATTTAAGGATAACGGAACTGAATTTCATACTAAAAATTATATTCTGGGATTTGGTTATATTAATTTAGAAACCCGAATTCATAATTTAAAAGGTTGGTTTTTAATAGAATCTAAGTCCAAATCAGGAACTGTTATTGAAATAGAAATTCCGACTTTAATTGAAACATCAAATTCAAAAAATAAATTTAAAACCGTAAAAGGTATCAATTTAAAGAACCAGCTGGATGAATTGAATAGCAGGCTTTAAATAAGACAATAATATTACTTAACAAGATGCACTTCATATATTTTTGAAGTGCATCTTGTTTTATAACAACCTGTAAATTATGAAATTATGAAGCATTTTTGTGTAAATATTTAAAAATCATAGCGGTTAAATTTGTAATATTAATTATTTAAACCTTATTATTATGAATACTTCAAATCACAAAACCAGCAGCACTACAGGTGCAAAAATGTCGGACAAAAAATCTGATATGAAATCTACTACTTCGAAAAGCAATGCGAAGTCTGCAACAGACAAAAAAGCGAATTCTAAAAAAAATTAATTTCATAAAAATAATATTATGGAAATAGAAAAAAGAGAAGATTACGGTCGTCGCGACCGTAATTTTCATAATTCAGAGAATGTTACGATTAGCGCCAGAGAACGAAGCATACAAGAGTTAGGATATTGGGACCTGGAAGATGATTTGAGTATTTATAGCCAAACAGACAGCCATCACCCAAGATTTGCTAAAAACCCTGATGAAGAAGAGAAAATCATCAATCAGGACGATGCTATTACGAATGATGAAAATCAGGAAGAAGCCGACCAAAAGCTTGAGGATTATTATGATGAAGAAGAAAATGATATTTATGAAGAAGAGGAAGAAGAAGACTTATTTAGAGATGCAGATTTATCAGGAAATGGCAAATTTAGAGTTGAATAAAACTTTACTTCAAAAAACATAAAAAAACCGTTAGCAAAAACTAACGGTTTTTTGTTTTTATACAAACTTCTTAAAGCTGAGTCTCTTCATAGACTAAATTTGCGACTGCATCTACGGCCTGCGTGATAATTTCTTCCGGATTTCCATCGAATTTAAATCTTTTTGCTATTTCTTTATCCGGAAAAATAATATGTACAAAAATAGTTCCAACGGGCTTTGAGGGAGTTTCACTTCCTCCAGGACTTGCTAATCCTGTTAAGGCCACACAAATATCCGAAGTAACAAAACGATGGAAATTCTGCGCCATTAATTTTGTTACAATGGCAGATTCCGCCGTGTGTTGTTCAATAGTTCCCTTTGGTATTAAAAGTAAATCTTCTTTCATCGATACATGATAACAAACCAGACCTCCAATTAAGATTTGTCCTGAATTAATAACAGTAGAAAATTCATTACACAGTTTTCCTGCCGATGCACTTTCTACAAAACTTATCGTCCATTTTTTCTCTATTAGTGCCTGGCAGCACTGTATTACTTTTTCACTTGGCATATTATTGAGTCATTTAAAGTTATTACATGTCAAAATAATTTAGTTTCGGTTTACTGTAAATTACAAATTCGCTTCTCTTTCCCAAAAACGGTGGTTGGCCAATGCGTCAATAAAAGAAGCCGATAAATATTCATCGCCTATTTGATCGCTTACCAAAATACCAACATCTCTAATGGGTTTTTCTGAATCATTATTATTAACAAACGGAAGTATCTCTATTCCCTGACCTTCGGCGGCAATAAACTTGCAATGTTTGTAAGCATCGGTAAGAAATTCTTTGACATCGCCATTGTTTTTTAGATCCAGAATTCCTTTTCCGGCAGGTACAAATACGGCATCAAAAAGTACAGAAGCTGCCGTTAGGTAACTTTGATCAACCGGAATTTCCGAATCATCTTCAGAAACTATGGATCCTAAATGCGGCGCTATAATTTTTACAACCGCCCCGGCCTTTTTTAAAGCTGCTTTCATATTGTTTACTGATGCCGCATTTACACCATCTGCACATAAAAAAGCGATTTGTCTTGTTACAATAGAATCTTTACCGGTTTCACTTTTTAAAATACTTAAGGAATCTGAAGTTTCTGTTGGTCTTTTTACAAAAGTCGGCTCGTGTTTATTAGGATCGGCATCTGCTCCTACTCCATGATTAATAGGTTTTTCGAGTTCTTTTGGTACTTTTAAACCTAAACATTTTGATACTTTGCTTACCAAAATAGGATCTACTCTTGATAATAAACCAAGCATTCTTTCTCTAATGGCTACTGTTTCTACTTTTCCTAATTCAAAAGTCAAAGCTTTAATAATATGTTCTTGTTCTGTATCGGTCTGGCTTTGGTAAAAAAGCGTTGCCTGGCTAAAATGATCTGAAAAACTGGCACTTCTGTCGCGAACTTTATGCGCATCGATTCGCTCATTAAAACTTGCAAATCCTCCTTCGTCTATTTTTGCCTGAAACGGACAGCCGCCTCCTAATGAATTTGGGTGATAACTTACTCTGCCTGTTGCAATTTCCTGACGCATATGTCCGTCACGCTGATTATTGTGCATTGGTGCAATCGTGCGGTTAATGGGAATTTCATGAAAATTAGGGCTTCCCAATCTTGATAATTGCGTATCAGTATAAGAAAATAAACGTCCCTGTAATAAAGGATCATTTGTAAAATCAATTCCGGGAACAACATGTCCGGGATGAAAAGCAACTTGTTCTGTCTCTGCAAAGAAATTATCGGGATTTTTATTTAATGTCATCTTACCAATAATCGTTACCGGAACAAGTTCTTCAGGAACTAGTTTTGTTGGATCGAGTAAATCAAAATCAAAAATATGTTCATCTTTTTCGGGAATAATCTGCACTCCTAATTCCCATTCGGGGAAATTACCAGATTCTATAGCTTCCCATAAATCCTGTTTATGAAAATCAGAGTTTTTACCGGATATTTTTTGTGCTTCATCCCATAAAACACTATGGGTTCCTAATTTTGGTTTCCAATGAAATTTTATAAAATGAGATTCGTTTTTATCATTTACAAATCTAAAAGTGTGTACGCCAAAACCTTCCATCATTCGCAGGCTTCTTGGTATTGCGCGATCGCTCATTACCCACATAATCATGTGCATGGATTCTGGCATTAGCGAAATAAAATCCCAAAACGTATCGTGTGCAGATGCCGCCTGGGGAATTTCGTTATGCGGTTCGGGTTTTACGGCATGAATTAAATCCGGAAACTTCATAGCATCCTGAATAAAAAATACCGGCATATTGTTTCCTACCAAATCAAAAATTCCTTCCTGTGTATAAAATTTTACGGCAAATCCGCGAACATCACGTGCCAAATCTGTAGAACCTCTTGAACCCGCTACTGTAGAAAATCGAACAAAAACCGGTGTTTTAATACTCGTATCGTTTAAAAAACCCGCCTTAGTATATTTGTCTAATGGTTTGTAAAGTTCAAAATAACCGTGTGCTGCAGAGCCTCTGGCATGTACAATACGTTCTGGAATGCGCTCATGGTCAAAATTGGTAATTTTTTCTCTTAGAATAAAATCTTCTAATAAGGATGGACCTCTTTCACCGGCTTTGGCAGAATTATTATTGTCATTTATTTTAACCCCTTGGTTTGTGGTAAGAAACTGATTTTCGGCATTTGATTTATTTATATCCAGATCTCTTTCCTTATCATTTGGATGATCCTGGTTTGGCGTGGAATTTTTCATTTTAAATGGGTTTTATATTTTTAAGTAGTATCGTGATTTGATCTGAATTCATTTGGCCAAATGACAGTTGATCATTCAACAAAAGTAATTTACAAACAAAACCAAGCCATTACATGATTGTTTACAAAGCTTACAATATTTAAACATTTGATAATCAAACAATAATTCATAAAATTCAAAATGGACTAAATGAAGATCAACTGTTAATTATGAAAATACAATTGATTTTTCTGTAAGAAGTAAAAGTGATTTCGATAGTAGCTTTGTAAATGAACATTTTTACAGACCTGAATTAACATTCTTCACTGATTATGAGAAATCTTTATCAATTAAAACAATTTCAAATTTTACTTGCTATGAAAAATGAAAACAATAAAAATTACGGACAGGTTGAACGTAATTTTCACCACGACGATACTATTACAGAGACACACAATGATGCTTCGGTAAAAGACTTATTTGATAACGATAAACATAAATATCAGGAAGATGATCTTCAATATAAAGAAGATGACCTTCAATATAAAGATGAAGAGCTGCATGATTTAAATCATGAAACAAATGATTTTAACCGAAATGAAAATATTCCGAATGAGGAACGTGTGATTGATGAAGATGACTTGTCTACAAACGATAATCCGGAACGCAACGAAGAAAATCTGGATCAGGAAATTGAAAAGGATGGAGATCTTGACAATAACGATGATGAGAAACTGGAAGAAAATGATGAACATTTTCACGAAATCCATCCGCGCGAATGACATAATGCCAAAAAAATTGTAAACCCAAAGCCGTTATATTTTAAATATGTAACGGCTTTTTGTTGTGCGAAATTCTGTAAAATTAACAGAAAACTATATAAAGGCAAAAAATCAGACGAATCGTATCTTTAAAAGATTGATTTCATAGAATTTAATCTAAAAACGTATAAAAATGGATATTGCAACTCAAATTGTCTGGCTTTTTATTCTTGCCATTCCCATATCCTGCATTGCATGGACTGTAACTCATGAAGAAATTTTTAAGGAACCACGAGAATGGTGTGTAAAACGTTCTCAAAATGGCCGCACAATCTTAGTTAGAAAAGCCTTTTATCTTTTTACCTGCGAATATTGTTTTAGTCATTATGTCACTATCTTTTTTATTGCTTTATGTGATTATAAACTTTTAATCGACGATTGGCGCGGCTATATTATTGCCGGTTTTGCATTGGTTTTTGTTGCCAATGTTTATATGAGTCTTTTTGGGTTATTAAGACAGGCAATTAAGAAAGAAAAAGTTGAAATCAAACAAATTGAAACGTCTGAAGAAGAACATAAAATCCTGTTTTAGAGACCCGAACATGGAAATTATATAACGATCTGAAAAAATTATGTAAACACGAAATTATTGCCACTTTTATTTTTGTTTTAATCCTTAAAAATAAACCCATAAAAATCAAACAAAATGAAACATTTAAACTTAAAACTTATCTTTTTTATTATTGCTATTTCGTTTCTAAACATCTATTGCAGCGGTTATTGTGACGACGAAGATCTAAGAAGGGACCAAAACGAAAACAAAAACAAAAAGGAAGCTGCAGTAATAAAACATCAGGATTCTTTAAACATGGATATTGATTAAACAAAAAGCCTGTAAATATTTACAGGCTTTTTCATCTTCAGTTTTTCATTATGGTTTCTTTTTTGTATCAGTTCCTGTTCCTACGCCGCCATCACTTCCTGAACCGGTTCCGTATCCGGGTTTTGTAGTATCTCTGGGTATTGTAGAATTGGGAGTAGAAGGATTTGTTGTTTTAGACTTATCTGTATGCTGTTTATGGGCAGGATCGTTTTTATAAGTCGTTGTACTCTTTTTATTCGTCTTTTGTACGGTAGTAGTATCTGTCGTACTTTTAGATTGCTTTTTTTTCTGGGTGTCTTGTGCCATGGCTGCACTTCCTAGAAACATAATCATTGCACATGTTAAAAATAAATTTTTCATAATATTGATTTTTTACAATTAATAATTTGATTATAAACTAACTACAGTTTTTTAATTAAACTTACATGTACAAATTTTATAAAGAATTGCAACTCCTGCTTATATTTTAAAGTTTTCATTTTTATAAGATTTCCACTTCATACTCTTCTTTTTTAATTGTAAAAGGATTCATACCTTTGATTATGTTAATAATTATTTTTTTATGAATATTCCTGAAAATACACGCCCAAAAAAAACAACCCAGGATTTTCCCGTAGTTGGTATAGGAGCCTCAGCCGGAGGCTTGGATGCCTTTAAAAAAGTACTTAAAACCATACCCGAAAATTCCGGAATGGCTTATGTTATCGTACAGCATTTATCATCGGATTATCCTAGTAATTTAACCGAAATATTAGCCCAGCACTCTAAAATACCGGTTCATGAGATTGTTAATGACATTAACCTGGCTCACAATCATATTTATATTATTCCGGAGAACAATAATTTAATTGCCGAAGACGGAGTTTTAAAACTCTACAAAAGAACACGCAGTGATAAAACAAATAAAAGCATTGATATCTTTTTTGAATCGCTTGCGCAGGTACATAAAAGTTTTGCCATTGGGGTAATACTTTCCGGAACCGCTTTTGACGGTACGATTGGGTTAAAAAAAATAAAAGAATTTGGCGGCGCAACAATTGCGCAGGAGCCAGAAACTGCTGCTTTTAAAGGAATGCCGCAAAGTGCCATCGATGCCGATGTGATCGATTATATATTGCCTCCTGAACAAATTGCCTCCCAATTAATCGAAATTCGCAAAAGTTATATTACCAATCATGCTTACAGCGAAGAAGAACATATTCCAAAAGAGGAAGAAGACATTCTGAATCAAATTATAAATCTGGTTTTTTTAAGAACCGGAAATGATTTTCGTCATTACAAACAGCCTACAATAAGAAGACGTATTGCCCGCAGAATGGTTATTTTAAGAAGAGAAACCATGCAGGATTATTACAATATTCTTCGCAATGATAAAAACGAACAGGATGCGCTTTTTAACGATTTTTTGATTCCGGTTACGTATTTCTTCAGAGACGAAAAATACTTTGAGACCTTGCCTACTCTGGTTTTTCCACAGCTAATCAATAATATCGTAAATAATAATTTAAGAATTTGGGTAGCAGGCTGTGCATCTGGTGAAGAAGCGTATTCATTGGCAATCTGCCTTCATGAATATTTAACCCAAAAAAATCTTAAAGACGTCAGAGTTCAGATTTTTGCTTCGGATATTTCCGAAAAATGCATTGCAAAGGCCCGGGCAGCGTTATATACGCCTCAGGATGTACAGCAAATTTCTGAAATAAGACTGCACAATTATTTTACAAAAAGAGATGGACATTATCATATCAATAAGGCAATTCGTGATATGTGTATTTTTGCAGTTCACAATTTTATAAAAGACCCGCCCTTTGCCAGAATTGATTTGGTTTCATGCCGAAATGTTTTAATATATTTTGATCCGTTTTTACAAAATAAAGTGCTGAGCTCTTTTCATTATTCCTTAAAAGAAAAAGGCTTTTTATTTCTTGGAAAATCAGAAAGCACAAACAATGCCGCAAACTTATTTGAAAATGTGGGCAAACATGAAAAAATATACACCCGCAAATTTGCTCCGGGACGTTATGTACCTGAAGCATTTAAACCTACACATATTACTTCACGCGAAAAAACGACGAACTACGACGTAAAAAATGTCCCGGAAACCGATTTTAAAAAAATAACTTCTGATATTTTATTTTCAAAATATACCCCGGCAAGTATTATTATAAACGAGCATTCAGAAATTGTTCATTTTCATGGAGACACAAGTCCGTTTTTATTGCCTTCTCCGGGTAAACCGAATTTTAACATTCTAAAAATGGCACGTGAAGGCATTAGTTTTGAACTTCGTAATGCACTATTGAAAGTAAAAAAGGAAAAGGAAAGCCTCATAAAAGAAAATATCAAAGTTAAAGACCAGAACTATCTGGCATCTTTTGAAATACTTACGCTTCCTTATGATGATTTACATCTTATGGTGATTTTTCATAAAAAACCTATTCCGGAAATTGATAACGATGCCAAATTAAGCGCAAGTACATCTGATAAACAACGAATTAAGGATCTGGAAAAAGAGCTTAACCAGATGCGCGAAGACATTAAACGCGTTACCGAAGAACAACAGACTGCTTTTGAAGAACTGCAGACTACAAATGAAGAATTGTTAAGCAGCAGCGAAGAACTTCAGGCAATGAATGAAGAACTGGAGACTTCTACAGAAGAACTTCAGTCGAATAATGAAGAATTAATGTGTGTAAATGATGAACTTCTGGATCGTCAGGAACAGCTTATTTCGACACGCAACTATTCTGAATCGATTGTAAAAACAATTCGCGAGCCTTTGCTTATCATCGATAAGGATTTTATTATAAAAAGTGCCAATCCTGCTTTTTACAAATATTTTCAAACAACAGAAGCTGAAACCGAGGATCATTCCTTTTTTGAAATTGGAGACTGTCAATGGGATATTCCTGAATTTAAAGAACTTATCTTTACAATGCTGGGAGAAAAAAACACTATTGAAGATTATAAGGTTGATACCTTTTGTTCGGGAATTGGCAAAAAAGTATTGATGGTAAATGCCCGTAAGATTATAAATTCAAAACCAGAAGGAATGATTCTTTTGGCACTCGAAGATATCACAGATTTAAGTGTCACAAATGAATTACTCAAAACTAAAAATGAAGAATTAGAAAGATATAACAAACAGTTAGAATTGTTTACCTCTTCGGCAAGTCATGATTTACAGGAACCGCTGCGAAAAATTAATATGTTTTGCAAAAGAGTTTTTGATACTGAAAAGAACTTATCAGAAAGCGGAAGACATAATTTAGACCGTGTTTTATTTTCGGTAAACAATATGAGTCAGTTAATTACCGATTTGATCAATTATTCGAGAATTAATTTTATCGAAAAAGAATTTAAAAAAACAGATCTGAATTTACTTTTAAAGAAAACAATTAATGATCTGAAGGATGTAATTGCAGAGAAAAATGCGATTGTGATTACAGATCCTATTCCGCAATTAACTGTTATTCCGTATCAAATACAGCAGTTGTTTACCAATTTAATTTCGAATTCGATTAAGTACGCAAAAGAAAATGTTGTTCCTGAAATAAAAATAAGTTCGCAACAACCTACAAATGAAGAAATAACCGAAGTTGGAGGAAATCTGCAGACACATTATGTCAAGATTTGTGTTATGGATAACGGAATTGGTATTGCTGAAAATTATGAAACTAAAATTTTTGAACCTTTTTACAGATTGCATAATAGCGATCAATACAGCGGCAGCGGTCTTGGACTGACTTTGGTACAAAAAATTGTCAACAATCATCACGGCTTTATAAAAGTTTCAAGTAAGGCTAACGAAGGAACAAACATGATTATTTATCTTCCTCTCAATTAATTCAAACACTATTTAAGAACATAAAAAAAGCGGTAAACATAATTTACCGCTTTTTTGTTTCTAATTTGCTACATCTTTCTGGCCTTTACTTTTGCCATATTGGGTTATAGATTCCGTTTTACTCCAATATTCGACTATAGTACGAATAACTTCTTTGAATTTTTCGTACGTATAAGGATTTACAATGTAACTTTGTGTTGGTACTGAATGTACATCAAGCACAAAACACTGATTGAATACAGTTGTAAAAAACAAACAGGGACAATTTAATTCTATACTCAGATTTTTGTACGGAATATGAGCTGTTTGTTTATCATCCATATGAAGCAGTACAATATCTGCAAAAATTAAAAATGCTGAAACATCATGTGTTGTCAGATAATTATAAGCATCATTCCCCGAATTAAAGCATAAAATTTTATTAGAAATTTCTAATTCAGAGAAAATTTGTGTAAATAATTTACGATCTCCCTGATTATTTTCTATAAGTACAATAGGTCCCTTTTGGTTCATAATAGTTCTTTTTTAGTTATAAAATAAGATCGAAAAAACATCATAATTACTGCCTTATTTTGGTGGCAGAAATCTTTAAACAAAGATTTTAAATTTTATGAAATTTAACATTACAAGATAATTTTGAAAAATTATATAATTTTCATTGCATAGTTTGTACAAAAAATTCCTACATTGTAGTGATTGAATTTATTTAGATTTATACAGAAATTCTCAGCAACTACAACTGTTACCCTGATAATTATATAAGTAGAAAATTAAATTCTATAAAGAAAAAAGAAGCTTGCGGGCTTAAATTTGGAAATACTAGAAATTTAAATCGAAAACGTCATGGTCGAAAAGAATTACGATCCGGATAATGACAATTGTCCTGAAAAAGATACTGTAGAGAATCTCTTAAAATCAAAAATGGATTCTGATAAAAACAACCAAATGGAAAAAGAATTAATACATGATACTCCAAATCGAATTTTAAAAGAAAAGAACGATTTGAAGCATATAGAAAATTCAGACGATACTAAAAGATAGAAAGATTTAGAAAAATAAAATCTGATGAAATAACCAGTCAGACCTTTTACAAATGTTAAATTAAAAAAACAAAAAAATCATGGAAAATTTAAATTTCATTAACCCATTACTACACGGAATTATTCCTGAAGAATTAGAAAACAAAGCGCTAAGTTTTTCTACTAAACAATTGGTATGTGCAGGTGTAGGAACATTAATTGCCGGTGCTGTTTTAAAAAAAGCAGGACACCAAAAAACCGGGGCAATCATCGCCGGTATTGCTTTACCTATTCTGGCAACTGCGATTTATAAAAAGATCAAAAAATCGTCTGATGAAAAAGCTGCTTCAGGATATTCTGATGCTGATAATGTAAATGAACATGCATAATATAAATTTTGTACTTCCGGGTTTCACTTTTGTTTTTGGTTTTTAAAATTAAATAGCAGAATGACAGCTTGGAAGTACATTTTTTTTTTACAGACTAAAAAAAAACAGACTATGAACCCATAAATACTTTATTATGTCACTTTCCAAATACAACCAAAAACGTAATTTCAAGCAAACCGAGGAGCCTGAAGGCAAAATTGGCAAATCTGAAAAAGACCTCATTTTTGTGGTTCAAAAACATGCAGCTTCGCATTTGCATTACGATTTTAGGCTGGAACTGGATGGTGTTCTTAAAAGTTGGGCCGTTCCCAAAGGTCCTTCTATGGATCCCGAAGTAAAGCGACTTGCCATGATGGTCGAGGATCATCCATATGATTATAAGGATTTTGAAGGCTCAATTCCAGAAGGAAATTACGGCGCCGGAAATGTTATTGTTTGGGATAACGGAACTTATACTACTGCAGATGAAGATGCTGTTTCTGCCAGAAAAGCATTAAAAGCCGCATTGCACAAAGGCCATTTGAGTTTTGTTTTAAAAGGAAAAAAACTCAAAGGCGAATTTTCTTTGGTAAAACTTCACGGCAAACAGGAAAATGCCTGGCTCTTGATTAAAAAAAAGGACAAATACGCCACGGATGAAGATATTTTGAAGAAAAACAAATCAATTCTCTCGAATCAGACTTTAGAATCGTTAGAGAAAAAAACGGAAAGTGCTTCAAAAAAAAATGAGATTGAAGATGAAGATACCTCTGAAGAAACTACTCCCAGGAAAACCAAAACAGCAAAAACCAAAACAGACAAAAAAGAAACTATAGGCTTTTTGTCGCCCATGCTGGCCAATATTGTCGATAAACCTTTTGATGATCCTGACTGGGTTTTTGAAAATAAATATGACGGTTACCGCACTCTCGCCACCATTACCCCGAATGAAGTGCATTTGTTTAGCCGAAACGAACTTTCGTTTGATAAAAACTTCAAACCTGTTTTAAAAGAACTTGAAAAAATAAAACATGAAGTTATTCTGGATGGCGAAGTTGTTGTTGAAAATGATGCGGGAAAAGCCAGTTTTCAGCACCTTCAAAATTATCTTAAAACCGGAGAAGGAAATTTAAAATATTATGTTTTTGATATTTTAAATCTGAATGGTTTTTCTACTGTTGATTTAACTTTACTTGAGCGAAAAGAGCTTTTAAAAATGTTATTGGAAAAATATTCTTTTTCGAATGTTTTTTACTCTGAACATACTATCGAAAACGGACTTAAAAGCCTAGAAATTGCCACAAAAAACAATAGTGAAGGTATAATGGCTAAGAAAGCTAATGGCACTTATTTGATTGGAAAAAGAAGCAATAACTGGCTTAAAATAAAAATTGCACAGCAGGAAGAAGCGGTTATTATAGGAATTACCGAACCAAAAAATTCCCGCAGTTACTTTGGTGCCTTGCTTTTAGGACAATATTACGGCAAAAGACTGGAATATATTGGTAAATGCGGAACCGGATTTACAGAGGAAGTCCTGAAGGATTTATACACGAAATTTAAACCTCATTTTATAAAGGAATCTCCGGTTGTACAAAAAATAAAACTTCGTGATAAGATACAATGGCTAAAACCAAAATTTGTCTGCCAGGTTAAATTTACAGAATGGACGGATGATATGCGACTAAGACATCCCGTTTATCTGGGCTTGAGAGTGGATAAAAAAGCAAGTGAAGTTTTTTTGACTTCAAAAACCAAAACTTTAAATACGGAAGTTATGAAGACTAAAGAAAAAACAGAAACGGCTAAAAAAAAACCAGAAACGAGTAAAGAAAAGGATTATGATTTGAAGGTGGGTACAAAAACGCTCCATCTTACCAATCAAAACAAAATATATTTTCCTGAAAGTGGAATTACAAAAGGCGAAATTGTGCAATATTACAATGAAGTTGCTGATTTTATTTTGCCGTATTTAAAAGATCGTCCGCAGTCTATGAATCGATTTCCTAACGGAATTGATGCGCCAAGTTTTTATCAGAAAGATGTTGATGTGGATAAAATTCCATCGTGGTTAAAAACCAAAAAAGTATATTCAGAATCCAACGATGAACATCTGGATTATTTGATTTGCAATGACAAAGCGACTTTGCTTTATATGGCAAATTTGGGCTGCATTGACATAAATCCATGGAATTCAACCATCAAACATATTGAAAATCCCGATTGGCTCGTAATCGATATTGATCCTTCAAAAGATAAATTTGAAGAAGTTGTACAAACTGCCTTAACCGTAAAAGAAGTTATGGATGAATTTGAAACCGAATGTTACTGCAAAACTTCGGGGGCTTCGGGCTTGCATGTATATATTCCGCTTGGCGCGAAATACGATTATGATTCGATTAAAATTTTCGCACAATTAGTGGCAACAGAAATTCAAAAACGAATTCCCGAAATTACTTCTCTGGAACGAAGCATCAAAAAAAGAAACAATAAAATTTATGTGGATTATCTGCAAAATCGCCGCGGACAAACTTTGGCCGCACCCTACTCTGTTCGCCCTGTGCCCGGAGCGCAGGTTTCAACGCCTTTAGAATGGAGCGAAGTAACTCCAAAATTGCATCCGTCTCAATTTACCATTAAAAATGTCTTGCCAAGATTTGAGAAAAAAGGTGATTTATGGGCGCCTGTTTTAGGCAAAGGAGCCAATATCCAGAAAATTATCAAGAATTATGGATTGGGAGTTAAAAGTTAGTTATGAATTGTGAATTATGAATTATGAGTTTTGAGTTATAGTTCTGCGTTTGATCTTTTTGATGATTAAAATAAAAAAGAGACAAAAGTCTATATAAACTTTTGTCTCTTTTTTATATAATGACATTCAAACTCATAATTCACAACTCAAAACTTTTAAGACGATTTCTTATTTTCTAAACTTGCTTTCAGCATATCTAATAAATCGTCGCTTTGTTTGTGAACCACTTTGAGTTTTGGTGCTTTTACTTTTTTACCTTTTGCTTTGCTTTTAATTATTTTTAAAAGTTTGGCTGTGTATTCGTCTTTGTAGGCGCTAATATCAAACTTTTCGGTAAGCTGATCTATAAGTTTATGCGCCATATCCATTTCTTTGGTATTCTTTTTTGAAATTGCCGGAACTTTAAGTTCGTCTGTACTTCTGATTTCCTGCTCAAAGCGAATTCGGTTTAAAAGAATTATATTTTTGTACGGTCTTAAAATCGCCAGGCTTTCTTTATTTCTTAAAACAAAACTCGTCACTCCTACTTTTCCCGTAGATGCCAATGCATCACGAAGTAAACCGTAGGCATTCATTGCTCCTTTATCAGGTTCAAGAAAATACGGCTGTTCATAATAAATGCTTTCTATTTCTTTTTCGTCAACAAAACTCTGAATATCAATAGTTTTTGTTTTAACGGCATCTGCAGCTTCAAAATCTTCATCTTCGACAATTACGTATTTATCATCAATTTTGTAGCCTTTTACAATATTGGCAAAAGTGACTTCCTTGCCCGTTTTTTCGTTTACACGCTTGAATTTAATATTAGAATGATCTTTTGCATCCAGCATATCCATATCAAGCGAGCTCTCCTGCACGGCAGAAAACATCTTTATGGGAATATTGATCAACCCAAAACTAATCGAACCTGTCCATATTGACCTCATGAGTGTTTGTTTTTAAATTCCAAAAAATAAATTCCAAATTCCAAAAAAGATAAATTCAAATTCCAAATTCCAAAAAATCTAAAAGTCTAGCTTGGAATTTGGAATTTATTTTTTGGAATTTATGTCTAAATGTTCCCTTCAACCCAATTTAAAGCTTTATTGAATTCCAGTTTTTTAAAGCCTTTAAACTCTCCCGGAACGATATAACTGAATCCGTTTGTAAAAGAAATAATCTCTTCAGAATCTGAAACAATAGCAGCTCTGTTCCATTTTCCCAAATGCTTAAGTCCGATCATGGCATCCTGAAGCCAGGCGCCAGCGGTAAAATTTTCAAGATCAGTATCTAAAACCAATAAAAAATTGATTTCGTTTAATTGCTTTACCAGTTTTTCTACAGCCGGAACAACCACTCTTTGAAAATCTTCTTTAGTTACTTCTGCTAATGCTCTAAAAGCAACAACATTATCTGTTGTATCAATTTGATGTATCATTTTTTTCTTTAATTAAATTATGGTAATTTTTAATTCAGTCGATTTTAATAATGCTGATTTTTTAAAGTTAATCAGGCATTTTTTACGTTGACTCAAATGTAAATCAGAGGCTTGTTTTTTCTCTTATATTTTATCAGTTAAATTTTACAGAATATCAATTTATGAATCTGATTTCGTGATCTTTTGCGCTAACTTTTGATTTTTTCAGGTCACCTTATTTTTGAAAATGAGACTACTTTAGGAAGTTGATAAAGACCCAAAAAATAATTAATCATGGAAAAAGAAAAACCAAAAAAATTTCCCGAACAAAAGCAGAATTTGCCGGGAGATGAACATAAAATGCATCCTCAGCCTGAAATTATCAGGGAGAATTATACCGGAAGCGGAAAACTGCTTGGAAAAGTTGCTTTTATAACCGGAGGTGACAGCGGTATTGGCCGAAGTGTTGCGGTACATTTTGCCAGAGAAGGTGCAGATGTTGCCATAGTTTATCTTAATGAAGATAAAGATGCTCTTGAAACCAAAGAGTTGATCGAAAAAGAAGGTCAGCAGTGTTTGATTATCAGTGGAGATTTAAAAGACGAGAAATTTTGCAAAGAAGCTGTAAAAAAATGCCAGACAAGATTTAAAAAAATTAATGTTCTGGTCAATAATGCTGCTGTACAATTCCCTCAGGACGAATTTAAAAAAATAACTTCAAAACAGCTTCACGAAACATTTGAAACTAATATTTACCCGTATTTTTATATCACAAACGCTGTACTGCCTCTTTTGCAGGAAGGTGATACGATTATTAACACGAGTTCGGTTACTGCCTATCGTGGCAGCGAACATTTGGTTGATTACGCGAGTACAAAAGGGGCTATTGTAAGTTTTACAAGATCGTTAGCAACGATGTTGGCCAAGAAAAAAATACGTGTCAATGGCGTTGCACCTGGCCCAATCTGGACGCCTTTAATCGTTGCCAGTTTCGATAAAGTATCCGATTTCGGAAAAGATAATCCGATGGAACGAGCCGGCCAACCCTCAGAAGTTGCGCCTGCGTATGTTTTTCTGGCTTGTGAAGATAGCAGCTATATCACAGGACAATTTATACATATTAATGGTGGTGAAATTGTGGCTTAGTTTTAGTTTGCAACGAATTTCGTTGTAATGTTTGTTTGCCACGTATTTCACTAATTTTCTCGAATTTTTATTTAAATATAAAAGCGGATATACTTAATTGGTATATCCGCTTTTTTTATTCTTTGCGATAAACCGGACAGGTTTTAGACGTGACGTTGAATTTAAACAAACTGTTTGAAAAGATAGCTTTTACTTTGAGCCACATGGTTTCTTGTATTTGTTAAAAATATGATGTGTTACAGGTCGAATTGTACTTCCGCTTTCGGGATGTCTTCCATTTCCACAAGTTGTAAAAAAATCTACTTCATTATTCGTTTTTGCATACCAAATAATAGATTTCCCATTTGCAAACCAAGTTGTTGTATCACAAACCGGTATCTTTTTAAAATCTAAAAGATGATTGTCGTATTGAATTTTTTCATTTGGGTTTCCTTCAATTCCTTCTTTACAGTCAACAACTTCATAATGATTATCAGACCATTGGATACAACCTTTATTAAAAAACACAAAATAGCCTGCGATAAGCGATAAAAAAATTATAGCACTAATGCTTAATTTATTTTCTTTTAGTTTTTCTATAAAAGTTTTTATCTGTGGAGGCTCTTCTGTTTCTATTGGTTTAATATCGTGAGTTTGTATTACTGGGTCATCTTTAATTTCGGGAATATTATCATTTTCTTCCCTATCAGATTCTAATTCTGGATAATTATAATTTTTAGCCAATTCCTCGATTATTTCTTTCTCGCTTTTTCCTCCCATTACCTTACTAAAATTGTAAAAAGGTCTAGGTTGAAAATCTAATAAAATTGCTGCAAAATGAATTGTCGCTTCAGTAGGAATTTCAGTGATCCCTAGAAAAAATCTTCTAATTTTTTTTAATTTATCTACAGTTTTTCCCGTAATAAGATTTTTTTTATTCGGATCGAATTCAAATTTGAAAAAAGTATAGAAAATTTTTAAATCATCTTCATTGTTATTTTTCTCAAATCGCTCTATACATAAATCTCTAAGTTTTGCAGTTGTAATATTACTTAATGCAATCTCAGGATCTTCATCTTTTTCTCTCTCGTATTTTGCTTTTATAGCTTTTCTATAATATTCAAAAAAAGTACTGTTATACATAGGCTATTCATTTTTAAAGACTTTTGTTCGGACTTTTTAGGACTTTTCTTTTGGACTTTGCAGGACTTTTTACAAGTTTTTAGGACTTTTCAAAAAAGAATTGGAAGTCCAGGAAGTCCATATAAACACTGGTTTATAAGCGTCGCATCTTTGCGATATCAAATTAGTTAAACGTTTTAATCTGCAGGTTAAAACAAATGTACAAAACTAGTTCTATTAACAAGTGCGGAAAACCGTAATGATCATTATCCGGGAAGTATAACACATTCTTTACGGTCGACCGCACTTCACTTCCCAAAGCAATTTGGTATTGCCTTAACAAGATCTGGAAAAATTCCGGACAGCAATACTCATGTCCAATTTTTAAAACTAAAAAACATGAAAAATTTATTTGTGATGGGTGCATTTGCACTATTAAGTACTACGTTATTTTCTTGCACAGCTGACGAATTTGAAACGGCTGAGACAAAAACTGAGATAAAAAAGGATTCTATTCCTGTTCAGGCAGATGCACCACTTGATGGACCTGGGGATCAGCCAATCATTATTACTCCACCAAAAAAATAATGGATTTAATTAAAATGTAAAAAAATAATTACTAATTTAGAGAAATAATCATTGATAATAATTGGTATTGCAATAATAAGATTCGGAAAATCCAGAACGCAATACCAATTTCTAACTTTTAATTCAAATCAAAGAAATGAAAACAAAAAGATTACTTTTAATGGCAACATTCGCTCTTTTGAGCACAATTTTATTTTCTTGCACAGCTGACGACTCTGAAACAGCTGATACAAAAACTGAGATAAAAAAGGATGCAATTCCTGTACAAGCAGATGCACCGCCTGATGGGCCTGGGGATGATACGGTGCCTGTTAAACCACCAAAATAATAATTGGTAAATCTTAATAAAGTACTAAGATAATTAGTACATTCGGGGAAAGTAACTTTTATGCTACGATCCCCGTTTTTTTATTTATTTATTTTTCTCTTTTTTATTTCCTGTAAAGAGAAAACTATAGTAAAAGTTCAGTCCAATCTATCTAAAAAAGAAGGCAAGTTTTTGCAGGAAAAAGCGATGGACAATTTTCAAAAAAACAATTTTAATAGTTCTTTTTATTATTTCAACAAATCAAAAATAGCATTTGAAACTTCAAAAGATAGCGTAAATATCGCTTTCAATTTAATTCAAATGGGTTATATACAACAAATAAACGGCGATTATTATGGAAGTAAAGAAACTTTAACTGAAGTACTTCCTTATCTTAAAAATGATACAAATTATATAGCAGCTGTAAATAATTTCTTTGGAATAGCAGATAAACAACTTTCTCTTTATGATGATGCTGTTTTTTATTACAATAAAGCTTTAAAAGAAACTAAAGATGAAGTTTCAAAACAGGCTCCGTTAAATAATATTGCTGTGGTTTATATTCAGCAAAAAAAGTATAATCAAGCAATTAAGATATTGGAATCAATATTAAATCTGAAAAAAATAAATGATTTATCAGCTATAAATTATAAAGCCAGAGTTTTGGATAATCTTGGTTTTGCTTATTTTAAAAATGGAAATCCAGATAAAGGACTTCAATTTATAAATGAAAGTCTTGAATTAAGAAAACAAACTGATGATGCTTATGGTAGCATAGAAAGCTATCTTCATTTAGCCGAATTTTACGCAAAAACCGATGTTAAAAAATCAAATCAAAACGCTCAGAATGCTTATCAAATTGCAACCAAATTTCATAGTATCGATGAACGTTTAAAAGCATTGTCTCTTTTAATTTCTAATGGTTCAGGTACACAATATGCCCAAAAATACATTTCCTTAAATGATAGTATTATCAAAATTCGCAACAATTTTAAAAACAAATTTGCCAAAATTAAATACGATTCTAAAAAGGAAAAAGACGAAAACCAAAAACTAAAATTAGAAAAGGCAGAGAATTTACTGGCGCTTCAGGAAGCAAAATATCAAAAAATAGTGGGTTTTATTGGCTTTATTTTTCTGGGAATTGTAATTGTCGTTCTGGTACGTTATTACAAAAATAAAAACAGAATTATACGAATAAAAACCGCTTATGATACCGAAACCAGAATTGCAAAAGATATTCATGATGAATTGGCAAATGATGTTTTTAACGCCATAACTTTTACACAAACGCAATCCTTATCTGTAGAAAACACAAAAGAAACTTTGATTCAAAAACTGGATCATATTTATACGCGCGTTCGCGGAATTTCGAGAGAAAACAATGATATTGAAACCGGAGTAAATTATTCTGATAATTTGAAAGAAATGCTTTCTACCTATAATAGCAAATCTACAAACGTGATTATTAACAACATCGAAAAAGTAATTTGGAACGAAATTGACGAAATAAAAAAAGTCACGATTTACAGGGTTTTACAGGAATTAATGGTAAACATGAAAAAACATAGCCACGCGCCGTTAGCTGCTTTAACTTTTGATAACGATCAAAAATTTGTATTTATAAATTATGCCGATCGCGGAAAAGGTGCCGAAAAAAATAAAATTGTAAAAAATGGTCTACAAAATATGGAAAACCGTATTCTGGCCATAAAAGGAACTATTACTTTTGACACTGAACCTGATAAAGGTTTTAGAGTTAATATAAAACTGCCAAAATAAAAACCCTATGTTTAAAAAAGTAATAATTGCCGAAGATCTTGATGCAATGAATTTAGGAATTCAGCAAGTCTTAAAAGATGTAAATATTGAAAATTTTCAGCATTCAAAATACTGTGATGAAGCTTTACTGAAAGTTCGAAAAGCAATCCAGGATAACGAACCTTTTGATTTATTAATCAGTGACCTTTCATTCAAAACAGATCATCGCGAACTAAAAATTGCTAATGGCGATGAATTGGTACAAAAAGTGCGTGAATTACAGCCTAATATTAAAATTATAGTCTATTCGGTAGAAGATAAAAGCTACCGTATAAAATCGCTTTTTGATAATGCGGGAGTTGATGCTTTTGTTCTAAAAGGCCTAAACAGTATTGAAGATCTAAAAAAGGCGATCAATTTACTGTATACTTCAAACGAAACCTTTATTTCTCAAGAAGTTGCTTTTGCTTTGCAGGAAAAAAGCAATTACGAAATTGATGATTTGGATATCAAGATTCTGAAACATTTATCTTTGGGTATTATGCAGGATGATATTACCAATACCTTTCAGGAATTAGGCATAAAACCAAACAGCAAAAGCACCATCGAAAAAAGAATCTCAAAACTAAAGGATTTTTTTAAGGCGGCAAATACTGTTCACTTGGTTTCCATAACTAAAGATATGGGGATTATTTAAAATCTATAATTCTCATTATTAACTTTTAAGCTCCCTTCGGGGAGCTTTTTTTTGCTTTGAAATGTATTTTTTGGATTATGGTTTTCCGTAAAATACTGGTTTTAAATAGGTTTAAGTTTGGCTTATAAATCAATTTAAAATTAAAATTATGAAAAAATTAGTCGTTTTGTTTAGTTTATTCTTCCTGGTTTTAGGAGGTACTGTTGAGGCTCAAAGTGGGCATTACAAAAGTGGAAAAGGTAGTTCTCATAAAGGAGGAAAATACAAAAACTCAAGTACCAACAACCACTATAAAAAAAGAAAATAATCTTTTCTGACTTCGATTGACATGATAAAAAGTAACGTCAAAAGAAGTTGCTGCACAATTAGAAATCTTTAATTAACTAAATCTAAAAATCATGGGCTTTCGATTTCAAAAAAGGATAAAACTTGGAGGAGGACTTGGATTAAACATTAGCCAATCCGGAATTTCTCCAAGTTTAAGAACAAAAATGGGAACATTTGGTAAAAGCGGATATTCTGTAAAAACAGGTATATCCGGAGTAAGATATCAAAATAGCGGATGCATGTTACTATTTGCATTTACAGGAATAATAACCTTTTTATTATTTACACTAAATCACTTATAATCATGGGATATAGAAAAGGATATTACAGAAAAGACGGAACTTATGTTCAAGGTCATTTTACTAATACAAGATCCAGGTCATATTCAAATAAAAATAGCGGCTGCTTACTATTATTTGCATTTGCAGGAATCACAACAATTATAATTTATATGATATAACACTACTAATTATGGAAAAACGAATAAAATACACAGGAATCTTCATTGCAATATTATTATTAAGATTAGCAATTTCATGTTCAGAATCATCAGATTCAGGAGAAACAACCAGTAACGCAGGTGGATCTAGTTCAAATTGCCCCACAAAAACATGCGGCGATTTTTCTAGTCGTGCTGCAGCACAAGCAACTTATGACAGCAATAAAAGCTGTTATAAAAACCTGGATTCTGACAGTGACGGAATCGCATGCGAAAATTTAAAATAAAATCTTAAACAATGATAACACTAGAATTAAAAAGCCATTTTTTAAGATTGTATCAAATGGCATTATCCGATGATCAGTTTGATGTATTAGAATTGCAAATGTTATATCATTTTGCAGATGAACGCGGGATTCCGAGGGAAGAACTGGATAAACTTTTTCTCAATCCAATTACTACAGAATTACTTATTCCGGAAGACTTAAACACTCGCATTGAATATTTATATGATTTTACGAGAATTATTTGGGCAGACGGAAAGATTACTGAAGACGAATTAAATATGCTTAAAAAGTATTGCAGAAAATTTAATTTTTTGGATGAAAACATCAATGATCTATCGGATTATTTGATTGACTGCGTTCAGAAAAATATTCAGAAAGAAGAAATTATTAGTCAATTAAACGCTTAAGTTATGAAATCACTTACACAACTATTTAGTCTTAAAAAAACAGAAGATTCTCCTGTTGTTTTTGAGGAAAACGAAGATGACAGAGAACAAATAAGAATAACTTATTATCAAAGTGGTTTTGCTGCATCTGTAAAAGCAACAGGTAAACCAATTGTTTTAAAAGCATGCCTTCAAAATTTATATATGAGCTTTGAAGATCAATGCAGAAAACAGAAACTGGAACAAGATAAATTAAAACAGCCTTATCGCGAGGAACAGGAAAAAAACAGAACTGAGCTCAAAAAATCGGAAGCTGCGATTGGTATTTTCGAAAAGAAAGAACAAGATATTAATGACCAAATTGATCTGATCAAAACCGAAATCATCGAAGTAAAACGCAATCCCGATAAATACGGAATTGAAGATGGTAAAGGTTTAAAAGCGCAGTTTTATATTGGCTTATTTCTTTTATTACCAATTACGCTTTATTTATTGGTGTTTTATATTTCTGCTTCCTATTCTGCTTTCTTCAAAGAATTTGCTGATGACAGTTTAACTGCAGCAATTTTTGATGCTGATGCCTTAAACAATTCATTTAAAGCAAGCTGGCTTGAAGGAGTTTTGGTAGTAACAATTCCGTTTGTATTTATGGGATTAGGTTATGTTATTCATATGGTACAAAAAACAAAAGGTTATAAAAATATAATCAGAATGATTGCCCTTTTCACCACAACATTTTTGTTTGATGGATTATTAGCATATATAATTGAGAAAAAAATATATGAATTCAATAAAACTCCAGATTCAGATCCATATGATTTAAATATCGCATTAGGAGAATCTGAGTTCTGGATGATCATTTTTGCGGGATTTGTAGTGTACATTATCTGGGGATTAGTATTTGATTTTGTAATGAAAGAATTTGAAAACATTGATAAAATCAGAGCATTTATAAGAGGCCGAAAAGAAAAACAAATTGATTTGGAAAAATTAAAAGTTGATATAATCAATAAAATCAATGATTTCAAACAACAGGTAATTACAATCAACGGAAAAATATCTGAATTACAGTCTAAAATAGACGGTTTTGTCTTTCCCGTAAAAGAATATCTCCATTATCATCATCAATATAAAGAAGGATGGTTTCAGGCAATTAATACAGAGATTGCATTAGCTCACAATCAAAAAACTGAATTATTAGAAAATTGCGAAACCTCATCTGAAGAGCATCTTACTAAATTAAACCTGGTTGATCCTGATTTTCAACACTTGGTTTATTCTAAAAACTAATTATCATGAAAAAAATTTTACCTCTACTATTTGTGTTATTATTTTTTGTTTGCTCATGTAAAAAAGATCCAGATAACACTGCAAAAACTGTTACAATTAAAAAAGATGCAAACGAAAATTACAATATCAGTTTATTGCTTGATTTATCGGATAGAATTAGCCTTGCAAAAAATCCAAATCTTACAATGGAATATTATCAAAGAGATTTGGGTTATATAAAATCAGTTGCGGAAACTTTTACGCAACATCTGAAAGTAAAAAAAATAAAACAAATGGACGATAAAATTCAATTGTTTTTTAATCCTGAACCTTTAGATCCTGCAATTAATTCGATATCTGCGAGCTTAAAAATAGCTGTTGACAAAAATAATGCTTCAAAAGATTTTCTGAATTCCATCAATAAAAATTACGCAGCAAAAACGTCCAAAATATATAATTCTGCCATAAAAGATGACAATTATATTGGTTCTGATATTTGGATTTTTTTTGATACTAAAGTAAAAGATCAATGTGTTGAAGATAAATATCGAAATATATTAATCGTATTGACAGATGGATATATGTTTCATGAAAATACGGTTGTAACAGAAGGCAAAAGAACCTCTTATATTACACCTGAACTGATTCGGAAAAACGGCTTAAATACACAAAATTGGAAGAAAAAATTTGATGAACAGGATTTTGGTTTTATAAAAATTGAGGGTAATTTATCAAATTTGGAAGTATTAGTTTTAGGTATTAATCCTGATAAAAAAAATCCGTATGAAGAAAAAGTAATCAAGGCATATTGGACAAAATGGTTTGCAGAAATGAATATAAAGCATTTTGAAATTAAAAATGCTGATTTACCATCTAATATGGAGAAAATTATTCAGGACTTCATCTTAAAAAAACCTAATTAATCACGTATAACTACGCTATCCCAAAACATTCCTTCTAATTACATTTATCAAAAAATGCCTGTGAAATCTAAAATTACATTATTTGCTTTTGTTCTCTTATTTTTAAGTTGCAAAAGAGAACTTCCACCACCTGAAATAAAATCGTTTTACAAAGAAGTAATCACACCTGATGACAGAAAAGTGATTACGCCGCAGGAAGCGAAAACATATCACGTAGACACAGAATATCAATACGAATACAGAACCGGAAACTCCGGTCATTACGAGTATAATTATGATGTAAAAGGCGTGAATACCAAAGGTGATTCTGTTTACGGAAACATCAATGTTGAAGGTAAATACGGTGCTGGAATTTTACTATTTGACACAATTAATGATATCGAAATTAACACGGAATGGATTGATTACGGAAAACTTAAAGCAACTGACAAAACTGGAAATGAATATTACTTAAAAGTTGAATAATTTCCTGTAACCCAAAAAAACCTGCTAAAATGAAATATAGTACAATCCTTCTTTTTATAGTTCTGAGTTCTTTTCGGCCTGTTGAAACTAAGGTATATATCTGTGGGCCAACGGGTGCAAAAAAATATCATTATAAAGAACATTGTCGTGGCTTAACGGCCTGCAGGCATGAATTAACTAAAGTATCTGAATCTCAGGCACAAGGTTATGGTTTAACACTTTGCGGATGGGAAGACTGATTTAACTACAGATTTTTAAAACTATTATTCAGGACAAAAGGAAATTTTTCTTTTGTCCTTTTTATTTGTAAGAACTACATATACACCTATAAATTAACATTTTACTCAACCATTAAAATTTATTTTATTAGAAAAATATTACAATTTAAAAGAAAATTTATTTAACTTTAACAATAATTAACATATAATTCTGGCTACAGAATTCAGAAACATCCTAAAAATTAAACCCAATTATTTCATTTGAAATAACAAGATTTCCAAGATTACATTAGTACCTATTTATTTTAGGCAGTTCTATTAATTAACGTTATAACACTAAGTCAATGAAATACAATAAACTAATATTCGCCTCTTTATTATTTTGTAGTATCCATGTTTTCGGTCAGGTTTACACCGAAAAAATTGTTGGACAAAAAAATCAACAGCTTAAAGACAGCCTTAAAGTAGAAGAATACCCATATGCCTTACCTATCTGGGGCGAAAAAGTAGCTCAAAAAGGTTACAAACTGCCCTACTCTGCCGGACTTTCGGTTAATTATTTTTGGCAGGATTCTGAAATTGTAATCAATGGTCTGGAAGTTGGTTTTAATAATGGTCCTCAATATAATTTAGATGAAATTGTACGATTTGATAAATCTACTGTAGAAGCCGGAGCCCTTACTATTAGGCCTGATATCTGGCTGCTTCCTTTTTTAAATATTTATGGAATTTTTGGTAAAGGTACATCAACAACAAAAATTAATGCCGGAATCTGGGTTCCTGACGCCGATAATAACTGGTCGCAAATAGCCAGTTTTAATACAAAAGCAAATTTTGACATCACTACTTTCGGATTTGGGTTAACTCCCACAATTGGTATTGGCGGCGGTTGGCTGGCACTTGATATGAATATGTCCTGGAGCGACGTGAGCGCGTTAGACAAACCTGCTTTTTCTTATGTTTTTGGACCACGATTGGGTAAAACTTTTAAACTACCTAAACCAGACAGAAATATTGCTGTTTGGGTTGGCGGTTTTAGGGTTCATATTTCCGGTGACACACAAGGAAATATTCCTTTCTCGGATATTTTTGACGTAAATGGTCTTCAGGAAAAAGTAGATAACGGTTTTGCAAAAGTTGATGAAAACCAAACTAAAGTCGATAATTGGTGGGACACGTTAACCCCTGCACAGCAAAAGAATCCGACAAATATTGCCAAACATAATACTGCAAACCGCGCTCTGGAATCTGCAGGAAACATTTTAACTTCATTGGATGGCGCTATAAGTACAATAGATAATTCATCTGTTCAATATTCGCTTCAGAAAAGACCAAAAGATATGTGGAATTTTATTGTAGGATCTCAATTTCAATACAATAAGCATATTATGCTAAGGGTAGAATGTGGCTTTTTAGGGAGCCGTACTCAGGTTTTAGGTGGTCTTCAATATCGTTTTGGACTTTAATCTATTCTTATGAAAAAAGGTTTATTATTACTCATCGTTTTCTTTTGTATGACTTCGGCACGATCGCAGGTATTAATTTCCTTGATTTTTGGAGATAAACTCAACTCGCCCTTTTTAGAATTTGGTTTGGATGGCGGTCTTAATTTTTCGACGATTTCTAATATGGAAACTTCAGGAACGGAAGTGGGTTTTAATCTTGGTTTTTATTTTGATATCCGGTCTAAAAAAAATCCGGCATGGATGATTAATACCGGGGTTATTGTAAAATCGCCAATGGGTGCGCACGGATTGCCTGTTTATTCTTTAGACGATCCTAATCTGGATAATACATTTGCGGGAGGAAAAGTCGATAGGGAAATTCGGTATTTTAATGTTCCTATTTTGATTAAATATCAATTCAAAAATAATATTTACCTAAAAACAGGGCCACAATTAGGACTTTTGGCAAAAGCTTTTGATAAATTTCATCAGGAATATAATAAGGAAGATGTTGTTTACAAAAACAATATCAGAGATAAAATACATGTTATTGATGCCGGAATTGCTCTTGGCGCAGGTTATCACATGAATGTTGGAAATGGCTTAAACATTACGGTTCAGTATTATTACGGATTGGTTCCTGTAATGAAAGGCGACGGACCAAACCAATACAATCGATCGCTGTATGTAACCGCCGGAATACCAATTGGAAAAGGAAAAGCTGCTCAAAAAAGAGCAGAAAAAGAAGCTGAAATGTATAAGGTTATTTTGCCTGAGGAGAAAAAATAATATTCATATTTTTTGTCATCCTGAGGAACGAAGGATCTCCGCAAGAAACTCCGTAAAGTAAATTACCAATCTTTATCGAGCCACTCGCGGAGATCCTTCCTCCGTCAGGATGACAAGATTGTGGTTACTGTACTGGTTACTTTAAGCAAAAAGCTTTGTCAAAGTTTAAAACTTTGACAAAGCTGCCGAACAGAAGTTTTAAAAAACGTTTATATAAAATAGAAAAAACCTGCTCAAATCACGAGCAGGCTTTTTACTAAAAAAAATAAACTAACACAAAAACTTAATTATAACCTTGATTTTGTTTAAACAATTTCTGATCTATAACGGTTTGCGGAATTGGAAACACTCTTCTAAAAGGTTGAGAAGCAGCTTTTGCAGTTCCGGCCAAATCAAATTTTCCAAAACGGATGCTTTCCGGTCTTCTTTGTAATTCCCAATATAATTCGAAACCTAATTCTTTATACAATTGCTCTGAATCTAAAGCCGTAAGTACTATTCCCGGAGCATTTCCGTACAATGATTCTCTTTTTCTGCTGGTACGCAATTTATTCAAGTCATCCATTGCAGGACCTACACTTCCTTTTCTAAAATAAGCCTCAGCTCTCATAGCGTACATTCCACCTAAACGGAATAGCGGAATATCAACATTACTGTTTCCATTTCCTCCTTCAGGATCGAATTCATATTTAAAAACACGAGCTCCCTGATTGATTTCGTTTTGGGCAAAAACAGCCTTAGTAGGATCTGCAAAGGTTAATTTTGGTGTAAAATCCATTTTTGTAGTCGTACTTTTTTCCATAACCAACGGAGAAACTTTAATACGGTTTCCTACCATTTCAAAAGCTGCCGAAGTTAATAATACAGGACCATATTGAGGCCCGTACTGAATACCTCTGTTAAAATGGAACCAAGGCGTAGCAGGACTGCTCTTTGGTACAATATCTGTTGCAGGAACACTTACATCTGTTCCATCATTCATAAACCACGTTCCATCAGCATATTGATAATGTTGTTGAAATCTAGGATCATCATGATTACCATTCCATGAATTATAAAATTCTTCTGTTGTACAAGCCGCATTTGTTCCTCTGTTTCCAGCAGATGTTCTTTGGTTACGCTCCATACATACATAAGCAAAACTGTTAGAACCATTACGGATGTAATCTATCTTTTGAGAAATCGCAAAAATAAGTTCTTTTCCATTTTCGTTATCTCTTGCAAAGTTTTTGAAGAAATCACTTTCTAAACTATATTTTCCAGAGTCGATTAGCAAAGAAGTGTAATAAATAACACGGTCCATGTCTGTTCCTGTACCACTTACCGCCGCTTCATTAAAATTGAAAGATGATCCTGCATTATAACGATCTTTAAATACCGCACGGTTCAAATACATATTTGCTAAAAAAGCATAAGCAGCTTGTTTTGTAAAACGTCCGTGGTGTGTTCTTTGTGTACCAATGTCGGCCAAATCCGGAATTAAAGCTTCAACATCAGTGATTAATTTATCAATTTGAGTATCTGCTTTTAAAATTTGTATTGGTGCGTCTACATTCAACGGATCTCTAAAAGGTGCTTGTCCGTAAAGATCTAAAGTTGTGTAAGTGTAATAGGCCAAAAGTGCTTTTGCTTCTGCCAAAAATAACGTCTTTTCCGGAAAAGTATTTTCTTCAGATGACTTAATTGCCGTCAAAGAACGAGTGATTCCGTTTGTCAGTAAATCCCAGTTACCCACTATAATAGCATTACTGGAACTCCATGTAAATTCATGCATATCTCTCCATTTTCCACCATCTCCCCAGTCACTTCCGCGTGTTGGCAAAATAGCTTCATCTGTAGTGTATTCCTG
The DNA here is from genome assembly GCF_000834715.1 of Flavobacterium sp. MEB061. NCBI lineage: Bacteria > Pseudomonadati > Bacteroidota > Flavobacteriia > Flavobacteriales > Flavobacteriaceae > Flavobacterium > Flavobacterium sp. MEB061. Next base: position 496,352 of record NZ_JXQR01000015.1, on the reverse strand, counting down.
CATGGCAAAAACCGCTCCGTGATCTGTAAAAGTTCCGTCTCCAAGTCTGTCGTAAGCTGCCGCAAGCGAACCTGCAGGATCTGTAGCGTCGGTTCCCAATTTTTCATCCAATACAGCTTCATCAAGGTCCGTACAGCTATTTAAAAGAAAAATAAAAGAGAATATTGTTAAAATTTTTATGCTAAAAAATGTCTTTGTCTTCATGATAAATTATAATTTTAAAGTTGCTCCAAAACTGAAAGTTCTCGAAGTTGGATAAGCAGCGTAATCAATACCAATAGATTGGTTTCCACCATTCGATTTCGGGCTGTTAATTAACGGATCGTAACCTGTATAATTCGTAATTGTTATTAAGTTTGAACCCGTTACATAAAGCGTTAGTCCGTTTAACCAGCTTACGTTTTTTAAATCAAAATTGTATCCTAAACGCGCTGTATTTAATCTGATAAAATCTGATTTCTCTAAGAAAAGCGTTGATAATGTTGGTGCATTTGTTGCGTTTGCGCCAGACTCATAATATCCTGTAGCCACGTTTCTGTCAGAAGCCAAATTATTGATGTTTAAGGCATTTAATCCTGTATTATTCAACAAATAACCACCTGTTTGACCAATGATTGAAAACGAAAAACTAAAGTTTTTATAGGTCATATCACTATTAAGCCCGTAATAAAAAGTTGGCAACGCCCCTTCTATAATAATTCTGTCACTGTTATCAATTTTACCGTCTCCGTTTTGATCTTTAAATATATTTCCACCTTTATCATCAAAACCAATATGTTCTAACAAATAAAATGAACCAGCGGCGTATCCGCTTTTGTAAATATTAGCATTTACTCCAGATTGTCCAGGTCCTGAAATAGTTCCTGTTAAGATTTCTGAAACTGGTAAATCTTCAATTTTGTTTCTTAATGTTGCTCCGTTTACATCAACATTCCAGGTAAAATTTTTAGTATTAACTAATTTTGAACCCAACATAACTTCCAAACCTGTATTAACGATTTTTCCATCAATGTTTGTCCATACTGTTGTTGTTGGTTTTAAAGGGCTTGACGGAACGTTTAAGATTGCATCTGTAGTTGTTTTGTTGAAATAATCTACAGTTCCGTACAATTTATCATTCCATAAACTAAAATCTAAACCTATGTTAGCTTGTGTAACCACTTCCCATTTTAAATCAGGATTTGCAGTTCTGGTTACCGAAACTCCGTTTACCAAATTCAAATCATCATACAAATAATATCCGTCAGGACCTGACAAAGAGTAACTTGCTTTAGTCAATTTGTTTTGAACTTCCTGATTTCCTGTTTCTCCCCAACTTGCTCTCAATTTTAAATTGTTTATAGCCGTAACATTTTCCATGAAGCTTTCTTTAGAAATATTCCATCCTAAAGCAAATGAAGGAAAGTATCCGTATTTGTTATTATCTCCAAAACGAGTAGAACCGTCTGCTCTCATCGAAGCCGTTAAAAGATATTTATCGTTGAAAGTATAATTCAATCTTCCAAAGTAAGACTGCAATTCATTTTCCTGAGCATAACCTGTAGTTCCTGACTGTGTTCCTGCAAAACCAGGATTAATAGATGGTTTTATACCAACGCCCTGAGCAGAAATTCCGTCGATACTGAAACTTGTTCCTGATTTTTCAAATTTTTGATAGGAGAATCCGCCCAAAACCTCAAATTTATGTTTGTCTAACAATAAATTATACGTCAAATAATGCTCAACCAAAGAGTTTTTAGAATCTAAATTATTCTGAACATATTTTCCTTTTGGATTCAAATCGGTTAAATTTGGATAAATCGTCGTATTACGTTCAGCGCTGGAACGATCTACACCCACGTTTAATTTATATTCTAATCCGTCGATGATTCTAAAAGAAGCTTCAAAATTTCCTAAAACTCTCAACGTACGCGTTTGATCCTCATAAATACTCAATAAATAAGCAGGATTATAATGCGCGTTCATGTTAAAGTTGGTGTATTTTCCATTAGCATCAAAAACAGATCTTGTTGGGTTTGCCATCAGGGTGTGTACGATTAATTGTCCGTTAGAACCACCGTCATCACTTGTAGGAACTCCATCATCTTTAGTTTCACTTGCAGTAAGATTCACTTTTATTTTTAAACGTTTGTTGTCTAAAAATGATTCTGCCGCATTAATTCTACCCGAAAGACGTTTGAAATTACTGTTACGAATAATTCCTTCCTGATCCATTTGCGCAACAGATGCGTAATAATTTCCTGATTCTGTTTGTTTTGCAAAAGACAAAGCGTTGTTTGTAGTAACGGCACTTCTGTAAATTACATCCTGCCAGTCTGTGTTTCCACCATGATCAAAAGCCGGATCTTTAATTGCACCTCTGTACTCCTCTGCGCTTAAAACATCTAATTTGTGAGCAACTTTCGAAACTCCCATATAAGAATCAAAAGTTAATGTTCCCTCCCCTTTTGATCCTTTTTTTGTTGTAACCAAAACAACTCCATTAGATCCTCTTGCACCGTAAATAGCCGCTGCAGAAGCATCTTTTAAAACTGTAATCGATTCGATATCACTTGTATTCAAAAAGTTTAATGGATTTTTTGCAGATGATGCCCCAAAACCAACATTGCTTCCCGTTGGACTTACGTCATCGTTAGACAACGGCATACCATCTACAACAAACAAAGGTGTACTTCCGCTTCTGATAGAACCAACTCCACGAATCGTAACATTTACACCTGCTCCCGGCTCACCGCTTGTGTTAACAACACGAACACCGGCAACTTTTCCCTGAATTAAATTATCTACAGAAACGTTAACTCCTTGTTTAAAATTTGCTGCTTCAAGCTGAGTTACAGCCCCCGTAACATCTTTTTTGGATTGTTTTCCATAACCTACAATCAAAACTTCGCTTAACTCTGATGTATTTGGCTCCAGCTGAATTGTCATGAAATTCTTTTGAACGCCAACTGTTTTGGTTTTATATCCCAAATACGAAACTTCGATCGTTTTTCCTTCTGTAACAGAAAGTTCAAATTCACCATCAAAATTAGAAACAGTAGCGTTTTTTGTAGCAGTTTCCAAAACCGTTACACCCGGCATTGGTACTCCGTTTTCGTCAATAATTTTCCCTTTAATTTTAATTTTTTCTGCTTCAGATGTTGTTTTTGCCACAACAGTTGTTTTCTGAATCAAAACTAATTTTCCATTAATATTATAATTGAAATTAGCTTTTTTAGAAAGATCACTTAAAATTACATCAACAGATTCGTTGCTATAATTTACCGTATAGGTTGTGTTATCTGCAATAATTGCTTGTCCGTAACTAAATTTATAGTCCGTTTTTTTACTCAGTTTTGAAAAAATAGATACTAAAGTTGCTTTTTCTATTTTATTTTCTATTTTTGATTTTTTAAGAACAGTTGCACTGTAACCACTTTGAACGCACAGTAACGCCAGAATTAAAAAGAAAATTCCCTTTAGAAGATTTAAATTGATTCGTTTAAAATACATGATTTAAGTTATTGGTTTTTCGATACTTAATTATTAATCGCAGTTGTTCTCAGCAACTGCTTTTTTTTTGATTTTAGTTCACTTTTACTATTTCGCCATAAACTTTAAATTTTAGGTTTGTGATATAATTGATTTGCTCTAAAACATTTTCTAATGTTGCGTCCTTCTTTATGAACACCGTTAATGGCGTTGCTAATACAAGTTCATTATCGTATTGAAATGAAACTCCGTATTTATATTGTAAAATGGTAATTACCTGTTTAAGTGTAGTTTGGTTTAGCGTTACATCACTCGCATACCAATTGACCAAAAATGATTTGTCTGCCAGTAGTTTAGTTAGTTTTTTATCTTCAAACAAGGCTTCCTGATTTGGTAGCAAGTCAACGCTTTGACCATTTGAAGTAACATTTACTTTTCCGGTTACGACAATGACTTCGCATTTTGATTTTGACATTTGAATGTGAAAAGAAGTCCCTACAACCCTGGTTTTAATTTCGCCGGATGCAATAATAAAAGGATGTTTTTTGTCTTTGGCTACCTCAAAAAATGCATTTCCTTTTAGTAAAGAAACTTTTCTTTCGCTTCCGCTAAATTTTTCCGGATACTGAAATAATGAATTTGCTGCCAGATAAATTTTCGAACCGTCACTTAATTGGATAGACTTGGGGATGTCTGACGTTTTAAATGTTAATTGCTTTTCGACTGAAAAGCCAGGTTTGAAGAAAAATCCCAAACCGGCAAGAAAAAGAATACTGGCAGCGGCCATATATTTTAAATACGAATTGAAGTTTTTCTTCTTCAGTATTCGAAGTTGAATTCCTTCATATATATTTTGAGAAACTTCATTAGAACTTCCCATTACATTATCATCCCATTTTGAATTTTGATATTCGCTTAAAGCAAAATCATTCAGCAAATTTTCTTCTGCTTTTGATGTTTTATTTCGAGAACTTTTATCAACAAGATATTCTAAACTGTGTTTTAATCTTTTTATCATAATACTTATTATTACCTATAAGTACCGGAAACATAAAATCGTACTATCCGGAAATATTATGAAACCATTAACAGAAAGTTATCTTAAAACTTTTGATGTAAAATAATGAATGGAGCAAGCCAGGCAAGGTCTTTCAGGCCTTCTCGCAATTGTTTTAATCCCGAAGAAATTTGATTTTTTACCGTTTGTTTCGATATTCCAAGTTCATCGGCAATTTGATCAATCGTCATATCCTGCATTTTATACATCAGTAAAACTTCTTTTCTTTTTTCAGGAAGTTTGTCTAATAAAGAGTAAAGCAAATCCATCAATTCAGGATCGATCGTTGCAAAATGATCAATTACATAATCTTCGAATTTATCTTCAAGAATTGTCTTGTCGAACTTATTATTTTGGTAATGTTTAAAAACCTGATTTTTTACGGCCCTGAACAAATAAGGTTCAATAGCATTGATTTCGACATCATTTTTTCTTTCCCATAAATCGACAAAAACATCCTGAACAATATTCTGTGCCAAGTCGTTATCCTGAGTCATCGTATACGAAAAAGCCGTTAGCTTTTTCCAGTACAGCGTATACGTTTCTTCAAAAATTTCAGGATTCTTCATAGGTTATCTGGGTGGCATTTGTTGATGTAAAATAATAAAATGTTATACCATTGTTTTTTTCCTGAAGATTATCTTTCAATTAAGAAATCAATACATTTGTTTTATTAATACTACGTTTTGGAAATAAAAATGATAATTGATTTGCGATTTCTTTTTCTTTAACTAACACATAAATCAAATGGTATTTTTAAATTAGTGTCATCCAAAAAAGGTAATTTTCTTTTGCTGCGTCCTCAGTATTAATAATTTTACACTTAAAAATCATGAAACAAATTTTGTTTACATTATTTCTTGCCGGAGCGATTTCTAACGCTGCTCAGGCACAAAATGACACGCTAAAAATTAACCAATTACAGGTTATTGGTTCTCACAATAGTTACAGACATGCCATTGAAACCGATTTGTACAATACAATTCAGGCAAAAGACACTTCGCGTTCTCTAAAAGGCTTACAATACACACACATTAGCCTTACAGATCAATTAAATAAAGGTTTACGCAATCTTGAAATCGATGTTCAGGGCGATGCAAAAGGCGGAAAATTTGCGCACCCAAAAGGTTTGGACCTTGCAAAATCTCAGGAAGCTTATGACCCAAATGGAGAAATGAAAAAACCGGGTTTTAAAGTTTTTCATATGATAGATATTGATTTTAGAACATCTTGTTACACACTTCAAAATTGCCTTGCAGAATTAAAAAAATGGTCTGACGCAAATCCTGATCACGTTCCGGTTTTTATTACGCTGGAACCCAAAGATGACGACAGTTTTTTAGGTACAAAAGCAGAGAAATTTACACCCGAATTGTTCGACGCATTGGATAAAGAACTTCGCAAAGGTTTAGGAAATAAATTGATAACGCCGGATATGGTGCGCGGAAAATACAAAACGCTTGAAGAAGCGGTTTTAAACAACAACTGGCCAACGCTTAAAAAAGCAAAAGGGAAATTCTTGTTTATTTTGGATAACAACGGAGCCAAAAGAGATTTATACGCTTTGAATCATCCATCATTAAAAGGACGCGCCGTTTTTATTAATGCCGAACCCGGAAAACCAGAAGCTGCAACTTTGTTCCGCAATAACGCTGAAGATCCTACAATTACCGATTTAGTTAAAAAAGGATATATCATCAGAACCCGCGCCGATTCTGACACGAAAGAAGCACGCAAAAATGATTATTCGCATTTTGAAGCGGCTAAAAAATCTGGAGCACAAATAATAACAACTGATTATTATTTGCCAAGTACGTTTTTCGATTCTCCTTATCAGATAAAATACGATGATGGAACTTATGTGAGGGTTGATCCGATCAACGGAGTTAAATAAGTTTAAGGTTTTTATGTTGGAATGATTTTTACCGCAAAGAGCGCTAAGCTTTTTATTAGCTGTCTGTTTGCAAGCTTAAAAAGTTCGCAAAGCTTTGTCTATAAAGCTCTGCGAATTTTGCGTTTTAAAAAAGATTATAATTATAAATCTAGTTTTCAAATATAGCCCGCGGTTTCAACCTCGGGATTCCAACGTATATCGTAAAATAAATATATGGACGTTCCTGCGGTTGAAACCGCAGGCTATATTCGCAAAAAATTCGTAAATCTTTTTGCAGGTAGCTTTGCGAACTTTGCGTTTTCTAACCACAAGCTAAAGCAAAAAATCTTTGCACGCTTCGGTTAAATTATCGAACGTTTTTAGCCACGAATTCACGAATTTTTTCTATTTGATTATAGATAATAATTCGTGAATTCGTGGCTATTTTTTTTTTCATTTTATTAGTGAGGTTGCTTTGTTCCTCGCAATGACTTTGCGTATAAACTTTTGTCTATAAAAAAAATCCGCGCTAAACCCGCTTAAATCCGCGTCATCCGCGTGCCATTTTTTCTCATTTTAAACTTTTAATTTTTCCCGTTTTCAAATCAACACTAAAATGATCTGCAGGAACTTCATGCATGAATTTATTGAAGATGATTAAAAATAATCGAAGTTGATTTTGAAGAGGTTTTTCTTTAGAATTATCATCTTTATGATTTTCAAAAAACATTTGTGAAAGAACTTTGTATTGTTTGGCTCTTTTTTCGCCAACATCGGTCAGAGCCAGTTCATCAGCGCTTCTAAAGCGATAAAAATCTACCAGAAAATCATAACCTGTCCAGTTTAAATCTTGTTTTTTGATATTGTTTTCGGCTAATATCTTGTTTGTTTTTTGTTCTGCTTCCGCCCATTCCTTTGCGGCACTTTCCTTGTTTTTCAGAATAAAATCAAAATCTTTATCAGATTGAATATTCGCTAAAACCAATAATTCTGAAGCAGAAATATGCAGAAAAAAATCTTTGAAAGCAGAAGGCCAATCATCTGATAAAAAACGAAGGCGAACTAATTCTTTCAAATGAAAATCGGTAAAATCGTGGTAGTTTTTGGTTTCTAAAATGGCTTTGTTCCAAATATCTTTAGTATGCTGCGATTCTAAAAACTGATATTCCATTTTATACAGATCAAAAAGTTCATTATAACCTTTCACTTTATCAATCGTAATCGTTTGAATATCTACCAAATTATCTTTTTGAATTGTCAGTAATTTATAAGCGGGAATATACGCCGCCAAAGATGGCGTTTGAATATTGACCAATGTATTGCCTTTTGCTGTGGTGCGAATTCCGGTGTCGTTAATGTGCATGTGTCCGCCAAAATGAATTTTTAAACCTGCATCTGCAAAAGTTTGCGCCACTTCTTCAACCGGAACTCTGTTCAATTGCCATTTGTTTGGCCCAAGCAGTTCTTTTATTTCTGCAGAAGCGTCATCATTAAAATCAATCATCGGAAAATGGCTAAAAGCAATTAAGGTCTTGCCTTGTTTTTTGGCTTGAGCCGAAATTTCTTCGACCCATTTTATTAAATGTTTTTTATTCGAAAGCACATTATTATATCCGGTGCTGGCTTCTGAGTAATTTTTAGAATCTTTTGCGTCTGCCGTAGCATTTTTTTTGGGAATATATACATTACCGTCTATCGCCATAAGCCACAGTCCGTCAACTGGTTCAACAACGTAACTTACGTCCGGAACCTCGTAGCCTGGTGCTACTTCATAAACTCTGTTTGATAATTTTGCAGCTTCTGATGCTTTTTCAAAACTATAATTTTCAGCCGTATAAGCTGAAAAAGGTGTTGCCCAGAATTTGTATTTTTCATTAGGATAAAAACCAAAATTTTTCAAGCCTTCTGTAATTCCCAAATAACCCATTTTAGCAATATCGGCTGTTATTACAACAGGCTGTTCAATAGTTAAATTTGGCTTATACAGGCCTTCTTTGCTATAAATGGGCTGGCTTTTGCCTTCTTTGCCTAAAAAATCTTCTTTGCCGGATTCCTGTGCAAATGGTCCAACAGGATCGTGATTTCCGGTTGTAATGAAAAATTCAATGCCGTATTTTTTTCTGTATTGATTTAGAATCGCTTCTAACCCACGCACGTGAATAGGCTGACCATCATCAGTATAATCACCGGGAAGCGCGACGTATTTTATCTTTCGCTTAGCGATATCATCAAGAGCTGCTATAAAAGCAAAATAGTTTTCGTTGAATATTCGGGTCGAATGCAATTGAGACGCCATAGTTCTCAATAAAGTATATTTTCCTGTTTTTGGATTTAAAACACCCCGATAATCATTATCTGAAAATTTACCAAATAAATCCTGCAAATGCACATCTGATAAAAAAGCAATCTGAACACCATCGAGTTTGGTTTGTTTTTGTGCTGAAATATTATTGATGCAAAGAATAAAAAACAGAAATAGAATTGAATTTTTATAAACGGAAAATATTTTGGAAATCATAGGTTATGTTTTTGCAAATGGAGAATTAGAAAGTATTTTGGGATCACTTTCACTTGCAATTTTATGGATTATAACCGAGAGTTGGTTTATGGTATCGTTATGGAAATGATAATGTTTAGAATGGGTAGCGTCCTGCAAGGTTTTCGAAACCTTGTAGGTTTGGACATAGTAATACCTACAAGGTTTCGAAAACCTTGCAGGATAGAATATTAAAAATATAATTATTTATCTATAGAAATTATAAATTTCAATATTTCTTCGGTGCTTAAAATATAATCCGGAGTAGTATTTAAAATGGCATTAGAAGGCATATAAGGCATTTCTGCCGATTTTGGATCCTGAATTACGACTATTCCGCCTGCGTTTTGAATGGCTTTTAATCCTTCTGTGCCGTCTTTATTGGAACCCGATAGCAAAATTCCGATTAGGTTAGAACCATAAACTTCTGCGGCAGATTCGAAAGAAACATCAATGCTTGGTCGGCTGTAATTTACTTTTTCTGAAGTATCGAGGGCAAAAAAATCATCTTTTTCAAATAATAAATGATAGTTTGAAGGTGCAACATAAATAAATCCATGCATTAATTGCACTTTGTCTTCAATAAGTTTTACCTCGGTTTGGGCTTTAAGTGTTATTAATTCTTCGAGGGTCAAATCATCTGTTCCTCTTCGATGCAGGACAATTACGAGCGCAAAAGTTTTAAATACAGGCAAATCAGGTAAAATTTGTAATATTGCATTCAAACTTCCCGCCGATCCTCCTATAATAACTACTCTTTTGTTCGATATTATTTTACTTTCCTCCATATTTTCTCTTTCTCTAACTGCTTGTATTTAGTTGTAGATATCGAATATTTTATGGTTTCTTTGGTTCCGAGTGCCAAAAAACCCAAAACTGCTAAACTTGAATCAAATAAATTGATGACTCTTTTTTGTAAATCATTATCAAAATAGATTAAAACGTTGCGGCATAAAATAAAATCAAATTCGTTGAATGAATTATCTGAAACTAGATTATGCTGCGAAAAAACCATTTTTTGGGCCAGTTCATCATTGAATTTTGCAATGCCGTAATTGGCGATATAATAGCTTGAAAAATCTTCCTGCCCGCCAGAATCTCTGTAGTTTTCTGAATATTCTTTCATCATTCGTAAAGGAAAAATACCTTTTTTGGCTGTTTCCAATACTTTCGAATTAATATCGGTGGCATATATCAATGATTTGTGCAAAAGTCCCGCTTCTTTTAACATTATGGCCATCGAATACACTTCTTCGCCGGTGGAACATCCTGCATGCCACAAACGTATGAATGGTTTTGTGGCAAGTAAGGGCAATATTTCGGTTCTGACAATTCTATAAAAAGTCGGGTCCCGAAACATTTCTGTAACGTTTACAGTAATTTCGTCGATTAATCTTTTATAATAATCAGAATCGTTTCTAACTTTTGATAAAAACTCATAAAAATTCCTGAATCCATCTAAATGGTAAATTCTATTAACGCGCCTTTTTAATGATGCTCTAGAATAACTTCCAAAGTCAAAACCGTAATATTCGTAAATATCATTTATAAGGGTTTCTAACTCAATGTCTTCTATCATAACAATTTTAAATTTTATTTAAAACGTGCATCAATTTATCTACGTCTATAGGCTTTGAAACATAATCATCTGCGCCTGCTTCAAGGCATTTTTCTTTGTCACCTGTCATAGCCTGGGCTGTAACTGCAACAACTAATGTATTTTTTCGTGACGGAATACTTTTTATAATCGGAATTGCCTCATAACCATCCATTTCGGGCATCATCATGTCGATTAAAATAGCATCGATATGTTCGTCTGTTTTTAATAATCGTATTGCGTCTTCGGCACTTAAACTAGACAAACAATCGAATGATTTGGCACGCAAAACGTTTACCAAAGCAAATATATTTCTTGAATCGTCATCAATAATCAAGAGTCGTTTTTTCTCCATGTCTCTTCAGCAATTATGCATTAAATTTTATCGTATAACCATACACGCAATAGCGACAATAACTGATCTATATCTACAGGTTTTGTAATATAATCTGATGCTCCTGCCTTTATGCACTTTTCTCTGTCGCCTGTCATTGCTTTTGCTGTTACGGCGATTAATGGCAAGGTCAGGAATTTAGGAATTGTTCTTATTTTTTCGGCAGTCTCATAACCGTCCATATTTGGCATCATCATGTCCAGCAAAACAATATCAGTATCGGGATTTTCTTCTAATACCTTTATTGCGTCATTACCGTCGAATGCCGTAATTACATTCATTTTAAAAACTTCGAGTGCTTTTGTTAATGAATAAATATTACGAACATCGTCATCTACAATCAATACTTTTTTATCATGTAAAATATTGTTTAGTAAATTTAGTTTTTTGTAGCTTTCTTTTTTGCCGTTTTGTCCTTTATTTTCTTCTACTAAATGTAAAAACAACGAAACCTCATCGAGCATTCTTTGGTAAGAATGTGCTGTTTTTACGATAATAGAATCAGCATATTTCTTAATTTTTACTTCTTCTTTAAGTGAAAGGCTTTTTCCTGTAAACACAATTACGGGAAGATTTTCTAATCCCGGGCTTTTTTTAACGCCATCTAAAATTTGATAGGCTTGTTTATCCGGAATTCCCATATCGAGAATCACACAATCAACTTCTGTTTTATTCAACGCTTTCAGACCTTCAGAAACTTCACTTTTTATCTCAGAGTTAATATTATAACTTTCTAAGAAATAAGCTAATGCCTTGGCATGTTTAGGGTTATCTTCGATAATTAAAACCTTTTGAGATTCTTTGGTAATAATATGTTCGATACGCATGAAAACCTCCGGAATTCTATCAAAAGCAACCGGTTTGTCTAGAAAATCAACAGCTCCTTTAAGCAAACTTTCCTGTTTTAGTTTGTGCGACGACATAATATGTACGGGAATGTGTTTGGTTTGAATGTTGTTTTTTAATTCTTCCAAAACTTCCCAACCACTTTTTATTGGCAATTCGATATCCAATAAAATACCTACTGGTTTGTACATTAAGGCAAAGTTTAAAGCATAATCCCCGCGAACGGCAACTACAACTTTATATCCATTTTTTCGGCTAAATGCCAAAAGTGATTGTGCAAAATTGATGTCATCTTCTACAATCAAAATAACTTTATCTTCTTCAGTAATTATATCTCTGTCATCTTCAATTTCATCAGGAATTACGGCAGACAAATATTTATTTTTTATCTTTTTCAATTCTTCAGTTTCAACTGTAGAAATTTCCATTGGCGGCGGCGCTTTATCAACAATTACTTTTTTGCTGATTGTTCCGTAAACCGGTAAGCATAAAGTAAACGAGCTTCCTTCGCCTTCTTTACTATGCAGAATAATTTCTCCTCTAAGTAATTTTGCCAATTCTCTACTAATGGATAATCCTAGGCCTGTTCCTCCATATTTACGTTTTGTAGATCCGTCTGCTTGTTGGAAAGCTTCAAAAATTAACGGTTGCTTTTCTAACGGAATTCCGATTCCTGTATCTTTTACAATGAAACAGATTACTTTATCATCGTCATCGTTTATTTTTATTTCGACACTTACAGAACCTTTATCTGTAAATTTAATAGCATTTGAAATTAAGTTTTTCAGGATTTGCTCTAATCTCATTTTGTCTGTTTTAATGACAATTGGAGCATCTTTAGACATAATCTCAAATTTGATTCCTTTCTCTTTGGCAACCTGAGAAAATAAACTGGAAAGTGTATCTGTAATTTCTTTAGTAGAAACATCTAAAAATTCAAGCTCCATTTTTCCGGCTTCGATTTTAGATAAATCCAAAATTTCATCAATTAAACCAAGTAAGCTGTTCCCTGAACTCTGAATCACTTTTGCAAATTCAACTTCTTCATTGTTCATGCCTTTGCCATTATTTTCAGATAATAATCGGCTTAAAAGTAAAATAGAATTTAAAGGTGTTCTTAATTCATGCGACATATTTGCCAAAAACTCTGATTTATAACGAGTTGTAAGCTCCAATGCTTCTGATTTCTTTTGAATTTCGTTGTTTCTTTCTTCCAATAAAACACTTCTTTCCGAAAGTTCCTCGTTGGTTTGCTCCAGTTCTTCCTGTTGCACACGAAGTTCTTCTTCAGATGCCTGCAGTTTTTCTGTCTGCGCTTCTAATTCGGCATTAATAGCCTCTAATTCGCTATGCTGAACACGTAATTCTTCTGATTGTGATTGGGTTTCTTCTAACAACTCCATAACACGTTTACGGTTTTGCGTTGATTTGATGGAAATACCAATATTATTTGCTATGGTTCTAAGGAATTCTAAATGTAATTCGGAAAAACCATAAATACTCGCCAGTTCCAGAGCTCCTTCTACTCTGTTATCGATCAACGGAACTGCCACAATATGCGTTGGTTTTATTTCGCCCAAAGCATAATTTATATGAATAAAATCTGAAGAAATAGTTCTTAATTCTAAAAGTTCGCCCGAAATAATTGCCTGGCCTAACAGACCATCGCCTTTTTGAATCGTTTCTCTGCTTTTTGTCGGGATATAGCTGTATCCTGCCGTAAAAGAAAGTTCATCACCTTCTATAACATAAAAAACGCCGGCACTGCTGTTTGTATAATGACACAAATATTCGATAACATCTTTTGCGAGTTCTTTCAACGATTTATCACCTAGCATGACATTATTAAGACCTGCAACACCGCTTTGTATCCACTCTTTTTCTGATAATAAACTAAAAGATTGCTTTAGCGCACTGCTCATGCTATTAAGTGATTCTCCAACACTTCCCAGTGCATCTGCTTTGGTATCGTCTACACGAATATCATAATTACCATTTGAAATATTTAATGCTATAGAACTGATTGCTTCAATCCTTTGAGCAGTTTCTATATCTTTTTGTTCTAATTCTCTCTGAAGCTCAGAACGTTCGTTGTAATCTTTTAAAATTCTGATTAAAAACACGATCGAAATCAAAAATGCAATAATAAAAGCCACAATAATTAAAATGGTACTATACGTTCCATAACGTTCTGAAGTTTGGTTGCGCTCTTTTAAAAGGGCTTGCTCGCTCAGCTCAATTCGTTTAAAATAAGTACGAAGTTCGTCCATCATGGCTCTTCCTTCGTTTAAGTCGAATGTAGTATTGTTTTTCCCTAGTCGTTTTTTTACAATTTGATTATTTAGGTATTTAAAGAAATTAGATCGAAGGGTTTTTAATTGCAATAAAGCTTTTTGCTGTGACGGATTATCAGTTGTAAGTTCATCTAACTTATCAAAATAACCATTTGATTCTGCTTCATATGCATTATATCTGTTTACAAATTGTTCGTCTCCGGTTATCAGATAGCCTCGCATACTGGTTTGGGCATCTGTAAGCGACGAAGACCCCTGGTTTAAGTTGTAAATAACATCCTGGGTATGGTTGACCCAAAAATTACTTTTCAATAAGTTTTTTATACTAATAAACGATGCCGTAGAACTGATCATTAATACAAGTAATGAAACCAGGGAGCTGATTAGTAAATTTCTTTTAAAGTTGTTTTTCATAGGTTGTAATCCGATTTGATTTAGTTTTCGTATTGTAGGGGAAGAATGATAATAAAACTGGCGCCTTTGCCTAATTGACTTTTTGCGGTGATTAATCCGTTGTGTTTATCAACAATTTTTTTTGCAATGGCAAGACCAATCCCGGTACCTTCATAAGTTTGACGGTCGTTAAGACTTTGAAAGATAATAAAGATGCGGTCGAGATAAATTTCGTCAAAACCTATTCCGTTATCTGTTACTGTAATTCGGCAAAATTTTCCATCAGGAGCAATTTCAGCGTCAAAATCTTTCGTTTTTATTAGTTCTGAAGTGATTTCAATAATCGGAATTTCCACATTTCCGGAGAATTTAAGCGCATTTCCAATCAAATTCTGAAAAACCTGACGCAACTGGCTCGGAATACTGTCTATAGTTGGCAGCTGGCTTGTTTTTATAACCGCACATTTGCGTTCTATCAAATAATCAAAATCCGACAGGACTTCCTGTAATACAACATTTAAGTCTGTTTTTTCAGGTTTAACTTTTGACGAAAGTCGCGAGTAAGCAAGCAAGTCTGTAATAAGGGTTTGCATTCTTTCGGCAGCTTTTATGGTTCTGTCTACATAATCAATTCCTTTTGCATCTGTGGTTAAATAAAGCTCTTTTATGATTTTAATAAAGATTTGAATTTTTCGGATTGGCTCGTTTAAATCATGAGAAACCACCCAGGCGAATTGCTGCAATTCGTGGTTCTTCATTTCCAGTTCTTCATTTTTAGAAACCAGTTCTTTTGTTCTCTCGCTGATTTTAACTTCTAGATTATCCTGAGCTTCTTTACGAATTTTAATCTCTTTTGAAAGTAAGTCTTTCATGACTTTCAATTGATTTTGCTGATCGTAAATTTTAAGGAAAGTTTTTACTTTTAAGATCAGTAAATCAGTATCAACCGGTTTTGTAATATAATCGACAGCCCCTGTTTCGTAACCTTTAAAAATGTATTTTTTTTCGATGCTGATCGCCGATAAAAAGATAACCGGTATGTCTTTGGTGCGTTTATTTCCGGAAAGAATTTTTACTACTTCAAAGCCGTCAAGTCCGGGCATCTGAACATCCATTATTATCAGGCAGTAATTTGTTTTTAGGATTTTCTTTAAAGCTTCTTCTCCAGACTCTGCTGTGTCAACCTCAATATCATGCAGTTCAAGTGTTTTTTTTAAGGCAATTATGTTAGCCCGAATATCATCTACAATTAATATCATTTTATTTGGGGAGTAAAACGTTATGAATTAAATTTTAATTAATTCGGATTAAAATTGATTATATTTTTTAAAAGTTGATTATTCTTTTAAAAACATTCGCTCAAACTTTCAAATTTATAAAAAAAAAGAAGTTTCCTCTTTTATCGTAATTAAAATAAGTTTCATAATTCCCATGTTGAGTTTCAGAATTTCCATTTTAGTGTGATATATAAGATATTAGATTTATCCTATAAATTCTCAAATCGACTTTTGACGTAGCTATTTTCATTCAAATAAGATAAAATCAGAATTTATTGAGATATTCTTTTATGTATTGAAGTTAAGCTTATCAGAAAAGAAGAATTAAATTTAATCTGGAATTTTAATAGAGAATTTATCCTGAGAAATTAGTTTTAAATATTTAAGGCTTATGAATTTAACCGATATTATTGGACTCTTCGCCGGAATCTGTGTAACAATATCCGTTGTGCCACAAATCGTGAAAGTTTGGAAAACGAAAAAAGTAAAACAAATTTCTCTTTTAACTTTCAGTGTTTTAACTTTCGGAATTGCCGTGTGGGTTGTTTATGGTATTCTTAAAAATGATATGCCAATTATCATTACCAACAGTGTTTCACTATTCCTCAACTTAATAATGGTTTATTTTATTATTTATTATGAAAAGGAAAGTTAACGAATAAAAAACAGCTTATAAAAACTGTTTCGCGTTTATCTCATTTTGTTATAAAAATCACTTTCGCGTTTGTATAAATAAATGGCAGGATTCTTTAGATTCTCATTATGAGTTTCTTCTTTAGTATTTGATTTTCGATATAGCTTTTTTGTAGCATAACCTTGTTTTTTCAATATTATGTTCGCAGAATTTGAATTTATTTTCAAGCTAAAAAATCCTAAACTGTCTGTTCGGGTTATATTATTGTTAATGATAATTTCAACATTTTTAAGCGGTTTATCTGTGTCATAATCATGAACATTACCTTCAAAGGTGTAGTTTTTGCAACTGCAAAAAAGTAATATTAGTAAAATGAATTTTATTTTCAATTTATTGTTTTTTTGGTTGAGAGTTTTTGAATTGATTTGTAGGCGGTTTTATTTAGATAGCTGCCATTCTTTTTGTTCACGAGCAGGGCGCTTGTATTAAGTGATCATTATTTGATATAACTTATCTTAAATTAATTTTAGAATAAGAATCCAAAATAGTGTCAGTAGAAGTACTATCAGTAATTATTGTTTTTATTTTGGAAACATTTTTACCTTGATTAAAAATTCTCAGGTTTGTAATCAGAAATAAAAAATGAGATTAATTTACTATCGTAAAATGTAAAACTAATATATCCTGTCCTTTTTTTGTTTACTATAAAAGCCGATATAAAAGCGGCTCTCTCAAGTGGAGTCACTGGTAATCCTGATGCATTTTTATATGAGTTTTTAAAAACTTTCTTAAATTGAGATAATGTCAGGTTTTTAGATAATATGATTTTCTTATTTTTATAATAAATAATTCCAGTTTTTTTAGATAATTCAAAATCAAAATAATCCACAAAAGCCTTATTTTTAGTCATTAATAATGAAACTTCATCATTAGAAAATGAATTGATAAGCTTTGAATTATAATGTAAAGGAATCTTTTCCGTAGTTTTCATTCTTTTTAAATTATTATTCAATTTCCCGTAGATTGTCTCTAAATCTTTGAAATTTTTATATTCAAAATATAATTCCCGATTATCAATTTTAATATTTTTAAACAATATTGTATCATACTTTTTATTTTGAGAAAATAAATTGCTTACAATTAATACAAACCATATTATATAATATTTTTTCATAATTATTTTAGTTCTTTGTAAAAAATGCTTCCGGCATGCGTTGCTAATATCTCAAAACAAGGTGTGTATTTAAGTTTGTCTTGTTTGTTTACAACTTCGTATTCCTCTTTATAAATTATTAGGTCTTTTAAATTGTCAAGTTTATTTTGATAATCTTTTTGCAATGATTCACTTATTTTTGGATTGCTAATTTTATTTTCTAATGCTTTTTTTACATTACTATAAAAAGTTTGAGACAAATTTTTAGGATCGGTTATTCCTTTTCTTTTGCCATGTACTCTTTGCCTAAAATGATTTTCTTGTTTCCATTTAGCATCAAATCTTCCTGTCAATACGTCAACACCATCCCATGAATCTGCGCCATTGCTATAATCTTTACCATCAGTAAGTGCATTAATAACTGCTGCTAACGCTGTCTGCATTACAGTACCATTCCTTTTTTCATTCTCTCTTTTTCTAAATGATATAGCCCCAGCACTATCTTTTCCATATGCTACATTTTTTGGATGCTTAAAATTTACATATGCGATAGCAAATAATTCCAATTTAACATCTAAATTGTACTCTAATGAACATTCTCCATATGCTATTGATGCTAAATTTATAAATTTCTCATGAGTAATTTTCACATCGTTTTCTTTCAACAATTTAGTATTATTATAAGTTACCAAATCATTTCCATTTTTATTTTTTTGGGTTGATTTCCCATCACAAACATAAACATCCTCTACACTTCCTTCAAAATCAGGCTCGTTTATTTTACCTTCAAAAGTACCATCTTTATTATAAAAATGTCCGTTTATGTATATGATACGATCTTCGGTTTCTTCTTTGGGTTGATAATAAGTGGGCTGAGTTGGTAAGGATGATACCTGCCAATGTTTTACAAAATCTTGTGAATAACCATAATTTTGAATCGCAGGTGAAATTGTCAAAATAATTTGCATATTTTCTGTTCCCCAGGAATGAAATATTTCTGAGAATTCTACCAAATAAGCATCATTAAATTTATATTTTCTTATTGCACTATCTTCGTTTCCTTTGCTATAAAAATGTATTTCTCCTTTTTCCATTCTCTCTGTTTCCTTATCGACTTTTTTGACCATATTATGCCAAAAAACCTCATCGCTTTCTTGTGAAACAAAACTTAACCGAAGCAATCCTCCTTCAAGATTACTGCTAGGGGAACCGTCTCTTGCTACATATCTGTAATAATTTGTGTCTACCCATCGTAAGTCTCGTTCCATGCCTAAAAGAAACAATTTTGCTGATGTCAAAGTACTTCAATCTTAAATGTTATTTTTTTATAAAAATAGTAAAATTCTTATAATTAAAAATAGTATTTAAAATAAAACACGTTTTTTCGTACAATTTAACATTAATCTTTTAGAATCAATTCTATAATTAAAAGAATGAAATATAGATAAACAAAAAAAACAGCTTATACAAAAGCTGTTTTTTGATCTTACAAGTTAAAGGTATATTAGGCTGTTTTAGCTAGCGAATTTTGGTGATAATGTTTGTTTAATGTATGATATCTCTCTTTTATTAATCTTGGGAAATAACTTTTGCGTCCAAGACCAATTGAGAATAAAACTTCAGAAAAATTCATGTTCGAAATTCTTTTTAGTTCATCTAATTGTTTTGTCGCCAAATTCATAAACGGAGCAATCATTGTGGCATAGTTATAACTATGTTGGGCTATCTCCAGATCCAGAATCGTGCTCATAATACTTCTTTGAAGCAAACTTCTAACCGCTCCTTTTTGCGGAATCGTATTAAGTTCTTTTAGCTTTTGGGTAATTTTCGGATTTTGCTGTCCGATATAAATATAATTTCCGGATTCGCTTGTAAACACTTTTTTCAAATGAGAAATCAATTCAAAACTCTCTTCTTTTAAAGTAACCGCTAAAGGCATCACGATCAATGAAAACTGAATGCGTTTGAAACTTTCAAAATACAAAACGCTATTGATTGTAGATGTGTTGTTTAAAATACCGGTTTGTTGTTTTTTAAGGCTTTTTTTCTCGCCATTGGCACCAAAACTATGTGTTAGGCTTCCTTCTTCACAATAAGCAAAAAATATTGGCGCTCCCTGAAAAGATTCTATGCTCAAACTTACTTCGTTATGAAACGTAAGGTCAAAATGCATATATGATATTTCTTTTTCAAAATGAGTTCCTGTAATTTTTCCTTTTGCCCACTTTGATTTTATAGCTAAATTGTAGTCATTATTATTAGTGGTTAATTCACCTCCGAAACTATCGGCAAGATCATTAAAAATTGTATTGAATTCTCCTGTATTTAAGTAAAGTTTTTTCATTTTGGTTTGGCTTAATAAATTGGTTAGTACTTCTTTATGTACAATCTTATTATTACTTATTTATTAGGTTTGTCATTCCTGTTTTATAATATTCAAATTTCGTACATATCTACAGCCAATTTATTATACAATTTCAGGCAGATTTTTCATAATTAATATCTTACGTTTAAAAACTGTTGGGATTAATCAATGTACCGCAGAGGATGCAAAGGTTTTCTCAAAGTGACTAAGAGGTGTGTTTATACAATATAAGATCGCAAAGCTTTGCGGTCTTTGCGTAAACCTTTGGACACTTTGCGGTTAAATCATCCTACTACAATTAATCTCATAAAAAAAACAGCTATTCTGGAATTAAATCCGGAATAACTGCTTTCCTGCAAAATAAAATAGTCCAACGTCTAAGTCAGTTCGTTTATATCTGAGTTTTGAGCGTAATTCTCTTCAGGAATGTCTTTAAAGAATTCTGCTTCTTCCAGATCAGCCATTGGTCCATAACCAATTAAATGAGTTCCTTTTATCTTATCTTTCGTTTCTATAACATATAAAATTGACATATCATCAGGATCGCTCATTCCTTCATAACGGTGATGGGCTACAATAGTTATATCTTCAGGTTTATAAACCTGTTTTGTTTCTGAATCTATTAAAGAATTGTTATCGAACAAAAAATTGCTTGTATATCCTTCTTCTTCATATTTCTTTATATAGTCTGTTTCGTGTTTTGACATTTCCTTTTTCATGACCTGATATTTTTAGTTAAATGTTAGCAATCTGTTTATTCAAATTTCTTCATTAAAAAAAGATTTGCTTAACTCAAAAGATTTAAATTTTATCTCAATTAAAAAATTTAAATTTTAATTACTACTTGCCTAATTCACTTAAAAAATTGTGCAGTTTTCTTGATAAATTAGTATATTTATTGAACATTATTAACAGACCTTGGTTACTTAAAGTAAAAAAGAAAATACACTTTCATGATAGATATGAATCAGGATTTCCTTTCGAAAGGAGGCGAAATGGGAGCATTAACCCGTGCTAAAGATTGGAGTAAAACTGCTGCAGGTTCAGTCGAAACATGGCCGCAAAGTTTACGCACAACATTAGGACTTTTACTAAATTCAAAATTTCCAATGTTTTTATTTTGGGGACCGGATCATATTTGTTTTTATAATGATGCTTACCGACCAAGTTTGGGTAATGATGGCAAGCATCCTTCTATTTTAGGTCAAAAAGGCGTAGATTCCTGGCCTGAAATCTGGGATTTTATAAAACCCCTGATAGATCAGGTTATTTTAGAAGGTGAAGCTACCTGGCACGAAGACCAATTATTGCCTATATATCGTAACGGGAAAATAGAAGATGTTTACTGGACTTTTAGTTACAGCCCCGTAAATAACGAATCTGGAAAACCTGCAGGCGTTTTGGTTATTTGTAATGAGACAACCGAAAAAGTAAAATTAGTTAGGAAATTAGAAGAAAGTAATTCACGCTATCTCAATAACATTTTGCAGACACCAAGTGCAATGTGTGTTTTTAGAGGCCCTGATTATATCGTTGAAATTGCAAATACCCTTATGCTCGAATTATGGGGACGAAAAGAAAATGAAGTAGTTAACAAACCCATTTTTGAAGGACTTCCGGAGGCAAAAGGACAAGGTTTGGAAACCATTCTTGAAAATGTTTATAAAACCGGACAAAAATTTGAAGCACACGAACGTCTGGTCAGGCTTCCCCGTAAGGAAACAGTCGAAGATGTGTATATAAACTTTGTATATGAAGCTTTGAAAGAACCAGATGGAACAATTTCTGGTATTGTAGCTCTCGCCAATGATGTCACGTCGCAGGTAATTGCAAGAAATACAATCGAAGAAAGCGAGAGAAGATTTAGAAATACAGTGCAGCAGGTTCCGCTTGGCATTGCCATATTAAAAGGTCAGGATTTGATTGTAGATATGGCCAATCCTACCTATTTACAAATTATTGATAAGCAGGAAAACGATATTCTCGGAAAACCTTTATTTGATTCTGTTCCCGAGGCCAAAGAAACTGCTCAGCCACTTCTTTTGAATGTTCTTGAAACTGGAAATCCTTATTTTACAGATGAATTTTCGGTAACATTAAACCGCTACGGAAAACAGGAATTATGTTATTTTAATTTGGTTTTTCATCCTTTAAAAGAAGAAAACGATATTATTTCGGGAGTTATTGTTGCCGCTTATGAAGTTACAGAAACTGTAAAAACACGTCATTTTATATCTGAAAGTGAAGCCGCTTTTAGAAAATTAGTTATGCAGTCGCCAATTGCAATGGCCATTTTTAGAGGAAAAAATCACACTATTGAAATGGCCAATAACACGATGATGAATGTTATTTGGCAAAAAACGGAAGAAGAAACTATTGGAAAACCAATTCTGGAAGTTTTTCCTGAACTCGCCGAACAAAAATATCCGGAACTGCTTGACGACGTTGTAAATAACGCAAAGATTATAAAAGAAAAAGAAGCTGTTGCTTATGTAGATATTAAAGGAAAACTGGAGAGATTTTACCTTGATTATCAATATACTCCTTTGTTTGAAAAAGATGGCAAGATATCCGGCGTAATGGTTACTGTTAATGATGTTACAGATAAAGTTGAAGCTCGAAAAAAAGTTGAAGATGCAGAAGAAAGAGCTCGTTTGGCAGCCGAAATTGCCGAAATCGTAACCTGGGACCTGAATATACCAACACAGGAATTAATTTATTCTGAGAATTTGCCTTCGCTTTTTGGTCTTGAAAAAGAAACAAAAGTAACAAGAGCCGAAATTCTGACTATGATATATCCTGATGACAGGCCAATCTTGGAAAAAGCATATGAGGTTGCGCTGACGACCAGCATTTATAAATATGAATCAAGAATTATCAAACCCGATAATTCGATTAGCTGGATAAAAGCACACGGGAAAATATTTTTTGATGAAGATGGCGAACCCGCAAAAATGATCGGTACTATTATAGATATTACCGATGAAAAAAATGCGCATCAGGTATTGATGAAAAGCGAAGAAAAATTCAGGCTTCTTGCCGATTCTATGCCACAGCATATCTGGACAAGTGATGCATTGGGCAATATAAATTATTTCAATCAGTCTGTTTATTCTTATTCGGGGCTTAAAAGTGAAGACATCGAGAAAAATGGCTGGCTGCAAATTGTTCATCCTGATGATCGCCAGGAAAACATCAAAGTTTGGGTAGATGCCATTACTACCGGAAAAGACTTTTTATTAGAACATCGCTTTCGTCGTTATGATGGTAAATACCGCTGGCAATTAAGCCGCGCAATTCCGCAAAAAGACACACAGGGAAATATACAAATGTGGGTTGGAACAAGCACAGATATTCAGGATCAGAAAAATTTTACCGAAAATCTCGAAAAACAAGTATACGAACGTACGGCCGAATTGGAGCAAAAAAACAAGGATTTGATTAATATGAATATTGAATTACAATCCTTTGCCTACATTTCCAGCCACGATTTGCAGGAGCCTTTACGAAAAATACAAACTTTTGCCAGTCGTCTTTCTGATTTGGATGAACAGAATATTTCGGCGAAAGCCAAAACATATTTAGGTCGTATAGAAGTTTCGGCAAAAAGAATGCAAACTTTAATTCAGGATCTCCTCACCTATTCCAGAACAAATTCCGCCGACAGGGTTTTTGTAAAAGTAAATCTGGATGAAATTGCCGAAGAAGTTATCAGTGATTTCTCTGAACGTATTGAAGAAACAAATGCAATTATTAATTTAAATCCTTTGGGAGAAGCGACAGTTATTCCTTTTCAGTTTAGACAGTTACTGCATAATTTGATCGGGAATGCTTTAAAGTTTTCTAAAAAAGGCCAGGATCCGTATGTTGAAATTAAGGCCAGGAGAATTAAAGGTTACGAAACAAAAATCCCCGTTGATTATCCTGATAAAATGTATTATCATCTTACAATATCTGACAACGGAATTGGCTTTGCAGATGAATATAAGGAACGAATTTTTGAGGTTTTCCAGAGATTAAATACCGAAAGTGAATTCTCCGGAACCGGAATTGGTCTAGCCATCGTTAAAAAAATCGTAGAAAACCATAAAGGAATAATTCGCGCACATAGCGAAAAAGGTAAAGGAGCAACTTTTGAAATTTACTTACCGGAATAAAATAAAAAAACACCAAAACTCAATTTGAATTTGGTGTTTTTTTTATCTGTTATACCATGTGTTTATGATTTATAAACAAAGTTTTTAGGTCCGGGAACGAAGTTTTTCCAATCAATTTCCAGAGCATGTTCTATAGATTTTACAATATCTTTCATTAAAACTGGCTTGGTAATAAAAAAATTAGCCCCAAGTGTACGGCATTTTTCTATAATACCAGGCTCATTTGAAGTAGAGAAAATAACAATTGGAATGTCTTTTTTATCTTCCGAATTTCTAAGTTCTGCCAAAACATCAAAACCATTTTTACCAGGCATATTTAAATCTAAAAAAACAACATGTGGAGTTGGCGGCGGATTATAAATTGCCGTTAGTAATTTCTCTCCGCCATTATAAGTTAAAAGATCAATTTTCTTAGGCAATGATTCAACAGCATCGGCGAAAATGCTCAAATCATCTTCATCATCATCGGTATAAAATACGGTCAAATCTGTCATATATGTGAAAGTGGTATAATTACGGACCAAAGATAATTCAAATAAATAAAATATAACAATTGATTTTAAATTCTCACAAAAAAGTAAATAATAGAAATCTCATAACTTATAATTTTAATTCTATAAGAACTAAAAATCTAAAAAACAGCAACTTTACAAATAATAATTTTTCAAAAATACCTTTTGTACGACAGTCAAATTAGTATTTAAAAAAACTTTACAAATAACTTAAAATATAGAGCCATGGGAGATCATAAAGACCTTACAAACGAATTTGCTGTAGATAAAATAAAAGATCTTGCAGAAAATATAAAAACCTGCATGCTGTGTACTTATAATCTTGAAAATAAATTACAATCGCGACCAATGTCTGTTCAAAAAATTGACGATTTGGGTCAGCTTTGGTTTTTATCTGACAGAAACAGCAGTCAAAATGCAGAGATTACACAAAATCCAACGGTTGAAATCTTTTTTTCTGAACCGCATGATAAATTTTTAACCTTACATGGAACTGCCAGCATTTTGTACAATCCTGAAATAATTCACGAATTATATGATCCTATTATAAAAGTATGGATGCCAGGCGGCGAGGATGATCCAAATTTGAGCGTTATTAAAGTAATTCCTGAAGATGGTTATTACTGGAACAATAAAAACGGAAAAATGGTTGCTATTGCAAAAATGACCGCCGCTTTTGTTACCGGAAAAACAATGGATGACGGAATTGAAGGAAGTTTGAAATTGTAATTTTCAAACACATAAATTTTAACCGCAAAGTTCGCAAGGATTTACGCAAAGCTTAAAAAACTTTACGAACCTTGCTTAAATCCTTGCGAATTTTGCGGTTAATTTTTTACAGTTAATTCCATATTTTTAAACTCCAAAGCATTCAAAATTCCTGCTTCGCTTGCTGTGTTGTTAAAATAAACGAAACCTGGTTTATCCTCAATTTTCTTTTTTATATTTTCTAATTCTTCTGAAGAATAACTCGAATAAAATAGTTTTTTATTTCCGTGAAAACGAACATAAGTAAGCGGAAATTCGGTTAAAATATCTTCTGGTAATCCTGGGTAATTTACGCTGCAAAAGGTTATTTTGTTTTGTTGAAAAGCATTCCAAACTTCCTGATTCCACCAGCTTTTATGCCGAAATTCAACTGCATTTTTAAAGCTTTTATCTAATGTTTTAATAATAGTATGAAGCCTTTCTTCGGTATAATCAAAACTTGGAGGAAACTGAAAAAGAATACAGCCTAGTTTTTCCTCTAAACCATCATCACATACATTATAAAATTCTTTGATTTGCTCTTTGCAATCTACCAGCTTTTTAATGTGCGTGAGTTCTTTGGGGGCTTTTACTGAGAAAAGAAAATTATCCGGCGCTTTTTTATACCAGTTTTCCATTATTCTGATGGTTGGAAATTTATAAAAAGTACCATTCATTTCATAGGTATTAAAATGCCGGCAATAAAAATTGAACCAATTTTTGGTTGGTAAATCTTCAGGATAAAAGATACCTTTCCAAAAACGGTTATTATAACTTGAACACCCTATGTGTATTTCTTTTTTCATGTGTATAATTGTTGACAGTTGGTACAGAAAAAACTACGGCGTTTTTTTATACCCGTATGTTTTTTTATAAAAGGAAGACCGCATCTCAAACAAGTTTTTTTAGTATGTGCCAGCCAATGTTTTTTCAATTCAAATTTCTTTTTCCAATCTAAAAATTCGAAACTGTAAATGGAGCATTCATCAATTATTTCGACTATTTTATCGTGTGGAATTTTCCCTGTTAAAGATTCCGGATGAACATGGCATCGGTATAAAACTTCATTTTTAATAATATTACCAACTCCTGAAAATATATTCTGATCCAGAACGGCATCACAAATCATTTGGTTGGGAATTTTCCCCAGACTTTGTTTTGCTTTTTCGGGACTCCATTTAATATTCATTACATCTTCTTCCCAATCATAATGCAAATTAATATCACCCTGTAAAATTTTAACCGAACAGGTATAAAAATTAAGTTCTCCGTTTGAGAAAATAAGGCTTAATCTGGGTGTGGTTTCTTTTCTTTCATTAATGCGATAAGTGCCAAACATTAGTAAATGAATCTTAACCGTAAAATCATCAAAACAAATTAAATAATGTTTTCCCCAGGTTTTAATAGCTTCTACAACTTTACCTTTTATTCGCTCTAAATCAATAGCGCTGTTTCCGGAGACAGAAATCACTTTTTGTCCTGCAAAATGCTCAGTTTCTTCTTTCAGAATTACGATAGACGGACCTTCGGGCATAATGAATAATATTTTTTGATTTAAATTTTAAAAAATGAAAAAAAAGTGCAGCTTTTATTACTGCACTTTTTAGATATTTTGAAAACTAAGCTTCATCTTCTTCCGCAGCCTCAACATTAATTGCATTTACAGCAACTTCTGTCAATAGTTTATCTGCGCCTTTTTCTTCGTCAAGAGTTAATTCTAATAAAGAAGCGGCTTCTGTAAGACCAAGTGTTTCTGCAAATTGTCTTAAAGTTCCATAAGTCGCAATTTCGTAATGTTCGATTTTCTGGCTGGCAGCAATAATTCCCGCATCACGAACAACGCCAACTTCAGTTTCTTCAAGGATACTCTTACCTTCTTCAATTAGCCCCTCCATTGCATCGCATTTTTTTGCAGTTGCTTTTTTACCAATACTTGCAAAAACCTGTTCCAATCTGGTTACATGTTCTTCAGTTTCTGTTAAATGGTTTGTTATCGCATCAATTAACTCTGCAGACGTTGCATTTTTTGCCATTAGCGGAAGCGCTTTTGTCAAAGCTTTTTCTGCCCAGTAAATGTCTTTTAATCCATCTTCAAACAGTTCTGTAAGTCCGGATGCAGCATTTGATTTTGGTTTTGTTACTCCTGCTTTAGTTGTTTGTTTTGGTGCAGCTTTTTTTGTCGTAGTTTGTTTCTTATTTTTAGTTTCCATGATAAATAATTTAATTGTTATTAATAATTGTAAAAGTACTTTTGATTAGTAGCAATCAGTTATAGTATTTCTTACATTATTTACAATATAATCATCTGTGAATTATAGAATTAGCGATTTTAATTCTATAAGATAATCCTACACCTTAGTAATTAGATTTGTATTATACGAACAATAAATTAACTTGTCATGGAAACTACTGATAAAAGAAATAGTACTGTAGAAAATAGAGATTCTCGAAATCAAAATTTAAACAGACAAAACAATATTATGAACGAGAAGCTCTATAATAATGACGAAATCAGAAGAGCTAATCATCAGGGTGATGTTAAAAATTATGGTTTTACTATAAATGGATATGATCCTAATAAAGCCATTCCTGATCAGGAGCGTATTACAAATGAAGATGATTTAGACGATTTGGATGATGATTTTCATCAACCGGGCGATCTGGTAGATGACGCAGATGATTTAAATGATGAATTTGATAATCCATCAGATAATGTAAATGATGATTTTACCAATTCTGCAGATGAATTTGATGAGGAAGAATATGAAGAATATGAAGATGACAGAGAAGAAGAAGAAGAACTTGACGATCACACGCACACTACAGGAGATCTTCTTTATGATGAAAATGCAGATAACCTTAACGATGAATTCGACAATCCTTCAGACTCTGAAGAATTAACAGAATCAGATGAGGATTTACAGGAATTAGATCCTGATGATGACGATGATGATTTAGAAGACGATTTGGAACCGGGAGAAATCGAGGAAGAAGATTCTGGAGATGATTATAATGATAACGATCCCAGAAAATTCTAATCGAAAATATAGATTAAAAAAACGCCGTTACTAAAATTAGTAACGGCGTTTTTTTGCCTTAAGCAGTTTTTTTAGTCCCCAATTTTAGTTAAAGTTGGGATATCGTCCATTCTCTCCAAACGCTCTGCAAGACCTAATCGTGCCTCTGTTAATTCGATTTCGGCTTTGCCTAATTCTTTATACCATTCTTCTTTTCCGGTTTCTGAGCTTTCGATTTTTCGCATAATCTCAAAAATTTCGCCTTGTGCTTCCATAACGGCCAGTCTTTTATAATACGTTAAACTTTCTGTCATGTGTGCAAGCGCAATCATAGCGGTTAAAAACGGATGATTGTTGGTTACATTTACGTCTCTTACCCTGCCATGTTCAAGTTCTACTTTTAAGGCAAAGGCAAACTCTTCCATATTAAATCGTTCGTGCTTGCTTTTTGGATTCAAATAAGCCTTAATAGCTTCAACATTATCCATAGTCGAAAGATCAACATCTGTATCTTTATCTTCGCTTAAATCTCTGTAAACGACAGCCGCAATAGCACGCGCTTCATCGATTGTTGGATCATTTTCAGGATTTTCAAAATCTCTTACCGACCAATCCCAATTTTCAGGATGAACAGGTTTTATATATTTCTCACAAAAATCTGTTACATCATTTTTTAAGCTTACCATTTTGTCATCTCTTTTGATATAAACATCCTGATAAGCGCCACTTTTTGTTGCCATAATTTTTTTGATTATTTATTTAAATTAAAACGACACATTACCGATGATGATAATGTGTCGTTTTGTCCCCAACTTGAATCCTTTTATATTTCTCAAAGTTGCCACATAAAAAAGGAAACTGTTAACTCAAAACGTTCAATTATTAGCTCAATCCGTTTCATTATGAAAATTCGGGCTGAAAATTTCCGATTAATTCTGAAAAAGCAATTTCTGAATGCGAAAAATGCGGCTGATTGCTTCGGCATTTTTTTGCGCGATCAAAATATTGCTGAATTGATCCATCTTCATAACTTGCCACAATGAGCGGATGTACATAATAGTTTTTACATACATTTTTTGTATTTCCCAAAGCCTCGGCTGTAGTTTCAAAAGCGTCCAGAATATTCTTTTTAATTTCTTTTTCTTCGGTTGTTGTCCCGATTTCCATTAAAGTTTCGAAAAATATTAAGGATGCTCCCCATGTTCTAAAATCCTTGGCGCTAAAATATTTTCCTGTAATATCATGCAGATAAGAATTCACCATATGACTATCTAAAACTTTGCGTTCGCCATTTTCATCATAATATTTAAAAACTTCCATACCCGGAATTTCTTCACATCGCCCTACCAGTTTAACCAGTTGTTTGTTTCTGGTCGTTATAGTATGTTTTACGCCTTTTTTTCCAACGAATTCAAAACGTAGCGTATTTTTGTCGATGTTAATGTGCTTTTTTCTTAATGTCGAAAGTCCGTACGATTTGTTGTCTTTCGCATATTTTTCATTTCCGATTCTGATATGCGTTTCTTCCATTAAGCGAATTACAAGTGCTGTAACTTTGTTTTTACACCACTCTTTCTGAGCAAGATCCTGATCGACCTGTTCTCTTATTTTTGGGAGGTATTTTCCAAATTCGGCTATTTTATAAAATTTAGTCTGATTTCTGATAAGATTCCATTTCGGATGATAACGGTATTGTTTTCTGTTTTTAACATCCGTTCCAACAGCCTGAAGATGACCGTTTGACAAATCTGCAATTCGCACTTTTTCCCACGCAGGCGGAAGCACGAGGCTGTTAAAGCGTTTTATTTCGTTTTTTGCTTTTATACATCTTCCGTTTTTTTTATAAACAAACCCCTCGCCTTCTCTGCAACGCTCGATCGTTAAGCTGTTATCGCTTACATATACTAAATCTAATTTTTCTAGAACCAATTGAGGTGACTGTATCAATTGTTTCATTAATTTTTCCTGAGAGAGTTTGGCATTCATAATTTATTGAAGATATAAATTTTGTATTCTAGTTATTTCGTAATGATTTGATTAGGTTTCTTTTATTCATGTAAGACCTACCTTCTACTCCAACTTTTCTGGCTTGCTGATAGAGCTCTTCTTTCGTCCATTCTTCATATGGTTTTGTTCTTACGTTTTCTCCAGCGTTAGAAGAATTAGCCGTTTGTCCATATTTTTCGTTACTTAAAACCTTGTGTATAAGAGTCTCGTAATGTTCTTTGTTCTTAATTCCTGAATTTTGCATGACGATTAAATTTTGTGGTTATTATTCAGTAAAGTATACTACCAAAGTTCCTTAAAAACAGCTTGGAATTCGTTATATAATTCTTTCCTATACTTTCATAATTAACTATACATCAAAGGGTTTAAAAACAAAAAATCCCAATTCGCAAGAATTTGGGATTTTTTGTTTTGAAGTTATGAGTTTTTCTTTGTGTATTTTTTTAATAGTATCTCTTTATTCAATATTAATCTCTATAAGACTTTTTACCAAAATACCTTGTATGTTTTTATCTAAAATATCCTTTATGGCTTTTTTAGACTTGTAAATGGTTTTCGTGTCTTTTGTATCA
The DNA here is from genome assembly GCF_000834715.1 of Flavobacterium sp. MEB061. NCBI lineage: Bacteria > Pseudomonadati > Bacteroidota > Flavobacteriia > Flavobacteriales > Flavobacteriaceae > Flavobacterium > Flavobacterium sp. MEB061. The sequence continues at coordinate 465,450 of NZ_JXQR01000015.1, read as the reverse complement.
ATTTCAATGTTTTTTATTGAATTGGCAAATTTTACAGTTTCGTTAGTTGACCAGGTTCCAATTCCACAATAAAGCGTGGCGGTGTCACTTTTCTTTAAATTATAAACAATCGAATCATTTTCTGCATTTTGATAAAGTTGAATATCTTTTACTTTAGGATCTAAATTAATTTTAATCTTTACATCAAAATCTGTTTTGTTTATAAATGAAATATGCTGTGAAGGATCGCAGCTTATCAGAGCATTCGAGAAGAAAATTAATAACAATAATCTAAGTAGGTTTTTCATTTTGATTCGGTTTTTGTTCTATTGCGAGAACGTAAAGAATATAATTTTTAAAAAGAAGTTTTAATTTTTGATTTTAATTCTTTAATAAAATCAGATTCTTTTAAATCTTCATTTTTAATGATAAATGAAGTCCTATTTTTTAAAGTTATAAAACTGTAATTTTTCGTGATATATGTCTTTTTAATAGTATGCCACTCATACACTTTGACAACATTGTTATAAAAATTATTAAATTCTATTCCATCTGGTTTTATTTCTAAAGACTTTTCCCCTAATAAATCAGGTTGTGAATCTATTAGTTTTTTGATTTTTGAATGTTTTATTAAATCAGGAATAATACTAATGACAATCAAGGCAAAAAAGAAAAAAATAGCTGAAATAAATAAAAATTCCGACCAATTAAAGTCTTTGTATACAAATGTATAACTCACTATAACTGAAACCAGAGAAAAGTAAGTTATCAGAAATATGTACCTTTTCGTAATTAATTCTGTTCCTGCTTTTTTATAATCTTCCCGATCTAAAGTATAGTTTATTTTCAATGTTTGTTTACTTTTAATTTAATTAAGCTTTGGTCTAACCATTCATTATACCATTCTGTAAAATTATATCTATTATTATTTTCTGTTGATAACGGATAAATTCCTTGATCATTTGCTCTGTCATCAACCCAAACATTTCCTTTTTCAACTCCGGAAACTACTAAAAAAAAATAAATAGCACAGCCATAATGACATACTCTAATACTGCCAAAAACATGCTTTTCATTATAGTAATCTTGTTCCCAACATTCAAATTCTTCACTATCCATAAACTTTTCATCTTCTGTATTTCCATTAAAGTCTGAATTCCATTTTTCTGTGTAAGGAAATTTTGTTTTAAGAAAATTATCATTCTCAATTTCTAGTTCTAAATTCCAGTCTTTTAATTTATAAAGTCCTAAAGCAGGACCAACTCCTCCATTTCCTATATGTTTTATAAAATTTCGATAATCTGTTGGAAGCTTTATATTATGGAATTTCTCAAACTCTTCAATTTCAGCTTCACCTAAACAATTATTTAATTTGTATTTATGTATCTTAGAACCAAATAATTTAAATGGCTTAATTTTAAAAAATCCATTACCATCGATTTTTTTAAGTTGTAGTATTTTTTCTTTTTCGATAGTCATGCTCAATTAAAATAGGTTCTGATTGTTTGTTTGGTAATTACTTTTTGTCCTTTTATTTCACCTGCACTACATTTTTGATACTTTTTTAATTGATCAATTCCAGCTTTTACAAATTGAACTTTATACTTTTCTCTGTTGTTTTTTTCAAGTCTATTATAATCGTCTAAATGATACCCGCTATGTTTTCCTTTTTTATCAATGTAAAATCTAATGTCAATTCCTGCTCCATAATAAATCTTATCTTTTGCTAGTTGCTTTTTAAATTTAGCATCTAATAAAATGTGTATTGAGTTTTCAGATGTTAATCCTTCAATTTTTGGTTTTATATCACAATCCCAACTTCGAATAGTATCGTTTGATTTACTTAACATTATATCAGCTTCATTAAGCAGGTTTTGCTTAAAATTTGAATTAAATTTTTTAGCAATCATATTATCCATGTATGCACCATAACACCCTTGCATTCCTTCTTCAACTGGAGCATCATCAATCATTTCAAATCTAAAAATCAAATTATGCTTTTTACATAATATCCTAATATACTTTTCTTGTCTCAAATCATAATCACCTTCACCACTTGGCATACTAAAAACTAATTCTCCTTTTTCAATATCTTTTTTTGCCCATTTTATTCCATTTCTACAAATTCTATCTTCTGATTTTGGAAGCTGAATATAAGTATGAATATTTTCTAATTTAGGAAGTTTTATAATTTTAGAAGTATCCAATGGACTACTTTCTTCTAAATTTTGTTTACAGCTAAAAATGCTCAAAAGTAATAAAAGAAAGAAAATGTTTTTTTTCATAGACTTAGGTTTCAAAGTTTAATAAATAAATTATTTAGTAAATATAAAAACTATTAAATATATCAATCTTGAAATCCTGTAACATTATCTAAAAATGCTGTAAAACATTCCATCTACATCCTATATAATTTTACATCATAACATTTAAACCATAAAATCATGAAAAAGTTACTATTAGCAGGAAAAGTTATTTTAGGCGCCGGACTAATCATTATATTTTTAAATTCTTGCAAAAACGAAACTAAACAAGAAGATCCAAAAGAGGTTGCTGAAGATGCTAACGAAGCTAAATTTGACTCTATCGACAGCAAAGAAGATGATTCTGAATTTTTGGTAGATCAGGCTGAAATTAACCTAGCTGAAATCGAAATTGGAAAATTAGCGCAAACTAAAAGTACAAATGCTGAAGTGAAAAAATTTGGTCAAATGCTTGTTGATGAACACACAAAATCAGCTTCTGAAGTGAGTGCATTAGCAAAAACTAAAAACTTTACGTTACCAACTTCGTTAACTGAAGAAGGTCAGGAAGAATACAAAAAACTAAACGAAAAATCAGGTGTTGATTTCGACAAAAAATTTGCTGACATGATGATTGATGGTCACGAAAAAGCAATTAATAAACTTAAAAAAGCTTCGGAAGACGCAAAAGATGCAGATATTAGACTTTGGGCTTCTAATAATATCGCTGGTTTAACAGCACATTTAGAACATGCCAAAATGCTAAAACAAAATCTGGATAAAAAATAAAAATAATTGGTACTGGTATTTTTTTTTGAGAAACCCCTTAAGAGTTGAATTGCTTAAGGGGTTATTTTTTTTAAGATACTAAGTTGCTAAGATTCTGAGGAACTAAGTTTTTTTTTCTTAGCATCTTAGCAACTTAGAACCTTAGCTACTTTAAAGAAGCCATATCAATCACAAAACGATATTTAATATCTCCTTTAAGTAATCTTTCGTAAGCGTCGTTTACATCGTTTACGCCAATTACTTCGATATCTGCAGTGATGTTGTGTTGGGCGCAGAAGTCCAGCATTTCCTGAGTTTCAGCGATTCCACCAATGTTTGATCCGGCGAAGCTTCTTCTTCCCATTAAAAGGCTGAAAGACGTTACAGGAAGCGGTTCCATTGGCGCTCCAACCAAAACCATATTTCCGTCTACTTTTAGTAAATTCAGGTATTCATCTATATTATGCTGAGCCGAAACGCAATCTAAAATAAAGTGTAAACTTCTCGCATATTTTGCCATTTGTTCAGGATCTGTAGATAAAACAACTTCATCTGCACCCAAACGTTTTGCATCTTCTGTTTTAGATAAAGAAGTTGTAAAAACAACAACATGAGCGCCCATAGCTTTTGCTAATTTGATTCCCATATGTCCTAAACCACCAATACCCACAACTCCTACTCTTTGTCCAGGACCTACTTTCCAGTGTTTTAAGGGAGAATAAGTCGTGATTCCGGCACAAAGTAAAGGTGCAACTCCGGCAAGATCAAGTTTATCTGAAATATGCAATACATAATTTTCATCAACAACAATACTTTCAGAATAACCTCCAAAAGTTTGTCCGCCCAAATGAGTGTCAGAAGAGTTGAATGTCAATGTATTTCCAGGCTCACAAAATTGCTCCAGGCCTTCCTTACAATGTTCACATTCTCTACAAGAATCAACCATACAGCCTACTCCGGCTAATTGACCCACTTTGAAGTTTTTTACATGCTCACCAACTTTTGTAACTCTTCCCACAATTTCGTGTCCGGGAACGATTGGATAAATGGTTCCGTGCCACTCATTACGAGCAGAATGCAAATCAGAATGACAGATTCCGCAATATAAAATCTCGATTTCTACGTCGTGTGCCAATACGCCTCTGCGTTTGATGTCTAATGTTTTTAATAGTGCTTCAGCAGCTTCTGTACCAAAGGCTTTTATGTTTTTTGTTTCCATTTTAAGGGGTTTAAATTTGTTTCAGGTTTTCTTTATTTTAGGGTTCAAGTTGCTTTTTATAGCCACAAAGGCGCTAGGTCTCAAAGATTAAAACTTAGGACCTTAGCAACTCAGCATCTTAGAATCTTAGTATCTTAGAGACTTATTTCACTCCGTAACTAAAATACTCTTCATCGGTTACGCTTTGTAACCAGCTTCCTGAGCCTTTATCAACTTCTGTGATGATGATGATGTAAGAGAATTTACTAAATGGCGTTGCGCCGTACCAGTGTTCTATTCCCGGTAAAATAGTAACCACTTCGTCTTTATGAAGTAATCGTATTGCTTGGCCTTTTTCCTGAAAATAACCAATTCCGTTTGTCGCGATAAGCAATTGCAAACTTGCATTTACGTGCCAGTTGCTTCTTGCGCCAGGCTCAAAAGTTACTTCTTTGATCATTGTATTTTCAGGGTGAATATCGCTGGTTTGTTTTTTATATGAAACATCACCAGTCATATAAGTATTGGGAACTTTCCCTTCTTCGATAACGGTAGAATAAGTTGTTGACATAATAATTGGTTTTGAGTTTGGTTATTAAAAACTATTATATTGTTCATCAGTTACAGGCTCAAGCCAGTCTACAATTCCCAGTTGAGTATTTGTACTGATGGCAATATGGGTAAATTCGCTTTCTGGAGATGCTCCATGCCAATGTTTAACTTCGGGTTGAATATTTACCACATCACCTTCCTTTAGTAATTGAATTGGTTTTCCAACTTCCTGATAGTAACCTGTTCCGTGCGTTACAATCAAAATTTGTCCTCCGGGATGTGTGTGCCAATTGTTTCTTGCGCCGGGTTCGAAAACGACATTACCAACTGCAGTATTTAAAATTGGGTCGTTTGGCACCAGCATTTTAACCCAGGCTTTTCCTGTAAAGTAATCTGCCGAAGCCAAATCGCCTTTAGGAAAAATTTCATTTAATTGATTTTCTGAAGTTTTCATAATTATTTGTTTTTTACTATCGGGAAAACTAAATCAGCAAAGCAAGAATGTGCTTTAAGAAGTTTTATTTAGTTTGCAGAAAACCGATAAAGGATTAATACTAATTATTTCGACGCAAAATTACTTTAGTAAAGCGAACCCGAGATAACAATAATCAAACAAAAAATTAAGAATATGAAACAATTTACATTCTTAACGATTTCGGAATTGTTCCGGTAAGTCTTTTAAAGTAATTATTAAAGTAGCTCGGATATTCAAATCCAAGTGAATAACCGATGTCGGCAATACTCCAATCTGTGTGTTGTAACAAGGCTTTGGCTTCGCCAATAATTCGTTCAGTAATATGTGCTGTAGTAGGTTTTCCGGTCACTTCTTTAACCGAACGATTTAAGTGGTTTACATGTACGGCAAGACTTTGAGCATAATCTTGCGGAGTTTTTAAAACAAGTGGCTGATCTTTAGTTTCAACGGGAAATTGTCTTTCCAGCAATTCCAGAAATAAAGAAGTTATTCGTGAAGAAGCGTTTTTATGTTTAAAGAAATTTTCTGACGGCTGCATTTTCATCGATTCATGCAAAATCAAATTGATATAATTGCGCATTAAATCGTCTTTAAATACATAATCAGTCTCTTGTTCTTCAATCATTTTTACAAAAAGAGAATCAACAAAAACTTTCTGTTCTGCTGATAATGAGAAAATTGGAGTTCCGCCTATTTTAAACAAAGGCGACTCATGAAGACTTTCTGAACGGTCGTTTACCTTTAAAAAATCTTCGGTAAAAACACAGGCATATCCTTCATATGTAGGTGAAAGTGTATCCCACGAATATGGAATGTGCGGATTTCCAAAAAACAAAATAGTTCCGTCAGTTTCGATTCCCCGATCTGCATAATGAATAAGACTTTTGCTGGTATTAATGCAAATTTTGTAATAATCCCTGCGGTTATAGGTTGGAATTTTACTTACATCACCATTTATCTCATAAACTTTAAACCCTTTTAACTTTAAATCGTTAATTCCGAGTTCTGTTGCCTGACATACGCTTTGCTCTTTCATTTTGCAAAGTTATGAAAATCAAATAAAAATTAAGGAGTTTTTTTTGTTTCAAGTTTCAAGTTTCAAGTTTCAAGTTTCAAGTTTCAAGTTTTCACTTTGCTCAATAAACCCGACAGGTTTTAAAAACCTGTCGGGTTTTGTCCTTAGTTTGTCCACAAAGATTGAAACCTGAAACCTGAAACAAAACAAACCCTTTTCTTTTTTATCTTTGTTACATGAAAGAAGTACAACCCGTAATAGACTATATATCAAGATACGTTGATTTGACAGACGCTGAAAAAACGCATCTGGCGACTTTTTTGAAGATTACCAAAGTCAAAAAAAGACAATTTATCGTGCAGCCGGGTTTTGTATGCAAACACAAAAGTTATGTTGTAAAAGGCGCATTTAGAGGTTATTTGGTAGATAATGAAGGAAAAGAACACACACTTTCGTTTGCTATTGAAGATTGGTGGATTTCTGATTACAGCAGTTTGATTTATCAGGAACCTGCAACTTTATTTGTAGAAGCTTTGGAAGATTCTGTTTTAATTCAAATTGAATACGAAGACGAACAGAAATTTTTGCAGAAAATTCCGAAACTCGAAAAATTCGAACGCATTATTACCCAGCGCTCATTGGCTTTTCACCAAAAACGACTTTTATCTAATTTTACCAAAACGGCCGAAGAACGCTACGACGAATTCATGAGCAAATATTCGGCAATTGCAAAGCGCGTTCCGCAATATGCTTTGGCTTCTTATCTTGGTTTTAGTACCGAATATTTAAGTAAAATTCGCAACAGAAAAACTTCAAAAAGTTAAACCAGTTCAACCTTATTTCCTAAACCAGTTCATTTTTATTCGTTTTCTTCTGTCTCAAATTTGCATTGTCAATACCGACAAAATAATTTAATTCAAATAAAAATGAAAAAGACCATTTACCCAAACCATACGAGAATATTTTCATTATTACTATGGTTTTTATCTATCAATTTCAACATTAATGCACAAAACAAAGACAATAGTAAAGTTCAGATTTTCCATATTCAGAACTATTTTACTGAAGCTTATCTGGTAAAAGGAAATTCACAAAAACTGATTTTAATTGATACCGGAGTTCCCGTTGCAGGATATCAGGATAGTTTGATAAGTGCTATCAAAAAATTAGGTTTTAAACCCGAAAATATTGCTCTTGCCATTGTTACACACGGACACGGAGATCATGCAGGAAATGCGAGATTTCTTCAGCAAAATTTCAAAACCAAAATTGCAGGAAGCAAAGCCGATTTAAACAAATTTACTTCAGGCAAAACCGAATTATCAAAATCTGAAGACGTGAGCATTTGGGGAACAAGACTTCGCCAGTATTCCGACTTAGATTATCCCGCTTTTACGCCTGATATTATTGTCGAAAATGCCAATATCGATCTTAAAAAATATGGCTTTGATGGAAAAATAATTCCAATAAAAGGCGGACATACTCCGGGAGATTTATTGATTTTGATTGGAGATAATCTTTTTGTTGGAGATGCTTTTGTAGGCACCTTTAAAGCGCAAGGCGGAGGTTTAGCCCCTGACGGTCATCATGTAAGAGAACATTTTTATCATGAAAACAGACAACTCGCCGACCAAAATTTAAAACTAATCGAGAAAATTGCATTAGATAATAAAGTAAAAACAATTTACCCCACTCACAATGGACCTGTTTCTACTTTTGAATTAACAAAATACATTAAAGAAGAACCATTATTGAGACTTTTATCACAGCAAAATGAATCTTTAAATACCGAAGATTTCAGAATTGTTTCTTCTGATGAAAATACGGCTGTACTAACTTATATCGAAGCAATTAAACTTGAAGGAAAAGAGGCTAAAAATGTTTTTATAACTGAAACTTATTCTAAAGAAAAAGGGAATTGGAAAATGGTTAAGAAAGAGATTAAATAGTCTTGTTTCAGGTTTCAGGTTTCAGGTTTCAGGTTTCAGGTTTCAGGTTTGCGTAATAAACCCGACAGGTTTTAAAAACCTGTTGGGTTTACTCGCGTTACCGAAAAACCTGAAACTTGAAACAAAAAAACCTGAAACAAATTTTAAAGAAAATGCAGTTTTTCCTCTTCCAAATCTAAATGCAAAATATGCTTGCGTACAATTTCTTCATCAATTCGGTGATCCTTGTTTTTATCGGTAAGCCATTGTCTTTGCAGGTTTAATATTTCTCTGTAAACTTTTTTGGCCTCTTCGGTCATTAAAATATCTTCGTTGTTAGAAACGCTTGCATCTTCCCATTTTACAGCGAGTTGCTGCAATACTTTTTCAGTTTCAAGATGTTGGCTGTAGTTCGTTTTTAAATGATTCAGAGCCTGTTGAGAAAGCATTCGTCTTAACTTATTATACATTTCATCATCGGGCATAATAAAATCAGGATCCGGCATATTTAATTTTTTAATAAGCCATGGCAATGTTAATCCTTGTAAAAGCAATGTGGTCAATATAACAACAAAAGTGATGAAGAGAATCAAATTTCTTTGCGGAAATTCTGCTCCGCCCTGCGCATAAACCGGAATCGACAACGCCGCTGCCAACGATACAACACCTCGCATACCCGACCAGCCAATAATTACAATTCCTTTGTAACCCGGATGTCTGGAATCTGCAACTGTTATAAAATTTCGGGCTATCAAAGTCACAATTACAGCCGCATAAGCAGATATTAACCTCGCAATGATCAAAACCAATGTAATCAAAAGTCCATAACCAATCGCTGAGGAAAGACTCACATCTCCCAATCCCGAAGTAATTTCGGGCAAGTCGAGACCAATAAACATAAAAATTAATCCGTTGAGGATAAAGCAGAAACTTTCCCAGACATTAACACCGCGCAATCGCGATGTGCTGCTTAAAAACGAAAGCCGGTTATTCGATAATAATAATCCGCCACTTACAACTGCAAGAACACCAGAACTGTGAATTTCCTCGGCAACGAGATAAATAACATAAGGCGTTACGATAGAAAATACGATATCTATATTGGCATCTGTGGGCAAATATTTATGCAGTTTCATGAAAATAAAACCAATTGCTACGCCAACTCCAACTCCCGCAATTACCATCCAGCCAAAACTCGTTACAGCATTATACCAAACAAATTGTCCCGTTCCTGCGGTTATTAGCGCAAAGCGAAAAATAATCAGCGATGAGGCGTCATTCAACAAACTTTCACCTTCTAAAATAGAAGACAGTCGGCGGGGTACTTTTACAAATTTCAAAATAGCGCCCACACTTACGGCATCAGGAGGTGAAACAATTCCGCCAAGCAAAAAACCTAATGCGAGTGAAAATCCCGGTATAAAATAATTCGAAAAAAGTGCAACAGAAAGTGCTGTAAAAAATACAACCAAAAAAGCAAAACTGGTTATAATACGTCGCCAGCGCCAGAGTTCTTTCCATGAGATTTTCCATGAAGCTTCATACAATAATGGCGGAAGGAATATGAAAAAAATAAGTTCCGGATCGATACGTAATTTTGGAATTCCGGGAATAAAACTAATCGCCAATCCCGCCAAAACCAATAAAACCGGATAAGCAACTTTTATTTTGTTGCTTGCCATAATCAGGAAAAGGATAACAATGACAATACCGATATAAAACGCGAGATTATCTAACATTTGAGAATTTTATTAAAAATTTATAAAGCTATAATCTTTTGAAATATCAATATTAGGAAATATTTTTTGGATAAAGTAATTTCAATTTGGTGCGGTTTATTTAAACACATAGAAATATAGCTTTTTATTTTAAATTAAAAATTGAGAATTAAAAATTAAAATAATTCTAAGATTCACAATACTATGTTATGCGCATTTAAACACATAGAAACATAGAATCTTTGCGTTTAAAAAGGCGTTTCACTTAGTTCAAATGCAGGTGAAAAAACCTTGATTTTCTAAAACCAACTTCAAGTTAATTTTTAATTTTTAATTCTCAATTTTTAATTAAAAAAATTATTTCACACTAACAGTTCCCGTTTTTAATCCTTTGGCTGTAGCCGATAAAATAACTTCGGCTGCATTTTCGTCTTTCTGAATAATGATTTGAGCGTACCCGTTAAATAATTTTCGTTTCCATTGTTCTGCAGGCGTAATTACCTGAATAATTCCGGGATCAGTATTCATAACATCCCAGTCTTTATTTTTTTGCAAAGGCGGCGCAATAATTTGAATTGTGTTTAAACCTTGTTTTAAAACAGCCGCATTCAAAATATATTTTTGATCATCATCTGTACTTGCCGGAATTTTATTTCCGTTCACAAAAACGACTGCGTTTATTCCGATTTTTTTGTAAAAGAAAGTAACCGTATTGGTTTTAATATTGTTCTTTAAATCAAATTTTCCACGATACACATACGCCGGAGCCTGATTTTTATAATCCCTGTCTTTAAAAGCTTCTTTCCAGTTATTATCAGCTTCAACAGTAATTTGGTTAGGAATATTAGCCGAAGCCAATTTCTTCTCCTCAAAATTAGTTATAGCAACAAGTTCCATGTTATCAATAAATTTATCACTTTCTAACGATGTTGGATTTCCATTTCCTACTCCAAGAATCTTTCCTCCTTTTATAGAAAAAGTCATTTCGTGATTTGCAGTTGGTACATGTGCGCCTTTTTCATCTGTTGTTTCAGCTGTAATAACCACAACATTTGCATTAGAAATGTTTTCTTTATCAACAGAAAGTTTGATGTTTTGAGCATTTTCTGTTGTTTTCTGAATGTCCAAAAGTATCTTTTTACCATTTTTATAACCAACTGCTTCAAGCGTTCCCGGAACATATTTCACCTTCCATTCTAAATGTCCGTTTTGCTCCATTTTCTTTTTACCAAGACTTTCTTTATTCAGAAAAAGCTCTACTTCATCACAATTAGAATGTACCCAAACATCGATTTCTTTTCCTGTACTCCAGTTCCAATGAGGCATAATGTGCAAAACAGGTTCAGTTCCCCACCACGATTTCAAATAGAAAACATTGTCTTTCGGGAAACCGCAAACATCCATCATCCCAAAATACGAAGTAACCGATGGCCAGCCGTAAGGCGTTGGTTCACCGCGATAATCAAAACCTGTCCAGATAAACATTCCTGCTAAATAGGGTCTTTCAGCATAAAATTTCCAGCCTTCTTCAATACTAAAAAAACTTGGGCGCGGTTTTTTGTCGTAAGCACTCTGGTAATGTTTGGCATCATCTGTAAAATAAACTCCTCGCGTTGCAAAAGTCGAGCCTTCCTCTGTTCCCATTCCCGGCTGTTGTTTAAACTGGTTTCTGTGTGCATCAATATCACCGTTACCCATGTAATTATAGCCCATAATTTCGACAACCGATGAAATTCCGCTTTTAAAACCGCTGCTAATTCCCACCGTTACAGGTCTTGTAGCATCGATACCTTTCGTAAATTCCTGCATCACATTCGTAATACGTTCGCCTACGATATTACCTTCAATATTCCATTCTTCATTTCCAACCGACCAGCAAAAAATACTCGGATGATTGCGATCGCGTTTTATCATGCGCTCCAAATCATTCAAATGATAATCATTAATTCCCATCAAACGGGTTTCATCAATAACCAGCATTCCCAGTTTATCGCAGGCTTCAAGAAGTTCCGGCGTTGGCGGATGATGCGAACAACGATACGCATTCGAACCCATTTCTTTCAGTTTTTTAATTCTGAAATACTGCAATTCATCCGGCAGCGCCGTTCCAATTCCTGCATGATCCTGATGATTGTTTGTTCCTTTTAGTTTTACCGATTTTCCGTTAAGGAAAAAACCTTTCTCGGCATCAAACTTTATGGTTCTAATCCCGAACGAAGTTTCATAACGGTCTATAATTTTTCCTTCCTGCTTAATTTCAGTTATTAAACGATATAAATTCGGATTTTCTATATCCCATAATAATGGATCATTAACCGTTAATTTTGAAGTGTAATTTGTTGTTTTATAAAAATTTGGCGCAGTTCCGTTTTCAGAAACCGTTGCAATTTGTTTTCCCTGAGCATCCAAAATCGTCTGAACAATTTCGATTGCTCCTTTATAATTTCCTTTGTTTTCGATAGTAACTTCTGCTGAAACTTCTGTCTTGTTTTCTTTTATTTCAGAAGTTACATAAGTTCCGTTTTGCGCCACATGAAGCGGATTCGTTTTCTTCAAATAAACATGTCTGTAAATTCCCGCACCTTCATAAAACCAACCTTCTTCCATTGAGGCATCTACACGCACGACAATCGTATTATCTCCGCCATAATTCACATAAGCCGTTACATCATATTCAAATCCGTTATAGCCACTTTCTTCTGTTCCAAGAAAATAACCATTAAAAAATACTTTCGAATTTCTAAAAACGCCGTCAAATTTTAGCGAAATAATTTTGCCTTTATCACTTTCCTGAATACTGATTTTTTTTCGGTACCAGCCAATGCTTTTTTCAGGAAAACCTTTTCCCGCAGTTTTAAAACCATGACTAAAACTCGCTTTTTCGCTAAAGGATTGTTCAACCGCCCAATCGTGCGGAAGATCTAGTTTTCTCCATGCTCTGTCATCAAAATTGCTGGATGCAGGACCATCTCCAAATCCCGTTTTGGTTAAGTAGGAAAAATATCCCGTTGCATGACCAAAATCTTTCCCGGTATCAAATAAATGTCCAAATGAAAATCGCCAATCTTTATCGATCAGAGTCAAATCTCTTTCTGATTTATTTTGTGCCGAAGCAGAATAGAAAATCAAAAAAATAAAACAGAATAGAATTCCTTTTGAAAAAATAGCTTTCATAAAAACGTGGTTAACGGATAATGGTTGTAAAATAGCGATAAAAATATTGTTTTTAATTTGATTAAAATAATAGTATTTTATCAAATCATGCTTATTTGTACTGAAATGCCCCCTGAGAATTAGGGTTTAAAAATTTAGAATCATTCTACTAGCAGTTTTTGAGTCAAATTTGTTCTTTTGGCGTAATTTTAGATAGAAATTCAACAAAAATAGTAGTACCATGAGTGTTATTAAAGATGAAGATACGCTTCTTAGCACTATTAAGCGTATAGACCATGAAATTGACAAACTTAATGATCAAAAAATAATCGCTTTTTTTGAGCATCTCGGGCTGACCGAACGTGACGATGTGCCTAAAAATTATCTGGATTTTGAAACCATTCTTATCGTTGTTCCCAACCGACATATTTCGCATCAATTAAAATATTTTAAATATTCAATCGCAAGACTTTCTTTCGTTACCAATCCATATGCGAAAAATATTCACGTTTATGATTTTAAAGAATGGGATAGCGTGACCCGAAATAAAACACAATTTCAGGTAAGAGAAATGCTAAAAACCAATTTTGGAGGCGTTAGAAGTATTATTGATGGGCTGAATTAATTTAAAGCAATATAAAAAATGAAGTGGATCACACGCGAAAGGCCAAAGATTGACAGAATTGCTTGTCCATGGCTAATTCAAAAATTTGTTGATCCTGAAGCTGATTTTTTTTATGTTCCTTTTAATGAAGTTATTACCAAAGCAAAAGAATTAAACGCAATTCCTTTTGATATTCCTGATGTAGAATTTACGCATTATAATGAAGAATGCACTTTTGATTACATCATTAAAAAATATCAAATTAAGGATCCGGCGGTTTTAATTATGGCAAAAATTGTTCGTGGTGCCGATACAGACCGACATGAAATTGCAAAAGAATCAGCTGGCCTTTGGGCAATTTCTGCCGGACTTTCTCATAATATCACAGACGATTTAGAATTGCTAAAAAACGGAATGATTCTCTACGATGCCCTTTACAGTTGGGCTACGCATCTTTACAAACAAAATCATCTGCAAAATAGCCCTTTTGAAAATTTGCTTCATGAAGTCTATAATAAATTTTTAAGCGAAAAAAAAGCAGGTAAAAAAACGCCTTCCTGGGTTAAAGATTTAAAAGAAATAATTCAGGATCAAATCGACGCACAGTTTACTTTCGATCTTAAAAAAATATCAAATGATTTAGAACTCAATCCATCTTATTTATCGCGGGAATTTTCTAAATACTTTGAAGATTTAAATTTTGGCGAATATGTTCGAAAATTACGCATCGAAAAAGCCATAAATCTTATTCAGAATTCAACTTACACGCTTACTGAAATCGCTTATATGACTGGCTTTTCAGATCAAAGCCATTTTACGAGAATATTCAAATTACATACAGGAAAAAATCCGTCTTCGTATAGAAAAAATGCACTGAAAAGTAATTCTGATGGAAAAAGTAAATAGCTCGTACTTATCTTTTTATTTCAAAAATACTGATAAACTTTTTTTCTAACTTTTGTCTCTTCCGCTCTTCATACCATCTCGAATAGAAAGCCAAAAAAAGTAAAAACAAATTCACAATGGTAGACGCTCGTCTTAGTCCTCTCGCGAAAAAAAGAAAAAATATATTAATGGCCACAATCAAAATTATTGGAGAATAGTGTGACCAAAATTGCTGGTATTTATTCCCCGATTCCACAATATAATCTACTGTGACTGTATCATTAACTATTTTATACTTTCCATTTATTATATAATATGTTGATGCTTTTAATGAATTTACAGTCAGACTAAAACTGTTATCATCAAAAAATCCATAAAAAGGCTTTACTGCACCAGATAAAGGAAAAACTCTAACCTGCCCCAATGCTGTTTTTGGAGAACCAATTTCTGTATTATCGGTCAATCTTCTACGAAATTCAGACAAACTGAGGTTTGATTGCATAAATTATTTGTTTTTCAGGTTTTGCTTTGTTTCAGGTTTCAGGTTTCAAGAAAAATCTTTGTCAAAGTTTAAAACTTTGACAAAGATCGGCAATTCATTCAAAATAAGTTTTTCTCCGTAAAGCGATTAAACCCGACAGGTTTTATCCCGAGGCTTCGGGACTGTCAGGTTTAACGTTTATCCGCTTTGTGTAAACTTTAGCTTATAGACAAATTTTGCAATCCAAAACCTGAAACAAAAAAACTCTACTGCCCTAAAATACTCTTTACCATTTCATTCAAGGCATTTCCATGAATATTTTTAGCTAAGATAATTCCGTTTTTATCAATTAAAAAATTTAGCGGAACTGATTGCAGCATATAATCGCCAACAACTGGCGAAGTCCAGTATTTTAAATCACTTACTTGAGTCCATGGTAATTTTTGTTTGGCAATTGCTGCCAGCCATAAAGGTTTTTTAGTATCCATAGATACGCTGTAAATCGAAAATTTTCCCTGATAAGTGTTGTATAATTTTATCAATTCAGGATGTTCTTTCGTACAAGGCCCGCACCATGATGCCCAGAAATCAACCAAAACCAAATCTCCCCTTAAAGAAGAAAGTACAACATTGTTTCCTTTTGGATCCGGAAGATCAATTTCCGGAGCGATATCTCCAACATCAGTTCCAATAACCTGAGCTTTTGAGTTTGATATCACGCATAATAAGAATCCTAAAATAAGTAAAGTTTTTTTCATAATAGATTAAGTTATTTATTGGGGTTCGTTTCAATTCTTACAAAGTAGCATCGTTTTTTATGCCTCAATTAAATGCTTAAAAGATTTTTTCACGCAGATTCTGCTGATTAGGGCAGATTTAATTTAAAAAAATATAAATATTATCTGCTTAAATCTTTTTAAATCTGCGTGAAACTAACTTCGCGACTTTGCAATATTAATCCACAAAACAAATATAAACTTTCTCCTCTCCTTCTTAAAATTATCCTAAAAAAAAATCTTTAAATTGATATATCGGGAAAAGTCGATATATTTGCGCCATGGAAAATATAGAAATCTTTAAAGCATTATCTAATAAGTCCAGATTGCAAATGCTGGAATGGCTCAAGGAACCCGAAATTAACTTTCCGGATCAGCTTCAGCACGCCGGATTTGAACACGGCGTTTGTGTGGGACAAATTCAGGCCAAAGCCGGTTTAACGCAGTCAACAGTTTCAGAATACCTGTCTATTTTACAACGCGCCGGATTCATAGAATCCAAACGCGTAGGACAATGGACCTATTATAAACGTAACGAAGGTGCCTTTGAAGCACTCAGTAAATTAATTCAATCTAATTTGTAAATTACTATGAGTACAAACAACCTGTTTTCTCCATTTAACTTAAAAACGTTAAATCTTAAAAACCGAATCGTAATGGCGCCAATGACGCGCTCATTTTCTCCAAACGGAATTCCAACTGATGAAGTAGCCGCTTATTATCAAAAAAGAGCTGAAGGTGAAGTTGGTCTAATATTATCTGAAGGAACTGTAATCGACAGACCTTCATCATCTAACGATGGAAATGTTCCTCATTTTTATGGTGAAGCTTTAAACGGCTGGGAAAAAGTAATTAAAGAAGTTCACGCTGCAGGCGGTGCAATGGGACCACAAATCTGGCATATGGGAATTATGGATAATCACCATTCAGGATGGGTTCCTCCGGTTCCTTTTGAAGGTCCGTCTGGGTTAAACCGACCAGATTTCAGCAACGGAAACACAATGACTGAGAAAGATATTGAAGATACTATTATTGCTTTTGGTAAAGCTGCCGCTGATGCCAAAAGACTAGGTTTTGATACAATCGAAATTCACGGTGCACACGGTTATTTAATCGATCAGTTTTTTAGAGCTGAAACCAATTTACGTACTGATATTTACGGTGGAAAAACATTGCCGGAACGTAATCGTTTCGCTATCGAAGTGGTAAAAGAAATCAGAAAACAAGTTGGGAATGACTTTGCAGTAATCATGCGTTTTTCTCAATTTAAACCTTCTGATTATAATTATAAACTAGCTAAAAATCCACAGGAATTAGAAGCGTGGCTTAATCCTCTTGTTGATGCCGGAGTAGATATTTTACACTGTTCTCAACGTCGTTTTTGGGAACCTGAATTCGAAGATTCTGATTTGAACTTTGCAGGATGGGCTAAAAAAGTAACAGGCGCACCAACAATTACTGTAGGTTCTGTTGGACTTTCTGGTGATTTCTTCGGTGCTTTTGCAGGAGAAAGTTCTGAGCCAACTTCTTTGGAAGAATTAAACAGACGTTTCGACCGTGGCGATTTTGATTTAGTTGCCGTTGGAAGACCTCTTTTATCTGATCCTAATTGGGTTGCAAAAATCAAAGCGGGAAAAACAGATCAATTGAAAGGTTTCAGCAAAGAAGCTTTAGGAGCATTGGTTCTTGAATAAGTTTTTTTTAAAAGGTTCAAAGATGCAAAGGTTCAAAGGGACAAAGTTTTCCTTTGAACCTTTGTTGTTTTGTAGGTTTACAATTGTAGAGACGCACAGCAGTACGTCTACGCAACGTATATACATAAAGAAAATAGACAAAAAGGGATGAAACATATAAAAATGTTTCATCCCTTTTTTTATTAATCGTCATCACCATCTGATTCGAAAAAATCATTTGGATTAAAAGGAATATCTTCATCAGGATCTTTATCATGCGCATTTACACCAGGAGGATTAAATAATCCCCAACTGTCTTTAATATAATTCCAAACATCAAAACTGGCTACCCAATCTATAAATAACAAACGAAACTCTTCAATTGTATTTCGAAGTAATTCAATATAATCTTTATCTGTAATACCTTCTTCAAAACGTAAACTTCCTGCCTGAACATACAATTCTCTTGCCGCCCTGCGAATAATAGCTGCATTTTCCATGCGCAGATCATATAAATCTCCGCCTTCTGCTCCAGCGATTTTTACAGGAATCAGCATTGCATTTTCTAACATATAACGAACCGTCGTTTCTTGTAAAAATTCATTTTCAACAGGAATTATCTGAACCAGTCCTTCTGTTAATCTAAAAATTTGTTCTGCCTTTTGATATATTGGCATATTATCGGTTTTGTCTGCTTCTGACATTTTTTATCGTTTTTTGTTCTTCCAAATTTAAAATATTAATAAACGGAAAATGCATGAGTTAAATTACATTATTTTATATTTATTTCGAACGTTTTATTCTTTGTCGATATACTGTGCGTAGATGCACTGCAGTGCATCTCTACGATTATAGAATCGGATAATTTCTTAAATAAAAAAGGGATGAAAACATAAACGTTTCATCCCTCAATTTGAATATCTACAACTAACGAAATTAGAAAATTCAATATCATTTATTCCGTAACAACAATTTTTCTTTTTTGAAATTTGCTCTGCAACCAATTACGAACCGGTTCATCATACAATTTCAAACATAAATACGCCATTATAATACTGGCAACTAAAACTCCAATTCCAACACCATAACCATCTCCAATTGAAACTTTATTATCTACAACCCAAGCTGTAAACCAATAAATTAGCGGATAATGTGTGATATAAATTGGATATGAAATATCTCCTAAAAGCTTGCATATTTTAGTCGAAAAAGCACTTTTAATTTCTCCGCCGGCACCAATGGCAACAATAAGAGGGAAAACTAAAATAATACAGATAGATTCATATAAACCGTTCATCCATAAGCTATTTTCGTCACCAAATCTTGGTAAGGCAAGTACAATTGTGATTAAAATACTGCAAACCCAGAACGCGCCTTTTATGTGAATTAGTTTTCCTAAACGGGAAAGCAAAATTCCTGCAAAAAACGGATACAATAAACGGGTGAAACCAACATTCATTTGTTCCAGATTTAAAGACCATCCGCCAATAACATCTCCTTTTGGACCAAAAACGGTATAATTAATAAGTAATCCTGCAAATATCAGAACAAAAAAGCCTAAAACTTTATTGGAGAACTTACGGAAGATTAAGGCGTATAAAATATTTGCAATGTATTCGAAGAATAATGACCATGCAGGTCCATTTAACGGGTGCATTTCGCCCCATCCTCTGATTTCTAATGATGGCGGAATTGGTAATAATGTAAACCCAATAACCATGGTTAAAATTACTTTCCAGACTTCCATTCCGGCAATCATCGGAAACAAAATATCCGAAGCCTGAAAATAATAAAAAATGGCTCCAATGATCATTCCCATAATTACCATGGGCTGTAAACGTATTAAACGTCGTTTGTAAAATTCCCATTGCGACATTTTTACCCAGCGATCATCATATGCGTAAGCGACAACAAATCCGGATAAGAGAAAAAAGAAATCAACGGCAAGATAACCGTGATTGATAATTTGTATAAAACGATTTCCGCCGCCAAAAGCTTCAAAAATATGGAAAGCTACAACTAAAATAGCCGCTACTCCACGTAAACCGTCCAGGATTTCGTAATGCTTTTTTGGTTGAATATCAGTAGAAATAGAACTCATAAAAATGGTTAATTATTAATGGTTGATGGTTAGTTTTTTATTGAACTTATTTAAGCGCAAAGTCCGCAAAGGTTTTTACGCAAAGATAGCGATGGAAATTTTTGAAAAGATCTTTAAATGTTCGCAAAGCTTTATGTATAACTATATAATTTTATCTAATTTTCTAATTCGGCTTTAATTAAAACAATAAAGTGTTTATTTTTTTGAACCATTAAGAGATTAAGAAAAATTAAGTTTAAGCTCGTCGAGCTTAATTCTCACCAGATAAATTTAAGCACAAAGCTTAATTAACTTAATATCTTAATGGTAAAATTATTTTAACGTAAAATAATTCTAAAAGCAAAGCCGCAATTTTTTACAATTGCAGCTTTACAACCAACCAATTTAGAAATAATGAAACTATTGAAGTGAGAATCCCACTTTAGATTTTATATCTGTTGAAGATGCACCAACGATTGCTTCAAAAGCGCCCGGTTCTGCAACCCAGTCGTGTTTTTTATCATCAAAAAAGCTCAAAGCTGTTTTATCAATTGTAAATGTCGCTGTTTTTTCTTCTCCCGCTTTAAGCGAAATTTTCTCAAAACCTTTTAATTCTTTTATAGGACGAACTAATGAAGATTTTAAATCACTGATATAAAGCTGAACAACTTCTGAACCTTCACGAGTTCCTGTATTTTTTACTTTTACAGAAAACGTAATTTTACCATCAGCAGAAACTTGTTTTTTATCCGCTGTCACTTTTCCGTATTCAAAAGTCGTGTAACTTAATCCGTGACCAAAAGAAAATAATGGTTTTGCTTTTTGTTTGTCGGCATAGCGATATCCTACAAAAATGCTTTCATTGTATTTAACTTCATCACCACCAGGAAATTCTCCTAAAGCGTGAGCACCATTGTCAGACAATTTTACAGGGAAAGTAAAAGTCAGTTTTCCAGATGGATTTACATCTCCAACTAAAACGGCTGCCAAAGCATTTCCTGCTTCTGTACCTAAAAACCAGCCTTGCACAATTCCCGGAACTTCTTTTACCCACGGCATTGCCACAGCATTTCCTGAAATATTTACAAAAACTATATTTTTATTTACTTTCGCCAATTCGCTGATTAATTTATCCTGACCATACGAAAGTTCTAATCCTTTACGGTCGTGGCCTTCTGCATCCTGATTGTCGGTTTTGTTTAAACCTCCAATAAAAAGCACAATATCAGCATCTTTAGCTACTTTTAAAGCTTCTGCGGTTAGTTCAGCAGGAGAACGTTTGTCTTCTAAACTTACTTTTGCAATAACGCCGTTATAATTACTTGTCGGATCTCCCACATAACCACGAGCGTATACGATTTCAGCCTGATTGCCAATTCTTTTCTTTAATCCTTCAAGTGGTGTGATTTCATATCTTGCTTTTAATGAAGAACTTCCTCCACCAACTGTCATCATTTTAATGGCATTTTCACCAATTACAGCAATTTTTTTAGTTTTAGCAAGATTGATTGGCAAAATATTATTGTTATTTTGAAGTAATACAATTCCTTCTTCAGCAATTTTCAAACCTGCTTTTGCATGTTCTTCTGTTCCAAAAGACCCAAAAGGTCTGTTTTTATTCATCGTTGTTAAAAAAGATAAACGTAAAATACGGCTTACTTTCTCGTCTAATTCTTTCGTTCCTACTTCGCCTCTGGCAATCATAATCGAATATGGTTTTGCCAAAAAGTAGTTGTCATAAGCATTGCTTGTTCCCCATGAAAGTCCGTTTGTCCAGGAGCCAAATTCCATATCCAAACCGTTATGAATCGCTTGTTTGGTATCATTAACGCCACCCCAATCTGAAACTACAACACCTTTAAATCCCCATTCTCCGCGAAGAATATCATTCAATAAAAACTCATTGTGACAACATTGCTGTCCTTTATATTTATTATAAGATCCCATAATCGCCCAGGCATCTCCTTCTTGTACAGCCGCTTTAAAAGCCGGCAAATAAATTTCGTATAATGCTCTGTCGTCCACAATTACGTTTACTGAGTTACGATTGGTTTCCTGATTGTTTAAGGCAAAATGTTTTACGCAAGCCGCAACTCCGTTAGACTGAACTCCTTTAATATAAGGAACCACCATTTTTGAAGTCAGGAAAGGATCTTCACCCATATATTCGAAATTACGACCGTTCAATGGCGTTCTGTAAATATTAACTCCGGGTCCTAATAATACATTTTTGTTACGGTAACGTGCTTCTTCACCAATCGATTTTCCGTATAAAGCAGCCATTTCCTTGTTCCATGTTGCAGAAAGCGCGGTAAGAGCAGGAAAAGCAATACATGAATCGTTTGTCCAGCCTGCCTGATCCCATTCGTCCCATTTAACTTCGGTACGAATTCCGTGTGGTCCGTCGGTCATCCAGTTTTCCGGAATTCCCAAACGCGGAACACCCGGCGAACTAAATTTAGATTGTGCGTGAATCATGGCAATTTTTTCGTCGGTTGTCATTTTTGAAAGTGCATCTGCGACACGCTCTTCAATCGACTTTTTATCATCAAGATAAACCGGAACTTTGTTTTGGGCATTTATCCCAATCGAAGTCAACAAAAGTAAAACAACAATTGTTTTAACGTTTTTAAACATAACTATAATTTATTAAAGCATTAATTTATATATAAGATAGCTTTGTGTCAAAAGTACCCTATAATAATATTGTAAAGCTAAAACGTTATAGTATGCATGAGATTTTTAAACGAAAAAAAGTAGTGAAATAAAAATTTAAAATATTGATTTACAAATATTTAATAAATTTTAAAGCCCAAAAAAAGTAGTGGTTTTAAAACAAAAAGTTATACTTTCAGCGAAATTAAACCTATTTTCATGACCATTTCTTCCAAATCATTTCGCGAAACTGCGGCTTTATTTCGAGCTCTGGTCCTATAGTTGTAAATTGTGCTTAAAGAGTAACGAAGAAAGGCAGCAATTTTTACGCTGTCTGTAATTCCAAGTCGGATTAAAGCAAAAATTCTGAGTTCAGTATTTAGCAATTCGCCTTGTTTCAAAACGATTTGTTCTTCTTTAATCAGCAATTCGTTAAAGTCTTTCACGAAAGTGGGATATAAATTCAGAAATATAATATCGAAATTTTTATATAATTCTTCCAATTCATTATCAACCAAAGTCGTTGATTTTAGCATTTTATAAATTTCGTCAAACTGTTTTGCCGTCGCTTTTTTGTTTAAAATAATGCGATAGTTTTCTAATTTATTGATGTAAGCCGAACAAAGATTGAAAAAATGCGCTATATATTCTTCCTTAACATGATTCGATTCTGATAATTGCGAATTACGTTCCTGCAACTGATTGTTGGTTTCGGTAATATCTTTGTTTAACTCGGCTAGTTTTTGACTTGTTTCATATAATTCTCCACGAATTCTCGAAACTTTTTTCATTTGTTTGTAAACGTAAATAACCGCTACAATCAAGAATACAGAAAGTAAACTAATGCATAAAAGATACAATTGCAATTCTGTTTTTCTTTTGGCTTCTTTTTCTAAATAAACCGTATTGATGATCGAATACACTTCTGACATTAAAAGTGTTCGGAATTGTACATTGCAATACAACGCGTCTTCAATGGCCGATTGCGTGAGCTTGTACGCCATATCGACATCCCCAACTTCATAAAAAACCAAGGCCAGTTCCTGAAGCGATGCATTGTCTTTATTGGCATTTTTAATATCTGCAGTGGCAGAAAGTGCGTAGTATTTTTTTCGTAATTCTAATTGATGTGTTCCCTCATAAATACTGCCTAAAAGATAAGTAATCATGGCATATTGCGGATTATCTTCTTTGGTGTTTTTCAATAAATCCAGTAATTGTTTTCGCGAAATGTCTATTTTTTCCTCAGACATTCGCTGCTGAATTTTATTAATTTGATAGTTTAAAGTACTTGGATCTAAAACCATTAGCAACGAATCACGGTATTTTCGTATTTGCTCGATGTATTTTATATCGTAACTATTGGCGGCATAATGCTCAAAAAATTCGCGATACGCCACATAATAATTAGGAAGCAATGTTTTTGATAATGTTTTTTTGTTGATGCTTTTTAAAATGGCTTCAGATTCACGGTATTTTCCCGAAGAAGAGAAAAGTGTAACCAATTGAATGTTGGCTAAATCTGAAAGCTCTTTGTTTTGAAGTTCTTCAGCAATTTTCAAATTCTTTTTTACATAAAAAATAGCCGAATCTGAATTGAATTTTTGGTATTCTGTATATAAAGTTTTGTTGTAATTGTATTCCTGTTCCTTGCTTAAATCTGCCGATTTGATTTTTTTGAAATTTAAAATTCGCTCTTCCTTAAGCGCCACATATCGCTGTTTGTTTTTTAAAGCGTCATTTAGTTTTCTCAAAATAGTATCTGTACTATCCGATGCAAAAACAGGATTTCCTAAAAGAACGAACAAACAAAACAACAGATAATTTTTCAAACCAATTAAGATATAATGAGACTTACAAATATAAGAAAGTGCGCAAACAAAAATGAATTATTTAGTAAGTCGTAAAATTTGAATTTAGTAACAAAAAATCGAATAAAAACGTTTTATAAAAAGTCATTTTTAAATAATTCCAACTAATGTTTTCTTAATTTTGTTTTAAACTGAATTTCTACACTTTAAAACCAATATCAACATGCCACATTTTATTATTGATTGTTCAGAAAATGTAATCCGAATGAGATCTGCTGATGAAATAATGCAGGAAGTTTTTGATGCCGCTTTGTCTACGGATCTTTTTATTGCTTCTGAAATTAAGGTCCGCATAAATCCATTTAGCTATTATAATAACGGAAATAGTTTAGACGATTTTATTCACGTCTTTGGATATATTATGGAAGGTCGAAATACAGATCAAAAATCGAAACTATCAAAAGCGATTGTAACCAAATTGAATGAAATTCTTCCTGAAGTTCCGGTAATTTCAATCAATATCAAAGATTTTGAAAAAGCCAGTTATTTTAATAAAACCATGATTTAAAACCTAAAATAACAATACAATGATATTATAAAATTAATTTCATTGCCGTTTTGTCATAAAAAAAACAATTCCACTTGTTTATTCAAATCTGAATATCCAAGCGGAATTTGTAGCCTTAATCCATTTTTATCTAACCAAAAATATACTTGTAATTAAGGTTTAAGCTCTGTAAACTTAGTATCTGCTTCAAAAGCTTTTTTTACTTTTTCAACTGTAAGTTCGTTCGGTACCGAAAATTCAGCTGTTTTTTTTATATCTTCAGATGAAGCTCCAACCAAAACTTTATACGTTCCGGCTTCTGCAATCCAGGCGCTTTTATTTTCTAAAAACGAAGCCAGATCTTTTGGAGATAAAGTCAATTGCAATGTTTGAGTTTCGCCCGGTTTTAATTCTTTGGTTTTACCAAAAGCTTTTAATTCTTCTTTTGGTTTGTCAATAGATTTTGCCGGAGCTGAAAGGTAAACCTGCACTACTTCTTTACCGGAAACTTTTCCTGTGTTTTTTACTGTAACAGAAACCGTCAGTTTATCTTTAAAAGTTGGTGAACTTACTTTTACATCGGTATAATCAAATGAAGTATAAGAAGTTCCGAAACCAAATTCATAAGATGGTTTTACATTGAATGTATTGTAATAACGGTATCCAACATAAACGCCTTCTTCATAAGTTACTTCTTTTGGATTATTAGCAGGAATTCCAGGGAAATTTTTTGCCGAAGGTGTATCAGCATATTTTACAGGGAAAGTCATCGTCAATTTTCCTGATGGATTTATTTTTCCTGAAACTACATCTGCAACAGAATGTCCTCCCTCCTGACCCGGCTGCCACGCCAGTAAAATAGCATCAACTTTATCTTTCCATGAAGCTGTTTCAATTACGCCGCCAATATTTAAAATAACCACAACTTTTTTTCCTTTCGCATGAAAAGCTTTAGCGATTTTATCCAGCATTTCAATCTCTTCATTAGCCAAATTAAAATCATTATCGACAACTCTGTCGTTAAATTCTCCAGAGTTTCTTCCTAAAGTTACCAATGCAATTTCAGAACTTGCCGCTTTTTTAGCAATAAAATCATCAGTCAATTTCAATTCAGGAAGTCTTTCAGGCAAAGCCATAACTCCTTTTTCCTCTCTTCTTTCCTTTTCAGCAAGTACTTCTTTATCAGCGTACGGTTTATACAAATCAACTAATTCATTATCTAATTTATAACCTGCAGCATTCAAACCCTCTAAAAGAGAAACGGTGTGTTTATTATTCACACTTCCGCTTCCTGTTCCGCCTGTAATCCAGGCGTAAGAAGTAACTCCAAATACAGAAACTTCTTTTTGTTTGTCAGCAAATGGCAATGCATTATTGGTATTTTTAAGTAAAACCATTCCTTCTGCCGCCGCATTTCTGGTTACTTCAGCATTTTTAGTCAGGTTTGGTTTATCGCTGTATTTATATTTAGCGAAAGTTGGCGTACGAAAAATATATTCTAAAATTCTTTTCACATTTGTATTGGCCACTTCCTGAGATAATTTTCCTGAATTTAAGGCTTCTAATAATGCCTTTTTCTGAACTGGAATTCCAGGCATTAAAAGATCATTTCCGGCAATCATTTGTTTCACTACTTCAGAATTTGAACCGTCTCTAATACTTTCAAATCCTGGAAAACCGCCAAACCAGTCTGTCATTACAATACCCTTAAAACCCCATTCGTTTCTTAAAACTTCCGTCAGTAAATCTTTTCTGGCAGAAGTATATTCGCCGTTAAGTTTATTGTAAGATGACATTACAGTCCACGGCTGCGATTCTTTCACTGTGATTTCAAAACCTTTTAAGTACAATTCCCGAATCGCTCTTTCAGAAACGTGCGCATTGATTGTTAAACGATTGGTTTCTTCGTTATTAACCGCAAAGTGTTTGATAGAAGTTCCAACTCCTTGCGACTGAATTCCATTTACAATTGCTGCTGCCGTTTTTCCTGAAATCAACGGATCTTCCGAATAATATTCGAAATTTCTTCCGTTTAAAGGATTTCTGTGGATGTTTAAAGCCGGTGCCAATAAAACGTCAACACCATATTCTTTTACCTCATTACCCATTGCTTTTCCAACTTCTTCCAAAAGTGCTTTATTCCAGGTCGAAGCCAAAGCCGTGCCAACCGGAAATGCCGTTGCATAATAGGTTTTTGTATCATTATCTCTAGTTGGCTGAATTCTTAAACCCGCTGGGCCATCGGCAACAACTGTAGCTGGAATTCCGAAACGCTCAAAAGCAGCAGTTCCGCCGGCAGCTCCCGGAACCAACCCTTTTTTAGAATCTCCAATAGGACCTGTAAGTACTTCTATTCCCGGCATTCCGGTTCCGATAAGCAGTTCTGCCTTTTCTGCATTTGTCATTTCCTTGATGATCGCATCAATTCTTTGATTATTAGAAAGACGTGTATCTTCCCAAATGTCTAATTTTCCATTTCGGTTAAAGTCTTGAAATGTAAATCCTTTAATCGTTAGCAGCGGTGGATTTGTTTCATCATTCGGAAAAATGTTCCATGATAAATTAGAAAGTACTAACGCGGTTAAAAGTGATAATCGCGCTGTTTTTATAATTGTTTTTTTCATAATTGGAAATTTAGAAAGTGGTTGAAAATAGTAAAGTTGTAGTATTTTAAATTTCATTGCTTCATTATGAAGCAATATTAATTACTTTTTTTCATATCAACAAATAAAATCCCTTAAATTTTCATTTATCACAAATGGAAACCATAAAACTTAATATATTCTTAGTCGAATAAACATTTAATCAAACATTATCAGAATAAAAAAAGAGCTAAAGGATTGATTTTAAAGGAAATTTTTGAATTTTTGCAGTATTACACGGATTTATAATTTTCAAAAAGAGTAAATTTGAAAACAAATCAATACAATGGAATTTAAGAAATTACTTGAACAACAATCTGAAGAAGCGTTTAAAAAATATATTCCGACGCTTTCTATTGACTGTGCTATTTTTAGCTTTCATGAAAATTCGCTTCATGTTTTGACTGTAAAAATGAAGGATCAGGAATTTTGGGGACTTCCCGGAGGATATGTAAAAAAAGAGGAAAACGTAGATGATGCGGCAGTTCGCATTTTAAAAGACAGAACCGGAACCGAAAATATTTATCTCCAGCAGTTTTATACTTTTGGAAACCTGCATCGCTCTGAAGATGCTTTTGCAGACTACCATGACACGATTTGGAACAAACAGCGCTTTGTTTCTATTGGATATTATGCTTTGGCTGAACATTCAAAAGTAAATTTAGTTATTGACGAATATTCTACAAATGTGCAATGGCATTCTATTGAAAATCTTCCGTCGTTTATGATGGATCACAGAACCATTTTAGATAAAGCACTTTCGACACTTCGTGAACAATTAAATAATCATCCTATTGGTTATAATCTTCTTTCGGATAAGTTTACGATGCCAGAACTTCAAAAATTATATGAAGCTATTTTAGGGAAAAAATTGAACCGCGGGAATTTCTATCGCAAAATACTTCGTTATGATATTCTAACCAAATTAGATGAATCGCGAAAAGGGGGCGCCCACAAAGCTCCTGATTTGTACAGTTTTGATTTGGAGAAATACAACAGCGCCCTTAAAGAAGGTTTAAAGGGAAGCTGGTAGTTTTTTTAAACATATAAGTTATTGATTTTACCAGATTTTATTTCTACTCTATACATAAAAATAGCCACGAATTCACGAATGATTGCGTGTAAAGCTTTTAAAATTCGTGAATTCGTGGCTAAAAAAAAAGCTTTGTCAAAGTTTAAAACTTTGACAAAGCTCAAGTTTAAAATTAGTTTGCGCATTTTTATTCATTTCTGAAATGACAGACTGTAAATCTACATTTTATTTCTATTTTCAAACATAGCCCGTGGTTTCAACCACGGGAACACAATATGAGACGTAATAATATTGAATCCCCGTGGTTGAAACCACGGGCTATATTTGACAAAGCTGCTTAAAAAGTCTATATTCTTTACTCTATATTCTATATTCTCAATTAACTGCAATTGGAGCCGCCAAACAACTTTCCGGAATATCAAAAGCGTTTACTAATGCAACTGCATCAGGGCGAATATCCCAACAAAGCTGGTTGACTATTTTGCGAACTGCTTTTGTTTTAACAGCTTCCATATAACCGTCTTCAAGATACCAGGCTTTGTTTTTTTCTATCTGCGAAAGCGCGTATAGTTGGTATAATTTTGTCAATATTTCTTTTGATTTTTCATCTTCAACCGTTTTAATGGCTTCCTGAAATTGCTCTAAAACAATTCTTTCCAAATACGCCTGAGCCACATCGATCATTTGATGCTGAACGACATTAAACGCATCGTAAGGTTCTAAACCGCCATCGACCAATTTTTTGATACGTCGGGCTGCAGAGGCCAAAATTGTTTTTTCTCTATGGATAAAGGCCTGTAAATGAAATTCTGAATCTAATAAATGTTCATCATCTGTTCTTCTGGTCGCGATTGGGTTTTTCTCAGAAATCGCCACTTTTGCATTTTCATACACATAATTGATGATTCCCAATGACCCCATTTCTCCAAATGCTTTTCTGAATTCAGCCAAACGATTTTTAGCAACCAATTGCATCAAAACAGTATTATCACCTTCAAAAGTGGTGTAAATTTCAGTGTCGTTTTTTAAATCGTCGATTCTGTTTTCAGATAAATATCCTTTTCCACCAATAGCTTCACGACATTCCTGCAGAATATCTCTGGTGCTCCAGGTTGAATACGATTTCATTCCGGCTGCAAGAGCTTCAATTTCCTGCATTTCGGCTTCGGTTTTATTCAGGAAACGTTTCGTAAGATATTGTAATGCAAAATGAACCGCGTAGGTTTTCGCTAAATGCGGAAGTAATCTGCGTTGGTGCATTCTGTAATTTAAAATTGGAACTTCAGATCCGCCTTCGGGACCAAATTGTCGGCGTTGATCGCTGTATCGAATGGCAATTGTTAATCCGGATTTGGCTGCTGCCAAAGCCGAACGCGGAATCCCGATTCGGCCTCCAACCAAAGTACCTAACATGGTAAAGAAACGTCTGTTATCACTCGGAATTGGGCTTTCAAATTCTCCTTTTTCGTTTACAGAAGCAAATCTGTCCAGCATATTTTCTTTTGGAATCACAACCTGATTAAAACGAATTATTCCGTTATCAACACCATTTAATCCCATTTTATGGCCGCAATCGCCAATTGTAATTCCGTTTAACGTATTTCCGTTTGTGTCGCGCAACGGAACCACAAAAGCATTTACGCCATAATCGTGATCGTTAATAATTAATTTGGCAAAAACAGTTGCCATTTGTCCGTGTACGGCTGCGTTGCCAATATATTCTTTTTGCGCTTTTTCATGCGGTGTATGAATCGTAAACGTTTGATCGTTATGATTGTAAGTTGCCGTGGTTTCTAATCCTTTTACGTTTGAACCGTGATGTGTTTCGGTCATGGCAAAACAGCCCGGGATTTTTAGCGAACCAATATCTTTTAAATATTTTGCGTAATGCTTTTCGGTTCCTAATGACTGAACGCTCATTCCCCAAAGTCCAAACTGAACGCCAAATTTAATTACCAAACTTAAATCATGATAACTCAAAGTTTCCATAATCGCAAAATAATCGGCTATGTTTTCTCCTCCGCCATGTTGCTTTGGATACGCCATATTTCCGAGATTTTCTTCGGCTAAAATTTTACACCAATTGTAAACCGTTTGGCGATACACATTAATATCTGTCGACGTTTCATAAGCAAATTCAGGTCTTGAAATAACTGATTTTACCTTTTTTATAATCGCAGCTTCTTTTCCGTCTAAAAGGGCTGTTATTTTCTGAATATCAAAATTATTTGTAGTCTGAGAATTGGCTGTAAATGATCCTTCTTTGGTTTTAAAGTTCTGAATTACTTCTTCTCCCAAAACACCCAAATCATTCTCCAGTTTTAAAAATTCAGGTTTTAACTTCGAAATATCTATGTCTTTTTCTGAAAGTGCTTCGGCAATATCAAAAACCGATTTTATGGATGATTTATCTTTTATACTTTTTTCAATATCCAATTTCCATTGTGTGAGTTCATTTCGCGTAGGCGGATTTGAAATATCAACTTTAGAAAGAAGCTGTTGTTTTTCTTCAGGCGAAAGCCATGTCAAATCATTAATAAATGTCTGAATGGTGGCAAACTCTTTTTGTGTTAAAAGATCGTCTGACCATACTAAATAAAATAACGGAATGAAGGCTTGTAATTTGGTATTTTTCATAAAACTTGAATCTGGTTATTTTGTTTTTTTTGCTACGAATTACACTAATTTTCGCTAATTTTTTTAAATTTTAATTCGTAAGTATTTGTGTAATTCGTGGCAACTTTTTTCATGCATTATCGCATAAAAAAACAGAAATGAAAAATACTCATTCCTGTTTAAATATCCTGTTAAGATTCTGGTAATTTTATGAATTACATCTTCAAAAATAATCGCCACGAATTCACGAATTATTATAAACTAAATTCGTGAATTCGTGGCGGAAAAATTTATTGACCTTAAACTTCTAAATTAATTTATAAAATTAGCCACAACTTCACGAATGTTCATCAAATCTATTTCCATAAAATTTGACTATGTCAATTTGGAGTTTTCAGGTTCGTGAAAGTTGTGGCAAAAAGTTTAAGCGTTTTTTGAAGCTGGTGTATATCTTTGTTTTAGTGCAAAAAGATGATGCGAGTTAAAGACGATAACAGCTATAAAAATTATGCTGTAAGCCGTGATTTGTAAAACGGTTATGTTTTCGTGATACACAAAAGTCGCTAAGCCGAAAGCGATCATTGGGTTTATGTTTAACAACATGCCAACTGTTGATGAATTAATGCCGGAAAGTGCGTATAAATTCAGGAACAACGGGAAAATCGTAAACAAAATGGCAATGGTTTCGATACAGAAATAAAATTTAAATTCTGTTGGAACCGGACCGCTGTATGCCGGATAAAAAGGCAATAAAATCAAGGCTGCCAATGTGATATGAAAGGTTAAAATAATAAACTTATCAAAACCTTTATTGACACGCTGACTTACTAAATAACAAGCGTATGTAAAACCTATTATGATACTGAAAAACATATCCATAATATCAGCATAAGACAATAATAAACAACCTGAAATACTTAATCCGACAGAAATCCATTGGGTTTTGCTTAGTTTTTCGTGCAACAGAAAATACGCCAATAAAGTGGTTAAAATTGGACAAACCAAATAGGCTAATGATGTTGCTTTTACGCTAACGTGATTCATTACGTAAATGAATGTGAACCAGTTTAACATCAGGAAAACGCTTCCGCCAATGTTTAGTAAAAGTGCTTTTCGTTTTTCTGATTTTGGTAATGCTTTGAAGATTTCGATTGTTTCTTTTACTTTTTTTCGTTTGAAAGCAAAAGAAATCAATAACATTAAAATACTACAGCTAAAAACTCGAAAGAATAAAATATCCAAAGAGGCATATTCGTGAATTGGTTTTAGCACAAGGCTAAAAAATCCCCAAATGGTGTACGCCGTTATGGCTGCGATGTAGTATTTTGTTGTTTTCACGGATTATTGTTTTTTGGTTTGATTTTGTGATGAAACAAATTTCTTAAAAATAAATAAGCAATACAGATACAGTTTTTGTAAATTGCACCATAACAGTTTTTTTTTATGAGAAATTCTAATTACTTGTATCTGCAGTTTGCCGACCGAATTGAAAAGCAAATCAAATCTGGCGTTTTAAGCGTTGGCGATAAACTGCCTTCGATTCGTGAAGTAGTGGCCGAAACCGGTTACAGCATGAGCACGGTAAGTAAAGCCTATTACGAAGTCGAGAGCCGATCTTTGATTGAATCGAGACCACAATCGGGTTATTATGTGAGTAATACTTCTGCCAGAATTATTACGGAACCTTCACCGAGCAGTCCGGTTTTGAAATGCCTGAACATTGATCGCGAGGATTTGATTGATCAGGTTTACCGTAATATGACGGATAAAAGTATTACGATGCTTTCTTTGGGTTTTCCGTCGAATGAACTTTTACCAATTGCGAAATTGAACAAGGGAATTATTCAGGCGACTCGTCAATTGCCCAATAGCGGAACGAGTTATGAGGAAGTGCAGGGAAATCTTAATTTAAGGAGAGAAATTGCGCGCTGGTCTTTTACTTGGGGTGGTTCTTTGACCGAAAATGATATTATTACAATGCCAGGCTGTACAAGTGCTATATCGCATTGTTTGATGACTTTAACAAAACCCGGCGATACTATTATTACAGAAAGTCCCGCCTATTTTGGGATTTTGCAATTGGCTAAATCACTCGGTTTGTATATTATGGAATTGCCTACAAACATGACAACGGGGATTGAACTGGATGCTTTAAAAAAGGCACTTGCTACAAAAAAAGTAAAGCTTTGTTTGCTGATGAGTAATTTTAGCAATCCGTCTGGGAGTATGATGCCTGCAGAACATAAAAAAGAAGTGGTTAAGCTAATGGAGTTTTATGATATTCCGTTGATTGAAGATGATATTCACGGCGATTTGTACTTTGGCTCCAGCCGACCAACTAATTGCAAAACCTACGATGAAAGCGGGATTGTACTTTGCTGCAGTTCGGTTTCTAAAACTTTGGCACCGGGTTATCGCGTGGGATGGGTTTCGCCGGGGAAATTCAAAAAACAGATTCTGCGAAATAAAATTTATCACACGCTCTCCTCGCCTACTATTACACATGAAGTTGTGGGCGATTTTTTGAAAAACGGACGTTATGAAAATCACCTTCGTAAAATACGCCAAATCTTACATCAAAATTGCAATAATTATATTAATACGGTCCTGGAATCTTTTCCGGAAGGTACAAAAGTGAGTCAGCCTCAGGGCGGTTTTTTTCTCTGGATAGAATTGGATAAAAGCATCGATACGGCGGCTTTTTATCATTTGGCGATGAAACATAATATCAGTTTTGCACCGGGAAGAATTTTCTCTTTTCAGGATCAGTTTTCAAATTGTATGCGTTTGAGTTTTGGTTTGCCTTGGACAAATGAATTGCGACATTCGATACAGACTTTGGGAAAATTACTTAAAACGTGACGCTGTCTCTGTTTGCGCTTCCAGGGATTAAAATCCCTGGCTACAATATAAATCGTTCCTCCGGAACTTTACGAAAAGCGTCGTCAAATAAACCTGACAGGTTTTAAAAACCTGTCC
The DNA here is from genome assembly GCF_000834715.1 of Flavobacterium sp. MEB061. Lineage (NCBI taxonomy): Bacteria > Pseudomonadati > Bacteroidota > Flavobacteriia > Flavobacteriales > Flavobacteriaceae > Flavobacterium > Flavobacterium sp. MEB061. The sequence continues at coordinate 431,639 of NZ_JXQR01000015.1, read as the reverse complement.
GGTTTTGTGCGTGTGTTTGTTTTCATTCAAAATAACCCGAGTGCCCTAGCCCCGATAGTAGTGGAAAGCCCGGAGCTAAAAAAACTAATTTTTCTTGTCAGAAAACAGCGACCAGCGGAAGCTCGTTTTCTGGCTTAGAAAAATAGTTTTTTTAGCGAGGACTTGGAACGGATAGCGGGATTAGCTCCTAAAAATTTAAATTCCAATTTTGAAATTCCAAATTCCAAATCCAAATTAAACTTCAAATATTAAATTCCAAATTCCAATTCTAAAAATAAAAAACCAGACAACACAAAAGCGTTGTCTGGTTTACAATTAAATAGACTAATATAATTAAAGAACAAAGTACTCGTTTCCGGTAAGTTTTGCAGGTTCTGGTTTGAGATCAAATTCTTTAATGATGTCAAACTCAACCTGAAACTCATTTAGCATTTGCATTAAATTCTTTTCAATTGCCTGAGAAATAGCCGTTACCGGCGTATCTGTTGGTCTGTTTTCGAAAGGATCCTGCAAGTGAATTGCCATTTTTTCGATCAAAAAGAAAGTTCCTGCAATAATTGTAATTAATGGTATTGCGAACCAACTTAATAAATCAATTAATCCAAAAGGCAATAAAATAATAAACAAACACAATGTCATTCTGATGTACATACTATATGTGGTTGGGAAAATTGTGTTTTTAATTCTTTCACATTTACCCATCGCGTCACATAATCTTGTCAATGTATTATCTATTTCTACTTGCTGATAAGTATTGAAACGCTTGTCTTTTCTGGCGTTTCTTAAATCTCTGGCATGCAGTAACAAGATCGCGTTTGGAACGTTTTGATGATTTTTTACAAAACTTAACTCTTCTTCACTTATCAAATTTTTGATAGGCTTTATGGCGTCTTTATTTCGCAAAGCCTGTCCTAAGCTATAACACCAGGCTATTTGTCTTTTAGTGAAATTTTCCTTGAAATCATTGGCTTCAACAGAAAAATCAGGGTCTTTATAAAACGTTAATACTTGTCTAATCAACGTTCTGGATTCATTTACGATTGATCCCCAGATAATTCTTGCTTCCCACCATCTGTCATACGCCTGATTGGATTTAAAGGCCAATAATAAGGATATAATGGTACCAACCATCGTTGGTATTGCGATCGGAATATCTACAGAAATATTGATGAAATAGTGGTGAAAAACTTCAAATAATATGGTATAAGCCACTACAAGACCTAATTCCACTTTAATTTTTCCGAGAACGTACCTCATTGGAATTCTTTTCTTTAATAACATATTTTTTAGTTTTAAATTAAACTTTATTTTATTGAAAAAGCAGCTATTAAGCTAGCTCTTCGTACAGCGATAAAACAGGAAGTCCCAGTTTATCTGTGCTATTTTCTTTTTTTGTTTTTTTGAATTTGATTTTTTCTCCTTTACGGGTTTCTACCAATAAATCAATATCATATTTTGAAATGGCTTCAGACAAATAAGGTGCAAATTGTTCGTAATTATCATCAAAATTGGCCGTTTGGCTTACAATTTCATAAGAGAAATTTTTGCTTAAAAACTGCTGAACATCTTTTACATGCATGTTTGCTTTTGCATTTTCGATGTAAAGTGCTTTATTGAAATCATTTTTAAGGGATTCTGCTCCTAAATGTAAAATTGGGCATTTTTGATTCCCTGCTAATTTTACTGCATATTGATGAATACGTTTTGTTTCTTGCTTATAAGAATGTGTCAGAATAACCAGTTTTATAGCAAAAGCATCGATAATTCCTTTAAAAATAGGTGCCGAAAGTCCGTATTGATTGTGCACTTTTATTTTGCAATTATCTGTGCGTGAGATAATGTAACGGCACGTTTCAAGAACTTCTTCCTGGCTTGTGGTTAGGCTTGTTTTCATTTCACGTAAAAATTGTGAAGATGAAAAAGTATCCGGAGTATCAGAAACAATCATTAATATAATCTCACAATTGGTGTTTTTTGCCTGATTAACTGCTGATTTTACAGCGCTGATAGTATCTTGTTCTAATGTGGTAGGTATAAGGAAATTTTTCATATGTATAATCGTTTAGTTTATACATACAAAATAACATCGTGCAGATTAGAAGGGTCTTAATCTAAAATTAGAATTTCCTAAGATTCAACATTAGAATTTTTAATGTTGGTTTTCTTGATATTTTTTTTGATATTTTTCTTAAAAGTAATGGTTACGATTGTCCCTTTGTTTTGTTCGGATTGTACCTGAATTTCGCCATCGTGCATTCGGATAATTTTGGATGCCAAAGGAAGTCCTAAACCGTAGCCAATATATTTGGCAGCAATTTTTCCTCTAAAAAAAGGTTCATACAAATGCGGAATATCTTCCGGCGGAATTCCGATTCCGATATCGTTAATCGAAATTTTAATCCATTCTGTATTAGCCGAAAGTGTAACAAAAACTTCATTATTATCGGAGTATTTTACACCGTTTGTAATAATATTATTGATTGCCAGTTCTAAAAGCGGTTTATTGCACGGAATTAAAAGTAAATTAGAATCTGTTGGAACAAAATTCAGTTTGATACTCACACGGTTATCCGGATAAATTTTATCTAAATCAGATTTTACATCCATTAACAGTTCATCGATTCTGGCGATATCCAAAACCTGTTTTTTACCATCGTAACCTGTTTGAGTAAGTTTTAATAAACTTTCGGTTAGATTTCCTAATCTTGAAGCCTGACTGTAAATGTTTTGTAATGATTCAATATATTCTGAAACTTCTCTTTCTTTCAAAAGCATAATTTCAGACTCGGCAATAATAGTTGTTATTGGCGTTTTTAATTCGTGAGAGGCATTATTGATGAAGTTTGCCTGAATTTCGAAAGAAGTTTCCAATCTGTCCAGCATATCATTAAAAGTATGGGTAAGATCTGAAATTTCATCAGAGTTCTTCACTTCAGGCAGCCTGTTATGCAAATTTGAAGCACTAATTCTATTTACCTCTCTTGTAATTCTCGCCACAGGATTAATCACGCGTTTGGCCAGAAGACGCCCTAAAAAGAAGGCTAGAATTATAAAAGCAAAACCGCCAAAAACCAATATTTTTATAATGTAAACAGTTGTAGTTTTTCCGCGTCGATCTCTGGCGCCCACTATTACAATATATTTCTGATTGTTTTCGGTGAAAACCTGACCTAAATAATACTTACTGTTTATTTCAAAATAGTCTTTTCCTGTTTCGAGAATAGTAGAATAAAATGAATTGGGTAAATTTAATTTTGTGTTATAATCAAAACTATTGGCGCTGTTAATTTTAAGAACATATTCTTCTTCTTCAATAAGTTCTTCCAGTCCGTTTTTTTTAAGATTACTGTAGTATTTTATTTTTTCGGGATCGTCCTGAAAATGAATTGAAGCTACGATTTTTGCCCTGTCTTCTAATCTTTTTAAAAAATGATATCTGTTGTTTTCACGAAATAATACAAAAACTACAACACACAGTAACAGTGTACTAAATGTAGAAAGTGCAACATAAGTAAAAGTAATTTTTTTTCTTATATCCATTTTATTCTTGTATAACGTAACCTAAACCTTTCATGGTATGAATAAGTTTGGTTGTAAAAGGTTTGTCTATTTTTTTTCTTAAATAATTAATATAAACATCCACAACATTGGTGTTCATATCAAAATTAATGTCCCAGACATTGTCTAAAATCTGGTCTCTGGATACAATTCTGCCTGTATTTTTGGCTAAATAATACAGTAGTTTAAATTCTTTGGCGGTTAAAACAATTGGTTCTCCTTCGCGTTTTACCGTTTTTGCCTGACTGTTTATTTCTAAATCACCAATTATTATGGTATCTGCTTTTTCAGTTTCCTGATTGGCCCTGCGGTTTAAGGCATTTACCCTTGCATCGAGTTCGCCAAACTTAAAGGGTTTTACTAAATAATCATCGGCTCCGGCATTGAGTCCGGTTACAATGTTCTCTGAAGTTCCAAGGGCTGTTAAAAGCAAAACAGGTACAAAATTCTTGTCTGCACGCAATCTTCTGCAAATTTCAATTCCGTTAATGTCAGGTAACATTACATCTAAAATTACTACATCAAAAGTATAGTTTTGAATCATTTCCAAAGCCGTTTTACCATCAAGAGCCACGCTGACATCATTGTTGTTTTCAGCGAAACCTTTGCGTAAAATGGAGAGTAGATTTGGTTCGTCTTCGACTATAAGTAGTTTCATTGATAGAGGTATTATTAACAAAAATAGCAATTGAGTTTAAAATATAAATCACAATAATTTAGAATTATGAATTTATTGTGAAGAAATCAATTTTCAGGTCATAAAAATGTACTTCTCATTATTAAAGTTAGTAAAATCATTGAGTAATCTGTTTCCTGAATTTAAATAAATTTAATTAAACACATAGAAACATAGATTTTCCTTCGTTTATAAAAGATTAGTAAAAGAAACTACTTTCTCACATATAGTCAATCTGAATGGTTTTGAAATAATCTTTTTTAAAATGTTTCTCCCGCATTTAGATAAAAGCCTTTTGATTGGTTTCCCCAGGCGTAATCTACAATTAGATTTGTTCTGGTGCTTTTATCGATTAAAATTCGTAATCCAATACCAGCTGCGGGTTGAATTGAGCTAAAGAGTTTTGTATTGGTATCCGGATTACTTGTAGTTACGAAGTTGGTAAATACAGTTCCGCTAAACATTTGATTGCAGGTTATTGGAAATCTAAATTCTGTAGCCAGATAAACTAAATTCGTTCCTCTAAATAATCCTTGTGTGTAGCCTTCTCCACTCCTGCTGCGCTGATCCCAGCCAATTGCAGGTAAATTCAAATAAGGCAATTTTCCTCTGGTTACAAATTGCCCGTAAGTCCAAATGGCCAAAATATAACGTTCGTTTTTCTGCGAAAGCGGAATAAAATTACGGTATTCAGTATACAAAACATTACTATATCGCTGATTATCAAAAAATACAGGATTGAACCGATAATTAATATTGGCAAACCAGCCACGAGTCGAATTAACCTGATTATCTCTCGAATCATATACTAAATTTAGACTCACGCCAGTCAAAAAATACTCTGAGTTATCAAAACCATACTTTTGGTTATAATCGTAGTGATACGTAAATTTTCCGTTTGCAACATCTAATTCCTTATCTGAAATTTTAGAATACCAATCGATATTGATACCTCCTCCAACATAAAAATTCTTCTTTACTTCGAATGAGGCAGTCTGATGAAATTTGAAATAATTATAATCCATGGGCTGTGCCAGAGAATCGAGACTGAATCCTGGATCCTGATTACGCTTTCGCGGAATAATATTAGTTCCTAATCCATAATTAGGCTGTGAAAAAAGATATATTCGATAATCTCCGCTTAAAAAAATTCGATTATTTTTTAATAAAATATTATTCTTGACATTTACCAGCCATTGATTTTTTACGGTATAGGTGATACCGAGATTTGCTATTGAATATTTATCTGCTTTTTGTTTTCCTTTAAAAGTATACTGGGCCACACCACCAAAAAAAAAGCCTGTTGCAGGTTGCGTGCCGATTGCCGGAATAATTAAAAAGAAACTGTTTTTTACGGGTTTAACAACATACACAGAATCTCTCTTTTTAAAGATTTCTAATATTGTTTTTGGCGGACAAAGTTCTTTATTGATGGAATCGTTTTGAGCAAATAAGGTAAAAGAAATGAAAAATAACAATCCGAAAATTTTATCTTTTTTATGAAAGAGATTATTTTTTAAAAATTTTACCATTTGAAAGCTTTAATTTTTTGGAATAATAATTAACCTTACTGTAAATATAAGTCTTATTTTCAACATCTTACACTAATACACTTACAAATTAAATCGATGTCTCAAGTAAACATTATAAAAGAGAAGTATTAAAAGAAATCAATTATCTGATTTAATTATTATAATTTCGCTTTAAAATAATCAGCAAGCCAGCATTGAAAAAAGAATCAGAATATTTCCTTGATAAAGAATATGATACCATTACTTATGGTAGAGACGATCTTAATTTTAAGGATTTTGAATGCTGTATTTTTAATAATTGCAACTTTTCTGCCTGTACTTTTCTCGCAGTCACTTTTATCGACTGTGTTTTTAATGATTGTATTTTTAATGAAGCCAAAATCAATTATGTAGCTTTCAGAACTGCTACATTTAATCGCTGTGAAATTAAAGAGGTGAATTTTGCGATGTGTGATAAACTTATTTTCGAAGTCCATTTTTACGATTGCATTTTGGATTTTTCGAAGTTTTATACTTTAAAAATTAAAGGAACGACGTTTACCAATTGCAGTTTAATCGCTGTCGATTTTATGGCAACCGACCTTACAAGTGTTTTGTTCGAGAATTGTGATTTATATCGATCAGAATTCGACAAAGCCATCGCTAACAAAGCCGATTTTAAAACGAGTTACAATTATACTATTGATCCCTCAAAAACGAAACTAAAGAAAGCTGTTTTTGCTTTGAAAGACGTGAAAGGATTGCTGTTTAAGCATGATATTGTGGTGAATTAAGAAAAAATTGAACACGAATTTCACGAATTGACACTAATTTTAATGTTAGCTTAATTTTGTGGAATTAATTTCACAAACTAATTCGTGTCAATTCGTGAAATTCGTGTTTAAAACCTCTTCTCCATCACATAATCTTCCATCAAATAGCCATTTCCAATTTCAATATTTACTTCATCAATAACTTCAAAACCTATTTTTTTATAAAAACCTAAAGCCGAATTAAATCGGTTTACATTTAATAATAACGTTTTTGAATTGTTTTTTAAGGCTAATATTCCAATTTCATCAATCACTTTTTTACCAATTCCTTTTCCTTGAGTTTCTGGTAAAAGATATATTTTATGAATTTTGGTTACAGCTTCTCCGTTATAATTATGTTCAATTCCGATAAATCCTATATTCTCAGTTTGATCTTCATAAATCATATAAAATAATTGTTCTTTTTTATTGTATTGAAGAATTAAAGCTTCATCAGAATAAAAAAGATCCAACATATAATCTAATTGTTCATTAGATAAAATTTCACCGTAAGTAATTGGCCATGTTATATGTACTATATTCTGAATTTGTTTAATATCGCTTATAGTTGCTTCTGTAATTGTAATCATATTATATAAAATGCTTTTATTATTTGGTAAAAATTTGATTTTCCTGTTCGCTTACGCGGATGAAAGTCGTTCGTTTTGTTAATTCTTTCAATCTTGAAGCGCCAACATAAGTGCAGGTGCTTCTTAATCCGCCTAAAATGTCTAAAACTGTATTTATGACTTTTCCTCTAAAAGGAACTTTAACTGTTTTTCCTTCACTTGCTCTATATTCTGCTACTCCGCCAACATGTTTGTCCATTGCTGTTGTTGAGCTCATTCCGTAAAATTGTTTAAACTTTTCGCCATTAATTTCGATCAGCTCTCCTCCGCTTTCTGTGTGTCCGGCCAACATTCCGCCCAGCATTACAAAATCTGAACCTGCACCAAAAGCTTTGGCTACATCGCCCGGTGTACTGCAGCCGCCGTCACTGATAATATGTCCGCCTAAACCGTGAGCGGCATCGGCACATTCTATAATTGCCGAAAGCTGAGGATATCCAACCCCAGTTTTTACGCGCGTTGTGCAAACAGAACCGGGTCCAATTCCGACTTTTACGATATCGGCTCCTGCCAAAAGTAATTCTTCGACCATTTCTCCGGTAACGACATTTCCTGCAATAATAACTTTATCAGGATACTGTTTTCTGGTTTGTTTTAAAAACTGTACAAAATGTTCTGAATATCCGTTTGCTACATCTATACAAATAAATTTAAGCAAAGGATTTTCTGTAATGATCTGACCAATTTTAGCAAAATCCTCTTTTCCGGTTCCGGTACTAATAGCGATATAATCGTAGAAATCCGGTGTAACTTTCGATAAAAAAGTCTTCCATTCTTCTGGTGAATAATGTTTGTGAATGGCTGTAAAAAGTTTTTCTTTCGCCAAAACTTCTGCCATTTCAAAGGTTCCAACTGTATCCATGTTCGCTGCCATAATCGGAATTCCTGTCCAATTTGTGGTACTGTGCAAAAATTTAAAATTGCGTTCTAAAGAGACTTCAGATCTGCTTTTTAGTGTTGATCTTTTTGGTCTGATCATTACATCTTTAAATCCTAATTTGAGATCAGTTTCTATTCTCATGAGTTTGGAGTTTGGTTACTTTCAAATATAGCGATTTTAGAATTCAGATTTTAGATTTTAGATTGCTAAACTTTGCGCTTTATTTGGAACGAAAATGGCACGCGGATGACGCAGGTTCGCTAAGCGAAGACGCGGATTTATGCGGATTTTTTATTTTAGAAATTTCGCAGAGATTCACAAAGTTTCTTCAATTTTGGAATTTGGAATTTAAAAAATTGGAGTTTTAATAAATTTATCCATGAATCGTTTCGCCTTTTCCGTAGTTGGTGATGATTGATTCTTCGAATGCCAACCATTCTCTCCAACGTTTTTCTACGTCAATTCCTACTCCGTATTTTCTGGCGTATGTTATGAATGTAACATAATGCCCGGCTTCACTTTCCATTAAATCTCTGTAAAAAACAGCCAATTCTTCGTCCTGAATGTTTTCAGATAAAACTTTAAAACGTTCGCAGCTTCTGGCTTCGATCATAGCTGAGAATAGTAATCTTTCAACTAAACCTGAAACTCGGCTTCCGTCGCCGCTTTTTTTCATATACAAATACAATTCATTTACATAATCGTCTTTGCGTTCACGTCCTAGTTTTAATCCTCTTTTGATAATTATATTATGAACCTGCTCAAAATGATCAATTTCTTCTTTGGCCAAAGCCAATAAATCTTTAACCAAATCCTGATGTTCAGAGTTATTGGTAATAATGGTTATAGCGTTTGTTGCTGCTTTTTGCTCGCACCAAGCGTGATCTGTCAGGATTTCTTCAATGTTTTTTTCTACAATATTTACCCATCTTGGGTCTGTTGGCAATTGTAATCTTAATACGCCCATAATATTTTTGTTTATTTTGTTTCAAGTTTTCTTTGTTTCAAGTTCTTTTAGGAACGAAAAAAGTTTAAAGTTTTGTTTACGTATTTATTACGCGTCACAAAACTTTAAACTTGAAACCTGAAACTTGAAACAATTAAGTTTCAACCTTTTTAATTAGTATACGAAAATCGGTCTTTCGCTCATCATTTCGTTTACTTCGTTTGCTACTTCTTCGATAACTGCTTCGTTTGTATGATCAGCAAGTACTCTGTCGATTAAAGCTACTATAGTTTCCATATCTTCTTCAACTAAACCACGAGTAGTGATTGCAGCTGTTCCTACACGAATTCCAGACGTGATAAATGGTGATTTATCATCAAACGGAACCATGTTTTTATTTACTGTGATTTCTGCTTTTACTAATGCATTTTCTGCTTCTTTACCAGAGATATTTTTATTTCTTAAATCAATAAGCATCATGTGGTTATCAGTTCCGCCAGAAATAATTTTGTATCCTCTTTTTACAAAAGCATCTGCCATAGCATTTGCATTTTTTTGCAATTGCATAGCGTATGTAAAGAACTCATCTTTAAGCGCTTCACCAAAAGCAACAGCTTTAGCCGCGATAATGTGCATTAAAGGTCCGCCTTGATTTCCAGGGAAAACTGCAAGATCTAATAAAGATGACATCATTCTGATTTCTCCTTTTGGAGTTTTTAATCCTTGTGGGTTTTCAAAATCTTTCCCCATCAAGATCAAACCTCCACGTGGTCCACGTAGTGTTTTGTGTGTTGTTGTAGAAACGATATGACAATGTGGAATTGGATCGTTCATTAATCCTTTTGCAATTAAACCTGCTGGGTGAGAAATATCAGCAAATAAGATTGCTCCTACGCTGTCAGCAATTTTTCTGAAACGCTCAAAATCCATATCACGAGAATAAGCCGAAGCTCCTGCGATGATTAGTTTTGGCTGTTCTTTTGTTGCAATTTCCTGAATTTTATCATAATCTAAACGACCAGTTTCTGCATCTACGCCGTAAAAAACCGGACTGTACAAACGACCCGAAAAGTTTACCGGAGAACCGTGAGTTAAGTGACCACCGTGAGATAAATCAAAACCTAAAATAGTATCTCCAGGATTTAAACAAGCGTGATAAACTGCTGTATTTGCCTGAGAACCTGAGTGAGGCTGTACGTTTGCATATTCAGCACCAAATAATTCTTTTGCTCTGTCAATAGCAATTTGCTCAATAACGTCAACTACTTCGCAACCGCCGTAGTATCTTTTGCCAGGATACCCCTCAGCATATTTATTAGTTAAAACAGAACCAGCTGCTTCCATTACTTCATCACTTACAAAATTCTCAGAAGCGATAAGTTCTAATCCGTGAATTTGTCTGTCTTGTTCCTCTAGTATAAGGTCAAAAATTTGTTCGTCGCGTTGCATTTTTTCGTTTTTCGTTAATTTCCTGCAAAAATACAAAAAAACGTTTGTCAAACTGTTAGATTATGATATATTTGACATAGAATTTTTCAACAAATAATTAACATTCACATGCCAATAACCGCCAACGATACCAAAAGAAAATCATGGTTAGAAGTACCAGAAAATAGTGACTTCCCTATTCAAAATATTCCTTTCGGTGTATTTCTTACTAAAGAAAATGTCGTTACAGTAGGAACTAGAATTGGCGATTTCGCTATAGATTTAGGCGCTTTACAACAATTAAACTATTTTGAAGGAATAGATTTAACCGATGATATGTTCATGCAGGACACGCTAAATGATTTTATTTCTGATGGAAAAAAAACATGGCGTTTGGTTCGAAACCGTATCGCTGAAATTTTCGACGAAACAAATCCAAAACTTAGGGATTCAACAAAAGACAGAGATATTGTTATTTTTAAAATCGACGATGTCGAGATGCAATTGCCTGTTTTAATTGGTGATTATACTGATTTTTACTCCAGTAAAGAACATGCTACAAACGTAGGTAAAATGTTTCGTGATCCTGAAAATGCATTGTTGCCAAACTGGTTACACATTCCTGTAGGATACCACGGAAGAAGTTCAACAATTGTTCCGTCCGGGATTCCGGTTCACAGACCAATGGGACAAACTTTGCCTGCGGGTGAAAAATACCCTGTTTTTGGCCCGTCTCGTTTAGTAGATTTTGAATTGGAAACGGCTTTTATTACAACTGACGTCAATATAATGGGAGAAAACATCCCAACTTATGAAGCTGAAGATTATATTTTCGGAATGGTTTTACTGAATGACTGGAGTGCGCGCGATATCCAAAAATGGGAATATGTGCCTCTTGGACCTTTCTTAGCTAAAAACTTTGCTACGTCAATTTCTCCGTGGATTGTTACTATGGATGCTTTGGAACCTTTTAGAACTAAAGGCCCAAAACAAGATCCGTCGCCGCTTCCTTATTTACAAACTAAAGGAAAAAAAGCTTTTGATATTCATTTAGAAGTTTCAATACAACCTGAAGATCAGGAAGAAACTGTTGTTTCTAAATCAAATTTTAAATATTTATACTGGTCTATGGCTCAGCAATTGGCGCATCATACTTCAAACGGATGTCGTGTAAATTCTGGTGATATGATGGGTTCAGGAACTATTTCTGGTCCAACTCCGGATAGTTTTGGTTCAATGTTAGAATTAACCTGGGGCGGAAAAAATCCACTTAAATTAAAAGATGGTAGCGAACGTAAATTTATCGAAGATAATGATACGGTAATCATTAGAGGTTTCTGCGAAAATGCCGAAGTTAGAATTGGTTTTGGTGAAGTTTGCAGTCAACTATTGCCTCCTTTTATCAGACCTTGAAGAGCAGATAAAAAATCTGAAGAAATATAAAAATAGAAAAACCTTGGTTCTCACCAAGGTTTTTTTTATGTTTTATACAAGAAAGAGTTATTTACTCCAAAAGAACCTTAACCCAAACTAAACGATGATCTGAACTTGATTCACGTTTTTCAACCAATTCTGACATTGGTTCAACTTTTGCAGGCCAGAACACACCGCTGTTGATAACCTTAAAACCAAATTTAGAAGGTAACACATAATCAGCGCGCATTCTCCAAAAGGCTGTATGGTTAACTCCAAAAGGATTTTCAGGGCTATATTCAGCACCACCTTTACTGGCAGGTGTAAGCTCGCTATTAATTTTCGGATGAGCAAGTAATGACTTTATACCTTCAGTAATAGCGTTACCTTCAACCGGCGAAGCATTTTGATCACCCATTATAACAAATTGAGAATTCACAGGCAAACCGCCTTTTACACCTTTATCATCATAAATATACGAAGCAGAACTGTCTGAAATGTAGTCTCTCCAAAATCTGATTTCATCATGATTTCTTTTCCCATTACGATCTTCAGCACCATCAAAAGAAGGAGGAGTGGGATGGCTGGCTAAAATATGAACCGTTTTTTTGTTAATCTTAACAGGAACGTCCCAGTGAGATTTGGAAGATAATGGAAAAAGCTCCCATGCCTCCTTGCTATACCAATCCGATCCATCCGGCTTTTTGATAAGCAATGCCCCCGGCATATCTTTCCATTTGAAATTTTGAAAAGTACGGACTGCCTTAACATCAATAGGATATTTTGACAAAAGCATCATCGCATATTGACCCGGATACATACCAAATCCCCAGGCATCATTTCCGAAATTTTCCAACTTTCCGTCATTGTTCAAATCGTAAGGACTTGACTGACCGGTATTCACGGTTGAGTAATAGTAATACGGATAATCAATAGCCTTTGCTCCGCCTTGACTCACTTTTAAATAGTTTTTAATAAATGCCTTGACACCAAGTTTAGGATTTTTAATGTAGTCAAATTCGTTTAGCAGAATAACATCCGGTCTTACGGTCTGAATAATCTGGGCGATATTTCTGATTTGAACATTATTTCCCGAATGAAGCTGATTGATCAATACTTGTTCTGAGTTTCCCTTTGTACCTCTTGGAAAATAATTCTCGGATTCCATACTCACATTATAGGTAGCAAATGTAAGTTCTTTTTGTGGAGCAGTCTGTGGAAAAAGAGTTCCTGCAGAAAGCATGGAAAAGATAAAAAATATTTTATTCATAAAAAAAATTGAATCTGCATTTCTGCATTTATTGAATACACGAATATAAGAATGTTGTTGGGACGTTCGCCAGCCTGTATGTTAAGTATATGTCAATAAAAAGGCTGTCAATAAAAGTGACAACCCAAATAATATTAAGAAAGATTATTTTTCCTTCCGGTTAAAAACGGGGAGTTATTGAATAAATTTAAACTTAAAAAACTTAGTGTCTTTGTGCTTTAGGGAGCAAAAAATTAAGCAGGAATCTGCTGACTCAAACAATGCAAAGTCCCGAATCCCCAAATGAAATCGATACAGCTAATTCCGATTACTTCTCTATCCGGAAAACATTCTGAAAGTATATTTAAAGCCACACGATCGTTGCTGTCGTTGAATGTTGGCACTAAAACGCAATTATTCAGAATTAAAAAATTAGCATAACTTGCCGGTAATCTTAGATCTTCAAAATCAACACGTTTTGGCATTGGCAATGCTACAATTGTTGGCGATTTTCCGTCTTCTAATTTTGCATTTTGCAAACGTTTCAGATTATCTTGTAAAGGCTTGTAATTAGCGTCGTTTTTATCAGTTTCAACAATAGTGACAATTGTATCTTCGTTTACAAATCGGCATAAATCGTCGATATGTCCGTGAGTATCATCTCCTTCTATTCCATCTCCCAGCCAAATTACGTTTGTAACTCCAAGATATTCTTTAAAAACAGCTTCGTAATCTTCTTTGGTAAAGTTTTTATTTCGAACCTGAATTGATGGGTGCATCAAGCATTCTTCGGAAGTCAATAATGTTCCTTTTCCGTTTACATCAATGGCTCCACCTTCAACAATAACCGGTTTTCCTTTATACATTACTTGTGTAAGCGGAACTTCAATAAAATCAGCAATTTTACTCGGAACAAATTTATCTAACTGGTAATTTTTATATTTCGCCCAACCATTAAAATTGAAATTTAATGCTTCTCTTTTCGAACCATTTTTTACAACAATTGGTCCGGAATCACGCATCCAGCTTCTGTTTGTTTTATGAATGATATACGAAATGTTTACAAGGTTTACACGAGCACTTTCAAGCATTCCTGCTACTTTCTCTTTTAATTTTTCATCGGCTACGACCAAAAAAACGGTTTCAAAAGTGGCTACTTTTTTAATAAATTCTACAAAAGCCCATTGAACTGCTTCATATTTTCCCGGCCAATCATTTCCGTTATGCGGAAAACACAATACAATTCCTTGTTGTTTTTCCCATTCTGCCGGAAATCTTCTATTATTTGTGGTCATAAAAAAGTTTCTAAATTAAAGAGTACAAAGATAATCATTCGTAAGGATTATAAAATAGCTTAAAAGACTTCAAATCTATATTTGGAGCATTATCGTCTAAAAATTAAGTTAAAGATTAAATAATGAAGCCTTAATATACACGCTACAATCGCTAATTACTTTTGGCAAAACTAAAAACTAAAGTAATATGAAAAAAGTAAGTCTTTCATTATTAGCATTAATAACAATTTTTGCAAGCTGTAATAATGATGATAATTCTAACAACGAAGAACCTGAAGTTGTTGTAAATGAAAATCCTGCAACCTTTAAAGAAATTGGTTCTATAACGATTGGCGGAGAAGCTGCTGCAGAAATTTCGGCTTATGATGAAAAAACGAAAAGATTATTTACGGTAAACAATAGCGGAACAAATCAGATTGATGTAATTGATATCACTGATCCGACAAAACCAGTTAAGATTGGCAAAATTGATTTAACTACTTATGAAGGTGCATCAAATAGTGTTGCTGTTTATGACGGAAAACTGGCTGTTGCTCTGGAATCAACCGCTAACAAACAAGGAAACGGGAAAGTAGTTGTTTTTAATACATCAGATTATAGCTTGATTAAACAAGTTACCGTTGGTGCTTTGCCTGATATGATTACTTTTTCGCCAGATGGAAAATATATCATGACTGCTAATGAAGGTGAACCAAATACTGATTATTCTCAAGATCCAAACGGAACTATTTCTATTATTGATGTAGCTAATAATTATGCGGTTACAACTCTCGATTTTGCTTCTTTTGGCGGTCAGGTCGAAACTTTGAAAAAAGACGGATTTAGAATTTCAAAAGTTGCTAAAAGTTTTGCTCAGGATATTGAGCCGGAATATGTAACGATTTCTGATGATTCTAAAAAGGCATGGGTAACCCTGCAGGAAAATAATGGTGTTGCAAAAGTTGATTTAACTTCAAAAACGATTACGGCAATTTATCCGCTAGGTTTTAAAGATTTCAATACTGCTGACAACGCTATTGATGTAAGCGATAAAGATGATAAGATTGCTTTTAATCCGTGGAAAGTAAAAGGTATGTTTATGCCGGATGCTATTAGTCATTTTTCTGCAAACAATATTCCTTATTTTGTTACTGCTAATGAAGGTGATGCGAGAGAATACACTGCAAATACAGATATTAAGAGAATGAAAGACATGACATTAGACGCTACTGTTTTTCCTGATGCTGCTACTTTAAAATTAGAAACTAATTTAGGAAGATTGAACCTTATTGCCGATATGGGCGATACTGACGGAGATGGAGACCTAGATGAAATGGTTGCTTTTGGAGCACGTTCTTTTACAATATGGAATGGAAATACCGGGAAAATCGTTTATGACAGTAAAAATGATGCTGATAAAAAAACGAATGAACTGGGAACTTATGATGACAAACGTAGTGATGATAAAGGCTCTGAACCAGAAGCTGTTGTTGTTGCTAAAATGGGAAATCAAAATATATTGTTTGTTGGTCTTGAAAGATCTGATGCTTTTATGACTTATGATGTTACCAATCCTGCATCTCCACAATATTTGCAAACCGTAAAAACTGGGGATGCGCCAGAAGGAGTTTTATTTATTCCTGCTTCAAAAAGTCCAACTAAAAGAAGTTTACTTGTTGTAAGCAGCGAAGGTGATGGAACTATTAAAATCTACCAGCCTGATTTGAAATAAAATATCACCTAGTTAATTTAAAAAAGCGAACAAAAATACTTTGTTCGCTTTTTTTTATTTTATGCATTTTTAGATTTATTTAACATATTCTCATAAAATCAAATTAAAAGATGGGAATTATATAATATTGACAATAAATATATAGAAGCTGATTTTGAAATTCATATTCTAAGTTTGTGGTGAGTTTAAAAATACCTCACCAAAACAAATTTAAAATTAAACGAATCATGAAAAAGAAATTAGCTTCCGTAACACTAGTATTATTATCATTTGCGGCAGGAGCTCAAAATGTGGCAACAACATCAAATCAACCTACAGTTGACGCACCTGCATACAACAAATGGTCTATAGAATTGAATGGCGGTGTAGGAAAACCATTGAGAGCTATGACTCCGGGTTACTCTACCGCTACCCTTAACCCTTTCCACGCAGATTTAGGCGTAAGATATATGTTTAGTCCAACTTTTGGTATGAAATTAGACGTGGGATATGATCAATTCCAGGAACGTGATGACACACCAAACTTTGAAAGCAGATATGTTAGAACAAGTTTACAAGGTGTAATAAACCTTGGTAGAGCTTTAAATTTTGAGACTTGGACAAATACAATAGGCATATTAGCACATGGTGGTGTTGGTGTTTCACAAATTAGCACTGAAACCGGGTATGGCGGACAAGATTACATGGGACATGGGATTTTGGGATTAACAGGACAAATTAAATTAAGTAACAGAGTTGCCTTAACAGGAGATTTAACCGGAATTGTAAATGGAAGACAAAACTGGAACTTTGACGGAATGGGACAAGCAAGAACAGGATCATTAGATGGTATACTATTAAACGCATCTGTTGGTTTGACTTTTTACTTAGGTAAAAATGAAAAACATGCTGACTGGTATGCGGAAGAAAATGACAGATTAAATAAATTAGAAGACAGAGTTGGCCTTATCGAAAATGGACTTTTAGATACTGATAAAGATGGCGTTGCTGATTTATACGATTTAGAACCAAATAGTATTACTGGTGTTGCTGTAAATACAAAAGGACAATCTATCGATACCAACCAAAATGGTGTTCCTGATGAATTAGAAAGCTATTTAGACAAAACTTATGCTAAAAAAGGCGATAATAATCTAACAAACAATACTGTAGAAGAATTAATTAACGGTGGATACGTAAATGTATACTTCGACTTTAACTCTTCTAAACCAACGAATGCGTCTTTATCTGGTGTTGATTTCTTAGTGAAATACTTGAAAAACAATCCTGGAAAATCTGCAGATATCATTGGATATGCTGACGAAATTGGAAATTCAAGTTACAATACCGAATTATCAAGAAAAAGAGCTGAAGCTGTGAAAAAAGTGGCAACAAATGCCGGAATCGATGCTTCGAGACTTAATGTAATCGCTAATGGTGAAGATACTTCTGTGAATAAAAATTCTAAAGAAGCACGTCAAATCGTTAGAAGAGTTACTTTCCAAGTGAAATAATAAATCAGAATCTATATTAATTTCAAAAAAAGGCGGTTTCAACTATTTGAAACCGCCTTTTTCTTTGCAAAGAAAAAGGACAAAATTTTCATTTTGTCCTTTTTTAATTTATTTAAACATTATTTATCTATTGCTCTTTTTGTAATATCTCCAAAAGCATCAATTCTTCTGTCTCTGAAAAATGGCCAGTTTTGACGAACATTTTCCTGTAAATCCAAATCAACTTCTGCAATTAGGATTTCTTCTTTATCGTGAGAAGCCTGAGCTAAAATTTCTCCTTGAGGGCCGGCTATAAATGAAGCTCCCCAAAACTGAATTCCGTCAGTCCCATCAATATATTGCTCTAGACCTATTCGGTTTGCAGCGGCAACAAAAACCCCATTTGCAACAGCATGACCTTTCATCACGTTCATCCATGCGCCATATTGATTTTCTCCGTATTGCTCTTTTTCTTTTGGATGCCATCCAATTGCTGTTGGATAAAATAAAACTTCTGCTCCTTTTAAAGCTGTAATACGGGCTGCTTCCGGATACCATTGATCCCAACAAATTAGTGTTCCAATTTTTCCTTTTTTGGTTTCAATTGCCTGAAAACCTAAATCTCCCGGAGTAAAATAGAATTTTTCATAGAAATGCGGATCGTCTGGAATGTGCATTTTACGGTATAAACCAGCTTCTGTTCCGTCTGTATCTATAATATAAGCACTGTTGTGATAAATTCCAGCCATTCTTTTTTCGAAGAAAGGAACAATAATTACAACTCCTAATTCTTTTGCCAATTCGCTAAAAGCAATAAATGAAGTACTGTAAAGTGGTTCTGCCAATGCAAAATTGTCTACATCTTCGCTTTGGCAAAAATAATGACTGCTATATAATTCAGGTAATAAGATCACTTCGGCACCTTTATTGGCTGCATCTTTTACCCAGCTGATACATTTTTTAAGATTATTTTCGGCTACATCGTTAAGATTCAACTGAACAACGGCTATTTTATATTTTCTTTTCGGCATGACATAAAATTTTAGAAGTGCAAAAATAGTAATTTTTAGAGGAATGACAAAGGGAGTTAATACGGTCTTATGAAAACTAAACCTCTCTTATAGCCCCGATAGCAGCGATATCCTTTTTCTGGCTTCTTTAGCCGGGAAAAGATATAGCGAATAGCGGGACTGATGTTCTTTTGAAAACAAATTCTTCTGCTTCAAAAAAATAAAAAAACCGTTTTATAAAATAATTTATAAGACGGTTTTAAAATATTAATTTATTAAAATAAATTATTCAATAACAACTGTTGTTGAAATGTATTCTGTTTCTGATTTGGCAAGTCTTAAATAAAAAGTTCCTTTAGTTTGTGGAGTAATTTTATATACTGTTACTCTTCTTTCAGGAGTTGTTTTTGCGCAAGTAGCTATAGGATACTGAGCTTCTACCTGATAAACCAGAACTTTATTATATTCTACTTCTACTAATTGGTGAAATTCTCCACACCCATTTTCCGAAGTAAACTCTATATCATAACTAAGTTCCTGACCTACTTTTCCAGTTGTAGGACCTACAACAGATGTCGCATAAGCTGTTTTATAAATAACTTTTGGATCTTCAGCCGTATCATTATCACTGCTGCATGAAGTTAACACAGTTACGAATAACATTATAAGTGCAATGGATTGTAATTTAAAATTTTTCATAGGGTGATTGTTTATTCTTATTTTTTACATAGATACTAATAAGTTGTTTTGGTTGCTTGAAAAAATTGTTAAAATTGAATTTTTAAAAATAATCAACAACAAATCAACGTTTTATATCATCAATTATTTTGCCACTTCTTTCTTTTTAAATATCATTTTAAAAAGATTTACAATTCCTAAAACGACAAATCCTAACGCCAGACCGATTACAAATTCTTTTAAAATAGAAGGCAGTTTAATTGTAGGCACTACATGATGGAAGAATGGAATATAATGAACGAAGATACCTCCGGCAACTAAAAGTAATGCAATTGTACCAATTACGGTTAAACTTTTAATAACCAATGGAAGCGCTTTTACCAATATATTACCTATAAATTTTGAGATACTTTTTTCTTTTTTACTAAATTTAATAAGTTTATAACCAGCTTCATCCATTCTTACAATCAGAGCGACAATACCGTAAACTCCAACTGTTGCAATTACAGCAATTATTGATGTTACCACGATCTGTTGCATCAAAGGCTCATCGATTACTGTTCCTAAAGCGATAATTACAATTTCGACAGATAATATAAAATCGGTTACAATTGCTGACTTTATTTTACCTTTTTCAACAACCAGGATTTCTTCTTCTGTTAAAACTTCTTCTGTTATTCCTTCTGATTCTTTGTGCTTGTGGGGAAAAATAAATTCGTATATTTTTTCTGCTCCTTCGTATGCCAGAAATAATCCTCCAAGTACAAGGATTACAATGATTGCAACGGGTAAAAATGCACTTAATAAAAATGCAATTGGCAAAATGATAATTTTGTTAAGAAGTGAACCTTTACTAATTGCCCACAACACCGGAAGCTCTCTTGATGATGCAAATCCTGAAGCTTTTTCGGCATTTACGGCTAAATCATCACCCAAAATACCGGCAGTTTTTTTTGCTGCAATTTTGCTCATTACTGCAACATCATCCATAATTGCTGCGATATCATCTAATAGTACGAAAAAACCTGATGCCATTTTATTTTTATTTTTTGCGAATTTAATACTTTTAAATTAATTAATTTCTAGAAATTAATGACTGCATTGCCCTAAAAGCACCCAAATAATAATAAATACAAAAATAGTTCCGAAGCATCCGCCTCCTAATTTTTTTGCGCCGTAACCTGCCAATAATCCTCTAAATAAATTATTCATAATAGTTGTTTTAAGTTAGAGTAAATATCAGAATTCAAAAAGAAAATTATTTTATATGAATTTTGAAAAAAGTTTCATGATTCACGGTTTCGTTTTATTCAAAAAAAAACACCAATCTTTACGACTGGTGTTTTTCATTATCTTTCAACAAAAAAATTACTCAACAGGCTGTGTTTGATTTCTAAAAACCAATTTACCATCAAAAGCGTCAATTAAAATAATACTGTCTGTTGTGATATTTCCTGCTAGAATTTCTTTTGATAATTGATTCAAAACTTCTCTCTGGATCACACGTTTTACCGGTCTTGCACCAAATTCAGGATCATAACCTTTGTCTGAAAGATATTTGATTCCCTCTGGAGTTGCATCCATTGTAATGCCTTGTAAAGCCAGCATTTTACTAACGCTCTTCAATTGTAAACTCACAATTCTTGAAATATTATCAACTGTTAACGGCGTAAACATTACGATTTCGTCGATACGGTTTATAAATTCCGGGCGAACAGTTTGTTTCAATAATCCTAAAACTTCCACTTTTGCAGCTTCGGTTGCGGCTTCGACACTTCCTTTTAGATTTTCAAATTTCTCTTGTATAATCTGACTTCCCATGTTAGATGTCATGATGATAATCGTGTTTTTAAAATCGGCCAAACGACCTTTGTTGTCTGTCAATCGGCCTTCGTCTAAAACTTGCAATAAGATATTGAAAGTATCCGGATGTGCTTTTTCTATTTCGTCTAATAAAATCACTGAATATGGTTTTCTACGAACAGCTTCTGTCAACTGTCCACCTTCATCATAACCCACATATCCCGGAGGCGCACCAACTAAACGGCTCACACTGTGACGTTCCTGGTATTCACTCATATCAATACGCGTCATAGCATTTTCATCATCAAAAAGATATTCTGCCAATGCTTTAGCAAGTTCGGTTTTACCAACTCCGGTTGTTCCTAAAAATAAGAATGTTCCAACTGGTTTTTTCATGTCCTGCAATCCGGCACGGCTTCTGCGAACGGCGTCACTCACGGCTTCAATCGCTTCTTCCTGACCTACGACTCTTCTGTGTAATTCTTCTTCCAGATGAAGTAATTTTTCTCTCTCTGTCTGAAGCATTTTCATTACCGGAATTCCTGTCCATTTTGCAACAACTTCTGCAATATCTTCGCGTGTAACTTCTTCTTTAATTAATGAATTACCAGATTGATATTCCTGTAATTGTTTTTGTAAAACATCAAGGCGTTCCTGCGCTTCTTTTATTTTTCCGTAACGAATTTCGGCTACTTTTCCGTAATCTCCGTCACGTTCTGCGCGTTCTGCTTCGTATTTAAAATCTTCAATTTCTAATTTTACAGCCTGAATTCCGTCTACAACATCTTTTTCAGATTTCCATTTCGTGTAGATTTCGTTGCGTTCTTCTTTCAAGTTAGCCAAATCCATGTGAAGGATTTTCAGCTTGCTTTCTTCTTTTTCACGTTTAATGGCTTCAATTTCAATTTCCAACTGCATGATTTTACGATCTAAAACATCCAGTTCTTCTGGTTTAGAATTGATTTCCATACGCAATTTAGAAGCGGCTTCATCCATCAAATCGATTGCTTTATCCGGTAAAAAACGATTGGTAATATAACGCTGCGAAAGTTCTACGGCCGCAATAATTGCCTCATCTTTAATCTGAACTTTATGATGCGTTTCGTATTTTTCCTTGATTCCACGTAAAATTGAAATCGCACTTTCCGTATCCGGTTCATCTACCAAAACCTTTTGAAAACGACGCTCTAAGGCTTTATCTTTTTCAAAATATTTTTGATATTCATCTAAAGTCGTAGCTCCAATCGCTCTTAATTCACCACGAGCCAAAGCTGGTTTCAGTATGTTTGCCGCGTCCATTGCGCCTTCACCTCCACCCGCGCCTACAAGCGTGTGAATCTCATCAATAAATAAAACAATATCTCCCTCGGCAGCGGTAACTTCTTTTACAACTGATTTCAAACGTTCTTCAAATTCTCCTTTGTATTTTGCACCTGCAATAAGCGCTCCCATATCTAGTGAGAAAACAATTTTGTTTTTTAAGTTTTCAGGCACGTCGCCATCAACAATTCTGTGCGCCAAACCTTCTGCAATTGCCGTTTTACCAACTCCGGGTTCTCCCACCAACATTGGGTTGTTTTTTGTTCTACGGGTAAGAATTTGCAATACACGACGAATTTCTTCGTCACGCCCAATAACGGGATCCAGTTTTCCTGTTTTTGCTAATTCGTTTAAGTTTTTAGCGTATTTATTTAAGGCATTATAAGTTTCTTCTGCAGATGCCGAAGTTACTCTTTCGCCTTTTCTAAGTTCTTCTATTGTAGCTTTTAAGGCTTTTCCGGTTACGCCCTGATCTTTTAAAATTTGGGCTACTTTACTTTTCGAATCGAAAATTGCCAGAATTAAATGTTCGATCGAAACGTATTCATCGTTCATTTTTTGCGCGATAATTTCAGCTTCATTCAAAGCTTTATTGGCGTCTCTGGAAAGCATAATATCGCCTCCTGAAACTTTTGGAAAACTCTGAATTGTTGAATCTAAAATTTGCAAAAACAAAGGCACATTTACATTGAGCTTTTTCAAAATAAAAGGTGCTACATTTTCATCTACTTCAAAAATAGCCTTAAAAATGTGTTCGTTTTCTATTTGTTGCTGCCCGTTGCGTTGTGCGAGTTGCTGTGAAAGCTGAATGGCTTCCTGCGATTTAGTTGTAAATTTATTTATGTTCATATTTTTTACGATTTATGATTGATTTTTTATTTTTGATATTCGATTAAATTAAAATTAGAATTTATTGCATTAAGTTTTAACTTTAAATAGGCTAACTTTGCTTCTATATTTCAAAATACATTCCATACTAAAATTACAGACAAAATGGCGTTTAACACAGCTTTTCAGCTAATTATTAACGTCAAAAAGTCATAAAACAAGTCAAATATGAGTTTTTTAAATTCAATCTTCGGAAATTCAGAGAATACAGATTCTCCTAAAAGCAATGTAAACTGGACTGAATTGACTGATGTATTACAGTTACAGGAAATTGAAGCTATTTCTAATGAAAAGCCGGTTGTCATTTTCAAACATAGCACAAGATGCAGCATTAGCCGAATGGCTTTAAAACAATTTGAGCGTGAATTTGAATTAAATGATACAGTCGATGCTTACTTTCTTGATTTAATTGCACACCGTGATATTTCGAATGAAATTGCGCAAAAATTTAATGTATATCACGAATCTCCTCAATTGATTTTAATCAAAAACGGAAAAGCGGTTTATGATGTTTCACACAGCGACATTGATGCTGAAGCATTGAAAAGCAAAGTTTAACAGTAAACTTAAATTTTTTACCATTAAGATATTAAGAAAAATTAAGCTCACACTTAATGAACCTTAATATCTTAATAGTTTTAAAAAAACTTAATGGTAAAACAATTAAAAACTTCCGTCTGAGCCTCCTCCGCTAAAACCTCCTCCTCCAAATTCCATTGGAGATTCTGTTATTTTTGCTTCTGGTTTTAAACCGAAAGTCGAAGCTACAATTAAAGCTTCGGCATTCAATAAAGCATTTGAGTTATTAATTCTGTCCGGTTTAAAAGTCACTCCAACTTCATTATTTTTTAATTTTCTTATTGAAAAATAAGCTATCGTAAATAAAACCATTCCGCCTAGTGTTAGCGCTACTTCTATTGGCAAAACAGAATAATAAAATCGTATTGTGTAAATTGAAAAAGCGATGGCTAAAAAACTAATCCAAAGCATAATTCTGTCTTTGACCCTTAAAGCTTGTACCAAATAAACAGCCGGCACAATAAACGTAAAAGCATAGAAGAAATAAGAAAACGGAATATCCTGTCCGGGAAGAACTTCATTTCCTAAAAGTTCTGCTGAAAGTTCTCTTACTACCAAATAATTACAAGAAAGATAAAAGAGAATCAAACAGAAAGTATTTGCCCACAAAAGACCTTTATAATGATAACTTTCGGTTAGTTTATTGATTGTTTTTTTAGTGAAAAAATAAAAACCTATTGCAAATAACATAGCAACAAATGGTAGTATGGCTTTTCCGATGGCACCAAACTCAAACATTCCGTAAAATAAAAGTGCCGAAACTGAAATACAGAAAATAAGCATTGACATTAAATGCAAATATCTTTTATACATCATAAATGAAGCGATTGCAACAAAAAAAGCAATTACTATTTCATGGCCTTCGGTCGTAATGCCAATAGCAAATCCTACATTTAAGAGCGCTCCTAAAATAAAAGCATCATCTAAACCATGTTCGTAATAATTTTGATTTGCCAGAAACTCTGCGCCCGCAAAACCCACTACAGCAAAAATATAGCAGCAAATTTCAAAAAAAATCCTCTCGCCGCTTAAACCCACTAATGAAATTACACCGCAAATTGAAATGTATAAAAATGCTCCTAAAAGAAAGAATCCTAATCGCACCAAAATATTACTTTGCCTTTTAAAAGCCGGTAATTCTTTTTTGATTAAATCTTTTTGTTCTTTACTAATAAAACCAGCCGATTGTAAAGACTTTGCCTCTTCGACAAAACTCAAATTATCTAATAAATTTTTATCGTATACTATCATGCTGCAATTTCTTTATTGAAATTTTTAATTAGTTTAATAAACAATATTATAGAACCTATAAAATATATTGGAAGTGCCATAATAATAAATATCCATAAATCTCGAAAATCCATAAATTCGAGAACTCTGAAAATAAATATATTCACCCCAATGTAAGCGTAAATAATCATAAAGACATATAACGAAATTGCCTTATATTCATGACTAATTTTATAGAAATAATAAGAAGATCCGGCTAAAGCAATCACAAAAAACAACCAGACTATGTCCTCAAAATAACTGATCAAACTACTAATTGCTGCAATGCTTATAATATGCAAAGCAAAAGTTAGATAAATAATATTGAAATGTGTTTTTAACTGGATTCTTGAACTATAAACTGTCCATAAAACCAATAAGACGCCTAACATTATTGCTGAATAACTTAAAGTTTGATCTTCATAAAAATTAATGTTTTTTAATAAATCCTGAGGTGTTACCGAAAGCCCGATATAAGCTGCCAAACCAGTTATTGCAATGGCTAAAACACTTTTGTTATCAAAATAATAAGCACATGAAAAACTGACTATCGTGGGGATCAAAGTTGCCAGACCATAATGCGTACCAAACGCCTCATATTGAAACTGTAGATATCCTATAAAAATACAAGTCAAAATATTGCCCGCTAAAACCAAATATTCTAAAACAGGATTTTCGAAAACTGTTTCTGCTTTTTGAAATCCTTTTGAATTTTTAAAACAATAATAAAAGCAAACGCAAATAAGTACAAAGAGAATCGAAAGAATAGCGATATGCCCAATACTGTCAATGTTTTTATAGATTAAGACTCCAATTCCCGAAGTAAAAAGTAATACAGATAAATAGAGAAAAAATTTTAATTCGGCATTAAGCGAAAAAATATTCAGACCGCGGTAAGTTGTAATTTCCTGATATTGATTTTCAGTAATTAGATTTTTATCTAAAAGTTTTTGTGTTGCCTGCTCTTCAAATTTTATCATAGTATAAATTTAAGATAACTAATTATTCAAATGTATGTATTTCGCCTGAATTTTTCTATTTAAAATTGAGAACTGATTTATTCAAAAAAAATGCGCCAGAAACTACTGGCGCATTTAAATATTATAATTTAGATATGATTCTTAATTACTTTTGGATTTTAATATCTGCAACAATTCTAGGATTAGAACCCACTCTAGTTACAGATTTAACGTAGATAACTCCTTTTTTACCAGCAGCATTTTTAAACAAAACTACTAGTGGCAATTTACTATCTGGAAATGCTTCACCATCATCAGTAATAGTTAAACTATTTAAATCTTCTCCTTTTTCCAATTTATTGAATTGGTCAATAGTATACTGATTTGTAACATAATTAATGAAATCAGTATTTGTTGCCGTACTACCAAGACCATCTTCTGAATCATTAGGGCTAACGAAAAAATTCAAAGAAGAACTACCTCCGTAAAAAGCTATATCAACCTTTGGCAAAGTAGCAGCGTCAATTTGGCTCTTTTTGTAAGATTTACCAGTTTCTGTTGAGAAGAAACGTCCTGCATCAAATCCTTCAGAATAATCTAAAGAAAAAGTTACATCTTTAAAAGTTTTTAAAGTTGCTGTATCGACAACTTCAGTTTCATTTTTGTCATCATCACTAGAACAACCAGTGAAGATTGATGCGCAAATAAATAATACTACTGCAAATTTTTTTGTAATGTTCATTTTCATAAATTTTTAAATTTGATGCGAATATAATCTGAAAATTCAAAAATTTTAATATTTTTTTAACAAAAAAAACACCTTAATTATTTAATATTAATCGGCTAAACACTAACTATAATAAGATGAATACTTTAAACATTTCCTTTTTTTTATAATCTTTATAGATATATTTTTTCATTGTAATAGTATTCTTGAATTTGAAAAATATTGCAAATATTTTACTACATCAAATACGATTTAAACATACATCTCAAATTATAACTTTTAATTTATTAAAAAATTGATTAAGACTCTAACTATATAAAAAAGGCCGATTTGTAAATACAAATCGGCCTTTTTAATGAATGAAATACTTTTAAAAAGCAGCTTTCATTTTATCTTTAATCGCATCCAGACATAAATTATTAATACTGCCTTCGTGCGTATGTTTTGTTTCTTTTGGAGATTGATATGTTCCTGCTTCCAATTGTTCTGCAACGGCTTTGTACGCGTCTCTAAATGGCATTCCGGCCACAACCATCTCGTTCAGAGTATCAACCGTAAAAAGATAATCATATTTTTTATCTTTTAAGATATTGTCTTTTACTGTAATATCTTTTACCGAGAAAATAGCAATATCCAAACATGCTTTTAAATTTTGAAGTGCCGGAAACAAGCCTTCTTTCAAAAGTTGTAAATCTCTGTGATAACCGCTTGGTAAATTATTGGTTATTAAAGTGATTTCGTATGGAAGCGCCTGAATTTTGTTGCATTTTCCTCTGATTAATTCAAAAACATCAGGGTTTTTCTTGTGAGGCATAATGCTTGAACCTGTTGTAAGATGTGCCGGCAAACCAATAAAATCGAAGTTTTGGCTCATATATAAACAAACATCCATTGCAAATTTTGATAAAGTCCCAGCTACACTTGCCATTGCAAAAGCAACAGTTTTCTCTGCTTTTCCGCGGCTCATTTGTGCGGCAACGGCGTTGAATTTCAACGTTTCGAAACCTAATTCCTGAGTTGTAAAAGTTCTGTTGATTGGAAACGAACTTCCGTAACCCGCCGCAGAACCTAACGGATTCTGATCTACAATTTTTGAAGCCGCATTCAACATCGTTACATCATCGATTAAGCTTTCTGCATAAGCAGAAAACCACATTCCGAATGAAGATGGCATTGCGATTTGCAAATGCGTATAACCTGGCAATAAAACATTTTGGTGTTTTTCTGCCGATTCCATTAACAAGTCAAAAAGTGTTTTTACTTGTTCTTTTAAAGCTTTTAATTCGTCTTTTAAATACAAATGAACATCAACTAAAACCTGATCGTTACGAGAACGCGCGGTGTGGATTTTTTTTCCTGCATCGCCAAGTTTTACCGTTAATAAATATTCTATTTTAGAATGTACATCTTCAAAACTATCTTCGATTTCAAAATTTCCAACTACAATATCAGCGATGATATCGTTTAGGGCATCAACCAAAGAAGTTGTTTCTTCCTGAGTTAATAATCCAATTTGCCCAAGCATTTTAGCGTGTGCAATTGAACCTAAAGCATCGTATTTTGCCAACACCAAATCAAGTTCTCGATCATTTCCTACTGTGAAATGTTCGATTTGTTTATCTGTTGGTATTCCTTTTTCCCAAAGTTTCATAGATTTTTTTTTTTCGCCACGAATTCACGAATTTATATCTTCAAAGATTATCAAAAATAATTCGTGAATTCGTGGCGGTTTTTCTTTTCTTATAATTTAAAGAAATCTGTTAGTATTTTAACGTACAAATCGACTCCTTCTTCAATTTCGTTAATGAAAATAAATTCATCTGCTGAGTGTGACCGCAGGGTTTCTCCTGGTCCTAATTTTAAAGACTGGCAACTTAAAACCGATTGATCTGAAAGTGTTGGTGAGCCATAAGTGGTTCTTCCTAAAGCAATTCCGGCTTGTACCAAACCATGTGCAACCGGAATAGACGATGCATTTAAATGCATAGATCTTGGTGTCACTTCGGCATTTACATTGGCTTTTACCACTTCTAAAATTTCGGTATTTGAATAACGATCTGTTACGCGAATATCGACAACCAAATCACATTCTGATGGTACAACATTATGCTGTTTTCCAGCGCTGATTTGTGTTACGGTCATTTTTACAGGACCTAAAACATCGGAGATTTTATCGAATTTATAGTTTTTAAACCATTCCATTACGGGAATTGATTTGTATAATGAATTATCATCGTTTTGATGCGCGGCGTGACTTGCAGTTCCTTTTACTTTTACGTCAAGAACTAACAAACCTTTCTCAGCTACAGCTAGTTGCATTAAAGTTGGCTCACCAACAATGGCGCAATCTAACTCGGGTAAATGTTTTAAAACGCTGTTTAAACCGTTTTTACCGCTGCTTTCTTCTTCGGCGGAAGCCACAATTACGATATTATGTGATAAGTTTTGATTTTCGTAAAAATGTACAAACGTTGCCAATAACGAAACCAGACATCCTCCGGCATCATTACTTCCTAATCCGAATAATTTACCGTCTTTTTCAATGGCTTTAAACGGATCGTTTGTGTAGGCTTGGTTTGGTTTTACGGTATCGTGATGTGAATTCAGTAAAAGTGTTGGTTTATTCTCGTCGAAATATTTATTGAAAGCCCACACATTATTGTTTTCTCTTTTAAAAGGAATCTCGTTTTGATTGAACCAATTTTCTATTAAAAGTGCTGTTTGATCTTCTTCACTTGAAAATGAAGGGGTTTCAATTAGATTTTTCAATAAGTTAATTGCCTCTTTGGTAAGCGTTGCTATATTTTTCATAGGTGTAGGTTCTCTGCCACGATCCCGATAGCTATCGGGACGAAGTCACAATGTTTTTAATTAAATCTGTGACATTTTTAATTTGCGCAAATTTCTAAAATTAATATTTAAAACAACTTCCGCAGCTATCTTTTTTTGCCACGAATTACACAAATTTTCGCTAATTTTTTTAAATTTTAAGTCGTAAAAATTTGTGCAATTCGGGGCTATATCTTTTATAATGTAATCGTCGTATGCAAAACATCTGGATTTTGGAGCATTTTGTGATGTCCTATTTTGATTTTTTGAACGCCTCTTGACAAACTATTAAAGCAATTATCCAACTTTGGAATCATTCCGGAATGGATTACTTTTTCTGTTTTTAGTTTATTGTATAATTCTTCGTTTATTGCTGTAATCACAGATGAATCGTCTTCTGAATCTTGCAAAACGCCTTGTTTTTCAAAACAGTATGTTAATGTAACATCAAAAACTTCAGACAATGCAATTGATAATTCACTTGCAATTGTATCTGCATTTGTGTTTAATAATTGTCCGTTTTTATCGTGCGTAATGGCGCAGAAAACAGGAACTATTCCAGCTTCAAGCAACGTTTTCAACAAAGCTGTATTTACTTTTTTTACATCGCCTACAAAACCGTAGTCAATTGTTGGGTGATTTCTTTTTATTGACTGAATTAAATTTCCGTCAGCTCCCGAAAATCCTATTGCATTGCTGTTTTTTGCCTGCAACTGTGCGACAATATCTTTATTGATTTGTCCGGCATAGATCATCACGACAACATCAAGCATTGCAGCATCGGTAATACGGCGACCTTCAATCATTTGAGGTACTAAACCAATACTTTGTGCCATTTTTGTAGCCGATTTTCCACCACCGTGAACTAAAACTTTATAGCCTCCGATTTTAGAAAAATCTGTTAAGAATTGCTCTAATTCGGTTGGATTATCGATAATGTTTCCGCCAATTTTTATTACTTTAACTTTATTCATGAGGTTCAAAGGTTCAGAGGAACAAAGGAACAAAGTTTAGATTCAGTTTGTAAAAACCTCTGAACCTTTGCAACTTTGTGCCTTTGCAACTTTATTTATAACTTCTTCAAAATCTTTTGTAAAACTA
The DNA here is from genome assembly GCF_000834715.1 of Flavobacterium sp. MEB061. Taxonomy (NCBI): domain Bacteria; kingdom Pseudomonadati; phylum Bacteroidota; class Flavobacteriia; order Flavobacteriales; family Flavobacteriaceae; genus Flavobacterium; species Flavobacterium sp. MEB061. The sequence goes on along the minus strand of NZ_JXQR01000015.1, from coordinate 400,896 downwards.
ATTGTGCCGAATACGTTCTGTTATTCGCTTGCTGAATTACGATTGAATTCTCGCTATCAATAACTTCGTCGCTTACAATTACGTTACGACGAACCGGAAGGCAATGCATGAATTTTCCGTTATTGGTTAAAGCCATTTTTTCGGCAGTAACGGTCCAGTTTGAGTCTGTGTTGGTTACTTTCCCGTAATCGTTGAAGTTACTCCAGTTTTTTACGTAAACAAAATCAGCATTTTCGAAAGCTTTGTTTTGATCGTATTCTATTTTGCAGTCTTTTGTAATTTCCGGGCTCAATTCGTAACCTTCAGGATGTGTGATTACAAAATCCATGTCTTTTTGCATTTGCATCATTTCTACAAATGAATTTGCAACTGCCTGTGGCAAAGCTTTTGGATGCGGCGCCCACGAAAGTACTACTTTTGGTTTGTGTTTCGTTTTGTATTCTTCCATCGTAATCGCATCTGCCAAAGATTGCATCGGGTGACGAACGGCACTTTCCATGTTTACAATTGGCACTGTTGCGTGTTTCAAGAATCCTGAAATAACAGTTTCAGCATAATCTTTTTCTTTATCAACTAAACCAGCAAAAGCACGAATGGCGATAATATCACAGTATTGTGAAACTACTTCTGCGGCTTCTTTGATATGTTCTGAAGCACCGGAATTCATTACAGCTCCGTCTTCAAATTCTAATGTCCAGCCTTCGTTGGTAAAATTCATTACCATTACGTTCATTCCTAAATTTAAAGCCGCTTTTTGAGTGCTCAAACGCGTTCTTAAACTTGGGTTGAAGAATAACATTCCTAAGGTTTTATTCTTTCCTAATTTTTGATTTTTAAGCGGATTCTTTTTGATTTTAATCGCACTTTTTACCCATTTTGATAATGAGTCGATATCTTTTATTGAAATATAATTCATAATTATTTAAATTTTATATGACTTCAGCTTAGCAAATCATGTTTTTTCTGCCACGAATTCACGAATTTTTATTTAATAATTTCGAAAATAAAATTCGTGAATTCGTGGCGATTATTTTTACTTTTAAATTTTATATTACACAATCTTAGTAAACGAAATTTCATCCTTCAACGCCTTTAAAATAAAATTATCATTCAATCCGTTTACGATCCAGGTTTCTATGCTGGCGGCTTTTGCGATTCCGGCTGCTTCGATTTTGGATTGCATTCCGCCTGTTCCGTGTGATGATTTTGATTCTCCGATTTCTTTTTCTAATACTTTTAAATCATTTACTAATTTAATCGTTTCAGGGTTTTCATCGTGAATAGAATCTTTCGTATAAATTCCGTTTGTATTAGTTGCAATAATCAGAATATCAACATTTAAAAGAACCGCTGTTAAGGCTGCTAATTTATCGTTATCTCCAAACCGAATCTCATCTGTGGCAACGGTATCATTTTCATTAATAATCGGAATGTAATTGTTCTCGACCAAAACATTAATGGTATTGACAATATTGACTTTTGACTGATCTTTTTCGAAATCTGAATAAGAAAGCAAACATTGTGATGTCAACAAGCCTAAATCGCTGAAATTTTCATGAAAAATCCGCATTAAATGGGGCTGTCCAATCGAGGCTAAAGCTTGCTTTAATGCAATTTCTTTGCCTTTACTTTCGAGTTTTACAAACTGTTTGGCCGCTGCAATGGCTCCTGAACTTACGATTACAAACTCGTAATCTTTGTTTAAAGCGGCAATTTGCATACCAATATCTTCAATCTTTCCCCGCGAAATATGATTGGTTTCTTTGGTTAAAGTATTACTTCCTATTTTTAATAAAATCCGTTTTTTGCTCATTTTGTTTTGGTTTTGCCACGAAGGCTCAAAGGCACTAAGTTTTATTTTTACCGCAAAGGGCGCAAGGTTTATCTTTAGTTAAATTCCAAATTTTAAAATCAGAAATTATTAATCTTTTTAATCCTCAATCTAAAATCTAAAATCAGAAATCTAAAATTCTACCGTATTTGTCCTTCTCCGTAAACGTACCATTTATTGGTTACAAGATGTTGTAAACCAATTGGTCCCCGTTGATGTAATTTATCTGTACTTATCGCTAATTCTCCGCCAAGACCAAATTGTCCGCCGTCTGTAAAACGGGTTGATGCGTTGTGATAAACTGCAGCTGCGTCAATAGATTCCATGAATTGTTTTGCACTATTCTCCTCTTTTGTAATTATTGCTGCCGAATGTCCGCCACAATATTTATTGATTTTTTCGATTGCGTGTTCTTCAGAATCAATTGTTCCGATGACAATTTTATAATCCAGAAATTCTTCATACCAGATATCTTCGTTTTGAAGTGTTTCGGTATTTTCGAAATTTTCTAATGATTGATCAACGATTACTTCGACTTTATTTTCAATTAAAGTTTCTATCAAAATAGCTGTAAAACCTTCAAAATTGGGTAATCTCGAATCGATTAAAACTTTATCTAAAGCATTACAAGCTGAGATTTTAGACGTTTTAGCATTCAAAATTACTTTTAAAGCCAAATCGGTATCTGCATTTTGATGAACGTAAACAAAATTATTTCCGCGACCGCTTACAATTACCGGACAAGTGGCATGTTGTTTGACAAACTCAATTAATTTTTCTCCGCCTCTTGGAACAATTAAATCAACTTTTTGAGTCGGTTTTTCTAAAAAAGCCTGAGTTTCTGCACGATTAAAATTCAGATACTCTACCCAATCTTTAGAAACTCCGTTTTCTTCTAAAGCCTGATGCCATAAATCAACAATCTTCAAATTTGATTTTAAGGATTCTTTCCCTCCTTTTAATAAAATCTTATTTCCGGATTTAAAAGCAATTCCGCCTGCTTCGATTGTAACATCGGGACGCGATTCGTAAATAATTAATATGGTTCCGAATGCTGCGGTTTTATTGACTACTTTGATTCCATTATCATGAACAAAATGAAAACGCTCTACTCCAACCGGATCTTCCTGAGAAGCCAATTGGTTTAACGATAAAATCATCTCGTCGACTTTTTTATTATCTACTTTCAGGCGCTCTTCCATCGCTAAATCTGAACCATCGTAAGCTAATAAATCTTCCTGATTGGTTAGAATTATTTGACTCCGCTCCTGCTCGACCAGCTTTGCCATAGAGTGCAAAACGAGATTGCGTTTTTCGATTGATAATGGGTTCATAATTTGTAGTTGGTTGTTTTTTGGTTGTTTACTTTATAGCATCAATTTCCTGTTTCATTCTTTCTCTCCAATTTTTACCATTTCTTTTTTCGAGATATGGCTCAGTAATTTTTTTATATTCTTCTTTCGAAATCTCCAGGCTTTCAGAAATTATGCAATTACTTGAAATAACAAGACCATACTTCTTTCTTATAGAATCTTTTTTTTGAAATTTTATATATTCAATTTTATCTCTTGGTGGCAATAATAGGCCTATGGAAAATTGTTTAATTTTTCCTTTTTTAATATCATTTCTTGCCTCATTCTTATAAAATCTTATCGAACTTTCTAATTCTTCCTTACTAATATAAAACCGATATAGTCCATTTGATGACATCAAAATGATACACAAAACATTGATAAGAATCATTGAACGAATTAATTTTCGCGAAAAACTTATTTTCTTATAAAAGATCAGACTGAAAAAAATAGCTGCTAAAAATAATGCGCTATAAATGAATAAAAGCTCCTTCCATTCAACATGTTGGGTTAGAATATCAGTCAAAGTAAAACGCTCTGGATAATTAAATAAATAGTAAACTAATATATTTACTATCCAAAGAATTAAAGTACTGATAAATAACCTTACTTTCATAAATCTTAATTTTGAAGCTCTTCTAAACTCTCTTTTAAAGCTACAATAAAAGTATCTATATCTGATTTTTTAACTGTTAACGGTGGCAAAATTCTTAACAGATTTTTGTTATTTGCACTTCCCGTAAAAATATGTTTCTCGATAATTAGTTTTTTTCTTAAAGCAGAAACATCAAAATCGAACTCAACACCAAGCATTAAACCTTTTCCTTTTACTTGTTTGATTCCCGGAACTTGTTTGATTTGTTCTGAGAAATAAGCCGAAACTTCGTTTACATTATCTTGTAATTTCAGTTTTTCCATTACATCCAAAACCGCAATTCCTGCTGCACAAGATAAATGGCTTCCGCCGAAAGTAGTTCCTAATAATCCGAAACTTGCTTCAAATTTTGGCGAAATTAAAATCGCTCCAACCGGAAATCCGTTCCCCATTCCTTTTGCAACAGAAATAATATCAGCGTTGATTCCGTGATGTTGAAAAGCAAAAAATTTCCCGCTTCTTCCGTATCCTGATTGTACTTCATCTAAAATTAAAACAACATCGTGTTTTTTACACGCTTTTTCTAAAGCCTGAAAAAAATCTGTTGTTCCTTGGTCTAAACCTCCAACTCCTTGAATTCCTTCTATAATTACAGCTGTAACATCTCCTTTTGCAAGTTCTGCTTCAACTAATTCGATTTGGTTTAATGGTAAAAAAGTAACGACTTGTTGTGCGTTTATTGGCGCCACGATTTTTTTATTATCTGTAACAGCAACAGCTGCAGAAGTTCTTCCGTGGAAAGAATTATCAAAAGCTACAACTCTTGATTTCCCATTATGGAAAGAAGCTAATTTTAATGCATTTTCGTTGGCTTCTGCTCCAGAACTGCATAAAAACAATTCGTAATCTTCTAATCCTGAAAGTTTTCCTAATTTTTGAGCCAACTCAACCTGCAAAGGATTCTGAATTGCATTCGAATAAAATCCTAAATGATCCAGTTGATTTTTTAATTTGGCTACATAATCCGGTTGCGTGTGGCCAATCGAAATCACGCCGTGTCCGCTATATAAGTCTAAATATTCTACTCCGTTATTGTCTGTAATTGTGCAATCTACTGCTTTTACAGGTGTTATATCGTAAAGTGGGTATACGTTGAATAAATTCATGTCTATTTTTGTTTGTTTTGTTTCAGGTTTCATGTTTCAAGTTATTTTTAGAACGTGAAACTTTAAACTTGAAACTGATTTAAATTTCAGTATTTATATTTCAAGTTACGTACAGAACGTGAAACTTGAAACTTTAAACCTGAAACAAATTTTTCCTAAAATCCGCTTGGTTTCAAATGTAAACCGGTGGTTTCTTCTAATCCGAACATTAAATTCATATTTTGAATGGCTTGTCCTGAAGCACCTTTGGTTAAGTTGTCAATGATTGAGGTGATCAAAATCCGGTTTCCTTTTTTCATTAAACTGATGATACATTTGTTGGTTTGAACGACTTGTTTCATATTGATATTTGTCGTTGTAACGGTTACAAACGGTTCATTTTTATAGAAATCTTCGTATTTGGCAACGGTTTGTTCCAGACTTTCGTCGGATGTTGTATATAATGTTGCAAAAATTCCTCTTGGAAAATCCCCTCTGTTTGGAATAAAAAGCAACTCGCTTTCAAAATCATCCTGTAATTGCACTAAACTTTCTGAGATTTCTCCTAAATGCTGGTGCTCAAAAGCTTTATAATGCGACATATTATTGTTTCTCCAGCTGAAATGTGACGTTTCTGAAAGCCCAACTCCGGCGCCCGTGCTTCCCGTTGTGGCATTAATATGAACGTCGTTATTCAGTAAATTAGCTTTCGCCAAAGGCAACAAAGCCAACTGAATAGCTGTCGCAAAACAACCCGGATTTGCAATATAATTCGCTTTTTTGATTTCTGCTTTATTCAATTCGGGTAAACCGTAAATAAAATCTTTTCCTTCAAAATGAGCGTCTTTGTTCAATCTGAAATCATTTCCTAAATCGATGATTTTTGTATGACTTGCAAATTGATTTTCCTGCAAAAATGAAATCGATTTTCCGTGCCCAAGACATAAGAAAACAACATTTACATCCGGATTTATCTGATCAGTAAAATTCATTTCAATATCTCCCATCAAATCGTGGTGCGCCACAGAAAGTGGTTTACCCGAATTTGTTGTACTGTAAACAAAATCGATGTTTACATTGGGATGATACATTAATATTCTGATAAGTTCTCCGGCCGTGTAGCCCGAACCACCAATTATTCCGATATTAATCATGAGTTAAATGGTTTACAGATGAAAATATGTTTTGTGCATTTCCTAAAATCTTAATAAATCCTTTTGCATCGTCAGATGTCCAGGCGTTATTCATTTCTCCGTATTGTCCGAAGCCTGTGTTCATCAAATCATTTTTAGATTCGATTCCGTCAAGCGAAAAATGATATGGTTTTAATGAAACCGTTACAGTTCCGTTCACTGTTTTTTGTGTGTCTTGCAAAAAGGTTTCGATGTTACGCATTACAGGATCTAAAAACTGACCTTCGTGAAATAACATTCCGTACCAGTTTCCTAGTTGTTCTTTCCAGTATTGCTGCCATTTACCAAGCGTGTGTTTCTCTAATAAATGGTGCGCTTTGATGATAATTAAAGGCGCAGCAGCCTCAAAACCAACTCTTCCTTTAATTCCGATAATAGTATCACCTACATGAATATCTCTGCCAATTGCATAAGCATTTGCCAGTTTTTCAAGCTTTACAATATTATTTTCAGGGACATCTTTTTTACCATTTAAAGCAACTAATTCTCCTTGTTCAAAGTGTAAAGTCACTTTTTCTTCCCCTTCTTTTTGCAATTGCGAAGGATAAGCTTCACTTGGCAAAGGCTGGCTCGAAGTTAGAGTTTCTTTTCCTCCTACGCTGGTTCCCCAAAGTCCTTTATTGATCGAATATTGTGCTTTTTCCCAAGAATAGTGAACGCCGTTTTTAGCCAAATAATCAACTTCTTCTTGTCTTGACAATTTTAAATCTCTAATTGGTGTGATGATTTCAATTTCAGGCGCAATTGTCTGAAAAATTAAGTCAAAACGAATCTGGTCATTTCCTGCACCTGTACTTCCGTGTGCGATGGCACTTGCTCCTACTTTTTTAGCATATTTAATGGCTTCAATTGCCTGAAAAACACGCTCTGCACTTACTGACAATGGATAGGTATTGTTTTTTAATACATTTCCAAAAATCAAATATTTTATAGCTTTATCGTAATATTTGTCTATGATGGTTAGGTTGGCGTGTTGCGCACTTCCTAATTCATAAGCTCTTTTTTCGATCGCTGTTAATTCTTCTTCACTAAATCCTCCTGTATCTACAAGTACGGTATGAACTTCGTATCCTTTTTCATTTTTTAAATATTTCAAACAATACGAGGTATCTAATCCTCCACTATAAGCTAATACAACTTTTTTCATTTTTTATAATTTAGGCTAATACTTTCGTATGTAGCAAGTTTGAGATTTCTTTTTTGTTCTATTCTTAGGTTAAAAAAATAAACGACAATAGTTTATTTAAGAATAAGGCTTGTTTTATTTTCTTTAATCTGCTTAAAACAGCTTCGTTAAAAGGATGTCTTGGCGGACCTTTTGGTTTGTCTTTTGGATCGTACAACATTCCTGTACACAAGCACATTTTGTTTTCTTTGCTTTGCAGAATTTGAAAATTTGTACAGGTTTTACAGCCCGCCCAAAAACTTGGATCTGTTGTCAATTCTGAGAAAGGTACTGGCTTGTAACCCAAATCTGAATTGATTTTCATTACCGCCAAACCAGTCGTAATTCCGAATATTTTTGCGTCCGGATATTTCTGCAGCGAATAATCAAAAACTTTTGATTTTATTTGTTTTGCCAAACCTAAGTTTCTATAGTCCGGGTGTACAATTAAGCCGGAATGTGCCACGAATTTTCCATGCTCCCAACTTTCGATATAACAAAAACCTGCAAATTTTCCGTCTGCTAAAGCAATCATCGCATCACCGTTCGACATTTTTTTCTGAATGTATTCAGGAGTTCTTTTAGCAATCCCAGTACCTCTTAATAAGGCAGATGATTCTATCGTATCGCAAATTTCCTGTGCGAATTTGAAGTGTTCTTCCTGAGTTACAACAATAGAGATTTTCATTTCAATAGTTGAAGTTAGAGTTAAAAATTAAAACGTATTGTTTAGTTTGAAATCTTGAAACCCATCCAATAAAGTTAGACAAAATAGAAGTAACATTCTCAAAATCAAAAAGTTGATTTAGAAAATAATTAAAATAAGATATACTTTTAGGATATGTTTGTCCAATGGACAAATTATGTGATTTCAAAATGAAAAATGAATATAAATAAATACGCGGCGAAAAACTCTGTGAATACTATAGAGATAGTATCCGTACTTCGGGAGAAGTTACAGGTGAGTTTGTCCGTGACAAAGAAGTTATATGTAAACTTATTTTATTCATCGGTGCAAAAGTACACTATTTTTTAATTTACAAAACAAAAAAATAAAATTCTAACATTTTTTTAATGGAATGTTGGTTTTTTCTAAGATTCTGAGTTGATAAGATTCTATCCCGAAGCCTCGGGACTGAGTTTTTTATTGAACTTGAAACTTCAAACCTGAAACTAAAAAACAAAACCCGATAGCTACTAATAACTATCGGGTTTTGAATATTTTAAGATTTTGTGATTTTATTTTTTAGTAAACGGAATTACTTGTCCGTTACCTAAAACAATCATATCAAAACCTGTTTTTGATTCATTAAATTTGAATTTTAAACCTGCTCTTTTTGATTCGAATGTATCTTTTTCATTTGCAACAGGAGATAAACTAAATTTTGGATAGTTTGGAAGTTCTGCGCTTAAAATGCTGTTTTTCTCTGTCATTTCAATTGTCAAAGGCGATTTAGTGGTAACATAATTTCCTAAATAACCATCAAGAATAATATCTTTTTCAATTTTACCGTTTCCCGCTTTCCAAACGTTATTGCTTTCGTTATAATCTGGAAAAGCATGATCAGGATCTAAAGTGATGCTTTCAATTTCTTCTGTAGAATTATGTTTGAAAGACCAATCGTTGTTACGCTGCCAGATTTCTACAGGTAATTTAACTCTGGTTACTTTTCCGCTTTTTGTTTTTACATCCAAAACAATTGGCATTGGCATTTTGTCGAAATTCTCAACTGTAATTACAACTCCTTTTGCAGGATCATTTTTTACATATTTAATAGAGTTGATTCCCTGATCGAATCTCCAGTTGTTTACGAACCAGCTTCTCCAGAACCAGCTTAAATCTTCTCCGGCAACATTTTCAATTGTTCTGAAGAAATCATCCGGAGTTGGATGTTTGTAAGCCCAACGCTCTACGTAAGTACGTAATGCTTTATCAAAACGCTCTTCTCCTAAAACCTGTTCTCTTAAAATTACCAATCCTGCGCTTGGTTTTGCGTAACATAAAACACCAATATTCGCTTCCTTCATATTATCAGGAGAGCTCATAATCGTTTCTAATTTTGGACTTGTATAATATTCTGCATCTTCATGTAAGTTTGAAGCTGGCTGTTTGTATTCTCCATTATTAAAATCGTAAGAACTTACAGAGTTGATAAAAGTATTAAAACCTTCATCCATCCAGGCAAAATAACGCTCGTTTGAACCTACGATCATCGGGAACCAAATGTGTCCAAATTCGTGATCTGTAACTCCCCATAAATCATCTCCTTTAGATTTCCATCCGCAAAAAACAATTCCTGGATATTCCATTCCGCCTTCATTTCCTGCTACGTTTGTAGCTGCAGGATAAGGATATTCGAACCATCTTTTTGAGTAATTCTCTATAGACGCTTTTGTATATTCTGTAGAACGTCCCCATGCATCATTTCCTGAACTTTCTACCGGATAAGCCGATAAAGCCAATGCTTTTTTACCGCTTGGCAGGTTTATTTTTGCTCCGTCTAAGATAAAGGCCGGAGACGATGCCCATGAAAAATCACGTGCATTTTTAATTTGATAATGCCATGTTTTTTCAGCAGTTGCATTTGCTGTTGCTGTTGCAGCAACTTCATCTGCAGAACGAATTACAACTGTTTTATCACTTTGTTTTGCTTCTCCATAACGCTTAAATTGTTCAGCAGAAAATACTTCTGATCCATTTAATAATTCACCAGAACCTACAACATAATGATTGGCAGGAGTTGTAATTTTTACATCAAAATCACCGTACTCTAAATAAAACTCAGAAGCTCCTAAATAAGGTGCCGTATTCCAGCCTCTTACGTCATCATACACACACATACGCGGGTACCATTGTGCAATTGTGAAGATTTTTCCGTTTTTAGTTTCTAAAACTCCCATTCTGTCTGATCCTTCAAAAGGTGCAATGAATGAAAATTCGATTTTAATTTTTATAGACCCTCCTTTTGAAGCTAATTCTTCCGGAAGAAAAATTTGCATTCTTGTATCTGTAACTACATATTTTACATCAGTTTCTGTTTTTTTCTTTCCAGAAATTACCTTCACCGATTTAATTTTATTTCCTCCCTCAAAAACCTGACCCTGCGCTCCGTTACGGCTTCCTGTTAAAGGCACAACAGCATTTCCTCTTGAGTCTTCTTTGAATAAATTTTGATCTAAATTCAACCAGACAAATGATAATTTATCAGGACTATTATTAGTATACGTGATTTCATCTGTACCACTAATTTCATTTGATGTAGCATTTAATCTTGCCGTTATTTGATAATCGGCTCTGTTTTGCCAATATTCAACTCCCGGCTGACCGCTGGCAGAACGTGTTGGCGTACCATTTTTAGTGTAAAAATGTGGTGCAAAAGCATCGTGATAATTGTAATTATTAACAGGGGTAACTGCTGTTGTAGCTGGCGTTTGTTGTGCCGAAACAGAAGAAATCCCTACAAACAAAGCCATGGTTAATAAGGCTTTTGAGAATTGTTTTTTCATATTTTTTAGCTGTTTATGTAGCAAATTAATGAAAAAAAAAGCTATTTACAGAGAAAATCTTAACCTTAAATTAAAGTTTAGCAAAATTTTATCAAAAAAATAATTTAGGCGATTTTCTTAAAAAACTAAATTTTATAAAATATATTTACATCACTTTTAAAACTAATTTCTTTCAATTATACTATTTTGAATACAACTATATCAAATTCAACGCTTAAAGCTTCCATCAAACATGCCGGAGCTGAATTGTTTTCCTTAAAAGACAATCAAAACAAAGAATATATCTGGGAAGGAAACCCTGCTTTTTGGGGAAAACATTCCCCTGTTCTTTTTCCGATTGTGGGAACTTTAAAAAACAATGCTTATACTATTAATGGAAAAGAATATCAATTGCCAAGACATGGGTTTGCGCGTGATATGGAATTTCAATTAATTGATAAAACCGAAAACAGTGCTACTTTTTCATTGCAATCCAATAGTGAAACACTGAAAAAATATCCTTTTGATTTTGAATTGCAACTTATTTATACGCTAAATGAAACCACTTTAGACATTGCATATAAAGTAATTAATAAAAGCGAATCTAAAATACCTTTTTCTATAGGAGCCCATCCGGCAATTGCTTTACCTGAAAATTTTGAGAATTATTCTTTTAAATTTGAGAAGGAAGAAGATTTAAAATATTCTCTTTTAGAAAATGATCTAATTTCGAATAAAACAGAAAGCTTGCAAACTATTGAAAATCTGGTTCCGCTGAATTATAAATTGTTTGAAAATGATGCGTTGGTTTTTAAAACTTTAGAATCTAATTCGCTTACCATCTTGGAAAATTCAAAACCTTATATAAAAGTTGATTTTGCAGATTTTCCAAGTTTAGGAATCTGGACTAAAGATCAGGCTCCGTTTGTATGTATTGAACCGTGGTTTGGTTATTCAGACACCGCCGAAAATTCAGGTGATTTATTCGAAAAAGAAGGAATTTTGATTTTAGATGCCAAACAAACATTTAATTCAAAATTTAGTATACAAATATTATAAAATTACAAAATGCTAGAATTTAACTTTTCTCCATTTCCAACTATAGAAACCGAACGTTTACTTTTAAGAAGAATTACGAATGACGATGTAAATGAAATTCTTGAATTGCGCTCGAATCCGGAAACTATGAAATACATTCCGAGACCTTTGGTGAAAAATACCGAAGATGCACTCGCACATATTGCCATGATCGAAGAAAAAATTGAAACCAATGTTGGAATCAATTGGGCAATTACTTTAAAAGAAAGTACTAAACTATTAGGAATCATTGGTTTTTACAGGATGCAGCCAGAAAATTATCGCGCTGAAATTGGCTATATGTTATTACCTGAATTTCACGGAAAAGGAATTATTCCTGAAGCCGTAAACAGGCTAAACAGATATGGTTTTGATGATTTAAAATTGCACTCCATAGAAGCTGTTATCGATCCGGAAAACTTTGCGTCAGAAAAAGTTTTGCAAAAATGCGGTTTTGTTAAAGAAGCTCATTTTAAAGAATCTGAATTTTATGAAGGTCGCTTTCTGGACAAAGTAATTTACTCATTGTTAGACAAGTAAACTTTTAAAGATTTTATTTCAAAAAATATAATGAAATACTCTGTTTTTTTTAACATACAGCAAGTATTTGTTGCGTTATATTTGCATCCGAAATAAGTAATTTTTAACTTATTTATCACCATGAAAATCTTGTTTATGAAAAAATTACTTGTTCTGTTTGTTCTTTTCTTTTCTATTCAATCACAAAGTCAAACTTATATTAAATTCAATGCCGCTACGGCTATAGTAGGCGTACCTAATATTGGAGTTGAAACAAGCGTTGGAGAAAAACTTACTTTTAGTGTAGATGTTATGGCTTCTTTTTGGGAATCTTTCAACGGTCATAGCCCAATGAAGTTTTATACTTTGACTCCTGAACTTCGTTATCATTTTAAAGAAAATTACAACGGATTTTATGTTGGCGGACATGCCGGACCTGATATTTATGAATTACAAAAATGGAATTATTTTGACTCAAATAAATATGAACATGGCTTTGGTTACCGTCTGGGTGTTTCAGTTGGGTATAACATCAAACTAAATGATAAATTTCTTATCGATGTCTTTGCCGGAGGTGGATGGCACCAGGGGTTTTATCATGGATATTACAACGATGGAACTCCGGGAAGATATGAAACGGCGGCGCATTGGAACAAAAGTGGTGAATGGTTGCCATATCGTGGCGGAGTAATGATTTCGTATAAATTATAATTATTTTGCCAACTTAGGCAGCGTTTTTAGATATAAATCCTCTACTTTTTTGCGTGCCCAGTCCGTTTTTCTTAAAAAGGTTAAACTTGATTTTATACTCGGATTGGAAATAAAACATTTTACAGGAATTAATTCTGATAACGTATCAAAACCATAATATTCTACTAATGTTTCTACTATTTTTTGAAGAGTAACTCCGTGTAAGGGATCTTTAGATTGATTTTGCATTTTTTTACTTTTATAATATTAAAAAAGACCATACTCCAAAAAGTATGGTCTTTTCATTTTACAAAATTAATGATTTCAAATTTAATTCAATCTACTACTATTAGAATATAAATTTAAATCCGACAGAAAGTGGAGAAGTTAGATTTGGATTACTTCCTGCCAATGCTGTATTATAAAATGGGTCTACATTTGCCACATGTGCTAATCCAAAATTAGTAACTGTAGTTTTTTCACCAATTTTAGGGTCAAGAGTAGTAGAAGTAAAATTGGCCAAATCATAAGAGAACTCGACTGAAAAATTTTTCGTTACGAAATAATCAAATCCTCCTGAAAGAGACAAACCAAATTGATTTACTTTTAAGTCACTTTCTTTTTCTTTCCCAGTAATAACAGGCAAGGCCAATTGACCAAAGAAATACAATGAACCAGCTACATTCCAATATTTTCTTGCTAATGGCTCAATTACAATTAAATCTGTTTTTGCTGCAGTTTTACCCTCTGAATCAGCTTTAATATTAATATATCCAAAAGCTGCTCCAACAGCTACCGAAGGAGTTATAAATGTACCTACAATTGGTAAAACAGATAAACTTGTATTTTTTTTATCTGCGGTTTTAGTTTGCTGATAACCAAATTGAGATGTTGCAAACCAGGCACCTTTTAATCCCTGACCTGTTTCCTGAGCTTTTGCGGTTAAACTTACTAATAGAATACTGATTAATGTTACAATTTTTTTCATTTTAAAGTTTTGTTAAATTATTTAACAAACTTAGCAGGAAGGCTTTTCCTTAAAAATGATTAAAATCATAGATTAAAAAAAATCTTTAATTATCTTATATTCCTATTTTTAATTAACTTAGGACTACTAAAGTTTTCAATTTTGTTTTACATTTGCACACTATGTTAAAAACAGTCAATATACTTAATAAAAGAGCTCGATTTGATTATGAGATAATCGACACTTATACTGCCGGAATAGTTTTATCCGGTACAGAAATTAAATCTATACGATTAGGAAAAGCCAATATTACAGAGAGTTTTTGCGAATTTAGTAACCTGGAACTTTTTGCTATTAATACTTATATCGAAGAATATACGTTTGGAAATCAATTCAATCATAAATCCCGAAGTGAGCGAAAATTGCTTTTAAATAAAAAAGAATTAAAAAGTCTTCATAAAAGTGTTCAGGCAAAAGGATTAACTATCGTTCCGTTAAAATTATTTACCAACGAAAAAGGTCTTGCTAAACTGCAAATTGGTCTTTGTAAAGGAAAGAAAAACTACGACAAACGTGAATCTCTTAAAGAGCAAGACACGAAAAGAGATTTAGACAGAATTAAAAAAGCTTACAACTAAATCTGTAAAAGAGCAATTTTTAAATATTTTATCTTATTTTTACTACAATAACTCTAATTAGTAAAATATGAAAAAGTACTTAATTCTATTGGCTGCTATTATACTTTCAGGTTGTGGCAGTAATACTTCTATCGTAAGTAGTTGGAGAGATCCTAAAATTACTGTGGCTCAGGAACATTTTAAAAAAGTTTTGGTCGTTGTTCTGGTAAAAGATGAAGCTTCTAGAAGAACGGCAGAAAATAGAATTGCTGCCAGTAATGAAATTTTTAAAACTTCATATCAATATTTGAACGAAAGCACTTCGCAACTTACTAAAGAGCAAAAATTAAAAATCCTGCAAGATGAGAATTTCGACGGAGTGATTACAATGCGTTTAGTAAGCACTGAAAAAGAAACCAATTATGTTCCGGGAACTTATACCGGAATGTATTACGGGGGTTTTGACGGAATGTATACAAATGTCTATGGTTACGGTTTCGGGAATTGGTACGGAATGTATTCTCCTAGTTTTTATGATCCCGGATATTATCAGGAAACCACATCGTATATGGTCGAAACCAATATTTTTTCATTAAAAGAAAATAAACTGATCTGGACAGGAACAACAAAATCAGAATATGTGACAGACTTAGGACAAACTGTTGATGCTATTATGCAAGCAGTTGTTGCAGAAATGAGAAAAGACGGTTCTTTGCCTCCAAAATAAAATTACACAAAGCAATATTTACTTATTGCTTTTTTTTATTATTAAAAAATGACTAAATTTGTCAAGACATTTAAACTCATTAAAAATGAAAATGCTTCTTAAAAACGCCCGTGAGCAAAAAGGATTAAAAACTCGCGAAGTTGCACAGCTTTTGGGTATTGATCAGGCTTTAATAAGTAAATTTGAAAGTGGTACACGAAAACCAACCAAAGATCAAATTTCTAAACTAGCTCAGCTTTTAGAAATAGATTACGAAACTTTAATGATTGCGTGGTTAAAGGAAAAAATTCTCTACGAAATTGGCGATGATGAGTTTGCATTAAAAGCGCTTATGGTTGCTGAGCAGGAAATTAAATACAACAAGACGATTTCTAAAGTAAAAATATCAAATACTTTAGAAAAAATTCTGAAAGAAATTGATATTCTGAAAGAAAAACTGGACCAGTATAGACAATTTGATAGTTATAAAATTACACAGGCTCTTGAATTAGAGTATACTTTTGAAAGCAATAGAATTGAAGGAAATACGATGACACTTCGTGAAACAGGTTTGGTAATTAATGAAGGCTTAACGATTTCGGGAAAAAGTATGAAGGAACATCTTGAGGCCATAAATCATCAGGAAGCAATTGGTTTTATAAAGGATTTAATGAGTAAAAATAATTCTATAAATGAACGTGATCTTTTATCAATTCATAACTTAATTCTTAGAGGAATAATTCCCGAAGATGCGGGCCGTTACAGAAAAGTTCAGGTCATGATCAAAGGAAGTACGCATATGCCTCCGCAGCCCTTTATGGTTGCCAAAGAAATGGAAGATTATTTTATTTGGTATGAAATTAATAGAAACAAATTGCATCCCATTATTCTGGCTGCCGAAATGCACGAAAGATTGGTTACAATTCACCCTTTTATTGATGGAAATGGAAGAACTTCCCGTTTGATTATGAATTTAATCTTAATGCAAAAAGGATATTTAATAGCCAATATAAAAGGCGATTATGAAAACAGAATGCAGTATTACCAATCTCTCGAAACCGCTCAGATCAAAAACAACAAGGAAGACTTTTTAATGTTTATTGCTCAAACAGAGAAAGAAAGTTTAGAAAGATATATTAGCATTATTGCGCAATAAATTTTAAACACGAATTTCACTAATTGTCACTAATTCAGTTTGTGAAATTAATTTCACAAACCTAATCAGTTTTTAATTTGTGTAAATTAGTGAAATTCGTGTTTAAAATTAATTTCTATCTTCTAATAAAGGAACAAATCGAAACTCTCCAAATTCATGTTTTTCGAATTGCGTTTCATTTTTACGAATTAATAATGTCATAATCTGCACGTCTTCACCTAACGGAATAACAAGCCTTCCTCCTATTTTTAATTGTGCCATTAAAGGCTGAGGAATAAAAGGTGCGCCCGCCGTAACAATAATACTATCAAACGGAGCATGGTTTGGCAAACCTTTATAACCGTCTCCAAACGAAAGATGTTTTGGGCGAATATTCAATTTCGGAAACAAGTTAGAAGTTGCTTTAAACAATTCATTTTGCCTTTCAATACTATAAACTTTAGCGCCAAGCATAAACAAAACAGCGGTTTGGTAGCCAGATCCGGTACCAATTTCCAGGATTTTATGATCCTTTTTTACTTCTAATAATTGCGATTGAAATGCAACTGTATACGGCTGCGAAATAGTTTGTCCCGCTCCTATAGGAAATGCCTTATCCTGATAAGCATAATCTTCAAAACTTGAATTTAAAAAAAGGTGTCTTGGGATTTTTTTTATCGCATCCAAAACTGCTTTATCAGTAATGCCCTTTTGTTCTAAAGTGCTTACTAATTGATTACGAAGTCCTTGATGTTTGGCAGTGTCTTTCAAAATAGGTTTATTTTATTTTGGTAAAATTAATAAACTAAATACTAAATCAAATATTGATTTTTAATTATTAAATCGCTAAATCTTTACTACATTCATTTTCACGTTCAACAAATAAATTATATTTTTGTTTAAAATACATTCTCATGTTAAAAGTAGGAGTTTTAGGTGCTGGTCATCTTGGTAAAATACATTTACGCTTATTACAACAATCTGACAAATACGAATTAGTTGGGTTTTACGACGAAAATCAGGAAAACGCCGAAAGAATTTCAAAAGAATTTGGCTATAAAAACTTCAGCACAATTGCAAAATTAATCCACGCTGTCGATGTAATCGATATTGTAACGCCAACACTTTCTCATTATAAATGTGCAAAAGTGGCCATCAAATCAGGAAAACATATCTTTATAGAAAAACCAATCGCCAATACTGTTGAAGAAGCTGAAGAAATTATAGCTTTAGCAAAAGAATACAATGTAAAAGGGCAAGTTGGTCATGTTGAGCGCTTTAACCCTGCATTTATTGCTACAAAAAACATGATCGAAAATCCGATGTTTATAGAAACACATCGTTTGGCCGAGTTTAATCCGCGTGGTACAGATGTTCCTGTGGTTTTAGATTTAATGATTCACGATATTGATGCGATTTTGAGTGTTGTACATTCAAAAGTAAAAGATATTCATGCCAGCGGAGTTTCTGTAATTAGTGATACTCCGGATATTGCCAATGCCCGAATTGAATTCGAAAATGGCTGTGTTGCCAATTTAACAGCGAGCAGAATCTCAATGAAAAACATGCGCAAAACACGTTTCTTTCAAAAAGATGCTTACATTTCAGTTGACTTTTTAGAGAAAAAGTGCGAAGTAGTTCGTATGAAAGATGCGCCGGAAGTTCCCGGAGATTTTGATATGATCCTGCAAAATGCCGAAGGTGTAAAAAAACAAATCTATTTTACAAATCCTGATGTTGAGCAAAATAATGCAATTCTAGATGAATTAGAATCATTTGCAAACGCTATCAATACAAATACAACACCTGTAGTTACATTAGAACAAGCTACAGATGCTTTAAGAGTTGCGTATCAGATTATTGATTGTTTCGATAAATAATATAATTTTAAAAATAAAAATAGCCACGAATTCACTACTTAATTGGTGAATTCGTGGCTAAATCATAAATATAATACCAATATATAAAATGAAAACTATAGCTGTAATTGGTGCAGGAACAATGGGTAACGGAATTGCTCATAGTTTTGCACAAAGTGGTTTTACCGTAAAACTTATTGATGTTTCTGAAAAATCCTTAGATAAAGGAATGGCGACTATTGCCGCTAATTTAGACAGAATGTTGTCTAAAGGAACCATTACTCAGGAAGATGTTGCAAAAACTATCACCAATATTATTACCTATACTGATATTAAAGACGGAGTTGTTGGTGTCGATTTGGTTGTTGAAGCCGCTACAGAAAATGTAGAGTTAAAACTAAATATCTTCAAACAATTAAACGAAGCTTGTTCTCATAATACAATTTTAGCGACGAATACTTCTTCAATATCCATTACACAAATTGGAGCTGTAGTTGCACATCCTGAACGTGTTATCGGAATGCATTTTATGAATCCGGTGCCAATTATGAAATTAGTAGAAATCATTCGCGGATACAATACCAGTGATGAAGTCACTAAAATTATCATGGATTTATCTGTAAAATTAGGAAAAACTCCTGTTGAAGTAAACGATTATCCTGGTTTTGTAGCAAACAGAATTTTGATGCCTATGCTAAACGAAGCCATCGAAACGTTATATAATAAAGTTGCCGGAGTTTACGAAATTGATACCGTAATGAAATTAGGAATGGGACACCCGATGGGACCACTTCAACTAGCTGATTTTATTGGTCTTGATGTTTGTCTTGCCATTTTAAATGTAATGTACGAAGGTTTCAAAAATCCTAAATATGCTCCTTGCCCATTATTGGTAAATATGGTGAGAGCCGGAAAATTAGGCGTGAAATCCGGAGAAGGTTTTTATGATTACAGTGAAAGTAAAAAGGCTGAGAAAATTTCTAAGCAGTTTATCCTTTCATAAAAAATAAATACAATGTCAATAGCATCGAATTTAAATAGCATTAAAGCAAGTTTACCTGAACATGTAACATTAGTTGCAGTCTCTAAAACCAAACCCGTTTCAGACTTAATGCAAGCCTATGAAGCCGGTCAGCGTATTTTTGGAGAAAACAAAATTCAGGAAATGGCTGAAAAATGGGAAGAAATGCCAAAGGATATTCAATGGCATATGATTGGTCATGTCCAAACGAATAAAGTCAAATTTATGGCACCATTTGTGAGTTTGATTCATGGTGTTGACAGTTTAAAATTGCTACAGGAAATCAACAAACAAGCTTTAAAAAATAATAGAATTATTGATTGTTTGCTTCAAATACATATTGCCGAAGAAGAAACTAAATTTGGTTTAGACGAAAACGAATTAAATGAACTTATTTCTTCATCTGAGTTCAAAGAACTCAAAAATATTCGTACCTTAGGTTTAATGGGAATGGCAACATTTACAGAAGATCAAAACCAAATTAAAAAAGAATTTCAACATTTAAAATCGATTTTTGATTCCATAAAAGAAAAAAATGCATTACAAGAAGCATCTACAATATCAATGGGAATGTCCGGCGATTACCAACTTGCTATAGAATGTGGCAGCACAATGGTGCGCATTGGAAGCAGCATTTTTGGAGGTCGCTAATCAAAAATCCACTATCGTTAGACGCACTGCTGTGCGCCTCTACAACAAAACTGAATACTGATACCTGAATACCGAAAACTAAATTTGTACGCAATACTAGACATAGAAACTACTGGAGGACAGTTTAATGAAGAAGGAATTACCGAAATCGCCATTTATAAATTTGATGGACACGAAGTAGTTGACCAATTCATTAGTCTTGTAAATCCCGAAATTCCGATTCAGCCCTTTGTGGTAAAATTAACTGGGATTAATAATGCCATGTTGCGCTCTGCCCCCAAGTTTTTTGAAGTTGCTAAACGAATTATAGAAATCACTTCAGATTGTATTATTGTTGCTCATAACGCTTCTTTTGACTACCGAATTTTACGTACAGAATTCAGACGTTTAGGCTATGATTTTGAAGCCAAAACCCTTTGTACCGTTGAACTTGCCAAAAAATTAATTCCGGAACAGCCTTCTTATAGTTTAGGAAAATTGGTTCGCGCACTCGGAATCCCCATGGCAGACAGACATCGCGCCAGCGGAGATGCAATGGCTACAACAAAGCTGTTCAAAATGCTTCTTGAAAAAGATCTTGAAAAAACAATTGTAAAAGATTTTATAAAACTCGAAGTCGAAAAAGGGATATCTCCAAAATTAATGGATTTGGTTGGGCAAATGCCTTCTAAAACTGGTATTTATTATATTTATAATGAAGGCGGTACATTAATTTATATTGGCAAAAGCCAAAACATTCGAAAAAGAGTAAATCAGCATTTTACTGGAATTACAACCAAAAGCAAAAAAATTCAGGCAGAAGTTTTTACCATTACGTATGATGAAACCGGAAGCGAATTGATTGCGTTACTCAAAGAAAGTGAAGAAATAAAAGTAAACCGACCAAGACATAATCGATCACAGAAAAAGACTTTTTTTCCCTTTGCCTTATATGCCGAAAAAGATTCGAACGGATATCTGAATCTAAAACTTCAAAAAGCTGATGGACGTAAAAAAGAAATTACATCCTTTATTTCTTTACAGGAAGGTAAAAATATGCTGTTTAAATTCACTGCGAAATATCATTTATGCCAAAAATTGACAGGTTTATATCAATCCAAAAAAGAATGTTTTCAATATAAAATAAAAGAATGCGACGGTGCCTGTATTGGCGAAATTAGTGCAGAAGAATACAATAGTCGTGTACAACAATTTATATCAGAACACAGTTTTGAGAACAAAAGCATGATTATCATTGACAGAGGACGAAATGTTAACGAAAGAAGTGCGGTATTAATCGAAAACGGGCAATATAAAGGCTATGCTTATTATGATTTGAATTATCAGATTATGAATATCGACATCTTGAAAAATATTTTAATTCCAATGCAAAACAATCGCGACGTAAAAAACATAATTCAAAATTACGTTCGTAAAAGCAAATCAGTCAAAATACTTCATTTTTAACAAATAAAAACTTTCATTATATTTGTGGTTTATGAAAAAAATGAAATCAAAATACGAACAATTCAGAGAAAAAATCAAGATTGTTCTCTATGGCACAAACACCATTTTAGGGCGAATGTTTGATTTAGTGCTTCTGGGATTGATATTGTTAAGTGTTCTTTTGATAATGATGGAAACCGTTCAGGGAATCAATCAAAAATACCACACACAACTTATTATTTGCGAATGGATCATTACGGTATTTTTTACTATTGAATATATTTTAAGAATAATTTCGATTCAAAAACCTGTAAAATATATTTTTAGCTTTTACGGAATTATAGATTTACTCGCCGTTTTACCCATGTATTTGTCAATATTTTTTCCGGGAGCGAGCATACTTTCTATCGTGAGAGCTTTACGTTTCTTCCGATTATTTAAAATATTACATATTCCGCAGATATCGCATCAATCAATTCAGCTTCGGGAAGCTATTGACGCCAGCAAAGAAAAAATTCTTGTTTTCATTTATTTTGTTCTGATAAGCACCATAATAATCGGTTCAATAATGTATTTAGTAGAAGGAAAAGAATCTGGTTTTACAAGTATTCCGATGAGTATTTACTGGACAATTGTAACATTAACAACTGTTGGTTATGGTGACATTTCTCCACAAACCCCTTTAGGACAATTCATCGCAGCCTTAGTAATGATTTTGGGTTACGGAATCATAGCCGTACCAACCGGAATCGTTACAGCAGAATTTGCAAAAAGCAGTTTAAAAAACAGTAATAGTGTGAGCGGAAAAAAAACATGCAGAAAATGCAATTCACAAGTACATTTTGATAACGCAAAATACTGTTACGAATGTGGAACAGAGTTGCCAAATAATTAATTTAAGAAGCTAATCCAGCTGTACATTGCAACTCCTCCTTATCTTTGTTGTTTTTTTAAGGCATAAAAGGAGCTTCTAAAGTCGCTCTTTTATCCCAAAAAAAACGAACAAACATAAGTCCGGGGTTTCCATTTCCATCTGGGCTAAAAAATATGAAATACTTAATTACCATTGTCGGACCAACAGCCATAGGCAAAACAGCCTTGAGTATTGCTTTGGCAAAACATTTTAACTGCGAAATAATCTCTTGCGACAGCCGTCAGTTTTTTAAAGAAATGACAATTGGTACAGCAGTTCCAAATCAGGAAGAATTACAATCTGCCACACATCATTTCATTCAAAATAAATCTATTTTCGAAAATTATACTGTTGGCGATTACGAAAAAGAAGCACTTTCAAAATTAGAAGAATTATTTCAAACAAACGAATTTGCAATTTTAATTGGTGGCTCGGGCTTATATGTTGATGCAATTTTAAAAGGATTTGATGAATTTCCTGAAATTGATCCTTCCGTAAGGGCAGAAGTTAATTCTAATTACGAAAAACTCGGAATCAATTATTTACAGGAACAATTACAACTTTTAGATCCGGAATATTTTCAAAAAATAGCTTTAGAAAATCCACAAACTTTACAAAATCCACAACGAATGATGCGTTTTGTAGAAGTTTGCATTGGAACACAAAAACCTTATTCCTTATTTCTAAATCAAAAGAAAAACAATAGAAACTTCACTTCAATTTTAATTGGTTTAGAAACTGAAAGACAAGTAATTTACGATCGAATTAATCAACGTGTCGATATTATGATGAACGAAGGTTTATTAGAAGAAGCAAAAACTTTGTATCCTAATAAAGCGTTAAATGCATTACAAACCGTGGGTTATAGAGAATTATTTAGTTATTTTGACGGAGATTTTACCTTGCCTTTTGCAATCGAAGAAATCAAAAAAAACACCCGAAGATTCTCCAAAAGACAATTAACCTGGTTTAAACGAGATGAAAACACTAAATGGTTTGATTACGTGACAGACAGAAAAAATATAATCAATTATATAGAAAATCTTATAAAGTAAAATCGATAGTATTTTTTCTTTACTCTATTCTATTCTCTAAAATAAATCTAAAATTACAAAATGCCAATATCTCCAAATTTCACATCAGTTTTAAGCAAAGACTGGGAAATCAATTTCACGCAATGCACCCCAAACGGTTTCTTAAAATATACCGATTTGTGTAATATCCTGCAGTTAACAGCCGCGGCACATTCCGAAGTTGGTGGCATCAGCTTTTTTGATATGCAGGAATTTCATCAGGCATGGGTTTTAAGCAGAATGCGTGTTGAAATTAGCGCTTTACCAAAATGGCAGGATATTGTTACAGTAAAAACATGGATCAATAGTTTAGAAAATTCTCGTTCCGTTCGTGCTTTAGAAATGTATGTAAACGACAAAAAAATAGTAGGCTGTGAAACGTATTGGGCAGTTTTTAATACACAATTACGCCGTCCAGAAGCTTTAGCTTTGCCTTACGAACATTTTGAATTGTTTCCCGAAAATAGGGCCACAACTGAAGGTTTTTCAAAAATCAATATCAATCACGAAAAAGGGGCTATTTTTGAAAAAACAGTTTATTTATCAGATTTAGATATTGTAAATCACGTTAATAACGTGAAATATTTAGAGTGGTGCCTTGATCACGTTGATGAAAAGAGAATTTTAAAACAACAAGTGAAAAGCTTTGAAATGAACTTCATGAAAGAACTTTCGCTTAAAGATAATGTCGTGATTCACGAAAGCGAAGATGATGATCATACAACCGCCACATTTAGCATTACAAAGGGTGAAAAAACATGTTTTGCTTTAGAATTACATTGGAAATAATAAATTTCAATAGTAAAGATTGTGTAGTCCCTACGGGACATCATGTATCGTTTGTCAATTATTTCTACCAACATATAATCTCTACGAGATATTTTTTGGAAGTCAAATAAACCTATAGAAATTGCTGATAATACTCCGCTAGGAGTTAAATTTTGGTAGAAAAAATTGATACCGACACGCAAAATGTCCCGTAGGGACTACATGTTATAAAACAGTATAATAAAAAAACGATGCAATTAAATATATTGCATCGTTTTTCTGTTTAAAATCAAAAATCATTTTGATTTATTTTTTGAATCTTTCTTAGATTTTTTCGACTTCTTTTTCTTTTCAAGCAACTCCATTTTGCCTTTAATTCTTTTCTCTACTTCAGT
This sequence comes from Flavobacterium sp. MEB061, assembly GCF_000834715.1. NCBI lineage: Bacteria > Pseudomonadati > Bacteroidota > Flavobacteriia > Flavobacteriales > Flavobacteriaceae > Flavobacterium > Flavobacterium sp. MEB061. The sequence goes on along the minus strand of NZ_JXQR01000015.1, from coordinate 376,313 downwards.
AATATCAGAATCATAAGCAAATTGTAAAGTTGTAAGTTTAGCATTTTTAATCTCCTTTAAAGCCTTTTTAAACTCTTGTTGAGCTTCAAGAAGCATCGCTTTCTTTACAAAAATTTCAGATTTATTTATTCCTTTTATGGTCAAAGCGAAATCGATCAGTTTTTGTGCTTCTTCGTAATCTTCATTCAAAATTAAAACATGCAAATAATAAGGATAAACTTCAAGAGCATGAATATTAATCGCTAAAGCTTCCTGAAAATAGCTTTTTGCTTCCTCATAATTCAATAATTGCTCCGCCTGAATTCTTCCGTACAAACATAAAACCATTGTATTTTTTGCATCATACGAAAAAGCGTAATCTAAAGATTCAATCGTTTCTTCAAGCGAATACGGATAATTATCCAAAGCCTGAAAAAGGTATTTATCAATTGTTTTCATTTCTTAAATCTGTTTTTAATTTCTGTCGAATTCCTTTGTAACTTTTAAGCACTTTATTTTTCTTGAAATCACTTCCTGTAAAAGTCCTAACAGGATTCCCGCGCTGAACATTCAGTTGGTTTTCCCATTGTTTTCCAACATAACTTTTAAGTTGTTGCAAAGTTTCGTCTTCTAATTTCTTTAATAATCTTTCTGTTGCCAGTTTTTTGTTTTGGTGTTGCGAACGGCTGTCCATTGCTACAACCGCAATTCCTGTCGGAATATGCGTTGCTCTAACCGCCGAACTTACTTTATTTACATGTTGTCCGCCAGCACCGGAACTTCGCATTGCCTGATATTGAATATCACTTTCCGAAATTGACGTATTTTTTTCCGGTTCAATCTCAAAAACACCAATAAACCAATTCTTGCGTTTGTGCATTTTACGAAACTGACTTTGTCCAATCCATTGAATCGTTCCAATCCAGGAATTTACAAATGTTGCCGCATTTTTCCCCTTTACAGCAATTGTTGCCGTTTCAATAGTTCCATTTTCAGAACCAACTTCTCTTTGTAATAATGTCGTTTCCAATTGTTGTTCCTGAGCTTCTTCCAACACTTTTTTAAGCACTTGGGCAACTACCCAAGTGCATTCTGCAAGTCCGCGACCCGCCGTTAACTGAATTATTTTTTCCATTTTTAATTTCTTTTTATCGGTCCATTCTAACGATTTTAGGCGTAAAAGTTCCCAGAACTTCAACTAAATCCGTTTGATTAGCCATTACTTTTGTAATGTCTTTGTACGCCATCGGAGCTTCATCGATATTTCCTCCAATTAAAGTGACCTGATTAGCTTTCAAAACTTTTTTGATTTCACTTTGAGTAAAAGTAGCTTTACATTTAGCTCTTGAAAATAAACGACCTGCACCGTGCGAAGCCGAGTTTAAACTTGCTGCATTTCCTTTCCCTTTCACAATATAACCGGGAGCCGTCATCGATCCCGGAATAATTCCCAATTGCCCTTCTGCGGCAGGAGTTGCTCCTTTTCTATGCACAATACATTCTTGTCCGTTTACCATTTCTTTCCAGGCAAAATTGTGGTGGTTTTCGATTGTAACCACTACCCTCTTTCCTATTGCTTTGGCAATTCTTCTGTGAATATCATCGTGACAGGCTTTGGCATATTCTCCTGCCAGATTCATCGCCAACCAGTATTCCTGACCGTCATGCGTGTTTAAATCAAGCCATGCCAAATGCTGTACATTTTTTGGTAACGGACATTGTTTCGTTGCCAAGTACGTATAATGTTTCGCAATATTAGCACCTAAACCACGTGATCCGCTATGCGAAAGAACGGCGAAATATTCACCAGCTCCTAACTTCCATTCATTTTCAGGATTGTCAATTTTTGCAATTCCAAATTCTACAAAATGATTCCCTCCGCCTGAACTTCCCAATTGCTTATACGCTTTTGGTAAAAGATTCTTTAATAACGGAATATCCTGAAATCCACTTTTGTAAAATACATCATGATCAGCTTTTGTGGCATGTGTTTCGTTCATTCCAAACTTGGTATTGTCTTTTAAAATTGCTTCTAACTGATGCTCTTTTCCTTTAAAATGCGACGCTGGTAAGTCAAAAATTGACAAACTCATTCGACAGCCAATATCAACTCCAACTCCGTAAGGAATAACAGCATTATCTGTTGCCAAAACTCCGCCAATTGGTAATCCGTATCCTGAATGTGCGTCTGGCATTAAAGCTCCTGCAATTGAAATTGGTAATTTTAAAGAGTCATACAATTGGAATTTAGCTTGCTGATCAATTTCATTTTCACCAAAAATTGTAAAAGGAACTCGTGTCGTTTTAAGCTGGTGCATTCGAACCTGAACCGGTTTGATTAAACCTTCAGCTACTTTACCCCAGGTGCCATTTCTCTCAAATTTTTCAGGATGAAGCAAGACTTCTTTGGCTTCTGCTAAAATGGATTCTTTTTTTTCTCTTTTTCTATATCTGTTTATTTGCCCAAGAGCAATATTTATTGAATTGTTTTTTGGAAAGCCTAACTTAATCAGGTCTTTTCCGGATAATTTATTTCCCATGATTTATATCATTTTCATCTGCATATTGTTGATACAATACATGCAGGCTTTTATTTTTAATTGGGTTTTTCTCTTTCGGGTTTTCATATTGATAATACCCCGAAAAACGAGCTTTCCCCAGAACTAATTTGTTTATTTTGTGTCTTAAATTTTGATTTACAATATAATTGTCTAAAATTCGAATTTCACTTTCCAAGAGTTCATCAACCATTTTAGTATGCGTTATCATGTTTGGCCTAACGCTAAATACATAACGCCATGGTTCATCAAATACATAATGAATTTTATAACGTTTACAATTAGGACACCATCGTTCCCTCTTATAAAAATGCATTTTCTCTTTTTCTGTCAATGCTAATTTTGGACTTCTCCATTCTGATTCAGAAAACTCTTTTACTGTTTGAAGTTTTTCAACATATACATGTTTTCTTTTCCTCTTTTTCTTTTTCTTAAAAGATTTTTCAGAAGAATACTGAACCGTATTAATCTTCTCCAGTAAAATTTGGTAAAAAGAAGATTCATTTGATCTTTTAATATCATCTCTTAATACAAAATTGCGTTGCCAACCTTTTTGATAAGGACTTTTTAATAGAACTAGTGGTAAATCTCTACGTTTTTTCCAGAGTTGATCTTCAAGCTTTCTTAACTGAATTAATTGTTTTTCAAAATCTTCTTTTACTGCTCTTTTCTTTCTCCTTTTAGTTTTAAAGCGAGAGGATAAAGCATACTCCTCTACTGTATAATTTTCCATAAAAAAATTATAACGTATTAAATTAGTAACCAAACTGGCTACGGCATTTTATCCATACGGATAAATAATAAAAATCGATTATTCGGGAAAATTTGAAGTGTCTAGAATAAAAAAAGCCCGAAACTAAATGTCTTCGGGCTTTTTTATATATCTAAAAATTACTTTCTAAGATTGAAATAAGCCACGAAGAAGCGCTGCACCAAATTCGTTTGGTGTGAAGCTTTGAGATGCTGATGTAAGTACAAACATTTTTCTTCGTTTTTAAAGGGTTATTATTATTTTTTCGTTTGCAAATATTCAGAATTGTTTTTTGTTTTTCCAAATTTATTTTAAGAAAAATCTCTTTAAAAATAATTAAGGTAATTTTAAAAAATGTAAAAACAGAATTATGTATCTGGAAAACAAACTACTATACCTTAATATTAAATTTCAAAAATAAATTCCAAATTCCAATTTTCGCAACGTTTATCACTTCAATTCTAGGACAAACGATGCTCAAAAAGTATTATTGACGTGAAATCTTTAAGCAGTAAACTAAAATTTGAGCATAAAAAAAGCCCTGATTTCTCAGAGCTTTCTTTTTTTTGGATGAACTAGTTTGTTATTCTATAACTTATTCAGATACTTTGCTTTTAACAACTAATCTGAAACCTTCTCCGTGAATGTTAAGAATTTCAACATCTTCATCAGATTTTAGGTATTTTCTCAATTTAGCGATGTACACGTCCATACTTCTTGAAGTAAAATAGTTGTCATCTCTCCAGATTTTCGTTAATGCTAATTCTCTTGGCATTAAATCATTTTCATGCAGAATTAACATTTTAAGTAATTCGTTTTCTTTTGGAGATAGTTTTATTGGCTCTTCGTTTTCGAAAGTTAAAAATCTAAGTTTAGAATTTAAATGGAATTTACCAATATTAAACTCAAACTGAACTTGTTCTGCTTTTGTATCTGCCGATTTTCTTTGAATGATAGCTTTGATTTTCATTAATAAAACTTCTGAATCAAAAGGTTTATTTAAATAATCATCAGCTCCAGCTTTATACCCTTTTAACACATCTTCTTTCATAGATTTTGCAGTTAAAAATATAATTGGCACTTCGCTATTTTTCTCTCTAATCTCTTTGGCTAAAGTATAACCATCTTTATAAGGCATCATTACGTCAAGAATACATAAATCATATACATCCTTCTTGAATTTCTCGAAACCTTCCATACCGTTTTTAGCTAAAGTAACTTCAAAGTCATTTAACATTAGATAATCTTTAAGAACTGCCCCAAAATTAAGGTCATCTTCTACTAAAAGTATTCTTTTGTTATTATTTTCCATATTTTAATTTATTAATGGTATTTTTATTATAAAGGTGCTACCTTTTCCTTTTTCGCTTTCAACATATACTTGACCATTGTGATCCTCAACTATTCTTTTTACATAGGCCAGACCTAAACCGTGTCCTTTTACATTATGTAAATCTCCGGTATGCTCTCTGTAAAACTTCTCAAAAACTCTTTTTTGAGCTATTTTACTCATACCAAGTCCATTATCTTTTACTTTTATCAGAATCATGTCTTTAACATTTTCTGTGAAAATTTCAATTTCCGGAATATCCGGAGAATATTTTATTGCATTTTCTAAAATATTTACCAAGACGTTTGTAAAATGAACTTCATTTACCAAACATGTTGTTCTCGCGGCATTTAGATGTTTTACAACTGTTCCGTGTCGATCTTCTAATATTAGATTCACGTGTTCAATTGCGTCATCAATTATATCATGAATAGCAGTTGGCTCTTTGGTGATATCAAGTTCTCTTTTTTCTAATTTAGAAATTCGGAGAACATTTTCAACCTGAGCATGCATTCTTTTATTTTCGTCTCTGATCATTTGAAGATAGCGAAAAACTTTTTCTTTATCTTCAATAATTTTGGGGTTTCTTATCGCATCAAGCGCTAAGTTTATTGTTGCAATTGGAGTTTTAAACTCATGCGTCATATTATTTATAAAATCGGTTTTGATTTCAGAAATATGCTTTTGACGTAACAATTGATTCAATGCACTTGTATAAGCTACAATTATAATCAGTGTAAAAACAATTGATAATATTGTAATACTCAATAATTCTGATAATAAAAATTTCTTTTTATGAGGAAAAGTTATGAATAGTTCATATTTGCTATTTCCTTCATTATCAGTATATATTGGTATATGATAGCTCGCATCTTTATCATAATGAAAACCATCAGATTTTATTTTTGTTGCTAAACCACTATTAAGAACGCCAAATTCAAATTTGGTTTTTACACCGTATTCTTCCAGTTCCTTTTTTAATAGCTTTTGCAGCTTATCTTTTGTAATTCTTCCTTCGATTGGAGTTAGAGAAGCAATATCTTTATATTGAATCTGTTGCTGAACTTTATTTAAAATATCCAGACTTCCTGATTTTTCAATCTTTAAATCCGGAATAATACTTTGTCCTAAAGCATTATTATCGATATTGTTATTATTATTATAAATTTCAGTTACTCTTTTAGAGCTAAAGTTTTTAAATCTTTCGCTGCTAAACTTTTTATTAAAAAGCGATCCGCTTATGTCGTAATCTTCAGACGTAAGTGTGTTAGAATAAACAATTGTTTTATTTGTTTTTGTGTTTCTTTGAACGTAAAGAACTTCCAATAAATCTTCTTTCTTTGGAATTTTACCTGTACTGTCTTTTATGCGATTGTATTTATCGTAAAAACTATACTCTTCCTGCTGTTCAAGTTTATCAGCAACACTCCCAATCACTTGGGTAACGTGGTATTTAAATTGCTCGTCGTTATTTTTAAACGAAGAATTGAACCAAAATACCTGAACCAGAATTATCCCTATTAAGGACAAACTCATCAATAAAACAAGTATTCTAAAAAATAATTTATTCATCGAAACAAAATTAATATTTTAACAATATACTAAATAATACATTAACCAAATATTAACATTTAAGACTGATTTTGTTTAATATCTAAAATTTTAAGAATTTTAACAACTTCTTCCTTAGCATTTTTAAGATTATCGTTATTAATAACAAAATTGCTTCTGGAAATTCGATTTTCATCATTCCATTGCATTTTCATTCGGCTTAAAACTTGTTCTCTTGTGGTATTGTCGCGTTTTAAGACCCTTTCAATTCTAACTTCTTCGGGCGCAGTAACTGTTATAATTAAATCACATTCTTTATAACGCCCGCTTTCAAATAATATAGCAGCTTCATAAATTACATATTGGTAACTTTTATGTTGCAATAACCATACCTCAAAATCTTTTTTTACAGCAGGATGTACTATTGCATTTAATTCAGCCAGCTTATCTTTATCATTGAATACAATTTCAGCAAGTTTAGCACGGTTCAAAATGTTATTTTCAAATAAGGCTTCACCAAACGAGGTTTTTATCTCCTCAATAATATGGTCAGATTTCATTACATTTCTTGCACCATCATCTGCGATATAAACCGGAACTCCCATTTCATTAAAGTAATTTGCAATGGTTGTTTTACCACTACCAATTCCTCCTGTCAAACCAATAACTTTTGTCATACTATACTTTAAAAAACATACGAGGAAAAGCTTCTTGTGGTTTTTTCTTTAAAAGGATAATTTTAATAAAAGATTCTAAAAAGCCAGTTCCGTATCCGTAAAATTGTTTCCAGACAGCAATAACAGATAAATATCCAATTTTGATACTTTTATTCTGAATACTTGCTGTAAGAAATATTATAACGAAATATACGAAATATAATTGTAATAAAATATCAATATTAAAAATTAACAGTAAAAAAGCTAATAATAAACCTAATATAAACACGGTCGGAAAGAAGAAAGTAAGCTTATTATGTTCTGGATACCAACTATTTAATATTGGTCTTGCCTTACCAAATTTATTTACCTGAACAGCAAATTTTTCCCAGTCAATTCTGCGTTTATGGTACACAAAAGCCTCAGGAAATAGTCTGGTTTGAAAGCCAAGGTTCCACAAACGAATAGATAGGTCGGGATCTTCGCCAGGATGAATATTTCCAAAACCTTTTGAAGCCTCAAATGCTTTCTTAGAAATCCCCATGTTAAAGCTGCGAGGCTGAAATTTATTGATTTTTTCAGATCCGCCACGAATTCCACCTGTTGTAAGAAACGAAGTCATTGCAAAATTAATGGCTTTCTGAATATCTGAGAAACTTGCTAAAGCTCTATCCGGGCCACCAAAACAATCTACATAATCCTTATCTAATTCCGTACGAACCTCAGTTAAGTAATTGGGCGGAATTATACAATCTGAGTCAAAAATGATAAAATAATCACCTCTGGCTTTTTGCATACCAAAATTTCTTGAATCTCCCGGCCCTGAATTCTCTTTAAAATAATAAGATATATTTAGCTTTCCCTGATATGTCATCACAACATCTTTGCAGGGAATTGAAGAACCATCTTCTATCAGAACAATTTCAAAAGCTTCACTATAATCAGATTTGGTTAAACTTTCTAAAAGTTCATCAACTTCATCCGGACGATTATACACGGGTATAATTAAAGAAAAAATCATAATGGAATATGCGTTATTAAAGTGGCGATTGTTTTAAATTTCAAAATTTCAGCAAAGATATGTTATATTAACAAAAAAACCATTCGCCGCAACGAATGGTTTCTTATATGTAGTACTAATTTGTACTTATTTTATACTTTCAATATTTACAACTTCATTTGCTTCGGCTTTATAATCAACTCCTGCAAATTCAAAACCAAATAGATTTAAGAAATCATTTCTATATCCTGCCAAATCACCAATTGCAGGTAAAGTTTCAGTCGTTGCTTCTAACCAAAGTTTAGCCACTTTTGCCTGAACATCATCACGCATTTCCCAATCATCGATTCTGATTCTTCCTTTTTCATCTACAGGAACTTCTGATCCTGAGTATAATCTGTCTTTAAACAAACGCTGAATTTGCTCGATGCAACCTTCATGTATTCCTTCTTCTTTCATAATTTTATACAAAAGAGAGATATACAACGGAATAACCGGAATTGCAGAACTTGCCTGGGTAACTAATGCTTTATTTACAGAAACATAAGCCTTACCTCCTATAGATTTCAAACTATCTGTAATTGTAAATGCAGTAGCTTCTAAATGATCTTTTGCGCGTCCAATTGTACCTTTTCTATATACAGCTTCTGTCAATGATGGCCCTATATAAGAATAAGCAACTGTTGTAGCTCCTTCAGCCAGTAAATTTTCAGCCTTTAAAGCATCAATCCACATAGCCCAGTCTTCACCTCCCATTACTGCTACAGTATTTTCAATATCTTCCTCATTTGCAGGAGCTATTGAAACCTCTGTAACATTTCCAGTGTGAAAATCAACTGTTTTATTTGTAAAAGTTTGTCCGATTGGCTTTAAAACAGAACGGTGCAAAACTCCGGTAACAGGATGCTGACGAACTGGAGAGGCCAAACTATAAATTATAAGATCTACTTGTCCTAAATCTGCTTTTATTAAATCTAAAGTTTCTCTTTTGATTTCATTTGAAAAAGCATCTCCATTGATACTTTTTGCATATAAACCTGCTTTGTGAGCTTCAGTTTCAAAAGCTGCTGAATTATACCAACCCGGAGAAGCCGTTTTACCTTCAACTGGCGGTTTTTCAAAAAACACTCCAATTGTAGCTGCATCAGACCCGAAAGCACTTGTGATTCTTGAAGCCAATCCGAAACCTGTTGAAGCACCAATTACCAGTACTTTTTTTGCTCCGTTAATTGGACCTTTCGATTTTATATATTCTATTTGATTTTTTACGTTTTGCGCGCTTCCATCAGGATGTGCAGTCAAACAAATAAATCCTCGCATTCTAGGTTCTATAATCATCTTGTATTATTTATTGTATTAATTCAATTTCAGTTTTAATTTTTCAAAAATAGACATTTTATCCTTAACCCTTTTCATGTTGGCATTCATATTGTCTATAAAATTTGGATTTAAAGCATTTTTCTTCGCCAACTTATAGAAATTATAAGCTGCAGTATAATTGCTTTCATATTCAGCCATTCTTCCTAATTCACTGTTAAATGAAGAATAATCTACATTTTCAAGATTGTTAAATGTAAAATCAATATGCTCTTTAGCTTCCGCATATCGACCAATATCTATTAACAAATAAGTGTAGTTTAAATACGGCGCAGGATATTTTGGTTCAAATTTCATTGCCAGTTTATAATGATAAATTCCTTTATCATAATTACTTAACTTATTGTAGTAAATCCACCCTAAATGATTGTGGGCTTTTCCAAAATCGGGATATTGAGATAATATTTCTTCCAGCATCTCTTTTCCGTCTGCAATATTTCCTTCAGATATTAATGAATCTGCCTTAATAAATTGATTTTCGTAAAAGCTTAAACTTTCCATACCTATACCTTATATCTTAATTTAATAATTCTTTTGCATGATTTAATGCCGAGTCAGAAATATTGGCTCCTGAAAGCATTTGTGCAATTTCTGTAATACGCTCATCCGGCAATAAAAGTTTCAATTCTGATTGTGTAGCATCTGCAACAGTAGATTTGAACACTTTAAAATGAGAATCACCTTTTGCAGCAATTTGTGGCAAATGCGTAATAGCAAATATCTGCATCTTTGCACTCATTTCTTTCATGATTTCGCCCATTCGAATGGCAATTTCTCCAGAAACTCCAGTATCAATTTCATCAAAAATTAAAGTTGGTAATTTTGAATACTGTGCCAAAATTGCTTTTACAGCCAGCATAATACGTGACATTTCCCCGCCTGAAGCTACTTTTTTCAACAAACCAAAATCAGTTCCTTTATTCGCAGAAAATAAAAATTGCAATTCGTCTTTTCCATTTTGGAAATACGTTTCAGATGGTAAAAGCTCCATTTTAAATCGAACATTTGGCATTCCCAGCGTTTCTAAAATAGAAATTAACTGACTTGATAATACCGGAATAGAATTTAGCCTGTTTTGACGAATTGTTTCTGAAAAAGCATCTAACTCCTGCGCTTTTTGCTCAATTGATTTCGAAAGAATTTCAATTTCTTCTTCTATATTACCCAGTTCAATAACTGCATTTTCAAGATTTACCTGAATTTGTAATAAGTCATCAACAGTATTTGCCTGATGTTTTTTCTGCAAATTATAAATTAACTGCAATTTTTGATTGGTTAATTCTAATTTTTCAGGATCGTTTAATAATTTCTCAGAAGCATTTTGCAATTCTTTTGAAACATCATCAAATTCAATCGTTATACTTGTAATTCTTTCAAATAAATTTTGATATTCTGGCGAAAATGGAGTAATTTTCTGCAAAGAGGCCTTGATTTCATTCAGATTATGAAAAACACCAAATTGCTCTTCATTTGCAATTACTAATGATTTATCAATTGATTCTTTAATAATTTCAACATTATTCAGCTTCTCAAAATCGACTTCTAATTCTTCTTGTTCACCTGATTTTAATTTGGCTGCTACCAATTCATTCAATAAGAAAGTATTGTATTCCTGCTCTTTTCCTGAATCACTTTGCTTTTTTAATAAAGCGTTTAATTTAGATTTATCTGATTTATATGTTTTTAATAATTTTTGATACGCTGAAATTGTATCAAAATTATTAGCAATGGCATCAATTATTTTAAACTGAACACTTTCATCTGATAATTCCTGGGTTTGCTGCTGCGAATGAATATCAATCAAAAACAAACTTAAGTCTTGCAATTCCTGAAGATTTACAGGACTATCATTAATAAAAGCACGTGATTTTCCAGATGGTAAAATTTCACGTCTGATTATTGTGTCATCTTCATAATCCAGATCATTTGCTTCAAAAAACTCTTTTAAATTATATTTTGAGATTTCAAAATGAGCTTCAATTATACATTTTTCTTCTTTATTTTTTAAGGAAGTCAAATCGGCTCTTTTTCCTAAAACCAATCCTAAAGCTCCTAATATAATAGATTTACCAGCTCCTGTTTCACCTGTAATTATAGAAAAACCTTTTGAAAAATCAATAGACAATTTTTCAATCAGGGCGTAGTTTTTAATCGACAGCGAAGTTATCATAGGATAAATATGTGAAAATAAAATTAATGAATAAAGTTAAAATTGAAAAGTCAATTAAAATTTAATTTGTGACCATTTAGTAGAATTTAATGGCGAAACCTTATTCAAAACGTCTGTTAAATCTGTAACCGAAATACTTGGCCCACCAGAAAAAATAGAAACAATTTCATCTGATTTAGCATCAAAAAATACCCGGGTTAAAAAAGCATTTGGCTTAACTGAGTTTAATTTCCCTATTAATGCTATAGATGATTTCACTTTTTCTTTTGATGTTTTTAAATCAACCGTCATATTATCCAATCCTGTGTGATATAAAAAACTGGTTTGACGCAAATCACTATAGGTTGGTGAAACTAAATCATTTATTAAATAATAACGGTTTTGAAGTCCATCAGTCTGGCTCCAGCCTTTTGAACCTCCCTGCTGTGCAACGTTGGCAATATTTTGAGCAGTTTCAAAATACGGACTTCCGGCGCCCATTTGAAAAGTGTCGGCATCTAATCCCAAAATTATATAGCTATAAAAAGAGATAACAGATACTAAGTTTGATTCAAATGTAGTTGGATTAAACAATAAAGGCTGATACTCAGTATAAGTAAAATTAAAGTCTTTATCATTATAATTTAAGACAGGCGAAGAATATGTCGAATTATAAATTAACCTCGAAGATTGTACCTGAATTGTACCTGTAAACTGGTCTGAACTATTTGACGAAAGTGTAATATACATTGAGCAATTAATTCTTTCATTTTGTTTTAAAAGCGCTCCTGTCCAGTCTGTTTTATTTACAAATTCAGATAATGAGGTCTGAAGTGTTTTAAAAACCTGCTGATTTGGGTTTGGGAGTCTTTCAGTATTTATAGTTACAGTACAGTTTAGCTGTTGCGCCTGCGCAAAGCCAAATATTAAAAATACTAAAAGAGTAACTATTTTATTGTTCATACAAGGTAATGTTTGCTTTATCGAAATTCGATTTAGCTATTCTTATTCCGTTTTTTGATTAAAAAATCTGTGGTATTTAAGAAAAATGTAAAATTACTTTATTTAAAATATCAACTGCAACCGATTCTTTTGTTTTTAATTCCATTGGTTCAATTTTAAAATCTTTATCAATAAAGGTAACTTTATTGGTTTCTTTTTTAAAACCTGCGCCTTCATCCTGCAAAGAATTAAGAACTATCAAATCTAAGTTTTTTTTCTGAATTTTCAACTTAGCATTTTCAATTTCATTTTCGGTCTCTAAAGCAAATCCAATTAAAAACTGATTTTTTTTAATGGCTCCCAATGATTGCAGAATATCTTTTGTTTTTTCGAGTTCAATCGAAAACTCATTAGCAGCTTTCTTAATCTTTTGAAGAGCAACTGTTTTAGGTTTATAATCAGCAACGGCAGCAGCAGCAATCGCAACATCTGCATCGTTGTAATGTGCATGACAGGCATCGTACATTTCTTGTGCAGAAATTACATTTACTACTTCAATTGAAGTGTTTTTTGTCTTAAAATGTGTTGGTCCCGAAACTAAAATAACATGAGCGCCCAAATTTGCGGCTGCATTTGCAATATCAAAACCCATTTTTCCTGAAGAATGGTTCCCTATAAAACGTACAGGATCTATTGCTTCGTATGTTGGGCCGGCAGTTATTAGTATTTTTTTTCCTTTTAATGGCAACTTGCTTTCCAGATCTGCTTCAAGAAAAGCAATAATATTTTCAGGCTCTGCCATTCTTCCTTCTCCGGATAAACCACTGGCCAATTCGCCATTTTCTGCAGGAATCATAACATTACCAAATTGCTTTAAAGCCTTAAAACTAGAAAGTGTTGAAGGATGTTTATACATATCCAGATCCATTGCCGGAGCAAAATAAACAGGACATTTGGCCGATAAATAAGTAGCAATTAAAAGATTATCACAGTTTCCTGTTGCCATCTTAGATAATGTATTGGCAGTTGCGGGAGCAACTATCATTAAATCAGCCCAAAGACCTAATTCAACATGATTGTTCCAAACTGCATCTTGATCATCCTCATTAAAAAAAGTAGAGTGTACAGGATTTTTTGATAACGTAGATAACGTAAGTGGAGTTACAAAATCCTTAGAAGCAGGTGTCATTATCACTTGGACATGTGCACCTGCTTTTATAAAGAGTCGTACTAATGTGGCTGTTTTATACGCTGCAATTCCACCAGAAACTCCCAGTAAAATTTTTTTTCCGTTTAAAACTGACATTATACTATATTATTTGTTTGAACCTCTGTGGTAAGTTTTACCGTCTAACCATTCCTGAACAGCTAAAGCGTGTGGTTTAGGCAATTTTTCGTAAAATTTAGAAACTTCAATTTGTTCTTTATTTTCAAAAACTTCTTCAAGACTGTCATTATAAGTAGCAAACTCTTCTAATTTCTCAGTTAATTCTTTTTTAATTTCAGAATTAATTTGGTTTGCTCTTTTAGCCATAATGGTAATTGCTTCATACACATTTCCTGTTGGCTCTTCAATAACTGTTTTATTGTATGTTATTGTATTTACAGGAGCATTCGTCTTTTTTAAATCCATGACTTTATTTTATTTAGTAAATTTTTGTAAATCAGTTTCAACTCTGGCATTCATTTCGTCTGCCTGTTTTTTGTATTTTGTAGCGCTGTTAAACTTAATTAAGTTATTGTAAGCTGCTTTGGCAACATTTAAACGTTCCTGCATTTTTGATGGAACACTATTTATTGCTAATTGGTATGCTGAATCGTATTTGTAAAACAATGCATCTTCTTTAAAAGGTGTTCCCGGAAAATCAGCGATAAAATTATCAAACGCAATTAATGCCGATTTATAATCTGAAATCGTATTATAACCTTTTGCATTTTCGTATGCTTTTTTCTCAAGTTTACCGTTCAAAATCTGTACAGCTGCATTTGCCTGAGGAAGATATTCTGAATTTGGATAATTGTCTATAAAAGCCTGTAATTTTTCTAAAGCTTTTACTGTATCTGTTTGATCCAGGCTATAAATTGGAGATAATTTTGAATAGCTGAAAGCTCCTAAAAATGCGGCTTCCTGAACTTTTTCACTTCGTGGATATCCTGAAACGAAACTCTCAAACTGATAACCTGCCAAATAATACTGTTTTGTTTTATAATACGACTGAGAAAACATATAAAACAATTTCTCTGCCTGAGGTTTACCTCTATAAGTTGGCGCTAGTTGCTCAAAAAGACGAATAGCTTTATTATATTTACCTGCCTCATACATTTTTGTTGCTATTTCAAATTTTGCCGCAACATCTTCATTTTTCAATGCTTTTTGGTAATCACTACAAGAACAAAAAAGGACAACAACAATTAATAGAGATACTATTTTTTTCATTTTCTTACTTTTATTATGATTTCTTAGACAATTGTGCCAAAGCAAAATCACACCGAAGTTCCGGTGGCAAATTTAGTTATTAATTTAGCTACTACAAAATATTTTTTGGTATATTAAAATACCCTTAATCCTGCTCTACTTTGATGCTGTGTTTTACAAATTCGTTTAATCTGTTTGCCAACGAATCGTCTACAGAAACTAATGGCAAACGTACTGTGTTCTCAGCAATACCAAGGGCTTGAAACACTTGTTTGATTCCTGCAGGATTTCCCTGTTCGAAAATCATATCAATACAATCTGATAAAAAGTATTGTGTTTTAAACGCTTCATTTACTTTTTTATTAAGACCTAAACGAATCATTTCTGAAAATTCTTTAGGAAAACCTTGCCCGATTACGGAAATTACACCTGCTCCACCCGCTAAAACAATTGGTAAAGCGATCATATCATCTCCTGAAATTACAAGAAAATCTTTTGGTGCATTTTTTATTAATTGCATTGCCTGCACAACATCACCGGCAGCTTCTTTTATAGCCACAACATTGTCAAAATCTTTGGCAAGACGTACTACTGTCGATGGCAGCATATTACTTGACGTTCTTCCTGGTACATTATATAAAATTACCGGAATTGGAGACGCTTCGGCAACAGCCTTAAAATGCTGATAAATACCTTCCTGAGTTGGTTTATTATAATATGGTGAAACAGACAGAATAGCTTCAAAAGCAGAAAAATCTCTTGTTTTTAACTCTTCTACAACCTGCATAGTATTATTTCCTCCAACACCAAGTACTAATGGTAATCTTCCCTTATTAATATCAATTACTGCATTAATTACCTGTTCTTTTTCGTCTTGTGTCAGGGTAGCATTTTCTGCTGTTGTTCCCATTACTACAAGATACTCAACTCCTCCATCAATCGAAAAATTTACTATTCGCTGTAACGCTTCAAAATCAATTGAGAAATCTTTTTTAAATGGTGTTACAAGTGCAACGCCTGTTCCTATTAATGATTGCATATTCTAATTTATAATTTATTTTATACTTTTTAAATACTTAAACAATTCAGAAATGAAAAGTTTATAATTCTCTAAATCAGTATTTATCATCCATCGATTTAATTTTTCATCGACTGATGCAAACCCGACTTTAAACTTCGCTTTTGATTTGCTGGTTATCATCATCAAAATTGGTTTTTCAATTTCATAATAACTAATCAAAAGGTCAAATTCTGTCTCGACAAACTCATTTAAGAAATCTACCGTAATTCTGCCTTTCCAATTGATGTGATTTTTACCAAAAGTAGTTACTGAATACGTTTTTTTCTTCTTTAATTTGCCTCTATACTGAGCAATTTTTATGTTCTCCGGTTTAATTCCTTTTAAGATTAATTCGCTAATTAACTCTTTAGAATATCGAATTTTACTTTCATCAACCAGCAATCCAATTGTTTGTATATTACTTGTAAATACTTCGTTTTTTACCTTATGTAAGTTATTTTTTAATGATTTTTTTACAAAAAATTCCTTTATATAATTTAAAAACATAGTACTTTTACAAATTACAAAATTAATTATTTAAGTCGCATTTAAGATGGTAAATCTAAAAAAGTATAACGGAGTTTTAAAACTTTTTGTTATATTCTTAACACTTTTTTTTATAGTTTCCTGCAGTAACAAAAACTACAACTTAACAAAGATCGAAGGGAAGCAGCTTCCAGTTACCGAAAAACAGGCCGAAACCCCTGAAATTGAGAATTTCATAAAACCATATAGAGAGCATATTAATAAAGATTTGGACAGTGTTCTGGCATATTGTCCTGAAACTTTGGATAAAAGTACGGGGAAATGGCAAACTACTATTGGTAATTTAATGGCTGATGTTTGTGTAGAAAGAGGAAATCTTGTTTTTAAAGCCCGTGAGAAAAAAAGTATCGATTTATGTTTATTGAATCATGGCGGGATAAGAGCGGTTTTACCTAAAGGAAATGTGACCAGCAGAACTGCTTTTGAAATTATGCCTTTTGAAAATAGTCTGGTCGTAATGGCATTAAAAGGAGAACAGATTCTTGAAATAACTTCTTATATTATTAAGGTACAAAAAGCGCAGCCACTGTCTGGAATGACTTTTACAATTGCAAAAGACAAGACCGCAAAAAACATTTTGATTCAGGGAAAACCTCTTGACCTTAATAAAATTTATTACGTTGTCACAAATGATTATTTGGCTAATGGCGGTGACAGTATGGTTTTCTTTGCTAAAAGTGTTCAAAAATTTGATTTGAATTATAAAATTCGAAATGTATTTATTGATTATTTTAAGGAAGTTGATACCATTCCGGTTCCAAGAGATATTCGAATTACTGAAGAATAAAAAAGTTAACCACGAATTCACGAATTATTTTAAAAAAATTAGTGCCAATTCTTGAAATTCGTGGCGAAAAAATCCTTTATAAAAACCTACAAGATCTTTCCTGAAAAAATATATACAATGAAAAGAAGAGAATTTATCGAAAAAACAGCTGCAAGCACTGCCTTATTAAGTTTAGGTTTATCATTAAGCAGTTTTGAAAGTAACGATATTAAGCATTTAACTGTTTTACATACAAATGATGTTCACAGTCATATTGATCCTTTTCCTGCTGATGACCCTCGCAATCCGAATAAAGGTGGTGTATCTCGTCGTGCGGCACTTATTGAAACTATTCGTAGAGAAAACCCAAATGTACTTTTATTGGATGCGGGCGATATTTTTCAGGGAACTCCGTACTTTAATTATTATGGTGGAGAATTGGAGTTTAAATTAATGAGCATGATGAAATATGATGCCTCAACTATTGGAAATCATGATTTTGATAATGGTCTTGATGGTTTGTATGCTCAAATGCCTCATGCAACTTTTGAGTTTATTAATTCAAACTACGATTTTAAAAATACTGTCATGAACGGACTTGTGAAACCTTATAAAATTTTCAATAAAAACGGAATTAAAGTAGGCGTTTTTGGTGTGGGAATTGAGCTTGCAGGTTTGGTAGATAAACAAATGTACAAGGAAACTGTATATAATAATCCTGTAGAAATTGCACAGGATATGACACAATTATTGAAGAAGGAAGAAAAATGTGATTTGGTAATTTGTCTTTCGCATTTAGGTTATAACTATAAAGAAGATGAATCTAAAATTTCTGATTTAAAATTCGCAGCGTTAACTCAGGATATTGATTTGATTATTGGCGGACATACGCATACTTTTTTAGACAAACCAACGATTGTAAAAAACAAAGCGGGAGAAAATGTATTAGTCAACCAAGTTGGCTGTTACGGAATAAATTTAGGCAGAATTGACTTTTATTTTGATAAGAATAAAGCACATACAAACGAAGGTAAATCAATTATCGTATAACATTTTTTTATGCGATTTTGCTTTTTTAAGAAAATAGGCAACCATAAAATAGTATGCCAGAATTTGGGTTATATCACGAATTAAAATAAGCACAATGGAGTACGAGAAGTATTCGCAGAAAATAAAAAACATATCCGACAACATATAGCTAATAGCCATCAGGCTCATTAAAAAAGCTATATAAGTGCCTTTTGTGATGTAATTTACAAATGCATAATAACACAAAAGGCTTAGGATTATTCCGTAAAAAGTATACAGCCAGTTAAACTTTTTCATATTGTCTGATTCTAAACTTAAGACCGAAATCAATAAATAGACAATAAAAATTACTACTATTGATATTGGCAAAATATCTCTTTTTCGGAATTTTATTCTTTCGTGTCTGGTAATAAAAATTCTTAAAAGCAATATATAAACAATCAGAAAACTTAATACACCGCCAATTTCTGAAATTTCTACATCCATCAATTCGAAAACCTGGCCAATAAAACAAAATAAGAAAACTAGTGCTTCGGTTTTTCCTATTTTATAATCACTACTGATTAAAAAGTAAAAAAAAATAGCAGGCAACACAATAGATTTAGCGTAAACTGCCATAACATCATGCTGCATACAATTAAAAATAATTGTAAACAGCAGTGCTAAAAAATATAAAATCAACGACGGTTTATTCGCTTTCATTTAGTTTATTTATAAAATCCTGTTCAGATAATATAGGTATATTTAGTTTAGTGGCTTTTTCTAATTTGGCTGGCCCCATATTATCTCCGGCCACTACAAAATCTGTTTTTGCAGAAATTGAACTTCCCACTTTCCCTCCATTATCCTCGATTGTTTTCTTTAAATCATCTCTTGAAAACTGCTCGAAAACACCCGAAACGACAAATGTTTTTCCAATGAATTTTTCTGTTGCATCCGGATTTATATTTTCAACAATTTCAAATTGAACTCCGTAACTTTTTAAGCGTTCAATTATTATTTGGTTTTCATCATTTTCAAAAAATTCAACTACACTTCTGGCAATTCTTTCCCCTATTTCATCAACTAAAATTAAATCCATTAAAGTAGCTTTGCTTAGCGCATCGATATTTTTATAATGTTTGGCTAGTTTTTTGGCTACGGTTTCTCCAACAAATCGAATTCCGAGCGCAAAAAGAACACTTTGAAACGGAATTTCTTTTGATTTCTCAACGCCGTTTACCAAATTCTCGGCTGATTTTTGCGCCATTCTTTCTAAGTGCAAAATATCATTTACTTTTAATTCGTATAAATCGGCATAATTATGAACTAAGCCATTTTTGAAAAGCAAGGCAACAGTTTCGCCGCCAAGACCTTCAATATCCATTGCTTTTCTTGAAATATAATGCTGGATTCGTCCAATAATCTGCGGAGGACAACCGTAAAAATTAGGGCAATAATGATTGGCTTCCCCAACATTTCTAACCAACTCGGTATGACATTCGGGACAATATGTAATGTATTGTGTTGGCTCTGAATTCTCAGGACGTTTTTCTAAATCTACTGCAATGATTTTCGGAATAATTTCACCTCCTTTTTCAACAAAAACGGTATCATTTATTCTGATATCTAATTTCTCAATTTGATCTGCATTGTGTAAAGATGCTCTTTTTACAATGGTTCCTGCCAATTGAACCGGCACTAAATTAGCAACGGGTGTTATGGCTCCGGTGCGGCCAACCTGATACGTAATTGAGTTTAACTGTGTCGAAACCTGTTCTGACTTAAATTTATAAGCAATTGCCCAGCGTGGTGATTTTGCAGTATAACCTAATTCCTGCTGATGCTGAATGCTGTTTACTTTTACTACAACTCCATCGGTTTCATAAGGTAATTTGTGACGGTGTACATCCCAATAATCAATAAAATCGAAAACTTCCTGAAGGTTATTTACCAATTTTGCTTCGCTTGGTACTTTAAAACCCCATTTTTTTGCAGATTCTAATCCTTCAAACTGTGTTGAAAAGGGTAAATTGTTGCTGGTTACTGTATATAATAAACATTCTAAAGGCCGTTTTGCAACCTCAGCACTGTCTTGTAATTTTAAACTTCCCGATGCTGTATTTCTTGGATTTGAATAAGGAGTCTCGCCAATTTCGATTAATTCCTGATTCATTTTTTCGAAACCTTTATATGGCAAAATAATTTCGCCACGAATATCGAATTTATCCGGATAATCGCCTTTTAATTGCAACGGAACAGATTTTATGGTTTTGATGTTATTTGTAACCTCATCACCTTGAAAACCGTCTCCGCGGGTTAAAGCCTGGACTAATTTTCCGTTTTCGTATGAAATACTTATAGACGCTCCATCGTATTTTAATTCGCAGGTATATTGTAAATCAACATTTCCCAGAACTCTTTGAATTCGGTTTTCCCAATCGACTAAATCTTCTTTTGAATAAGAATTATCCAAAGAATACATGCGATATTGATGTGCAATGGTCTTAAAATTTTTGGTTACTGTTCCTCCTACTCTTTGCGTTGGGGAATTTTCATCAAAAAATTCGGGATGTTTATTTTCTAAATCCTGCAGCTCCTTTAATTTAATATCAAAATCATAGTCTGAAATTGTGGCATTATCAAGTACATAATAATTGTAATTGTGTTGGTTAAGTTCGTTTCTTAAAGCCTGAATTGTGTCTTGAATACTCATAAAAATATTAAAATGGTGCTGATTGTAATTTAGAATAACTGTAACTTCAAAATTAGGATATTTTTGTTGAAAAGCGTTTAAAAACCTGAAAGTTTTAAAATCAAAAATCAAGTTGCAAAAAGATGCAACTTGATTTTCTTCTTGTCCATTATTCTTTAAAAGAATCAACAAATCTTAAAAAGAATCAAACAAAAACCAACTTCCAAATGGTTTTAACATTTATCAGGACTGATAAAAAAGTTTTAAATAGAAATAGGTTTTATTTTTGGATAATGATAAAATCAGAACGTCTGTTTAGTACATGTTCTGCATCTGTACATTTTACTCCATTTTTACATTTATTGATTAATCGGCTTTCGCCATAACCAATGGCACTTTCAATTCGAGAAGCATCAATATTTTGTGAAATAAGATAATCACGGGTTGATTTTGCTCTGTTATCTGAAAGTTTTAAGTTATAAGCGTCTTTTCCGCGAGAGTCTGTATGTGATTCAATTTTGATACGGATATTAGGAAACTTCTGCATGATGAAAACTACTTTCGTTAATTCTTCAACTGCCAAAGGGGTAATATCAGATTTGTCGTAATCAAAATAAATTGGGTTTACGTCGACTTTTTCGACTCCTTTTTTCTTCACAACCAAATCATCATAATTACTTAGTTCGAAATTAATGTTCGGAATTTCACCTTCATTTTCATTTGTAGTTTCTACCGTTTTTTCGTCGCTGCTGTAATTCGGTTTTGCTGCTATCATTTTAACTGTTTTTCCGCACGGAACTACCAATGCATATTTACCTTCAAAATTGGTTTTTACTTCTCCCAAAACATCGCTGAAAGAGTTGTATCCCATAATGGTAACATCTGTAAGCGGTTTTCTGGTTTTTCTGTCGATTGCAATTCCGGAAATAGTTTGGTTGCAAACCGGATCTCCTTTTATAAAGGAATAAATATCATCATCGCCTTTTCCTCCTTCTCTATTGGAAGACATATATCCTGCATGACCTGTTTTATCAATTATATAAGCAAAATCATCTTTATTACTGTTTATTGGAGGTCCGAGATTTTTTGGGCTTGAAAAACTTCCGTCAGGTAAAAATTTGCTTTCATAAATATCAAGATCTCCTAATCCGTAATGTCCGTCTGAAGAAAAATAGAGTATTCCTTTACTGAAATATGGAAAAACATCATTACCGATAGTATTAATTTTTGGTCCCAGGTTTTGTGGCGAACTCATTGTTCCGTCTGCTGCAATTTTTACAAAATACAAATCACTTTCACCAACTCCCCCTGGCATATCTGATGCAAAGAAAAGCCATTGTCCGTCTTCACTTAAAGAAGGGTGCCCAACTGAATACTCATTACTATTAAAAAATACGTTTTGAGGATTTTCCAGTTTATTTCCATCTAATGTTCCTTTTACGATTTGAAAATTATTGGTTTTTGTTTCGTCTACAACCAATTTATTCTTTTTGACAATATTAGTGGTATAATAAATTGTTTTTCCGCTGGCATCAAATGTAGCTGTAGCTTCATGATATTTTGACATAATGTTTGGTAAAAATACCGTTTCGTTAAATAAACTTGCATCGGCCGGGTTTCTTTCTGCAACATATAAATTCAGAAATGGCTGATTGTTCCAGGTATACAACTTTTCGCTAAATTTTGTAGTATCTCTTGCAGAGGTAAAAACAATTTTATCCTGAAAAAATGCGGTTCCAAAATCAGATTTACTGCTATTTATAGCGAGATTTTTTATTTCATAAAGCGATTTTGATTTTGAAAGACTGTCCAGTTGGTATTTTTGAACCAAGTATCGGTTGATCTCGTTTTTATCGCCTTTTTTATCAAGATATTCTTTGGTAACTCTATTTGCTTCGTCATAGTCCATTACGGCTTTCATCGATTGAATATAACGTAAATAGTAGATATCTGTTAAATTATTCCCTTGGGCTTCATATAACTTTTTGTACCATTTTAATGCATTTCTTGAATCGGAAATAAAGTAATACGAGTCTGCAGCATTTTTTAAAGTTTGTGCCGAAGGATTTTTGATGTTTGCCAAAATTTCTTCGTATGCTTTTGACGCATCAGCATACGAATAATTTTTAAACAACGCGTCGGCCTTTTTTAAATTGGTAGTCTGAGCAAAACAAATCGTGAAGCTCAATACCAGGCTTAGGATATATAGTTTTTTCATAGGGTTTACTTTTAGAAGAATCGAGGAGATTTAATTTTACTTTCGCCTTTGTTAAACTGATAACGCAATATGATTTCGTGCGAACCGTCGTTGTATTTGTTTAATTCGCTTACGGTGTAATCAAAAGCATATCCGATGTAAAAACTTCTGGAGATTTGAAAACCAGCCAGGATGCTTACCGAATCATCTGTTCTATAAGCTCCACCAATTACAAATTTTTCTGCAATCATAAAATTCGCCGAAACATCAGCAGTAAGCGGTGCTCCGCTCACTGCTTTTACTAAAAATGCAGGCTTGAATTTTAAATTCGGATTCAAATCAAAAACATAACCTCCCATTAAATAATAATGCAAACGATCATAATCTACTGATTCCTGTACATCATCATAATAGTTATTTTCTATAAAATTAGGAATCGAAAGTCCTAAATACCACTTATCTGTATAGTAATAGATTCCTGCTCCAACCGCTAATTTCATTTGGTTGTCGATATTTTGGTTTAATAAAACATCGTTTTGGTTGTAATATCTTCCTTTAGACCAGTCTACATTTAGCATTCTCATACCGGCTTTAAGTCCGAAGGCTAATCTTTTTTCATAACCAAGAGGTACTGAGTAGGCAAAATTTCCATCAAGATACAGTTCATCAGACGGACCAATTTTGTCGTTAACGACACTTAATCCCAAACCGATATTTTCATTGGCAAGTGGTCCGTGAATCGAGAACGATTGTGTTTCTGGCGCACCATCAATACCAATCCATTGTGAACGATACAAAAGTGTTGCTTCTAAGGCTCCTGTAGACCCTGCATAAGCAGGGTTTACGGCCATGGTGTTATACATATATTGTGTATACTCCGGATCTTGTTGTGCAGTAGCACTAAATGTTATAATAGAACATATTAAGATTAAATACGTTTCTAATGATTTTATATATAGTTTCATAACGATACTTATTTAGTTTATTAATTAGAGGATTAATTATGGGGCTTATCTCATTATAGATAACCATCCTTTTTTAACCTTTCCGTCTCCCATGTCTATCACATAAAAATAAGTACCTGTTGGCAACATATCTCCTCTATTTATAACTCCGGATACATTTGCTGTTCCGTCCCAATCGTTTTCATAATGTTTTTTGCTGTATACTAATGCACCATATCTGTTATATACTTTTAATTCGTTGTTTGGATATGATTCGATACAATCAATTCTGAAAAGATCATTTGCTCCGTCACTATTTGGCGTGAACTCATTGTAAACCGTTAAACAAACTGGTTCTACAAAAGCTGTGGCCGTATTGTTTGTTGGATCAACATCTAAAGGAGTTGAAATTTCGATCGTTGATACGTTTGTATATTCACCATTTGGCATCACAATCACTCTGATTTCTAGTGTTTCGCTTTCTCCTGCATTTAAAGTTGGAATTGTCCAAAGTCCGGTTAAAGGATCGTACACTCCGCTTGATGTAGAAGTTGAAACTAATTCATATCCACTAGGAATTAAATCACTAACAATTGTGTTGATAATAGTTCCTTCGCCAACATTATTGACGGTTATTGTAAATACTATTTCTTCACCAAAATTAGGAGTTGGATTACTAACCGTATTCGTTATCGTAAGATCTGAACATGTCGCTACTGTCACATTTAGTGTTTTTGTAGTAGTTTCATCGCATGTATTGGTGTAGGTTACTGAAACTGTTCCTGTACCAACATCTCCCCATGAAATTGTTGCAGATCCGTCTGAATTTCCTCCACCGGCAGTTATCGTTCCGGTTCCGCTTGTAATTGACCAAACATAATCGGATTTTCCGTTTGCCACTGAATAGGTTACGCCTTGGAAAACACATGGTGTATCGTCACTTGCCGTAATTTGATATGCGGCATCATTTATGAAACTAACCGCTACTGCTAAACGTGTCGCATTTTCACAACCATTTGTTGTATTGCTAACCGTTGTTGCATAATAGGTCGTTGCAGTAAGTGCTGTATTTGCTGCTAATGGAGTTCCTCCTGTTGCAGTAGCATACCAAATTACATTTGGCTCGTTTACCTGAATGCTAGCAACTGTTGGTGCTGCTGATAAACAAAATTCCTGTGTTGTATCTGTTGTAGTTACAACTTCCGGTGTATTTACATTTACTGTAACCAATAATCGTAGTGAATTTTCACATCCTATAGTACTTGAAATAGCTCCATAATATGTTCCTGTCACTAAAGCTGTTGTAGCTGGTATTACTGTACCACCAGTTGCAGTACTGTACCAAACTACATTTGCCTCATTAACCTGAATGTTGGCAACTGTTGGTGCATTTATTGAACAGAAATCCTGTGTATCATCTGTTGTTGTTGGTGTTGCGGTAGGATTGTTTATTGTTACTGTTACAAGTAATCTTGTAGTACTCTCACAACCTGAAACCGGATCTAAAATTCCTCCATAATAAATTCCGTTTGCTAAAGCTGTTGTTGGTGCAATAGCAACTCCACCTGTAGGTGTGCTATACCAAACTACATTTGCTTCGTTCACCTGAATATTAGCAACCGTTGGCGCATTAGAAATACAGAAGTCCTGTGTATCATCTGTTGTGGTTGGAGTAGCCGGATCTGTAACTGTAATTGTTACTGCTAATCTTACGGCACTTTCACAATTGGTTACAGGATCTAAAATAGCTCCGTAATAAACTCCACTTGCTAAAACTGTTGTTGGTGCAAGTGCCGCTCCGCCTGTGGCAGTACTGTACCAAACTACATTGGCTTCATTTACCTGAATGTTGGCAACTGTTGATGCATTTACCAAACAGAAATCTTGTGTATTATCTGTTGTGGTTGGTGTACCCGGATCTGTAACTGAAATTGTTACCGCTAAACGAACTGAACTTTCGCAACCTGTTACCGGATCTAAAATAGCTCCGTAATAAACTCCATTTGCCAAAGCTGTTGTAGCTGGTATTGCTGTTCCACCTGTGGCAGTATTGTACCAAACTACATTTGGTTCGTTTACCTGAATATTGGCAACCGTTGGTGCATTCACTAAACAGAAGTCCTGAGTGTCATCTGTAGTTGTTGGTGTTAATGGATCTGTAACGGTAATTGTTATTGCTAATCTTACTGCACTTTCACAATTGGTTACAGGATCTAAAATAGCTCCGTAGTAAATTCCGTTTGCCAAAGCTGTTGTAGCTGGTATTGCTGTTCCACCTGTTGGTGTACTATACCAAACTACATTTGCCTCGTTCACCTGAATATTGGCAACCGTTGGCGCATTTACCAAACAGAAATCTTGTGTATCATCTGTTGTGGTTGGTGTGCCAGGATCGGTAACTGAAATTGTTACCGCTAATCTTATAGCGCTTTCACAATTGGTTACCGGATCTAAAATAGCTCCGTAATAAACTCCGTTTGCCAAAGCTGTAGTTGATGGAATTGCTACACCGCCTGTTGCAGTGCTATACCAAACTACATTTGGCTCGTTTACCTGAATGTTGGCAACTGTTGGCGCATTCACTAAACAGAAATCTTGCGTATCATCTGTTGTGGTTGGTGTGCCAGGATCGGTAACTGAAATTGTTACCGCTAAACGAACTGAACTTTCGCAACCTGTTACAGGATCTAAAATAGCTCCGTAATAAATTCCGTTTGCCAAAGCTGTCGTGGCTGGTATCGCTGTACCGCCTGTTAAAGTGCTGTACCAAACTACATTGGCTTCGTTCACCTGAATATTGGCTACTGTTGGTGTATTCACTAAACAGAAATCCTGAGTATCATCTGTAGTTGTTGGCGTTAACGGATCTGTAATGTTAATTGTTACTGCTAATCTTACTGCACTTTCACAATTAGTTACAGGATCTAGAATAGCTCCGTAATAAATTCCATTTGCCAAAGCTGTAGTTGATGCTATTGCTACACCGCCTGTTGCAGTGCTATACCAAACTACATTGGCTTCGTTTACCTGAATATTGGCAACTGTTGGAGCATTTACCAAACAGAAGTCCTGTGTATCATCAGTTGTGGTTGGAGTACCCGGATCTGTAACGGTAATTGTCACTGCTAATCTTACAGCGCTTTCACAATTGGATACAGGATCTAGAATAGCTCCGTAATAAACTCCGTTTGCCAAAGCTGTGGTTGGCGCAATTGCCACTCCGCCTGTTAAAGTGCTATACCAAACTACATTTGCTTCGTTTACCTGAATGTTGGCAACTGTTGGCGCATTCACTAAACAGAAATCTTGTGTATCATCTGTTGTGGTTGGTGTACCCGGATCCGTAACTGAAATTGTTACTGCTAAACGAACTGAACTTTCACAACCTGTTACAGGATCTAAAATGGCTCCGTAATAAATTCCGTTTGCCAAAGCGGTGGTTGGCGCAATTGCCACTCCGCCTGTTAAAGTGCTATACCAAACTACATTGGCTTCGTTTACCTGAATGTTGGCAACTGTTGGCGCATTCACCAAACAGAAATCCTGAGTATCATCTGTTGTGGTTGGTGTTAATGGATCTGTAACTGTAATTGTTACTGCTAATCTTACGGCGCTTTCACAATTGGTTACAGGATCTAGAATAGCTCCATAATAAATTCCGTTTGCCAAAGCTGTAGTTGATGGAATTGCTACACCGCCTGTTGCAGTGCTGTACCAAACTACATTGGCTTCGTTTACCTGAATATTGGCAACTGTTGGCGCATTTACCAAACAGAAATCTTGTGTATCATCTGTTGTAGTTGGTGTACCCGGATCGTTTATTGTAATTGTTACTGCTAAACGAACTGAACTTTCGCAATTTGCTACAAGATCTAAAACAGCTCCATAGTAAACTCCATTTGCTAAAGCTGTTGTTGGAGGAATTGCTGTTCCGCCTGTGGCAGTACTGTACCAAACTACATTAGCTTCATTTACCTGAATATTGGCTACTGTTGGCGCATTTACCAAACAGAAATCTTGTGTATCATCTGTAGTAGTTGGTGTAAGAGGATCGTTTATTATTACAGTAGCAGCCTGAAGTGTTCCTGCAATGTTCTCACAAGTTGTATCACTTGAAACGCCTACATAATAAGTAATCGGACTTACAGCACGGGTTAAACCTGTGATTGTTAAAACTCCGGCTGCATCAATTGTATAAGTTGCTCCACTTATTACAGCTCCATTTGCAATTGGCAGTGTTTTAGCATTATCTAAATACCATGTAAATATCGGATTTGTTAATGTAGTTGCTGTTGGTGTCAATACCGCAGCGACATCATGACAAACTGTTATATCATCAACAGAAATATCAGTTTCATTTGATGGAGGCAATATTGTAAATGTAATTTGTTTTCTGTCTGCTTCAGCAGTTTGACAAAATTCATCTGAACTAACTCCTACATAATAAGTATATGTTCCGGGAACTAAACCAGTCACAACTAATTGTGGTGTTGTCTCTCCTGGAATTAACTGAGCAGTTGTTCCGTCAAAACTATACCAATAGTAAATTGGATTTGTTAAGGTTGCTGTTCCGCTTAAGCTCGTTGCTAAAGTTACGGTTCCTGTTGGAGAACAAATTGAAGTTGTCGTAGCTCCGTTTAACGTAATATCTGTTAAAGCATTTTCAGGAGTTGAAGCGCTAACCTCAACAGTAACTTCTCCTCTCGCAAAAGTTTCGCAACCATAACGAACAGGCTGTACGTAGTATTTATAAATTCCTGCAGCCAATGTGCCTGGAATTGTATAAGTAACTCCCGTTGCTACTACAGAACCTCCCGTAGGCGAATCGTACCACTTATAAGTAGAACAGGCATCGGCCGGAATTTGCAGTGTGACAGCTGATCCCGGACAAACCGTTACTTTATTATTAAGATCGCTGCCTATGACTTTTGTATTTCCTACACGCTCAACAGTATGAACTCTAAGGAATTCTAAAACTCCTGCTACACCTCCAAAACGAATTCTCACACGATCATAAGGTTCTGGCTGAGAAGATACAAGTACCATTGACATTGTATTTCCCGGTAATAATCTTAAGCTTAAAAATGTACTCGTATTTTCAATAGGAGCTCCTACTGCAACATTACCTAAGTAACGTTGAATACTAAATCCTGTCAATAAATTAACATCTAATAAAACAGCAGGTTTTGAAACCACTATTCTTAGTGTATCACTTGCAATTGCCGGTGTTTTAAATGCCACTGTTAAATCGGCTGCAGCCAAAGCCCCAACTCCGCTATACATCGTTGCAAAAGTTGTTATATCATTATCAGCAACATTAAAAGAATCAGTAACTCCAACTGTAGCAGTTAATGCTCCTATTGGAAGACCTAAATCTGTTGCTCCATAATAAACATCCTGAATATCTCCAGGTGTACAAGTAACTGTTGGAACAGATATGTTGTAATAAGCATCAAATACTTTTGTGTTTTGTGCAACACTTAAAAGAGAAGCCGACTGAATTCTCACTCCATTATAAGCCTGAGGTCCGGAACCATTTGCAGGAACAAAAGTATATTCAAAACTATTATCACCAGACAATAAGTTTAATAATGATCCCGAAACAGATTGTAAAGGTCCAATATCAACTCCGTTCAAAGTTCCAACTACTGATAGGTTTTGTCCCACTGCAACTGCGCTATACTCAGATCCTAATTTAATAGTAACCGGAGTTCCTTTTGCAATATTTGCAGGCCAGCTTAAAGTTTGCCAGGTTGTACCAACACCTAAAAGACCTAATCCTGTTGTAATAGTCGAAAATGTTTGCGGATTTCCGTCAACGGCATTTATTCCGTTAGAAACCCCTCCTGTTACAATCGAACCGGAAGTCTGTGCAGTAGCATAAACTCTTTCGGTTAAAGACTGACAAGCAGCAGGATCTATAACATTGATAGAAACCGTTCCTGTAACTGTACAGTTTAAAGCGCTTGTAGCAACTACTGTATAAGTATAGATGCCGGGAGTATTTAAAACACCTGTTGTATACGGTGGCCCGGCTACAGGATTTCCTTGTGGATCAAACCAGGCCAAAGTTCCGTCTGATGTTGCATTTAATGCTACTGTAGCTCCTACATTTACTGAAATTGAAGGTGTTACAACCAAACTTGGCAACGGATTAATAGTCACTGTTACTTGTAAAATAGCAGATGGACATGTAACACCGTTACCTTGAGCCTGAATTGAGTAAACACCACTTGTATTTATATTTGCTGCAGCATTTGCAGGTAAAACATTATTTGATGGATCATAAAAAGTATATGTTGTGTTTCCTGATGTATCAAAACCTGTAATGGCATTTGCTAAATTTACAGTACCACAACCTACTAGAGGTGTACCAATTACAACTAAAGGCGTAACTGTTGGAAAATTAACCACTACTTCTTTTAAAGTATTGATATCATTATCGCAAGTTGCACTATTTGAAACAGACACATAATAACTATAAGGAGCTCCCGCAGCATTTAAACCTGCGATTGCTAATGCTCCGGTTGTTGGATCTTTTGTAAAAGTTACTCCCGGCTGCGCTGCAACAGTAGTTCCTGTTATAATTTCCTGTGTTTTATTTTGATCTGTATAATATCTAAATTGTGCTGCTGCCAAAGGCGATGTAGGAGATAATGTAACTTCTCCAGCACATGAAGCTTCCTGCGGACTTACTATCGTTACATCTGCAGCAGTTGCAAATGGCGCCACAGTAACCGTTACAGGTTGACGAACGCTATTAGTACAAGCTCCGTCACGTGTTGCTTCTATATAATAAGTTGTTGTTGCTGTTAAATTTGGTGTAGTATATGATGCTGTAGCTGAAAGCTGAGTTCCTGCACTTGGAGCATCATACCAGGTAAATGTTTCACCTGCTACTGTTGAACTAGCTGCTAAAGTTGCCGGTTGTCCGCTACAAATTGAAGACGCAGCACCAGTAACTGTTGCAGGATTGAATCTGTAAGAAGCTCCGTAAATGTCTAAACTTGTTAATAAAGTAGCCACGCCACCCAGTCTAACTTCAACAGCTGTAAAAGGTCCCGCTGCCACAAAACTGGCTTTTAAACGAGTAGATGATAATAATTGAACATCAATTAATGATCCGATATTAACCTGATCAGCATTTGGAGTTCCTCCATTATAACTTCTTAAACTAATATAAGAAAGAGCAGTTACATTTGCAATTCCGGCTGGAATTCCTAATTCTACATCTATAATATCGCCCGCGTGTCCTGCTGTAGAAAATGTTAGCATTTGTTGTATGTAATCATTTACTAAGCCAACAGGCACTGAAAGATTTGCTGCTGTTGCATCATTGGCATCAATAGAGTTTCCTTCATTTACCGAACTACATAATAAACATCCCGTAAGTCCCCCTTTTGAAGTTACCTGAGCATTTACCTGCAAACAACTGCTTACAGTGTTACTTATTATAACATTTATCGCCGTTCTTGTACTACTAATACAAGTTGAAGTTGTATTTCTGGCAGTTACATAATATGTTTGATTTGCTGTTAAGACAGGAGTTGTATAAGTAGCTGTTCCTGTTCCTCCAGCCAATACTGTTCCTCCCGTTGGTACATTATACCAATCAAATGTAACATTAGAGTCCGGACTTGATACTTGTAAAGTTGCAGTTTGCCCTGATTGAATAATTACACTGGACGAAGCTGCTATTGGTGCTGCAGGTAACGGATTAACCGTTACAGTAACCGGAGTACGGGTTGCACTTGCACAACTTCCAATTCCGGCTTCAACATGATAAGTTGTGTTGGCAGTTAAATTTGGTGTTGTAAAAGAATTTCCGGTAAATAATAAATTTCCGGCAGAAGCTGCATCATACCAAGTATATACAGTTCCTACAACTGGCGTATCTACATTTAATATAGTCGTCTGACCGCTACAAATTGTTGTATCTCCTGCAGCAATAACCGGAGCAACCGGATTATCAATTGATATTAATACCGGAAAACGCTCACTATTAACACAACCATTTCTTGCTATTTCTATATAATAGGTAGTTGGAGTTGTTAAAGCTGGTGTTGTATAAGCAGCTGTATTAGCAAGTGATGCACCGCCTGTTGCTACACTATACCAGTTAATAGTTTCTCCAACTGCAATATTAGCAACTAAAGTAGTCGTTTGTCCACTACAAATAGTTGTATTTCCTGCCACAGTTGGCGCTTTATATCTGTAAGTTGCCTGATAAATATCTAAACTTGTTAAAACAGTTGCTAAACCTCCTAATCGAATCTCAACACGATCAAAATTAGCACCTGCAACTACACTAGCTCTAAAACGATCACCTGTTAATAATTGTAAAGTTACCAGCGGATTCGTAACTGATATTCTGTCATTATTATAAGTTGCCCCATTATAAGTTGCTAAAGTAACAGCTCCTAATAATTGAAGATCAGCTATTCCGCCCGGTAATTCTAACTCTACATCAACAATGTCACCCGCTTTGCCAGGATTATTAAATTGTAAGGTTTGTTGAACCCATCCGTTAATTAAACCAACGGGAACCGAAATTCTTGCTGCTGTTGCGGTATTTCCGTCAACAGAGTTATTAGGATTAGTACTGCTGCATAGCAAACATAAACCGTTTTGAAGTGTTTGCTGACTGCCAGCTTCTAAACATCCGCCCAAAGCCGATGGTATAACTGTTACTGTTACAGGAACTCTTGTTGCGCTTACGCAGTTTCCTGACGCACTTTGAGCCTCAACATAAAAAGTTTTTGTTGCTGTTAAAACAGGAGTTGTATAAGTTGGCGTATTTATAGCAAGTGCTGTTCCGCCTGTTGCAACATCATACCAATTTAATGTAACTCCCGCCTGAGGAGTTGCCGCGGTTAATGTAGCATTTTGTCCAGATTGAATAGTAACACTTTGCGTTAAAACCGTTGGAAGAGCAGGAACAGCATTCGAAATTACATCTACCTGAGTTCTTGCAGGGCTCAAACAGCTTCCTATTGCAGCCTCAACATAAAAACTTGTAGTTCCCAAAGGAACAGTTGGAGAGTAAGTAATTCCTGAAGCTAAAGCTACACCTCCCGAACCTACATTATACCAATTGTAAGTCGTTCCCGGAATTGGGTTAACAACTGATAATGTAGTTTGTTGTGTTGCACCAGTCGAACAAATTGCCGTACCGGTTGTACTAATCGCAGGAGCAACAGGATTTGACACATTAACGACAACTGGTACACGTTCATTTCCTTCACAGCCCGCTGCTCTCGTAACACCAATATAATAAGTAGTATTAGCAGTTAAAACTGGCGTAGCATAAGAATTTGTAGTTGCCAAAGCTGTAGTCGAAGTTGGTGAGCTATACCATGCTACTGTAGTTCCGGCAGCCGGAGTAGCTGTTAATGTAATTGAGCTTCCAGAGCAAATCGTTTGATTTAAACCTCCTGTTACTGCTGGAGGAGCAAATTCTAAACGAACATCATAAATTCTTAAATCAGTCAGCACGCTTACTAAGCCTCCTAACTGAATTTGAACCTGATTTGCAGGACCTGTCAAAGTATATCTTAATACCCCGATAGTGTTTCCCGGCAACAATGACAAATTAAGTAACGGATCGTTAATCGCTACTGCAGAACCAACATTGGTACCATTTAATTTAGCCTGAACTGTACCCGAAGATAATAATGACAGATTAAGCAATCCGGCACCGCTACCTATATACAAAACAATTTGATCGCCTGCACTTGCCGTTTGGTTAAGAACCAAAGTTTCCTGTGCAGAACACAACACTCCAACGACCGTACTCAGCGTTGCAAATGTCGTTAAGCCTGCGTCGTTATCGTAGGCCGCTGTAGGGCTAGTTACACTTGTACCAAGGCAGATCCCGGAAACACTATTAGTGTTGGATACTGGTCTGCAAAAGGTTTGCCCAAATGCATTATTACATAGAAGTAATAAAAAAAACAGCCCTAATAATCTCTTCTGAAAGAGGAGATTACAAAAAGTAAAGAATTTTTTCATAATTTGGAAGATTAGAAAATGGACAATAAAATACCTGTTGCGATAGGCACGTATGCCTAAGCAATTATAAAAAACGTTAATAATCAATTGATTAAATCAAATTTTAAAACCTTACCTAGCTAAAATTTTAAATTAGATTTTGTAAAAAATTGTATTGCGTATATCAAAATACACTAAAGAGAATTTTTATCCACAACGAATAATGTTAAGCCTACATCTTTCGCGTAGGCATCTGTAGAGTTCGTTACACTTGAACCAATGCATACACCAGAAATACTATTCGTATTTGATGCTGGTTTACAAAAGGTCGGCTCAAATGCATTATTACATAGAAGTAATAAAAAAAGTAGTCCTAACAATCTCTTCTGGAAGATGAGATTACAAAAAGTAAAGAATTTTTTCATAATTTGGAAGATTAGAAAATGGACAATAAAACACCTGTTGCGATAGGCACGTATGCCTAAGCAATCATAAAAAAATTAATAATCAACTAGTTAAACCGAAATTTAAAACCTTACCTAACTAAAATTTTAAATTAGATTTTATAAAAATTATATTGTTTAGTATATATCAAAATATACTAAAGAGCACTTTTTATCCCAAACGAATAAAAGATGTCTCAAAACTTTAGGAAATATTGATCTGAATCAATCTTCCAAACGGAGTGATTTGTACCTGAACTAATTTTCATAAAGAAAACTATAGGTTAAGTAATGCGGGGGGAGTTTAATAATATAGAGTATGATCCAATATTATAGAAAGTTGATTAGGCGATCTACAATTTGTTTATTTAGAATTTAGGTTCTAAAATTGAATCATGATTTTTTATGCAAAAACACATTGAATTTAAAATGAAACGCAACAATGCTGTTCATTAACAAATCCTCTACTGGGGTTTGGAAATAAAAAGCTATTATTATGTTTAAATTTATAAAACAAATTTGCCAATGAATTAAAAATAGATTTTGGAGTAAATTGAATTTTACCCAAAAGAGAAATAAATAAAAACAGAAGAATAAGAATACCTAATGCAAACTTGATAAAAAGAGTAAATTTCAATTCCATAAGTAAATGAATTAAGTTTATATTAAATCTTCAGCTTTTAATCAACCTCAAAAACAATAATTAAGTTCATTTTTTTTTAACCAATTCAATTATGCCTTTGCTGTTTGTTTTTTATTTCAAAAAGTACAAACACATTTTGTTTAACTTTTTTCCTTTACTAAAATTAAGAAAAACCTAAATATAAAACAAGTACAAAACTCTTATCTTTTTTAAATTACTAAAATTCAAAAAAACAAAAAAGATATAAATCTCAATAAAATCAAGGCATTAAATCAAAAAAAGGACTGTTATAGAAATCATAAATAAAACCATATTTTTTCGTAAAAATACAAAAATGTAAGTTTATGATTACTTTTTAAATTTGGTAACATGTTTAAAATCAACATAAATACAAAAAATTGAAAAGTAAAACCTACAATAACAAGTGTAAAGAAGACATTTTTAAACAATTCGAAAAAAACAGGTAAAAATACGGGGTAAAAAAAATAAAAAAGTCTAAACAAAAGTTAAATAAGGTAAAAAAGGTAAATATTTTAACATCAATCATTTACCTTTTAAACAGTTCAACTACAACGATTACGATTCAATAATCGTATTAATTTGCTTAAAAAGCTGTCCGTCGCTTAAAAAAGCGCCTTGCTGAATTAATTCAAATATTGAGGCATTTCTATCTTCAGTAAAAACTTTCTTGCCTACTTTCATTTCAATTGTTTCAGTAAACATATTATCGCTCAGCCATTGCAACCCTTCTTTTGTTAAAAAATCAGTATCCGGAACTAACGATTTCAAGACTATTGATTGAACATGAGTTTCAAAACATTGAAATAAAAAGATGTGATTTTTAGAAAAATGCTCTAAAAATTCGGCTCTTGACAAAACACCTTCCCAAATTAAATCAGAAAAAACATCTAGCTCCTGTTCTGCCACTTCCGGCTTATTTTCTTTAATAGAATCCCACTCAGCTTTATCAATTGCCTGAGTTGCTAAAAAACTAGCAAATTCTGCATGCAATTCATCAAATTGCTCTTTTGTTAATCTTGCGTATTTCATTTATTTTTTCTTTGATTTAAACGCTTTAAAAAGGCTTAAACAGATTATAACTAATTTTAATCCATAAAAAAAGCCCTCACAAATGCGAGGGCAAATTTATAACTTTTTTTTACTTACTAGAAGATATATCTGATACCAAATTGAGCCTGCCATCTGGATGTTAAGCTGGCATCATAACTAAACGTTTTGGTTTGCGTATTATTAAAGGTATAAGTTGGTGTGTTTCCCGCAACTGTAACACCAATTGGCTGAACACTCGTAGGAACCTGAACAACTCCCCAATCAGAATTAAGTAAATTACCAAAATTCAAAATATCAATACTAAATTGAATCGTGTTCGTTTTTTCGGATGCAGAAGAAACCCTAAAATTATAGTCCTGTAATAATTTAATATCACATCTTCCTCTCCATGGAGATATTGCCCCATAGCGCTCTGCATATTGTCCTCTTCTGTCTCTCATATATTTATCCTGAGAAATAAACTTATCAAAAGCTTCCCCTTGTCCCGGGGCGCTAAAATTCATCGTTGCAATTTCTGCAGTTGTTGGTATATAAATTAAATCGTTAACACTTGACCCGTCTCCGTTAATATCCCCTCCATAGGTATAATTAAAACGTCCGCCCTGAGC
This sequence comes from Flavobacterium sp. MEB061, assembly GCF_000834715.1. Lineage (NCBI taxonomy): Bacteria > Pseudomonadati > Bacteroidota > Flavobacteriia > Flavobacteriales > Flavobacteriaceae > Flavobacterium > Flavobacterium sp. MEB061. The sequence continues at coordinate 339,633 of NZ_JXQR01000015.1, read as the reverse complement.
ATATTCCAGAAAAGTTGAAACTGTTGTTGCCCATTTATCTTTTCCGTATTTCCATTTTTTAGATGCAACCCCTATAAAACGATGATTATCTCCATATTTAGAATTCGAAAGCGCTGCAGTATTTACATTTCCTAATGCAGGATTAAAAGAAAAAGCATCTCCCGTAATTTCAGCTTCAATAGAGTTTACATCTTTTGATTTTAAATAATTATAAGCCACACTTGCATACAGACCGTTTTCAAAAGTTTTTTGCAATTTAACAGAAGCATTAAAAGCACTTCCTTTATCAGAATTTGTCATTACATAAGCATTGTTTGCTCCTTTATCTGCAGCAACATAAATAGCTCTGTTGTCAACACCGGCTAAAGTTCCGGTTGGCGGTTTTAAGCCCCAGTTTTGAACCTGAACCGCATTTATATCCTTATTGTAAGATAAATCAACTGTTACAATATAATTACTTTCAAATCTGTGATCAAATCCTAAACTACTTCTCCAGACTTGTGGCCATTTATAATCAGGATCCATAATTTGAAAGAAACTGTCATCGGCACCACTAACCTGGTTTCCTAACCAAACAAACGGAATTCTTCCTGTAAAAATCCCAGATCCTCCACGAAGTTGAGAAGTAGCATCGCCTTTTACATCCCAGTTAAATCCAATTCTAGGCGACCAAAGAATTCTATCGCTTGGTAAATCTGTAGAAATCAATTTAACAGCCTGACCTGTCTGCGGATTATAATAATCAATACTATTATCTCTTCCAGAACCTCCATTATCAGTGTCTATATATTTCTGAATCAAATCTGCTGTATTAAAATACAACGGTTTATCAATTCTTAAACCTACAGACAATTTAAAATCATCACTTACACTAATATCATCCTGTGCATAAAAGGCCAATTGTCCTACATTTAATTCCGCCAGTTTCCATCCACCGTCAGTTCCTACTTCAAAGTTACTTTTGGTATTAAAAACATCCTGAGCATATTGAAGGTTTTGTGCTATGATACTGGTTGCATAAGGCTGAGCAGCATCATTTAAGAAATCTTGTGTTGTGAAATAGGGAGTGAAAAAAGTTCCCGCATAACCATTCGGGTTTCCGAAGTTATCGTAACCACCCAGATTAAATGAATTTTTAAATCCGAATTTTTCAAAAGAAGTTCCAAAAGTAAAAGCATGTTTACCAACCGTATAAGTCAAATTATTGGTGATTTGAATTACTTTTTGATCTAAAGTATTATTGATCGAAAATGGTTCATGACCAGCAATAATATAATTAGAACCCGCGCCATCCTGAATATTAATTACAGGAGCCGGAACAGAAAATGGAACTCTGTAGTCATTAAAATGCGAATATCCTGCCTGAAACTTATTCGAAACTTTCTCACTGAATTTTGAGTTTAATTCAACTAAAAAAGAACTTAAGTTATTATTAATTTGATATCCGGAATTTTGAAATTGTAAAATTGAAGCATTCGGTCCTCTAAAACCAAGAGCTGTTGGATGCGCAGGTTTATCTTTTGAAGCATCAAGAAAATTATAAATAACCGCCAATTTATGATTATCACTGATATTCCAGTCGACTTTAATAATTCCTTTATTTGAGTTTGATTCATGAATAAAACCCTGATAAGCTCCTGTATTATACCCCAAACCTGCCAAAGCATTAGAAACCGCAATTAAATCAGATTCCAAAACCCTTGATTCGTTAATTCCTGTAACACCATCATTATTATTCGCAACGAAATTTGAACCTAAATCGCTTCTTTTATCAATTTCAAAATTTCCGAAAATGAATAATTTATCTTTAATAATAGGCGCTCCTAAACTAAAACCTGCCTGAGTTTGTTCTAGTGTTGGCACAAATATTTTTTCTCCTTTAATTTTATCGCCGGTCAGATCCTGATTTCTGTAAAAAGCATATGCAGTACCATGAAACTCATTTGTTCCTGATTTTGTAACTGCATTTACAGAAGCTCCGGTAAATCCGGATAAAGTAACATCATAAGGAGCAGTCGCCACCTGAATTTGTTCGATTGCATCTAATGAAATAGGCTGAGCACCTGTTTGTCCTCCGGGAGTTGCAGCATCCAAACCAAACGGATTATTAAATACCGCACCATTTAAAGAATAATTATTGTACTGATCATTTCTTCCTCCAAAAGATCCGCCGCTAGCAGTTGGCTCCAAACGTGTAAAATCTTCTGCAGATCTTGAAATTGTTGGTAATGCCGTTAATTCTCTTCTGCCAATTGTAGTTTCGGCACCTGTTTTTCCGCTTTTAAAAACCTTGTCTTTAGCAACAACCTTTACTTCTTCCAGCGCCTGGCTCGCATCTGCAAGCAGAACATCTATATTAAATGGTTTTCCTAAATCAAGATAGATATCATTATATTCCTGATCTTGAAAGCCCACAAAAGTTACAACAATTTTGTAAGGTCCTCCAATTCTCATATTCAAAATATTAAACCTTCCATCTTCATTTGAAACGGCAGAATATTTACCCCCAGTCGGAGTATGAATGGCTAATATACTAGCACCGGGCAATAGTTCGTTGGTTGAACTTTTTACAATACCCTTAATACTCGAAGTTGTTGTTTGTCCCGTGACCGCGGTTAAGGCCAGCAAACATAACAATAATGCAAAGATTTTTTTCATTTTCTTAGTTTTGAGTGAGTTATTTCCCTCAAAATTAGACAAAAAAAAGCCACTCGTTAGAGTGGCTTTTATATTTTATTAACAAGAAGTTAACAAAATGTTATTTTTCAGCGATAATCTCGTATGGTAAATCAACGATAACATCTCTGTGTAAACGGATGCTAGCAGAATATTTTCCTGTACGTTTTACGATACCACTAGTGATGAATTTTCTATCAATAGCATTACCTGATTTCTCTAAAGCTTCAGCAATATCGATGTTTGTGATAGAACCAAAAAGTTTCTCTCCACCAGCTTTTGCAGTAAGTTTAATTTCAAGAGCTTTTAAAGTTTCAGCTAATGCTTTTGCATCAGCAACAACTTTAGCTTCTTTGTGTGCTCTTTGTTTTAGGTTTTCAGCTAAAACTTTCTTTGCAGAAGGTGTAGCTAAATGCGCGAATCCTTGAGGAATTAAAAAGTTACGACCGTAACCAGCTTTAACTGATACTACATCATCTTTAAATCCTAAGTTTTGTACGTCTTGTTTTAAAATAAGTTCCATGTTGTTGTCCTTATATTTTAGAAGTTAGGTTCTGCATAACAGAAACCAGCGACTAGAGTTTTTAATTATTTTAATAAATCGGCCACGTATGGCATTAAAGCTAAGTGACGAGCTCTTTTTACAGCTACAGAAACTTTTCTTTGGTATTTTAATGAAGTTCCAGTTAAACGACGAGGAAGAATTTTTCCTTGCTCATTAACGAATTTCAATAAGAAATCAGCATCTTTATAATCGATATATTTGATTCCTGATTTTTTGAAACGACAGTACTTTTTAGTTTTGTTAGTTTCAATGTTTAAAGGCGTTAAATATCTGATATCTCCGTCTTTTTTTCCTTTTGCAGATTGCTCTATTGTAGACATAATAATTAAGCTTTAGTAGATTTTAATTTGGCTCTTCTTCTTTCAGCCCATGAAATAGCATGTTTGTCTAAACTTACAGTTAAGAAACGCATAACTCTTTCGTCACGTCTAAATTCAGTTTCAAAAGCAATTAGAACTTCTCCAGCTACTTTGAATTCGAATAAGTGATAAAAACCACTTTTTTTGTTTTGGATTTCGTAAGCCATTTTTTTCAGACCCCAATCCTCTTTTGACACCATTTCAGCTCCTCTACTAGTAAGAAATTCTTCAAATTTCGTTACTGTTTCCTTCACCTGAACTTCAGATAAAACGGGATTTAAAATGAAAACAGTTTCATAATGATTCATAAATACAATATTTATTTGTTAAAATTGGGTGCAAAAGTAATCATTATATTTAAATAAACAACTCTTTTTTACGTTTATTCGATGTAAAGTAAAAAATAAAGATCTACTTTAGTTTTTTTCCTAAAAAAATTAATATATTTACTACTGCTATCCTGATTTATATAAATTTAAATGTTATGAAACTAAATTGTGTTGTTGTAGATGATAGTTCTATACAGAGGACAATTATTGCTAAATTAGTCAATAATCACCCAGGCTTGCATTTAATTGGTGACTTTTCGAACGCAATCGAGGCGAAAAGCTGTATCTCCTTAAATAATATAGACTTAATATTTCTTGATATAGAAATGCCGGTTATAAATGGCTTTGATTTTCTGGACGGATTAAAAACTAAACCACAAATTATATTTATAACTTCTAAAGCAGAATATGCTCTAAAAGCTTTTGATTATGATGCCACCGATTATCTACAAAAACCTATTGCAGTAGACCGATTTAATGCTTCTGTAAAAAGAGCAATTGATATGCATCTACTTAAAAAAGAGGTAAAAGAAGAAGAAGGCGAACATATTTTTATCAAAAGCAATCTTAAAAAACTTAAAATCTTTACAGCCAAAATCAAATGGATTGAAGCTTTTGGAGATTACGTAAGAGTTGTTACCGAAGATGATAGCAATTTGGTTCTTTCAACAATGAAATCTTTTGAAAACGACTTGTCTAAAGATAAATTTATCCGGGTACACAAGTCTTATATTATCAATATTGACAAAGTAGAGCGTTTCAACAGCAAATTTGCCGAAATTGGAATTACCAAAATTCCATTAAGCCGAAACAAAAAAGAAGATTTGGTAAAAGCACTCTCCACATCTTCTTAATCAATAAAAATCGACGTTTACAGTAACTTTTATAGCTCTGTATTGAGCAACCGCTTCAAAACTATTCAACATTTTCTGAATAGTTTTTTTTGTGTTCCCTAAATGTAGTTCCTGCGGAATCTTAATTAATATCGTCCTGATATATTCATTTCTGATTCTGCTAATTGCCGGTTCTTCCGGTCCCAAAACGGGCATACTCAGATTTTGACTCAAAACCTGATACAACCACATAGATCCTTCTTTTAGCTTATCAAAATCCCGATGTTTTAAAGTTAACTTTATAATTCTGAAATAAGGAGGATACCTATAAATCAGACGATCATACAATTGTTCCTTATACATACCTGCATAATTATGCGTAGTAACCTGCTGTATTGTATTATGATTTGGATTATAAGTCTGAATCACGACTTTACCCTGTTTTTCTGATCTTCCTGCTCTCCCCGCAACTTGTGTCATCATTTGAAAACTGCGCTCAAAAGCTCTAAAATCAGGATGATGCAGCATATTATCGGCATTCATGATACCCACCAAACTTACGTTATCAAAGTCTAAACCTTTAGCCAGCATTTGTGTCCCTACCAAAATATCTATTTCGCGGCCTTTAAAGGAATCAATAATTTTTTCAAAACCATATTTGCCCCGCGTTGTATCCTGATCCATTCTTCCGGTTTTAGCATTCGGAAAAAGAGAAATTAACTCCTGTTCAATTTGTTCTGTTCCAAAACCTTTCGTTGTCAAATCTATACTCGAACAACTATGGCAATGCGTTGGTTTTGCAATCGAATAACCGCAATAATGGCAACGCAATTGATTTTTATTTTTATGAAAAGTCAAACTCACATCACACTGCTGACAATGTGGAACATGCCCACAAGTCATACATTCAATAATAGGTGAATATCCTCTTCTGTTTTGAAATAAAATTACCTGTTCACCCAATGACAAAGCTTCGGCTATTTCTTCGATTAAAAGATCGCTAAAATGCCCAGTCATCTTTTTTCTAAAGTGTTTGTCTTTTAAATCTACCAAAACAACTTCGGGCATTCGAACATTGTTATAACGTTCTGTAAGCGTTACCAAACCATATTTTGCAGTTTGCGTATTAAAATAGGTTTCAATACTTGGCGTTGCAGACCCCAAAAGAACTTTTGCCTGATGAAAATTAGCCAAAACAATTGCTGCATCCCGCGCATGATAACGAGGCGCCGGATCTGTTTGCTTAAAAGTCTGCTCATGTTCTTCATCTACAATCAATAAACCCAAATCAGTAAAAGGCAAAAACAAAGCCGATCTTGCTCCTATTACAATTTGTGCTTTTTCAGAATTTTCGAGTGTTTGTTTCCAAACTTCTACCCTTTCGTTATTACTATATTTTGAATGAAAAACCGCCACTTTGTCTCCAAAATGAAGTCTAAGACGAGAAACTAATTGAGTCGTAAGCGCAATTTCAGGCAGTAAATACAAAACCTGCCTGCCCGTTTCTAGATATTCTTCAATTAATTTGATGTAAATTTCTGTTTTACCACTTGATGTTACACCATGAAGCAGACAAACTTCTTTTTCCAGAAAATTATCTTTAATTGCTGTAAAAGCACCTTCCTGGGCATCACTTAATTGCAACTGTTTTTCTGAAGCTTTTCCATCAAAAGAAATCCTGTCGTGTTGCAGAAAATATTCTTCAAAAATTTCTTTTTCAATTAACGCTTTTATTACTGCAGAAGTAGATTTCGAAATCTCAACCAGTTTTTTTACTGTTATTGGTTTCTTCTCAGAAGCACGTAATTGAAAAAAAGCCAAAACAATTTCTTTTTGTTTATTGGCGCTTTTTAATATTTCAAGCAATTGTCCCAAACCTTCATCAGATTCGTATTTACTATGCAATTTTACATAGCGAATCAATTTTGGTTTGTAACTTTCTTTTATTTCTTCTTCTAAAACAATAATATCCCTGGCCATCATTTTTTGAAGAACCGGCAAAATATTTTTCTTATTTAAAATTGAAATAATCTCCTGAACCTTTAAGGAACTCTGTTGCTGCAAGGCTTCATAAACCAAAAATTCTTCATCAGAAAGTTCGTTTTGATTTACAACAACATCTGTTTTATGCGAAATAATTGTTTCACTTTCCAGCAATAATCCACTAGGGAAAGCACCGCGATACACATCGCCAATGCCGCACATATAATAATTCGCCACCCAAAGCCAGTGTTTAATCTGAATTTCTGTCGCAATAGGTTTTTCGTCTAAAATTTGATGAATTTCTTTGGCATCATATAAAATCGGAGCATTTTCATGAATATCAATTACCAATGCCGTATAGATTTTACTTTTACCAAAAGGCACCGCGACTCTCATTCCTTTTTTAATGAAATGAAATTCAGCCTCAGAAATACGATATGTAAAGGTTTTGGCTAAGGAAAGCGGTAGAACAACTTCGACAAAAAACATGTAAATATTTTATAGGATTTGAAAAATAACTTTAGTGATGAAAATTAATAATTTTCTAACCAATTTTCTATTTGGATTACATCCAAAGAAATACTTGTGTCAAGTAAATAATCCCATTAAAATTTAGTTTCAGTATTTTTAAATTTTCGGTCGTATTTAATCTCTAAGACAATTTGTTCTGCAGATTTTTCAGAAGCAAAAGCACCAAACGATTTATAAAAGCCGTTTCCTTTTGATTTATTAACTTTTAAAGATTTTATCAATCTTTCAATAAGTTCAATTTTATTACTAAAGCTAAGTCCTTTAAACAAAATTAAATAGCTTTCAATTATTTTTTTATCTGTAACAGTCATCTTACTCTATTTCAAATATAAGCAAAATTAAGCTATTTTTTATTAATCAAAAATAGATCAAAATCTAATATACAATTACTTTTTTGTTGGTTTACCAGAAGATTTCTGAGCAAGATACTCATCAACCAATTTCAAAGTATGATTCAGCGATTCTGTATTTGTCCAGTCTTCATGACCTGGAATAATATAGATTGGATTTTTAAATTTCGTCTTTACTTTTTCGATTGATTTTTTCCATTCTTTTACATCAGAATCAGCCAGATAACCCAAATCTTTGGCATCTGCACTTTTTATAAAACAGGCTCCGTAAAGTACTTTTTCTTTATCAAACCAAACCACAATATTATCTGGTGCGTGACCTTTTCCCGGATAATATACCTCAAAAGTATGCTGGCCAACAGTAAATATAGTATCATTAGGAACTATAAATTCAGCTCTTTTCTCGTTATTTTTTTTAAGAATATTATCAGTTAATTTACCTGAATAAGTCTTCACTCCTTTTTGTCTGTAAAAGTCTAAACCTCCCGCTCTGTCATCATGAGAATGTGTTGCAAAACACATAATTACTTCTTTATTATGCTTTGCCTTAATAGTGTCTAACAAAGGTTGAAATTGCGATTTATCCCATGGTGCATCAAAAAGCACAACTCCTTTATCTGTAACAAGATACATTGCATTCGCAGAAATCATAGTTCCGTTATAATCATGAAAGGTCCTATAAACATAAAAGTCACCTGTAAGATGACTTATTTGTAATGGCGAATTCTTAGATTGTCCAAAACTGCTTGACAGCGCAACTAAGAATAAAATTATTGATGCTAATTTTCGCATTTTAATTATAAAATTAATTTTTTACTCTCGTCCAGTATTGTGTTCTTCCCATGATAGAAATCCCAACATAACCGCGAAGTTTTAGTTTATCGGCAGATTCAAGTTCAATATAACATTTGTATTTTTTTCCGTTTGTAGGATCCAAAATTGTTCCTCCGCTATATTCAGAACCATCTTTTTTAAGTCCGTTAATGATCACCATTCCTAAAATAGGTTTGTTTTTATCTGCACCTTCACATTTGACACATATATCTTTTTTATGATCGGCACGAAGTATATCTGCTACTTTACCATAAATTTTTCCAGATTTTTCGTAAATCTCAACTACTGACTTAGCTTCTCCAGTCGCATCATCAATTGTTTTCCATTTTCCAATGACACTTTGGCCTTGAATTGTGCCTAAGGTTAGAAAACACAATCCAATTGTTAACATCCAATTTTTCATACTATTTATTTTTTTTTTGTTTTAATTTTCTGATAGTAGCATTCAATTCAAACCCTAAAAGCAGAATCATACAGTTTATCCAAATATAAAACATTAGAATTAATAATGTGCCAATAGAACCATAAAGTTCGTTGTATTTTGAGAATTTTATAACCCAAATCCCAAAAAAGAACGAAGATATAACAATTAAGACCGTTGTAAAAACTGACCCAATACTAATAAAAGGTACTTTATTGTATTGTCTTGTGCCGTAACGCAATAATATTGAAGACGTTACCAAAATCATTACCAAAACAAATGCATATCGCCCTAAAATAATCAGCGGAATGTTATCACTTAACACATCCTGAATAATTGTTTTTTGAATAAAAACCTCAAAAACAACAATTGTAGCCACGGTTACAAATAATATAATGGTCATTACAAGTGAAATGGCCAATGCCACTAAATATTGACTAAAAAAACCGCGTTTATCAAAAACATGTTTAGACGATTCAAAACCACTTAAAATTCCGTTTACACCATTTGCCATTAAAAAAATAGAAAGTAAAAATCCTGACGATAATAAACCAGAGTGACTATTATTTAAAATATCACTAATAATTTTATTAATAGCATCGTAGGTATTTGGCGGAACACTTTGCTGCACAAATAACAAAAAATCTGCCTGAAAATTATCAATTGGGATAAATGGAATTAAGTTTAAAATAAACAGTGCAAAAGGAAATAATGCCATAAAAAAGCTGAACGAAACGGCACTTGCATGATAAGAAAATGCACCCTCAAGAATACCTAAAGTATACATTTCGAGCAAATCGTATAACGAAAAACCTTCTAACCAGGGTAATTTTATTTGCTTTAAAAGCCTTACTACAGAACGCAATACAGGAACTTTTTCAATCCGGGCTTCTATCTCTTGGGACATATTTATGATTTTAATTTTAGAGTTCAGGTTTTAGATTGCAAACCTCACTCATAACTTATAATTCAAAACTCATAACTTCATTAGAAAGCTTTAAGACTCAAATCCATGTTGTAAACAGAATGTGTTAATGCTCCGGACGATATATAATTTACACCACATAAAGCATATTCACGAATCGTTTTTTCATTGATATTTCCTGAAGATTCTGTTTTCGTTTTGTTACCAATTAAAGCTACAGCTGTTTTAGTATCTTCATAATTAAAATTGTCTATCAGGATTCTGTGAACACCATCACTTAATAAAATCTCACGAATTTCATCAAGATTTCTGGCTTCAACGATAATTTTCAGATCTAAATTATTGGTCTTCAAATATTCTTTTGTTTTCTTAATTGCAAGCGTAATTCCGCCTGCAAAATCAATATGATTGTCTTTTAGCATTACCATATCATAAAGCGCAAAACGGTGGTTTTCTCCACCTCCAATTTTTACTGCCCATTTTTCTGCAACCCTAAAATTTGGTGTCGTTTTTCGGGTATCTAATATTTTTGCGCCGGTACCTTCTAAAAGTTTTGCGTACTGACTTGTTTTTGTGGCAATTGCAGACATACGCTGCATGGTATTCAAAACAACTCTTTCAGATTTTAAAATGGATTGCGAACTTCCTGAAACTTCAAAAACCACATCTCCATATTCTACATGCGTTCCATCTTCAATAAAAGTCTTCACTTTTAATTTTGGATCAACAAATTCAAAAATCATTTTAGCAATTGCAACACCGGCAATAATTCCCTGATCTTTTACTAATAATTTAGCCTGACCATGAGCTGTTTCAGGAATACAGGCCAATGAGCTATAATCTCCCGTACCAACATCTTCGCGAATTGCGTTACTAATTAATAATTTTAATTCCGTTTGAAATTGTATATCGCTAATCATTTTTATTAAATTTTTATAAGATGCTAAAGTAGGATATATTTTGGGGATTTGAAAGTTTCATTCTGAAAAGTAAGAATAGATTGTTTTAATTCAGAGTACAGGAACTGTCTTATTTTGTCACTCTAAAAACCTTTAGGGGTAAGCTTTTTTTTTGTTTATAGACAATTTTTGCAGTTCTAATCATTACCCCTTAATTTTAATATTAAACCATTTAAATATGAAAAAAATTACTTTATTTCTATTTTGTATTGCAATTTTCTCCTCTTGTGATAGAGAAGAACTTACTTCAGTTTCAAAACCTGATTTATCAGCTTATCCAACTAAACGTCAAAATATGTATCCTATAGTGTTAGTACACGGAATGTGTGGCTGGGGACGTGATGAAATGTTCGGTTACAAGTATTGGGGAGGATTTGGCGATACTCAAACTTACTTAAATTTTAATGGTTATAAAACCTTTACTGCATCAGTAGGACCATTATCAAGTAACTGGGATCGTGCTGTTGAACTTTACTACAACATTGTAGGCGGCAGAGTTGATTACGGAGCTGCTCATGCTTTGAAACACGGGCATAATCGTTTTGGCGAAACATACACCGGATTTTACAAACAATGGAGTGCTACAAATAAAGTACATTTTGTAGGACACAGTTTAGGAGGAGCATCTCCAAGATTTTTAATTCAATTATTAGAAAACGGAGACGCAGATGAAATGGCTTATGTTCCTAGTCATAATGAAACTCCAACTTCTGATTTATTCAAAGGAAATAAAAAGAATTGGGTAGCAAGTCATACTTCTATAGCAGGTGTACAAAATGGTGCTTTAACCGTAGATTCTGATTCTTTCAGAGAAGTACTTATGAAAATGGTTCTGGGTATTGGAACTATTGGAGGAATTGGATTAGAGCAAAATACTTTTTACAATTTTGATCTTGGACATTGGGGATTACAAAGACAACCAAAGGAAACTGTAAAAGCATATTTTGACAGAATATCTGCTAAAACAGCATCTGGAACACCAGTAACAGCTCGTTTTTGGGACTCAAAAGACAATTGCATGTATGATATGAAAGTAACAACCATGCAGCAACAAAACCAATGGGTTAAGAGCTCTCCTAATGTATATTATGCATCATACACATTCAATGATACAAAACAGCAATCTAATAGAAATTGGACTCCAATACCTAGTATGAGTTTATTATTTCAACTTGAATCAGCTCATATTGGTAAAACTAGTGCAGACTTACCAGAAGGTTTCAACAGCTGGAGACCTAACGATGGTCTTGTAAGTGTAGTTTCTAGTCAATACCCTCTTGGACACGATTATGTATTAATGGATCCCGCTAACAGAAAATTAGCTCAAAAAGGTGTTTGGGACGTACATCCTACTATCAATGGCCAAGATCACTTAAGTGTTGTAGCACCAGATTTATTACAATCTACAACTATTTCGTTGAATAATTTTTACCTGGGTATAGCTAAAGATTTATCTTACCTGCCTAAATAAAAATCTGATAAAAAGAATATTTAAGAGTCTAAAAAGCAATAATTTTAAATTGATTTTTAGACTTTTCTTTTTTTAAATATCTTCTTATATCACACAAAAACTTTACCTAATTAAATGCGATAAAAGCGATCAATATTAAATATCTTTGAAGTTCAATATTATTACAAAATGGGATTAATAAAAGATATTTACTCCGTTACTTTTTACGAAAAATTTGGTCAGGCCGTTGCCGAAGTACATTCAACATTCGATAAACAAAAATTCATCGAAGCCATTTACGAAGGCAATTTTGCCCAAAAGGAATGGAAAGAACGCATGAAACATACCACAGTTGTTTTGCATCAATTTATGCCTCAAAATTTCCCTGAAGCGGTTTCTTTAATTGATAAAATCATCGAAAATTTAAAAAAAAATAATTTTACCGAAGGAAATCTGGCGTTCATATTTTTTGCTGATTATATAGAAACTTACGGTTTAGACGACTTTAAAACTTCGGCAAAAGCCTTAGTATCTATCACACAATTTATAAGCTGCGAATTTGCCGTTCGCCCTTTTATTTTAAAATATCAGGAAAAAATGATAGGCGAAATGGTGAAATGGTCTTTACACGAAAATCATCACGTACGTCGTTTAGCCAGTGAAGGTTCACGCTCGAGATTACCGTGGGCAATGGCGATTCCGTTCCTAAAAAAAGACCCTGCTTCTATTCTGCCAATTTTAGAAAATCTTAAAAATGATCCGTCAGAATATGTACGCCGAAGTGTTGCCAATAACTTAAATGATATTGTAAAAGATAATCCTGAAATTGTATTAGAAATTGCAAAAAAATGGCGCGGTTTAAGCAAAGAAACCGACGCGATTATCAAACACGGCTGCAGAACTTTATTAAAACAAGGACATCCTGAAATCCTGAGCCATTATGGTTTAGAAAGCACAAATATTGAACTTTCTAACTTTGAAATCAAAACGCCAATTGTGAAAGTTGGAGATTATCTGCAGTTTCAATTTCACTTAAATAATAAAAATGACGAAGCCAAAACAATTCGTTTGGAATACGCCGTTCATTATAAAAAATCAAAAGGACATTTGGCGAAAAAAGTCTTTAAAATCAGTGAGAAAATCTATCAGCCACATCAATTAACCAAAGTCGAAAGAAAACAGTCTTTCAAACTAATTACAACTCGTGTTTTTCATACAGGAATGCATCAATTGTCTATTATTATTAATGGAACTGAAAGTAAGGCTTTGGAATTTGAGTTGATTGAATAAATACTCTAAACATTAAACCTAAAAAAAACTAAAATGACATTTCCCGACTATTTAAAAGAATTTGAAAGTGATTTATTAAAGTATAAGTTAGGCTTTATTCAAATTAATGCAAAACCTATACAAGAAGAAAGTACTTTGCCTTTTACCCAAAGCAAATTTTTAGGAAAACCATATTTGCCAATTAATATGGAATATCCAAAAGACAAAGCAGGAAAACCAATGGTTTTGTTGGCGCAGCTTAATTTTTCGGAAATACCTAAATTAGAAAATTATCCAGAAAAAGGGATATTGCAATTTTATATTCCATCAGAAGATTGGTACGACATGAATGATTATAAAGTTTTATATCATACAGAAATCGAAAACAATCAAACTAATTTTGATTTTCTAACTGAAGAATTATATTCCGATTTTCCTGTTTATTGTGAACATAGCCTAACTTTTTCAAAACAAGAAGAATATGGAGGTGTTCTAGATTTTAGATTTGATTATAGTTTTAACGGTCTGGATTATTGGGAATTTGAAGAAAAATTGGATGATATCCAAAAAAAAGAAATTCAAAAATTGTTGTATTATGAAGGTCATAAAATTGGAGGTTATGCCTATTTTACGCAATCAGATCCAAGAGAATATGATGATAAATTAAAAAATGATGTTTTACTGCTGCAAATAGATACCGATGAAGAAATAATGTTTGGTGATAGTGGCGTTGCAAACTTCTTTATAAACAAAGAAGATTTACTTAATAAAAACTTTGAAAAAGCATATTTTAATTGGGATTGTTGCTAATTAACTAATCTTGTTTTAGCCATAAAAATTATCGCAAATTGCACCAATTTTCACTAATTTATGTGTGTTAATTTGTGCAATTCGTGTTATATTTTCAATTCAAATAGAATCTTTATAATTCTATTTCCTTACTTTTATAATTCATACCAAAAACAAATTTTCTTAATCTAAATTAAGTTGCAGATTGTGACTACAACTGTAATTTTGCTTTCAACTAAAACAAATACCATGTCAAATATCAGTTTAATTATCGAAGAACGTTCTGCCAGTATTGGCAATTTTATGGTAGGCAGATTATTGCCTTTCCGTGAAAAAAGAGCCGTTGGACCATTTGTATTTATCGATCATATGGGACCGGCACATTTAAGTGATCATGAAAATATGGATGTTCCTCCACATCCGCACATTGGACTTTCGACATTGACATTTTTGTTTGAAGGAAGTATTATGCACCGCGATAGTTTAGGAACAGAATTAGAAATAAAACCGGGTGCTGTAAACTGGATGACGGCCGGAAAAGGAATCGTACATTCTGAAAGAACGCCGGAATATTTAAGACATTCTGATAAAATGCTTCACGGTTTACAAATTTGGGTTGCGCTACCAAAAGAATTGGAACAAATGGATCCGAATTTTGCCCATATAGAAGCAGATGATATTCCGAGTTGGGAAGAAGATGGCGTTTCATACAAATTAATTGCTGGAGAAGCCTTTGGAAAAAAATCGCCGGTTCCGGTTTATAGCCCGTTATATTTTATTGAAATTAAAAGTACAGAGGCTAAAAAGATAAACATCGGCAAAGATTTATTTGGCGAAAGTGGCTTGTATATTTTGGAAGGAAGTATTAAAAGCGGCGAACATGTTTATGATCCGAAACAAATTTTAATTACAAACGACAGTACGCTTTGTGAGTTTGAAATAGCTGCAAATTCAACAGTTTACATCTTTGGTGGACAGCCATTTCCTGAAGAACATTTTATCTTTTGGAATTTTGTTTCTTCGGATAAAAACTTAATCGAAAAAGCCAAACAAGACTGGAGAGAACAAACTTTTCCAAAAGTTCCGGGCGAAACCGAATTTGTGCCTTTACCAGAACCTAAAATCAAATAATAATGGATACTATATCAGCACAAATTGATACACGTTTGTATCGAACGGAAGTCACATCTGCTAGTGGAAATATTTTAATTTCTGATGAACCTCAAATATTGGGCGGCAAGAATTTAGGCTTAAATCCAACAGAACTTTTGGCAGCTTCACTGGCTTCGTGCACCGTAATTACTTTGCGAATGTATATTAATCGTAAAGAATGGGATGTTTCTGAAATAAATGTCAAAATTGATTTTGAAAGAGATTCTGATCGAAATGTATCATTATTTACCCGAAAAATCGAAGTAATTGGCGAAGTCGACCAAACACAAAGACAAAGATTAGAAACAATAGCAAATAGTTGCCCAATTCATAAAACACTGACACATTCAATCGAAATTAAAACCACATTAATATAATTACCATGGAAATTCAACAAATTAACGATACAAGAAGAGGCTATTTTGAAGCTGTAGAAGACGGAAAAGAAGCCGGGAAAATGACGTATACCTGGGCTGGAGATTCAAAATTCATCATCGATCATACAGAAGTAAGTGAAGAATTTAACGGAAAAGGTGTTGGCAAAAAACTAGTTATGGCCGCTGTAGCATATGCCAGAACCAATAACTTAAAAATCATTCCGCTTTGTCCCTTTGCAAAAAGCGTTTTTGATAAGGTTGAGGAAATTCGTGATGTGTTGTTTTCGTAAAGATGCTAAGATGCTGAGTTGCTAAGGTTCTAAGATTTAATATTAAGACGTACTATTGTGCGTCTTTTTTTGTTTATAAACAATTGTCGATTTTGATTGTGGAGCTTCTTGTGTGATCTCTCCTCTGTCGAGATGACAAAAATGGCGCAAAGCTTAGCGAACTTTGCCAACTTTTCTACAAACACTCCACAATAAACTTTGTGAACTTTGCGAAAAAACTTTGTTATCTCTGCGGTTAAATTCACAACCTTAAACCCGCATCCCTAAATCAAATTTTTTAATCTCCTCCGAAACTCTTACATTTGCATGTAATTTAAACTTAGAGTATGTCAAGGATAATTACACTTTTCTTTTTTTTCATAGCACAAATCGGCTTTTCTCAATCAGCTGAAAATTATTTAGAAAAAATCAGAAATAACGAAGCTCTCTTAACAGCTTTTTTTCAGCAAATGCCTAAAGGCGGCGATTTACACCATCATTTTTCGGGATCAATTTATGCAGAACCTCTTTTAGAAAGAGCTATTGCAGAAGATTTTTATCTGAATATAGAAACGATGGCAACTTCTAAAACAAAACCTGCAAAAGGGAATTGGCAAACTTTCTCTTCGCTAAAAAATGAAGGAAAACTGGCTTTTTACGAAGAGCAAGTTATGCAAACCTGGTCGGTTAAAGATTATAATGGTTCTGTGCCTTCTGATGATCAGTTTTTTGACTCTTTTCAAAAATTTGAACCAACTATACAAGGTCATTTTGCCGAAGGAATACTCGAATTAAAAAAACGCGCCCTTGCAGAAAATGTAAGTTATATCGAAACACAATTATCAACGATTCCGTGCGATATGAATGTTGCTGATTTATCTGATTTTAATTCGAAATTGCGTCAGGCTTCATCTCAAAAAGATGAAAAAGCAGTTCTAAAACTTTTAGACGATTTGTATAAATCACTTCAGAAAAAAGACGCTAAAAAATATGCAACAGATTTCAATACTAATTTTATAGCAAAACTTCATAAAGACTTAAAAATTGATGATGAGCGTTTTACCATGCGTTATCAAAACTTTGTACTTCGTTTTATGGATCCTGTTGATTTATTTAAGAACCTGACGATTGCATTTATCTCTGCCAACGACAGCAAATTGGTTGCGGGCGTAAACATCGTTTCGCCGGAACACGGTGAAAATTCCATGAAAGATTATTGGCTTCACATGGTCATGTTTAAATATTGTCACTCAAAATTTCCTGATGTAAAATATACGCTTCACGCGGGCGAATTAACTTTAGGTTTGGTTCTTCCAGAAGATTTAACCTGGCATATTAATGATGCGATTCATATTGCCGGAGCCAACAGAATTGGTCACGGAGTTGATATTGCGTACGAAGCAAATTCATATGATTTATTGCAATATATGGCAAAGAACAATATTCCGATTGAGATTAATTTAGTTAGTAATGAGTTCATCTTGAAGGTAAAAGATAGCCGTCATCCGTTTACACTTTACAAAGAATTTAATGTGCCAATTGTAATCAGTACTGATGATGCAGGAATTTTAAGAACCAATATGACGGAACAATATGTTTTATTGGCTAAAAGATATCCTGATGTTTCATACGCGACTATAAAACAATATGTTTACAACAGTATTAATTACAGTTTTATTCAGGATGAAGCGGTTAAAAAGCAATTAATCAAAGATTTGGATAATAGATTTAAAGCTTTTGAAGGGAAATTTTCTAAAAACTAACTGTCTAATCTTTGCGAAATTGCACGCAGATTTTAAAAAAGATTTAAGCAGATTAACGCAGATAAAATTAAATTTAACTATGATTCTAGAAGCCGCATTCCTTTTCGTAAAACCAGATTTAGCAAATCAGTTTGAAATTGATTTTGTAAAAGCAAGTCAGTATATTTCATCAATTGATGGCTATTTAGGTCATACTTTACAGAAATGTCTTGAAGTCGAAAATAAATATCTTTTATTAGTCGATTGGAATACACTCCAAGATCATACCGTAGGTTTTAGAACTTCTGAAGCTTATCTGGAATGGAAAAATATTTTGCATCATTATTATGAACCGTTTCCCATTGTAGAACATTTCGAAACCGTTTTTGAGAATAAAAAATAGGCCACTGATTATAGTGATTGAACGGATTAACGCAGATTATTTATTTTTAATTCGTACTCATTCGTGAATCCCGATTACTATCGGGAATGGCAAAAAACATTACATATGAACATCAAACTTATCGCCATTGGCAAAACCGACAATAAATCGTTGCAGACTTTAATCGACGATTATACCAAACGTTTGTCCTTTTATATCAAATTTGATTTGGAGATAATTCCGGATATCAAAAACGTAAAGAATTTATCTGAAAGTCAGCAAAAGGAAAAAGAAGGCGAATTGATTCTGTCCAAATTAACGCCGACAGATCAGTTGATTTTATTGGATGAAAACGGTAAAAATTTCTCCAGCGTTGGTTTTTCTGAAGAATTGCAAAAGAAAATGAACTCCGGAATCAAAACTCTTGTTTTTGTAATTGGCGGCCCTTACGGATTTTCCGATACGGTTTACAGCAAAGCACAAGGCAAAATTTCGCTTTCGCTAATGACGTTTTCACATCAAATGGTTCGTTTATTTTTTATTGAGCAATTGTATCGCGGCTTTACGATTTTAAGAAATGAACCTTATCATCATCAATAAAAAAGCTTTGTTTTTTTTAGTTTCAGGTTTTCTTTGTTTCAAGTTTAGAAGATGAATTCTACCGGAAGTTTATCAAGATTATAAGATACATATTTTTGAACTAAAATTTTATGTTGGATATATTCTTCATAACTCATGTTCTTATCAAATAAAAATACGACATCTGGTACTCTTTCAAACTTTATACTATAAAAATATTGTAATATTTTTGATATTTCTATTTCCTTATTTCCCATCAAAACTTGCTCTTTTCCTTTTCTAAAACGAAATACAAAATTTTCTTTATTTGGTTTTTCCATTTTATAATACACTTTCGTGAAAGGTAAAAAGGCTAAATTCTTTCCAACAGAATCTGCGTAGGAATAGTAATTTTCGGCTTTTTCGTTTTTGTGGGCTTTTTCGCCACGCTTTTTTTCCTGTAATTTTATTACTTCCGGAATTACCAATTTTAACGGTAAACGTTTGTCAATATTAAAAATCCAGTTGGTTGAAATAATGCTGTTTTTTCTGTTTACTTCTGCAATTGTATCTTTTCCTTCTATTTTTAAAAAGATATAAATTGGTGAAAGATCTTCGACGTTTTTAACTATTGAAACATTAGATTTTGGAAGTAGAACGTCTTTTTTTTCTTCGCAGGAAAAGAGAAGACAAACTATTATTAAGGTAAAGTATTTCATATTATTTGTTTTTTTAACTAGACGATTTCTTCTATCAAAAATTCATTTTATTATACAAAGTAACACATTCCATCGCCTCTTTTACATCGTGCACACGCAAAATTTTAGCTCCTTTTGTCAATGCAATGGTATTCAGAAACGTTGTTCCGTTTAAAGCTTCTTGTGCTGTATTATTTAGCGTTTTATAAATCATTGATTTTCTGGAAATTCCGACTAAAACTGGCAATTCTAATACATTAAAAAGTTCCATTTTCTGCATGACTTCATAATTCTGATCGGTTGTTTTAGCAAATCCGAAACCGGGATCTAAGATTAAATCATTAATTCCGAGACTTCTTGCTTTTTTTACTTTTTCAGAAAAATAGAAAAGCATTTCTTTTACAATATCATCGTATTGTGTCAAACTCTGCATTGTTTGCGGGTTTCCACGCATGTGCATCATAATGTACGGAACATTATATTTTGCAATTACACCAACCATTTTATCGTCTAATTCGCCTGCCGCAATATCGTTTATAATCGCTGCACCGCTTTCTATACTTGCTTTTGCTACTTCGGCTCTAAAAGTATCGATTGATAATAAAGCTTCCGGAAAATGCTTTAAAATCAGTTCAATGGCAGGAACAATCCGGTCAATTTCTTCCTGTTCGGTAACAAATTCGGCACTTGGTTTGCTCGAATAAGCACCAATATCAATAAACGTCGCTCCTTCTGAAAGCATTTTATCTGCTTGCGAGATTATTTCGTCTTCATTTTTATATTTTCCGCCATCAAAGAATGAATTTGGTGTCACGTTCAAAATTCCCATTACTTTAGGAATAGACAAATCAATAAGTTGGCCTTTGCAATTAATCAGCATTTTTGTTGTTTTATGTTTCAGATTTCAAGCTTCAGGTTCTGGCATTAACATTTTGTTTAGAAAAAACTTGAAACAAAGAAAACCTGAAACTTGAAACTCTTTAATATTATACCTATTTTTGAAGAAATTTAAGCAAATATACAGCAATAAATGAAGAATACTTCCCTTGAATTTGATAATGTAATTACGGTTTGCCGTACTTTATTTATCAATAAAATGAAAGATTATGGTAGTGCATGGCGTATTTTGAGACTGCCATCATTGACCGATCAGATATTCATAAAAGCACAAAGAATCAGAAGTTTACAGGAAAACGAAGTTCGTAAAGTTGATGAAGATGAAAAAGGAGAATTTATCGGGATCATTAATTATTCGATTATGGCCCTGATTCAGTTAGAATTAGGCGTTGTTGACCAACCTGATCTTGATGTAGAAAAAGCAACCGAATTATACGACGCTAAAGTTAAGTTAACCAAAGAGTTAATGGAAGCCAAAAATCACGATTACGGCGAAGCATGGCGCGATATGCGAGTAAGTTCATTGACGGATTTGATTCTGCAAAAATTACTTCGCGTAAAGCAAATTGAAGATAATAAAGGAAAAACTTTAGTTTCTGAAGGCATCGATGCGAATTATCAGGATATGATTAATTATTCTGTTTTTGCTTTGATCCTAAATCCTATAAACAAATAAAATTCCAATTTTTAAATTCCAAAATCCAAGTTATAGAATTGGAGTTTGGAATTTCTTTATTGAGATTTAAATTTTAATACTTTCCCCATGAAAAACATCATTACTCAATTCTCCCGATTATTTGTCGGCGTATTATTTATCATTTCCGGATTAATTAAACTGAATGATCCGGTTGGTTTCTCTTATAAATTGGCCGAATATTTTAGCGAGCCGGTTTTCAATATGCCTTTTTTAGAACCTTTAGCTTTAGGTTTGGCGATCTTTTTAGTGATTTTAGAAGTAGTTTTGGGTGTAATGTTATTGGTGGGTTACAAATCAAAACTTACCATTTGGGCTTTATTGCTTTTAATTGTTTTCTTCACATTCCTTACCTTCTACTCCGCTTATTTTGATGTAGTTAAAGATTGTGGATGTTTTGGAGATGCCTTACACTTAACACCTTGGCAATCGTTTACAAAAGATATTGTTTTACTTTTCTTTATTCTGATCTTATTTATCAATAAAAAGTTGGTAAAACCTTTATTTTCAAAGACAGTTACTAATATTATTACGCTAATTGCTATTGTATTATGTGTTGTTATGGCTATTTGGGTTTTAAAACATAATCCAATAAAAGATTTCCGTCCGTTTAAAGTAGGAAGTAACATCGAAAAAGGTATGGAAATTCCGGAAGGTGCACCAAAATCGGTAGTTGAAATGACTTTTATCTACAAAGTAAATGGTGTTGATAAAGAATTTATAGAAAAAGATCTAGCCAATATTCCTGAAGGTGCCACTTTTGTTGACAGAAAAGATAAAGTAATTACAGAAGGTTATGTTCCGCCAATTCATGATTTTTCGATGACAAAAGACGATTCTGATTATAAAGAAGAATTGCTGAAAGAACCAAAATTAGTGATTTTTGTAACCTACGATCTGGCTTTATCAAATCCTGAAGGAATGAAAAAGTTAGAAGATGTAAATAAAGAGGCAAAATCAAAAGGATATAAAGTTATCGCTATGACTGCTTCCGGAGCTGATGAAATTGCAAAAGCTAAAAAACAATATGGCTTAAATGTCGATTTTTATTTCTGCGATGCTACAACTTTAAAAACAATTGAAAGAGCAAATCCTAGTATTGTGGTTTTAGAGAACGGAACTGTAATTCAGAAAGTTCATTATAATGATGTTGATGATTTAAATCTTTAAGACTCTCGATATAGTATCTAATAAAACATATAATTCAAAAAAGCTACAATTTATTTTGTAGCTTTTTTTTTACTTATTTTTTATATTTTTGTAGATTTAAATTAAAATAATGAAACATTTAAAATATGAACTTTATCGAAATACTGAAACAACTATTTTTGAATTTAAAAGCATTGGTCCTAATGGAGAAATAACGAAAGTCATAATCTTTAATGCAACTCAATCTAAAGAAATTTATAATCTGGCATTCGGAGATTTGATATATGATGAAGTTCATAAAAGATATATTTTAGATGATTCAATAATTACAAATAATGGAGACCGAAATAAAATTTTAGCAACAGTTGCCAGCTCAGTTTATATTTTTACAGAAAAATATCCTAAAAAGATGGTCTTTTTTAAAGGCAGTACACTCGCTAGAACACGTTTATACAGAAGGGCACTTTCAATTAATTTAGAAGAATTGTCCGAAACTTTTATTATCTTTGGATCAATAAAGAATGAGTTTGGAAACGTTAACAGCGTACCTTTCAAATCAAATGGTGATTTTTTTGGTTTTATTATAAAAAGAAAAGAATTATGAAAACTACAGTAAAGAAAGTTTTAACTGAAAACAAAAATACTCCTATAAATTCTAAAGTAAAAATTGATAAAAAATTGGACGATTTAAAAATTATACAATCAAATAAACAAGAAGAAGTAAATAAACTCACCTTTAATTTGAATTTTTAACTTTTATAAACTAATACTACACTATAAAGTCCTTTTAAAAATTGGGCTTTTTTTATAAAAAACAATTAAGTTTTATGAAATTACAAAAATTACCGTTTCTTCTACTAGCAATTTTATCAAGCTTTATTGCTGTTAGCCAATCTCAGATCGCAAACAAAGATCAACGCTACATCTTCTTCTTTCATAATAAATTTGTAGAAGAAAACGATTTAAGTGTTGCCCATCCTGAATATGGAAAAGCAGAGTATAACGAGATTATAGATTCATTTAAAAAAGATAATTTTATTGTTATCAGCGAAAAAAGAAAGAAAAATACTAATGCGTATGACTATGCTGAAAAAACAGTAAAACAAATTAAAAAACTTCTTAAAAAAGGTGTTTCTCCAAATAAAATTACTGTTATCGGAACATCAAAAGGCGGTTATATTGCTGAATATGTTTCTACTTTGCTAGCTAATCCAGATGTAAATTTTGTTTTTATTGGATGCTTTATGGACACCGATATCGAACAAATTCCGGATATTAATTTCTGTGGAAACATTTTAACGATTTATGAAGAATCAGATATTTATGGTGTTGATGCTACAAAACGAAAAGAAACTTCAAAACTGAAAATAAATCATTTCAAACAAATCAAATTACATACAAATCTAAAACATGGCTTTTTATATAAAGCTTTAGACGAATGGATTACTCCAAGTAAAAAATGGGCAAATGGCAATTATGATTTGAATTAAATTCTAAAAATCATATTTAAAAGACTTCAGTAAATTCTAAATTAGAAAATTTTATTGAAGTCTTTTTTTTGCTTTAATCTGACGTTTTTTGGCTCAAAAAAAATCCTTCTTTCATTAAAAATATCTTTTTTCTCATTTTCTTTAGAAAACATTTTCCGGAATATAATATAATTTCAAGTTTTTCAAGTGAACTATTACGATTTCAAAGCGCTTTTTTTAACCGAAATTTCCCGTTTTGTGATAAAATAAACGAGTCTTCAAATTTTGTTAATCTCCATTTGGCATTCGATTTGTTTGTTTAACTTTGTTCGGAACCTTAATTTATGAAATTGCTCTGATTTGAATTTGCAGATTCATTTCCTGAAAAGCAATTTAAAGTACATTACAAATATTATTTTAATATGAAACAAATAGCGCTAATTGTTATTGCATTTATTACTTTTTCATGTTCACAAGCTCAGAAAACAAGTTTTTCAAAAGAGGCTTTGTCTGAAAAATTATTAACCCTTGATGGAGGTCAGACTTCTTTCAAGAACATTCTTAAAAAATACAAAGGAAAAACTTTGGTTATCGAAGTTTGGGCTTCCTGGTGTGGTGATTGCGTAAAAGCAATGCCTAAATTAAAAGAGCTTCAGTCGAATAATCCTGATGTTTCTTACTTATTCCTTTCGGCAGATAAAACGGCTGACAAATGGAAAGCCGGAATTGAAAAACACGAATTAAAAGGCGATCATTTTATGATGAACGACGGTATGAAAGGTGTTTTTGGAAAAGCAATTGATCTAGATTGGATTCCGAGATACATTATCGTTGACAAAACTGGTAAAATTGTATTATATCGCGCCATAGAAACTGATTTTGATAAAATCAATGAAACTTTAAAAGGTTTAAAATAAAATTTGAATGGCAATGACAATTTCAAAATTCAATGTCAATGCTGAATTCAATTTAATACAAGAATAAAAAACAAAAAAAAGAATAATAAAAACTACCAAAATGAGAAAAAAGATTGTTGCAGGAAACTGGAAAATGCATAAAAACGCAGGACAAACTGAAGAATTATTAAGTGAATTAATTACAAAAATACCAGCACAAACAACTGCGCAAGTAATTGTTGCCCCAACATTTGTAAATTTACAAGCAGCTGCTGCTAAAGTAAAAAATACAACTATTGGTGTTGCTGCACAAAACGTTCACCAAGCGGAAGGCGGAGCTTTTACAGGAGAAATTTCTGCAGACATGTTAACTAGCATTGGTGTAAACACTGTAATTCTTGGTCACTCTGAGCGTCGTGCTATTTTTCACGAAACAGATGCATTGATCGCAAGCAAAGTTGATACAGCTTTGAAACATGATATGACTGTAATTTTCTGTTTTGGTGAAGAACTAAAAGATCGTCAATCTGGAAATCACTTCAACATTGTTGAAAACCAATTGCGTGACGGAATTTTTCATATTGCAAAAGAATCTTGGTCTAAAGTTGTTTTAGCTTATGAGCCAGTTTGGGCAATTGGAACCGGAGAAACTGCTTCTCCTGAACAAGCGCAGGAAATGCACGAATTTATCAGAGAAACAATCCGTAAAGCTTTTGGAGCTGATATCGCTGATGAAGTTTCTATTTTATACGGTGGTTCTGTAAAACCGGATAACGCTAAAGAAATCTTCGGTAAACCAGACGTAGATGGTGGTTTAATTGGAGGTGCTGCCTTAAAAGCTGATGACTTTTTAGCAATTGTAACGGCTATCTAAAACTTTTTAGCCATCAGATTACAAAATTAAAAAGATTTTAAAATTTGTTATATTATAAAAGCGTTCACCATGTGAGCGCTTTTTTTATGTTTTTAAACCATATAAGTTATATAAGTAAATATAAGTTTAGTTTAAAATCATACTTATATTTACTTATATAACTTATATGGTGGAAAAAAAATTAGTTTATAAATGATTGCAACAACGGACAATTGTACTTTTTAAAAGTTGGTGTTGTTTTATAAAGCGAATAAAAATCTACAAGCTCCTTCCCTGCTTTAAATGGATTTTTTTCTTCTTCTTCGGCAGAAATAATATTAGCATAATGATTGTAATAGTTACATTCAAAAATCATTAAACTGGCCAGAGCTTTTTCATTTTTGTTTTTAGACATTTTCAAGGCTTTTTCATAATACATTTTTGCCATTGTTAAACTGTAATAATTGCCTTTTTGGTATGTTTTTTCTTTTTCAGAATTATCTCCGTAAACATAATCAATATAGGATTCCCCAGACGTCCAATCGTAAGCAACCATCATCCAGGAATTTCCTAAATAAGAAACATTAAAATACGCATTTGCCAATTGCAGATTGCCCGACGCTGTATTTTGCTTTTTCAACTGAATTAATTTTGCAATAAATTCGGCTTTATTAAAACGGTAATCAAATTTTCGTTCTTCTTGTTTTTGCAGAATTTTGGGTGTAAAAGGGTTTTCATTTAGAAAATCTGTAAAGGCATAATTCTTCTCCCAAAAATCTTTGGGCATACTTGAAAAGGTTTCATAAGCCAATTCTAAATCATTGTTTCTGAAAGCAATTGTTCCTTTTAGATCTTTGTAATAATCAATATTTGGCGCAATTGTTCCTGAGCAAATGTATTTTTCAAATGTGGTTTTATCTTCTTTTTGTTGTAGTGCAATCAATTTATCAATGTCTTCAACGGTTGCAGTTCGTTCAAAATAACCGATGTACATATAGAAATAAGGATTGTTATATCCTGAATAAATACCTTCATTTTTGATATCTGATTTCATCATTAATAAACCTGCTGTAACGCGATCGTTTTTTTTATAGAATTCGCCGCTTGCTATTCTATATAAACTGTATAAGTTTTTGAATAATCCGTTATCGGTTTCAACTAAATTTTCAACAGCATCAAAATATTTAAAAAGCTGGTTTTGCACTGTTTCGCTTTTCAAATCATCTTGTTTTAAGGATACTAATGCCAACTGAATATTTTTCTGCATTTGTATCGATGCATTTGCTTTATCAGATATCATATTGGTATATTTTTTTCCCAACTCGATATCATCGTCCATAAAACAAAGCTGTGCAATTGCAGCGGTTATATAATCTTTTTGTTCACCGGAAGTTTGTTCCCGAATAGCAATCAGAAAATATTCTAACTCTCTTAAATACAGAATGTCTTTATTGAAATTTTCATTTTTAGCATTGACGTAATCTCCGTACCAGTCCGTTCCTTCAAACACAACCGATGGACTTCCGTTTGTGGTATATTGCGGTGTAAAAATCCAGTCTTCGAGTTTATTTATTTCTCTTCCAATTAAAAAACTTAAGTTCAAACTATTCGGACTCAATTCGTAAACTTCTTTGATTGTTTTTAAATCGGGAGCCGGATTACGAAAACTTTCAATTGACAGAATCACACTTCGTTCTTCATTATTTTGGACCAAAGCCAAAGTTTCAGCAGTTAATTTCCAGTTATAATGCTGTAAAACGGCAAATGATTTTTCTTCGCAAGTAGCAAAAACTTTACTCAATAAATAATTCTGCAAAGGCAAATCATCAATACATAAAGCTTTATAGTACAAAGCCCAAGGTTGAAGAATTGTATTTTTATTTTCTGCAAAATAAGTATCGTATAAGCGAATAACTTCATTTTTATCCTGAGCGTAAAAACTATATCTGAGAATTAAAAAAGCATAACGCTGTTTTAAAAAAGGATCTTTTGCAGTTTTAATTTTCTTTTCGAAATCTTCTAAATCCGCTAATTTATGATCTTTGCTATTGTAACCGACTTGTTCCCAGGATTCCCATTTTACATCGATATTACTGTTATATTCAAGTTTTTTAGCAAATAAAATATAGTTTAAAAAGGTTTTGTTTTTTGGCAACAATAAAGCTTCAATAAAAGTGTTTTTTTCGAACGCTTTTTTTAATGATTTAGATTCAAAGGCATTTTCAAACTGTTCAGCATCTGTTTCATACAAAATCGTATGAACATCTTTTGGGTTAATTTTATTTCCTAATTTTTTCTGCCATTCTAAACAATTCAATTCCTGATCTACACCCGAAACTGTATTTGTTGCATAGTAATAATCTGCAGAATAATAAAACGGGGTTAGTTTAAAAAAACCTTCTCGTTGTGCTTTAAACAATACCAATCTGCTGGTTTCCGGCGAAACACTCCATCCGCAGGCAAATGAAACCTGTAGGCTTAAAAAGAAAAGTAAACTACTAAAAACGCGCATAATAGCTGGATATATTTTGGGTTCCATAATCGTTGATGTATTTTTTATCAAAAGAAAAAAACGTCACTTTGGTTTGATTATCAATCTTGATTTTATCTTTTATAATCGAAATCATTTTGTCTAATTCTTCTTCAGAAATTTTCTCGATTCTAATCTCGTCTCCGTTTCGCAAATAAGTTTGCCCAACCAAAACATCATCTTCTAAAACATATTTAGATTCAGTTGATTTCTTCAATTTTATCGAATCTTTCAGTAATTGATCATAATCTGATAAAATTCCTTTAAACTGATTCCCTCTAAAAACAACTGCCCAGCTATATAACGGCAACGCAATATCGAGTTTGAGTTTATATTCGCTGTGTGTAATATATTGCGCCAATTCGTTGCTTGTTCCTATTGAGTTTTTAGTTTTAAAATCATCTGGTTTTGTCAAATTATAACACATCAATAAACCTTTATCTACTGGCGGAATTCCGGCTTTTGAAGCAAATTTATATTGCCAAAGCCTGATTGTAGCAGATATTTGCACTGTTGGAAATTCTTTTTTGATTTGTTTTAATAAATAAAAATAATTGTCTTTAGATTTTTCAGACCAATCGCAATCAATTAGAATTTCCTTAAAATCAACTTTTAATTTCGCTAATTCTAACGCTTTTACTGAATCGTAATTGATTCGTTTATAGTCTTTTTGTTTGTAATAATCTTTGGGGTAAACAATTGCATTGGCGATTACATCTGCTTTTGTTTCGTTCATTTTTACACCAATTTGATTAACGCGTTGTGCAATTCTAACCGCCAAACTATCCAATTGCTTTTTAGTCGATTGTAAAACAACTTCATTGGTAATAAAAACACTTGGTGTAATATCAGGATTGCTTTCGTTTAAACTGACATTTCCAATGGTTGCCACCGGCAGAGGTTCTTTTGCATACGGATTCCAATCTACGTCAAAAAAGCGAACGTACAGGTGTTTTACATCCAATTCTCTCATTAAGGAATCATCTTCTTTCTGAAAATTTAAATCGGTTTTCCAATAACAAAAAGATCGGATTACTTCGTGGTCGTTCTCACACGAAGCGCCGTTTAAAACCGCAAAAAGTAAAATATAGATGGTATTCTTCATAAATTAAATCAGTAGAAATTTGAATCAAAATTAACATTAATCTTCTTGAGAATATGATTTATTTTTAAAGAACTTCAACTTTGGATTCTTACCTTTGCAAAAAAATTATTTATGTCGAATATATATTTAGGATATCATTTTACGATTGAACCGAAAGAACCCGGATCAGAAATTTTAATTGCTGAATTAGGCGAAAAAGCATTTGAAACTTTTACAGAAACAGAAACCGGAATTTCGGCTTATGTGAAGAAAGATTTGTGGGATGAGAATATTCTGGATGACATTTATATTTTAGAATCTGAAGAATTTAAAATTGAGTATACTGTTGAAGAAATCGATCAGGTAAACTGGAACGAAGAATGGGAAAAGAACTTTGAAGCGATTGATGTTGACGGAAAATGCCACGTACGCGCTCCTTTTCATGAAAAAACCAATGCTGAATTTGATATTGTAATCGAACCAAAAATGAGTTTCGGGACCGGTCATCATGAAACAACGCACATGATGATTCAGCATTTATTAGAAATGAATGTTGAAGGTTTAAAAACGTTAGACATGGGCTGCGGAACTGCAATTTTAGCCATTTTAGCCGAAATGAAAGGTGCTCAGCCAATTGATGCTATTGATATTGACAACTGGTGTTATTTGAATTCTATCGAAAATGCTGAACGCAATAACTGCAAACACATTACCGTTTATGAAGGTGACGCCGCTTTATTAGAAGGGAAAAAATACG
Organism: Flavobacterium sp. MEB061; assembly: GCF_000834715.1. Lineage (NCBI taxonomy): Bacteria > Pseudomonadati > Bacteroidota > Flavobacteriia > Flavobacteriales > Flavobacteriaceae > Flavobacterium > Flavobacterium sp. MEB061. The sequence goes on along the minus strand of NZ_JXQR01000015.1, from coordinate 309,853 downwards.
ATTTGATTATTGCCAACATCAACCGTAATATTTTACTAAACGATATGCAAAGTTATGTTGATTCTTTAAACCCAAAAGGAATTATACTTTTTAGCGGTTTTTATGAAGAAGATATTCCGTTTATTGATGCTTCCTGCACGGAGAAAGGTTTGACTTATGTTAAAAAATTTCAAAGAAACAACTGGGTTTCATTAAAATACGTAAATTAGATAGTAATTACAAACAGTACAAAAACCTAAAAAACATGAGTACTAAAGAAAAAGTAAGAGAAAGAGTTCGCGAGAAAGAAGCGACAGGTTTTAATAACGAGATCATTGTTTATAATGACGATGTAAATACTTTTGATCATGTTATCGATACTTTAATGCGCGTTTGTAATCATACACCTGAGCAAGCAGAACAATGTTCTTTAATTGTACATTACAACGGAAAATGCACCGTAAAAACAGGTCCGATGGACAAACTTAAACCTCAATGTACACAGCTTTTAGAAGCAGGACTTAGCGCAGAGATTGTTTAATTGTGAATAATTTAAAAAATGTTATAAAATATTCTATATTTGAATATTTTATAACATTTTTTTTATGGAAGAATATGGAAAGATATTAATTATCGCTACGCCTATTTTTTTAGTTTTAATTATAATTGAAAAAATATACGGCATCTATAAAAAAGAAGACACTGCGCCTTTAATTGACAGTGTTTCAAGCATCAGTTCCGGAATTACCAATTCTGTAAAGGATGTTTTGGGTTTAAGCCTGACTTTTATTTCATATGAATGGCTGGTTTCTAAAATTGCCGTTTTTCATCTTGAAACTTCTATTTTATCTTATTGTATTGCCTTTTTCGTTATTGATTTTTACGGATATTGGAGCCACAGACTGGCACATCAAATAAATTTTCTTTGGAACAAACATGCGATTCATCACAGTAGTGAAGAATTTAATTTAGCCTGTGCTTTGCGCCAGCCTATTGCGAGTGTGGTTAATTTATTCACTTTTTTATTGATTCCTGCTGCATTATTGGGCGTTCCGGCCACAGTGATCGCGATTACTTTGCCTTTGCACCTATTTTTACAATTTTGGTATCATACCAAACATATTAAAAAAATGGGTTTTATAGAACACATTTTGGTAACTCCTTCGCATCATCGTGTTCATCATGCTATAAATCCCGAATATTTAGACAAAAACCATTCGCAGATATTTATTTTTTGGGATAAACTTTTTGGTACTTTTCAGGCAGAAATGGATGATGTTCCGCCTGTATTTGGCATTACAAGACCGGCGCAAACCTGGAATCCGATTAAGATCAATTTCCAACATCTTATTTTATTAATCAAAGATGCCTGGCGTGCCGAAAACTGGAAAGATAAATTTACCATTTGGTTTAAACCAACAGGCTGGCGACCAGAAAATTTTGAAGAAAAATATCCTGTCCATAAAATTGAAAATGTGTATGATTTTGAAAAATACGGAACTCAAAATTCACAAAAACTAGTTTATTGGTCGGTTACTCAAATGTTGATTACCCTTTTGTTTGTCACTTATTTATTTGATAATATTGCCAAAATTGGTTTGCCCAGTATCTTTGTTTATGGCTTTTTTATCCTGATAACGATTTACAGTTATAGTGAATTAATGGATAAAAGTAAATATGCAATTTTTTGGGAAGGTTTCCGTTTTGTAATTGTCATTGCAATCATTTCTTATTATGGCGACTGGTTTGGGCTAAATCAGGTTTTTCCATTTTCAAATTACATCATTTTAAGTTTTTTAAGTTTTTCATTTATAGCCACAATTTATTTTGTAGCTATCGATTTTAAATCTCCCCCCGGTATAACACTCAATTCCTGATGACTATGAAACACACCTTATTTTTCAAAATTTATTTTTTTATCAGCCTTATTTATTTGCTTGCGCTGCTTTTGGGGTATGAATATTTGGATCTGTATTTAAAACCTACTTTGATTCCGTTATTAGGTTTTGCGGTTTACGCTTACAAAAGATTCCCGTCTCGAAATTTACTCTTAGCTGCATTAGCATTTTCTTGGATTGGCGATATTGTTTTATTATTTGCAGATATAGCCGAAATTTATTTTATTCTGGCGTTAGCTTCTTTTCTGATTTCGCATCTCCTATATTGTACACTTTTTAACAAACAAAAAACCGTTGAAATTAGAAACAATATAGTTTTTAGAATTGGATGTCTTATTATTTTACTTTATGTCGTGGGAATGATTTCTTTTTTACTGCCAACTTTGGGCAGTTTAAAAGTTCCTGTAATCATTTATGCATTCGTGATTTCAACTATGCTTTTATTTGCTTTTAATGGTTTTTTAAGCTGGTCGAAACCAGGAAACAAATATGTTTTTTATGGGGCTGTTATTTTTGTCATTTCTGATAGTATTCTGGCAATTAATAAGTTTTATACTTCAATAGAAAAAGGTTCGTTTTTTATTATGCTTACTTATCTTGTGGCACAATATCTGCTTGTACTTGGAATATTAGAACTGAATCCACAAAAGGAAGAATAATTTAGTTTAATTTGAAAGTCGATGACATAGATTACACAGATTTGCGCCTATAACAAATTATTTTATTCTTTTTTAATTCCTTAATCTGTGGCAAAACTATTTTACTTTTACATTTGTACGACCAATACTCTTAAACCATGAAAAAAATAGCATTTTTTATCATTTTACTTATAACTGCAACCTCATGTATAAGTACTAAATCGACTTTGAAAAATGTAGATGACAATGCTCCTGATTTAGTTTTAAAAAAAGACAATACTTTTGTTATTACGCTTTTTAGTAAAGACAAAAAGTACGGTTACGATCCTGATTATCCGATCAATATTTTTTTCAGAAATACTAGAGATGAGGCTTTAAACGAAACTCGTTTCCTGAATGCTTTAGCCGGACCAAATGGTGAAAAAATCACGTATTCAAGATTGGAAACCTGTTGCCCCTTCCCAACCAAACGAAGCGATATGGGCGCTGGATTCCTTAATGTTTATGAACTAAAATGGGAAGGCCAAAAAAAACCTGTCATACTTTATTTGAATATTTATGAGAAGGGAATCTTGATGGTTCCTATGGGATTGAGTTTGAAGAAGGAGTAGATTTTAAATTATTAATTCCTTGTTTTCGCTAGCGCGAGCGTCCCGCTCGTGCCCGCATGCTGAATAAAAATATGAGTACTAAATATAAATTTGGAGAAAAAACAGGCGCATATTTTATAAGTTTTGCAACTGTCAATTGGATTGATGTATTTACTCGAGAGGAGTATTTTTGGACAGTAATTGAATCGTTAGATTTTTGTCGAAAGAATAAGGCAATGGAAATTTATGGATATTGTATTATGCCTAGCCATATTCATTTAATTTTTCGTTCAGGAAACGGAGATCCATCTGGTTTAATGAGAGATTTTAAAGGTTTTACTTCTAAAAAACTTATTCAGGCAATTATAGAAAATCCCCAGGAAAGCAGAAAGGAATGGATGCTTTGGATGATGGAGCGTGCCGGAAAAAAGAATAGTAATGTTAAAAATCGACAATTTTGGCAACAAGACAATCACCCAATTGAAATCTGGTCATTAAAAGTCTTTGAACAAAAACTTGATTACATTCATCAAAATCCAGTAAAATCAGGTTTTGTAACTGATGCTGTAGATTGGAAATACAGCTCTGCTCGAAATTATTCTGATAATAACCATACTGTTTTACAAATAGATCTAAATTGATTTTGATTGCGGGCACGAGCGGGACGCTCGCGCTAGCCATGGGAAATTGAAAATGATTAAGATTTTCTTATAAACTTATAGAAATCAATCACTTTGAAAATCCTTGAAAAATAAGTTAAATTATCTCTTTACTTCTATAAATGCCTTAATTTTGATTGTATTCATAAAATGCAAAAAAATTAAAATGGAACAATCAAAAAATCATAAAATTGAAGCTTCAAGTTTCGATTTACAGCAATATTTAAAGAGAATCAATTTTGAGGGAGAAATTAAATTGAATTTAGAAGGCATAAAGAAATTGATGCAAAGCCAAATATTTAGTGTGCCTTTTGAAAATATTGATGTACAGGCCGGAAAAGTTATTTCCTTAATTGGTGATGATATTGTAAACCAAATTGTGACTAAAAAACGTGGCGGATATTGCTATCAAATTAATGGTATCTTTTCGTTAATGCTTCAGGAAATTGGTGTTCCACATTATTATATTGCGGTGCGCCCGCTTGTTAATCCTGATCCTAATGCTAAAACACATTTGGCCATAGTTGCTACCATCGAAAATGAAGATTATCTTATTGATCTGGGGTTTGGCGGCAACAGTATTAGAAAACCTTTAAAACTGAGTGAAATTGGAACTGAAATTCAGCATGATTTTGACACTTTTACTTTGATCAAAACAGAAGAAAATGAATTTTTACTGCAAATTCTAATCGGAAAAGAATGGGCTAATTTATATTCTTTTGATTTGACTCCACAAAGATGGATCGATTTTAAACCTGCCAATCATTATAATTACTCACATCCTGATTCTGTTTTTACCCAAAAATTAATTGTTGTGTTACAAAATCCGTTGGGCAAAAAAATATTATCAAAAAATTCGTTAAAATCAGTGACAAATGGGATTGCCGAAATTATTTCTTTTGAAGATGATCAGTTGGATGCTATTTTGGAAACAGAATTTAATTTGAAGGTATAATTGAGAAACTGTTTTGAAGAGATATTCCTAATCAAATACTATAATTCCACTACAATTCTAGCCCTGATAGCAGCGGAAATCCTTTTTTGAGAAAGCCTATTTTTTCTGGTTTTTGCAGAGCGACCAGCGGAAGCTCCTGCAAAGACCTAGAAAAAAGGGTTTGGAGAAAAAGATTGCAGCGGGCAGTCCCGATAGCTATCGGGAGGCTTCTTAAAATAATCTTAAATCTTCATCTCGTATTCATAAATCATAACTACCTTTGCACTGTCAAAAAATCATATTATGAACATACAACATATTCCACAAATTAAGCATACTGATAGTGGTAATTTCTTTTTATTGGCGGGACCTTGCGCTATTGAAGGAGAAGAAATGGCTCTCAGGATTGCTGAAAAATTAGTTGGTATTACCGACAAACTTCAGATTCCTTATGTTTTTAAAGGATCATTTAAAAAAGCGAACCGTTCGAGAATTGATAGTTTTTCTGGAATTGGTGACGAAAAAGCATTAAAAATTTTAAGAAAAGTTTCTGAAACTTTTCATATTCCAACTGTAACAGATATTCATACTAATGAAGATGCTGATATGGCTGCGCAATATGTAGATGTTTTACAAATTCCGGCTTTTCTTGTACGCCAGACTGATCTTGTTGTTGCTGCAGCAAATACAGGAAAAGTGGTGAACTTGAAAAAAGGACAATTTATGAGTCCGGAAAGCATGAAACATGCTGTACAAAAAGTATTAGACTGTCAGAATGAGAATGTTATGGTTACAGATCGTGGTACTATGTTTGGTTACCAGGACATGATTGTTGATTTTAGAGGAATTCCTACTATGCAACAATATGCTTCTACTGTTTTGGATGTTACACATTCATTACAACAACCTAATCAAACTGCGGGTGTTACCGGAGGAAGACCTGATATGATTGAAACTGTTGCCAAAGCGGGTATTGCTGTGGGTGTTGACGGTATTTTTATCGAAACACACTTTGACCCTGCTAATGCAAAAAGTGATGGTGCTAACATGTTGCATTTAGACTATTTTGAAGATCTAATGACTAAGTTAGTTGCTATAAGAAAAACTGTAAACGCCTTTTAATTTTTATTATACAATCAATTCATTGAAAAATAAACTTTTATTCTTGCCTTTCTTTTTAATGTGTTTTGCTGTAAATACATTTGCTCAGGAAGAAATTGCAATACAAAATAAATATACAGCACACAATAAAGGAAAGTTCTTTGTAATGTGGGGTGGAAATAGAGAAAGTTACTCAAAATCTGATGTAACTTTTAGAGGAAAAGATTATAATTTTACTGTTGATAACATGCAGGCACATGACAAACCGAAAGGCTGGCATGTCGATTATATTAATCCTGCAAACATGACTATTCCGCAAACCAATTTGAGATTAGGTTATTTTTTTAGTGATCATTATAGTGTTACAATTGGTGTTGACCACATGAAATATGTAATGTCACAAAATCAAATTGCAAATGTTACCGGAGATATCAATTTGCCAGCAGATCAGGCAGGTTCAATTTACAATGGAAATTACAACAATACACCTGTAGATATGTCTCAAGGTGGCGCTATGGAAGGTGGCGGTACTCTTAACGGTGGTACTCCATTTTTAATTTACGAACATACTGATGGTTTGAACTATATTAATACTGAAGTTTCAAGATTTGATGATATTTCGAAATTGTTTACTCTTCCGAATATTGATAAAGTTCAAATTAACTTAACTGAAGGTTTGGGTGCAGGAGTTTTATATCCTAAAACAAACACAACACTTTTAGGAAAAGAGCGTCATGATGATTTTCACGTTTCTGGTTATGGTGTTTCTGCAAAAGCAGGTATCAACGTTACTTTTTTCAAACACTTCTACATTCAGGGAGAGTTAAAAGGTGGTTACATTAACATGCAGGATATTAGAACTACAACAAGTAATGAAGATAAAGCTTCTCAAGATTTTTTCTTCTTTCAGCGTATTATTGCCGTTGGAGGTATATTTAGAATCTAATATTTCTTAAAATATATTTATAAAATAGCTGTCATTTTATTTGGCAGCTATTTTTTTTATTATTTACTTTGTATTTCAAAGTACTTTATATAGCTTTTGTTTTTTTAGTTAATATTAAAAAACTGAAATAAGAAATGATGGAATTTAAAGTATATTTAGAATTTAAAAATTCAACATGAAAAAAATGAAATACATCTTTTTAGGAACTACATTTTTAATTAGTTTTTGCTGTGCTTTGTATGTGGCAACGTTAGTATTTCCTAACAATCCGTTTTCTGGAACAAAACCGCAAACCACACTATCTGATAAAGTTCAGGATGGAGATATTATTTTTCAAACTTCAGAATCTAAGCAATGTGAAGCGGTGAAAATTGCGACAAACTCAAAATTTTCACATTGCGGAATTATCTTCTTTATCAATGACAGGAAATTTGTTTTTGAAGCTGTTCAGCCTGTAAAAATAACGTTGCTGGATGAATGGATAAAACACGGTAAAGAAAATAAATATGTTGTGAAAAGATTGAAAAATACAGAAAAAGTTTTGACTGCAAGTACTTTACAAAAGATGAAAGATTATGGACAGCAATTTAACGGTAAAGAATATGATGCTTATTTTGAATGGGCGGATAATAGAATCTACTGTTCTGAATTGGTCTGGAAAATATATAAAACCGGAGCCGGTATCGAATTGTGTCCATTACAGGAATTAAAAGATTTTAATTTGAAAGATGAAAGAGTTCAAAAAATATTAAAGGAAAGATACGGAAATGATATTCCGCTTACTGAAAAAGTAGTCTCACCATCTAACCTAGCCGATTCTAATTTGTTAAAAACTGTAATCGATACTTATTAAAAAACATACAAAGCTAATTTAAAACTCAATTAGCTTTTTTATTTATTATTTTACTTTGAATTTCAAAGAACTTTTAAAATTATTATATGAAAGATTATATTATTGAAAAAATGTATGAATGGTCAAGAAAACCATATCAAAAGTATTTTAAAAAGAGTATTCCGTGGGAAATCGATAAAGATGAATTATTACAATATCCAGTAGATTCTCTTGGGTTTGGTTTGGGTAATTTCCTTGACAAAAATCATTTTGATATTCAGCCAAAACTGGAAGATCACGACATTATTCATGTTTTAACAAACACTGGAATTTCGGTTGCTGATGAAATCGGAATGCAATATTATCTTTTAGGAAATGGTAAAAGAAGCTTGTATCTATTTATGGTTATTCTTTCGGGCACCCCTTTTTATCTGCGCCATATCAATTATTTTTTTCAACAATATAAAAGAGGCAAACAAGCTCTTCCCTTCCATTATCTCGATTTTTCAAAAATGCTTTCCATATCTATTCAATCAATTCAAAAAACATTTAAAATTTAATTTTATGAAAACAACTGAAAAACCTTTTGAAGAAAAACAATCGACAGAATTGGCTATCGGCAGTTTTATAGTCAGTACCATTTTATTTGTACTTTATATTGTTACAAATGCCAATCCGAATATTTTAATTGTTGCTTTTCCATTTGTGGCATCAGCAATAGTACTTAACACTATAATGTTATTCCATCTTATTGATAAATTTATTGAACTCACAGAACAGAGAAAAGACATAGCGGTTAAAATTTTAATTCTTTTGTCTAATATTCCTGTTACAATGTTGTATTATTCGATAGTAATGAAATTGTAATTATAAAAAAAAAGAAGCTATCTCAAAACGAGACGGCTTCCTTTTCAACAAAAATGAAAAATGAATTATTGTAAAAAATAACCAAGCGTTATTTGAAAAACTTTGTTTTTCATATTATTATCGATGTAATGATTTGCATCTCCATCTTTAAATACATTAGAATAAGAAATATTATATCTTACATCTGTATAAAATTTATTTTTTAATTGATATCCCAAACCGAAGTTTACAGAAGTATCTATACCGCTCGAATACTCTTTTAGATTAAAACTCCCTTGATTTTCATAACCCAAAAAGTTATCCTGATATTTATTATTAGCTTTCAGTAATATTCCTATTTGAGGCCCGGCTTGTACACTTAATCCTTTTATTACGTAATATTTTAACATTACAGGAATGTTTAAATAGTTCAATTCAATAGTACTTTTATAGTGAGAATTTGCTACTTCTTCATCATAAAAAGTAATTTTTGTTCCTTGTTGGCTGTATAACAATTCAGGTTGAAGAGAAAAATTTTTCGCCATAGGAATTTCGACCATAATTCCCGCCGTAAACCCTGTTTTACCTGATGAATTCAATTCGCTTTCGTTAAGAGTGAGATTTGAGATGTTTAAACCTGCTTTTACGCCTAGTTTTACTTTTTCAGTTTGCCCCATAACAGTCACGCCAAAAAAAAGTGTGCTTAAGATTAGTATATATTTTTTCATAGTATTTTTTTGTTTAAGAATGGTAACTCTCAAAAATGAGAGTTACCTTATCTATCTGTAATGCTGTTACTTCTTAATGATTTTGGCTGTATATTTCTTGCCATTTATGATACAGTCTAAAACATAAACTCCAGCATTTAATTCGCTTACATTTATATTTGATGGAATATTGGCATACTTTTTATTCCACAGTACTTTACCATCCATTGCATAAATATTGATTTGTGTTTCTCCTTCATTTTTATCGGCCAAAAAGATATTTACCGTATCAACTGCCGGATTAGGAAATACTCTAAAGGGATTTGTTATTTTTCCAACAAGCATACCTTTTGAATCAAATGAAATTGATTTACTGCTACATCCATTATTATTGGTTATCTGAAGGCTGTAATTTCCTTCCCAAATTGTGATTATAGATTTTTCGGTTGCATTTGGTATAGGTCTTTCATTTAGAAACCATTGATACGAAACAGCTTCAACCGAAGCAGTTAATTTTTTATTTCCTACAACCTGAATCTCAGGTACGATATTGTTTTCAAGAATTGAAATGGTAGTACTAAAAGTTTTACCGATGCCATTTTCATTGTAAACCGTTACATAATAATCCCCACTTTCTGTTATGGTAATAGTTGGTTCTGTTGAGCCGTCAAACCATTCGTAAGATTTGTATGTTCCGGGAGACAAAACAACCTCAGGACCGCATAAGTCTCCGCTTTCCAATTCAGATTCGAAAGTATCAAATGTTGCAGTTATGGTTTCTGTTAGCTTGCATCCGTTTTTCATTACTAATGTTACGGTATAATCTCCTGCTTTATTGATTTCTATACCATTAGAAACATCACCGGTATTCCATTTATAGGAAACAACTTCTAATTTATTAGCCCTAAAATTCGTTGCTGCATCGATGTACAAACTTTTACCTTCATATCCATGAATTACTGAATTATCAAATATTTTGAAATCTCCTGATACCTCTTGATAGATATAGTTTTTTATTTCATTGTTTTGCGGAATAAGGTCATTATCTAATTTTGCAATAACATTAAATACATGAGAATCACCACTTGTATCAAGTTTAGGCTGTTTTTTTAAAATATATTCTATGCTTTCACCTACCGGAATCGCTGCTTCAATCCCTTCTGAAATAGTTTCATTTGTATTGATATATTCCAGATTCAATTGAATTGCCTTTTCCTGAATTGGAATTTGCCCTTCATTGGTCAGCTTAACTTTCACTTCAGATCCGCCACATACATCTTTTGGCGACAATATCTGTACAGATAAATCTAAAATAGGATCGCTGATTATTTTTAAATCATCCAATACCATATAAGAATACCCCCCTGCTTTGGCATGTCTAAATCGCAGCATTACAGATTTACCAGCATATTTACTTAAATTTACTATTCCTTTTTGCCATTCAGTGTCTCTATAATTTCCTTGTTTAGAGGCTCTCCATATCTCATTCCATTCGCCTCCTGCGGTTTTAACATCTATAATAAAGGCATTATTATAATTACTTTCAAGTCCGTAATAAAATTCTAAAGCAGTTGTGTTTTCAGATAAATTATACAACGGAGAGATTAATTCTCCATAAGCTGCATAACCTTCTAGTTGATTGTAAAGCATTTGCGCTGCAATATCGCCAGTATGATCTTTTTTAGGAAGACCCAGATTTGCATTATCCGGTTTAACAACTGCTCGCCATGGATAATTTTCATCACTTTGATTGGATACAAATCCTTTTGATCCAAATATTGATCCCGCCGATATAGTAGAAAAAGTTTCAGCATCTAAAGTTGGTGCTTTTTCCAAAACCTGAAAAGCTCCTTTAAGCTCCTCTGCCAGCGCTTTTGGTTCTCCTTCTGCAATTACTTTTACATTAATCTCATAATTTCCTGCTGGTAACTGCGGTATACCATCTACTGTATAAACAATAGTTTGATATCTGAATATCTGATCATTTCTTTCTCGTACAATTGGCTCCCCTATAGGTTTACCATTTTGGGTAATTTGATATTCGATAGTTGCCTTATTAACTGTACTATAAGATAAATTTTTTCCACTTATAAAAAATTGGTGTGATGGCGCATCTTCATATACATTTTCTGGTACACTTAAATTTGAGAGCTGTAAATAATCTGCTGTGTCTTTGATTTTAATATTATCTACTGCAAAACCATTGGCAAACAATCCGTTATCATCATGTACAAATGCTACAAGAACACAAGATTTTCCGGCATATGGAGTTAAATCTACATGATATTCTATCCAGTTTGTAATATAAGACATTTTAAAAACCTCTTCCCAGGTTTTACCTCCATCCGTACTTACTTTTACATATCCGTCTGAAAGTCTTTGTCCGTCTCCAAAACCATCAAATGACAAATGTGCTTCTTTATACTTTCTTAAATCTAATACTGGAGAAATCAACATATCACTTGATGCATCACAATTACATTTATCATCATTACTTGCCATAAAATGCTCATGGCCTTCTAAAAACCAACCCGGAGATCCTAACTCTTTACTTGTTCCATATTTCCATCCTCCACTATTATTATTTTCAGAAGTTCTCCATCCTTTGTATTGAGTGCTATCTTCAAAATCCATTGTATAAGGCAATGAATCTATCTTCATATCTTTATTATCCCAGTTATCGAAACCAAATGTTAACGAATTATTTTCTGGTTTAACATCCTGAGCTACATCTTCAGGAAAAACTGAAACTGTGATTGTATTTTTACCAATGCTTTTTAAATTAATATTTGAAAGAGAATATGTTAGCGTATCTCCATATTTTGTAAATGTTAAAGCTATTTTTTCGATATTTGAAAAAACTTCATTTTTTTCCTTATCAAGAATTTTAACTGTTACATTAACCTGCTCTTTAGCGGTTGTAAAATTATTAATGATTTTTGCGCTAATTGTTACATTATCATTGTTAACAGTACAGGTACCGGCGTCTAATTTTGCACCCGTAACTTCTAAATCATAAGGCGCATTACCTACACGAATGTTATCTATAAAAGCACCTAAAAAGTTACTGGCATAACTATCTGTAACAACTCGAAAACGAATAGCCGCCTTTTTACCTGCAAGTTCATTTAAACGTATTCCGATTGGTTTTTTATCCGTACGGTTATTAATTCCGCTAAACCATGGGCCAACTACTAAATCATTGTATTGCAAAGTTTCTGGATAATCTATGCCTGTAGCTTTTTTCCAGTTTTGACCTTTGTCTTCAGAATATTCAACAATTAATCCGTCATATCCTTTATAAAACAAATGAATCATATCAAACTCAACATAGGGAGAAGTAATATTGGTAAAGTCAAATATTGGAGATTCTAATGTAAAATCAGAATTGGGTGGTACTCTTTCAGAAGTGCCATAATTTACAGTACCCCATAAATATTTCGAATTAGTATCTCTAAATGAAATCGCGGAAGTTTGCTGCCATACAAATTTTTGATTCATAAGTATTGATTTTGAATACCAGCCACCAGGTGTTTTTTCGAAATCCTGAAAATATGGAAATTGAGTTACAACCCCATTATAAACCGAATTTGTAATACTGTTATTCGTAGTTACAGGATCCTGGCTATAGGTCACAAAAGCTTCATAATTATACAAGCCAGCTGCTGACAAATTGATATTATCTAAAGGAATTATCATTTCTGAATTGCCTTTAAAGACAGCTTGCAGTGTAATATCTTTCCAGATAGTTTCGCCTCCCGAAAGTGTATTCAAATATCCAACTTTCAATTGAGATCCTGCTGCTATATCCTCACAGCCCAAATTATAGATTGTTACAGCTAATGGATGATTGGCTGATAAAGCATCACCAGAGTACACGGGAAGATTTAGTCCCATAAGTTTAAGGTCAAAATCTTTTTGTGCAGGAGGAACTATTAAATTTGAAACAAAAGAAACTCCATCTTTTGCGCCAAATTCTGTAATAGGATTAAAATCAAATTTAACTTCAACATAATTTACTGTATTTAAACTTATTACATAAGGAATATTGTCCTGAATTTTTATAATCGTTTCTTCTCCTACGCCAAGATCTTTGGTAAAGCTGATAATACTATCGTTGGTGTAAAGAACATTAAATCTGCCGCCAAAACCTTGTGTCATCAATCTTAATTTGTAATTTAAGCTTTCATTGGCTTTAATTACAGTAGATCCTGTATTTTTAATTTTAATATAAAAAGGCTCATCCCCTTTTAAAGAACCACAAACAGCCGAAGGTTTTTCAACAGAAACAAGAGATATTTGCTTGTCTGCATAAGCAGCTCCAATACCAATAGCATACCAGGCATTGGTAACTTGTTTGTATTCTTCAGAACCTAATCCGTATAAATCTTCGGCAACCATTAAAGTTGCCCGACGCATATCACTAAAGTTTGAAGAGGGAGATAAATACTCTGTAAGCGTTATGTAGGCAATTTTCTCTGCTTTGGCAAGACCAATAGCTTTAACATTATAACTGTTATTAAGATCATTTACACCTTGGCCGCCTTCGCTTAAAAGGTAAAACCAGTAATTTGTGATTCCGCTGTTAATGTGTACACCACCATTATCGTAATTTATGTTTGATGTATTTGCCCAATTTATTCCTCCATACGTATCAGGCTGTCCTTGGGCTTTCGGATTAGACATACTCCTCATACTTCCGTGGGTATACAATTCATTTCCCAACATCCAAATGTCATCTTTTTTGTCTTTTCCAACATAAAACTCAACAGAAACACCAAAAATATCACTGAAGGATTCATTCATAGCACCTGATTCTCCCTGATAAATTAAACCCGCCGTAAAACGTGTTACACCATGCGTCAATTCATGAGCTGTAATTCCCAATCCAACATAAGGCGTGTCGTAACCATCTCCAAATTGTGCCCATCCACCAGTCCACGAAGCATTTTCGACATTATTGCCTAAATGTGCAAGACCAATAATTGTCATTCCTTTATTGTCGATACTATTTCGATCAAATTTTTCACCATAATATTCTATGGTTTTCTGCATACCCCAATGAATATCAATGGCAACTTCATCGTTATTTTTATTGTGCAGTTCATTCCAAATATTATCTTCATCAATAAAATCAGTAATTACTTCATCTGAAGCCTGATCATTGTGATTCAGATTCATAGTATACATTGGCACATTATATTTTCCCTGCAGACCTTCTAATCTATAACCATCAGCATATTGTTTGGTATTAAAAGTTACATCTCCGGCGTATCGTGATTTACCTCTACCCAGCCTTTGGCCTTCGAAACTGGCATCTCGATTTAAGTCGATAATAAGAACTATTTTTCCAGAGTTTGCATCTACGTAAATAGTCTGGCTTGATTGCGGATTGATTGCATAAATATCAAATTTCCATGTCAGGTAATATTCTTTTAGTTCAGAAGAAAAATTAGGACCCACATAAACCAATTCTCCTTCTGGTTTTGTACTTATATTTTTATCAAGTAAAGCACCTAATTTTTTACTTTCCCAAATATATTGTTTGGCGTTTACTTTTTTAAGTGCATTTTCTAAAGCAGCTGTAGCACTTACTTTATAACTGCTGCTTACAGACAATTTTTTAGCAGTATAACCAAATGCGTCTATCTTGGTTTTATTTTCTCTAACCTTGTAAATTGCTCCTTCTACCGGAACAGAATTATGCAATTGCTGATAAGTAGCCAGTATTCTTCCATGATTATCAGAGATTGATTTTAATTGCATTTTATCTGATGCAGACAAATCAAAAGCTTCTTTTTTAACTTCGAATATGTTTTTGGCAGTTAAACCTGAAGATTTAGCAAAAGATTTAACCTTCGTGCTTACAGTATCCTGTGCGTTTGTTTTCTCTGAATCATTTAGTTTTTGTCCAAATAATTGTTGGCTTTGCTGTAGTTGTTTTGTTACCGATTCACTTTCTGCTTTAGAAAGCTCTTTGCCGCTTATCTTTTCCTCTTCCTGAATTAGAAGATTGCCGGCATTGTTACTCTGAGTAGAATTTGGATCATTATTTGTCTTACTAACTTGATCTTTTGTCTGATTTGGTGCTGACTCGTCAACAGCCATTTTCACACCATCTTTTTTTACGCTTTGAAAAGGAGACTGAGCCATTCCTACGGAACAGGCGAAGAAACTTAACAAAACAAACAAACACTTGGTTTTGAGGTAAATCTGGTTCATTTCTTTAAATTTAAAATTAATATTATGGTTAGTTTGGTTATAATCGCACTTTAAATGGTATAGCAGCCATTCAAATGCCTTTCTAAAAATCAATTTGGAGTTTGATCTTCAGGATTTTCTTTTGTTATTTTTTCAAGAATCTTTAAGAGGATTTCCTTTTGGGTTTTTGTTTCTTCCAAAAGCTGTTCTAAATTTTTAGGAGGTACTTTTTTTTTCTTCTCGTTCATTCTAAATTTATTTGCATCGATTTGGTAAATGTAGAATGGACATTACATATTTTTGAAAAACGGACTATTACAAAAACACTCACAGGTAAAAAATTGTCACTCAAAAAACACTCAAAAAAAAATAACCCAAACTAAATCAGCCGATTAGTTTGGGTTATTTTTTACATTTATTAAACTTAAAATGTATTGAGATAAGTGGAGAGATTTACCTTTTCGTTAGTCAAATCAAATTTTTTCCGAAGTCTTGTTCTGGAATTTTCGATCGCTTTGAAGGATTGCCCTGTAATTTGAGAAATTTCTTTTGTTGTTAGATCCAGGTATAAAAGAGCACATAATCTCCGGTCTTTTGGAGTAAGGGAAGGATAATCGTTTTTTAGTTTATCAAAAAAAGACTGGTGAACCTGTTCAAAACTTATTTCGAATTCTTTCCAGATATCGGTATTTAAATTCTTTTCCAAACGCTTTAAAACTATATCAATAGCTTGTTGCATTTCTTTATTAATAGCTTTGAGTTTAATTTGTTTAAGATCAGTAAGGATTTCATTAATGCTGTCTGTACGATGTATTTCTGACATAGCTTTTCCTACCAGAACCATATTTTTAGCTTTCAGGTTTTCCTTTAAACCTTGCATTTTGGTGTTTAATTTTTCTTTTTCCAGTTGATTTTTAATGTTTCTGTTTCGGTATTTTATTAGTAAAATAATTAAAATTAAAATGCCAACTACCAATATCAATCCCACCACAGAATACTTAAATAGTTTCTTTTGTTCTATAAGTGTTTTTATTTGTGTGCGAACTTTGTAATCCTGTTCTAATTTTATTCTTTCCAGATTTACTGCTTTTTCTTCAACATTAATACTGTCGTTGATTGCATTGTATTTCTGAAAATAATGTACTGCATTTTTATAATCAGCCGTACTTATATAAACCTCATAAAGCATTTTATTCAGGTTTAAACCTGAAAAGCTATATACATTATCTTTACCTAATTCTAATGCCTTTTTTGCATTTGCAATTACGGCATCATAGTTTTTCTCTTTTAATTTATATTGCGAAAAAGACTCATATACAAAAGCTTTTACAGCATTATCAACTGGTTTATCTACTAAAGAAAAAGCCTGGTCAAAATAATATTCGGTATTTTTTTTATCTTTTTTTAATGCATAAGCTCGTGCCAAATTAGTATAGACATAAATTTTTAAGGTGTAGTCTTTTATCGTTCCGTTTATAGCTTGAGCCTTTTGGTAATAATGCAAAGAAGAATCTACATTTTTATCTAAATATAAAGTACCAATATTGTTTAAAATTTTTACGAGCTTAACGGGATCATTCTTAGACTTTTGATAGTGATATACGTTTAAGAAATATTTTAATGCTTTTTCCTTATTTTTCCCGAGTGAATAAATAATGGCAAGATTGTTTTCTAATTTTGATAATTCTTCAATATTATTGTTTTGCTTGTAAATATCATGCGCTTTAAAATAATATTTCAAACTAACATCAAATACTTCTTTGGAGGCATACATTTTTCCTGCCGTAACATAAACATACGCCAGCGTAAGTTCTGGATTTTCTGTTTTTCTGGCTTCAGATTCGGCTATTTCAATATATTTTATAGCTCTGTCCCAATCCGATTTTTGCAATCTTAAAGCAATTTTTCGACAGAGTTCTACTTTTTTCTGATGATCATTAATAGTATTTAGACCATCAATCAGTTCCTTTGTCGATTGTGAATGAATACTCAAAGAAAGAATAAGAAAAAAGTAAGAAAATAATCGTGTAGCCATATTAATAACTCTAAAGAAGGATTCAAATTTAAACAAAAAAAATAGGATTAATAAGACATAAATAATAAAAAGAAGAATTGTCGGTTTAGTCCTGAATTTGAAATTATAACTGCTTTAAGCGATTAATATTATACTCTAAGGAATCAATTATGAATTAAATTTAAAAGCCGTCTCAAACGTATTTGAGACGGCTTCATTTTGTAAATATCTATTTAAAATTAATTAGCCTTTGGCATTTCAATTCCGGTTTGGTCTAATAAATAAACTAAGCTTGCCATTGTTGCTGCTCCAAGTTCTAATTCTCTTTTATTAACAGCATCAAATTTGTCGTTTGCTGCGTGGTGATAATCAAAATAACGTTGAGAATCTGGTTTTAAACCAGCTTTAACAATCGCTTTAGACGTTAAATGGCTAATATCAGATCCTGCATGTCCAATTGTAAAACTATGAACTAAATAAGGCTCAAAAAGATCTCTGAATCCTTGTATTTTTTTTAGGTTTGCATCGTCTGCTTCAATTGAAAAACCTCTTGGTGAAAATCCGCCTGAATCACTTTCTAAAGCAAAAATATGGTTCTCATTTTTTTGTTTTGAAACTTCTTCATATTTCGCTCCACCTTTTCCGCCATTCTCTTCATTCATAAATAAAACTACACGAATTGTATTTTTAGGTTTGTAGTTTAAATTTTTAAGAATACGAACTACTTCCATACTTTGTACTACTCCTGCTCCATCATCCTGAGAACCATCAGCCAGATCCCAAGAATCTAAGTGACCACCAACAACCATAATATTCTCCGGAGTTACTGTTCCTGTTAATTCTCCAATAACATTATATGATAATACATCAGGCAATGTTTCGCAAGATTGTTTGATATAAAATTTTAAAGACGGATTGCTTTTTAAGGTTGCACTTAATAATTCAGCTCCGTTTGTACTAATCGCAGCTGTAGGGATATATTGTTCTTTTGGCAAATCACCATAACTTTGGGCGCCTGTATGAGGAAAATCGTCTAAACGTAAATTCATCGAACGTACAATTGTTCCCACTGCTCCAAGTTTAGCGGCTTCTTTTGCACCAGCAAATCTTTGATCAACACAAGCTCCGTATGAAATGAAAGTTTCAACATTTTCAGGATTCATTGGTCTGTTAAAAAACACAATTTTTCCTTTTACTTTATCTCCTAATTCGGCAAGTTCTTTAATTCCCTGAACTTCTATAACTTCTGCCGTAAGTCCTGTTTTTGCAGTTGCAACAGATCCTCCCAAAGCGCAAATTGGCACAGCAGTTTTAACTTTTCCGTTTAAGATAAAAGCACTTTCTTTTTCGCCACGAACCCAATGCGGAACCATAACTTCTTGTAAATATACTTTGTCAAGTCCTAAACTTTCAAGCTGAGATTTAGTATAATTAACAGCCAGCTGTGCGTTTTGTGATCCTGATAAACGAGCTCCAATATCGTTAGATAAATACTCTAACCAAGTGTAAGCTTTAGACTCGGTTAATGCCTTTTTATAAAATAATTTAATGTTTTTTTCATCATTTGACTGGGCAAAAGATGTCAATCCGCTTAAAACTAATGCAGTTAAAAGAATTGTTTTTTTCATAGGTTTAATGGCTTTTTTCGGGTTACTTAATCTGCTACATGATAGCCATGCAAAGGAACAAATTCTTTTATAAATCGTTGCCATTTTAGTCAACCTTTTATGAAAAAATAGTTACAAAATTATTTTACTTCAATAAGCTTCGTTTTTGAACTAATACCATTTTCGTTAAAAGCTTCAACCGTAAAATAATATTTTGTGTCTTTATCCAAACCTCTAAAATCATACGCACTTTCATCATAAACCATAATGGTATTGTATAATTTATCCGGAGCAATTCCGTAATAAATATTGTATCCAATTGCGTCAGATTGTTTCTTCCAGGAAATCATTGCATTACGAGAATCTTTGTTATTTCTATTTACTTTAAAACCAGAAACAGCTTTTGGTTTTGCCATCAATCCGTTTCCAAAAACCCTGAAATCTGAAACCGCAAATAATCCCGAAGCGTTATGAATGTTTTCCATTTTAATGTAACGAGCTTCAATTGGTTTTGTTAACTCAACATAATCATGCGGAGCATCTTTATCATTTTGAGATTTATCTACCACCAATGTCCAGTTTACACCATCATCAGACATGAATATTTTATATTGATAATAAATATCCATTGCTTTATTGTATTGTGTTGCTTTATGATCGGCATAATTAATTTGCAAAGCATTTACCTGCATTTTTCTCCCTAAATCAAGCTGTAACCATTCACCCGGATTACTTGTTTTTGCTGACCAATAGGTTTGAATATTTTCATCTGTTAAATTATTCGCGCCATAGCAAAATTTCTCATATACTTTTTTGCCTCCATTATCCATTCTGTGTGTTTCCACTTCCATACAATCTTCTGAAGAAGAAACTGTAGCTGTTTTTTTATAAGATAATAACATCCATCCGGAAGAAGCTCCATTTTCGTGATTGCGTTGTTCTGTCGGAAGTTTTATTGGAAAATCTCCATAAGATGTGTTCGAATACATGACATCATCTTTATCAAATCCGGCAGGAAACATATCAATACGACGTTCAAAACGGTCTTTTATTGAAATTTTGCATGTTCCTGTATTCCAGTAATTTCCGTAAATATCTGCAAAAGTGTTTCCGTGTCCGGCACCAATTACAAATCCTCCGGGCTTATACGACATTGGATTGTGCTTTTGATACACAAATGGTCCCAACGGATTATCACCAACGTGAACTCCGTTTGCATATCCTTTAAATTCAGTAGCAGGAGCGCCATATTGCATATAATATTTACCGTTGTGTTTGGTCATCCATGCGCCCTCTATAAAATTACCCCAGGGTGCAGGTTCCATATCATTGTTAGGTCCAAAACGTTCCCAACCGTGTGAAGCAGGATCTAAACCAACAACCGCTTTTGCCTGACCGTAAGGTTTTTGAATATCCTCAACTTCTGTGGCTGCGTATAATTGTGCATAATCTGCCTGATTTCCTTTTGGTAACCATGTTTTATAATCTACTTCTACACCTACAAGTGGTAATTTTCCGCTTGAACCGTAGTACATATATACTTTTTTATCATCATCCTGAAAAATAGCAGGATCCCAGGTTGGCAACATTGCTTTATCGACATGTCGCAACCATTTTCCTGATTTTGGATCGGCTGTTTTCCAAATCGGATGATCTTTTTTCCATGTTGATCCAACATAAAACAAAGTATCGTTTACCACCCATGCAGCAGGCGCACATTGGTCATCATCGCCGGGTTGTCTTTGAAAACTTCCGTATACAAATTTCCAGTCAGACATGTCTTTACTCCAAAAGAAACCTGCCTGATTTGTAGCAAATAAATAATATTCGCCTTTGTAAGTAATAATAACAGGATCGGCACTTGAACGGCGAGATTCAGGAATCCCGTTGTGCTTAAAGGTCGTGTAATTGTAACCAATATTTATTGGATTACAATATGTTGAAGCTGGTTTATTAGGATCAAACCATTCTGTTTTTCCAGGAATGGAATTTTGTGCCGAGATATTAAATCCTATCAAAAGCAACAAAAGCGATATAGACGATAGTTTATACATTTCTTTTATTTTTATGTTTTTATAATTAAAAATCAAGCTTTGAAAAGAGTGTTTTTAATTTTTAATTTTTATAATTCTTTCCTTTAGCAATTCCGGTTCATTGGTGGTTATATAATCGAATTTATTTTCGATAATCCAATCCATTACTTTGGCATCGTTAACCGTCCAGACATTTAGTGTAATATGATTTTCTTTAGCTTCTTTGATCCATTCCGGATGTTTTTCAAAAACTGAATAATGGAAATCAACGCCCGTTATTTTGTCTAATTTCACTTCTTTTGGCGATCTATTTCCTTCCAGATATTGCAAAGAGGTTTTAGGATCGACTTCTCTAATTTGTTTCAGAATGTCATAATCAAAACTGATGTAACCCGTAATTTTATCAGCTTTAAGTTTTTTAATTACTTCAACCGTTTTCAGTGCCGTTTTCTTTCCTCTTTCTTTACTTATTTCCGAAGGTTTTATTTCACAGACCAAAAGTGTGTGCTTATTATTTTTTTTGCCTTCAGTGATATATTCATGTAAAGTAGGCAGCTTCTCTCCGTTTGAAAGTTTAAATTTTATTAAGTCCGCATAATTTGTTTCCTCAATAAGAAGTTTGTTATAGTGCGCATCATGATTGATTACCAATGAATCATCGGCTGTTCTCCATACATCAAACTCTGATCCTGCCAATTTTAAATCAATCGCATGTCGAAGTGAAGCAATTGAATTTTCCGGAAAATTATTTGTTTTCCAGGCTCCGCGATGTGCAACAATCGCATTTTTCTTTGCCGTACAAGAAGACAAAACAACTATTGCAAACAGAAACGGGAATATTTTAGATGTTTTAATGGTTTTCATTGTATAGAAAATTAAATTATTTGAAAAATTTGAGTTTTTATTGATCTAAAAATCCGTACTAATTTTAATACATTTTAAGACTAAAAAACTATAAAAAAGCCCTCCGTATAACCAGTACGAAGGGCAATTTCTAATTAACAAACCAATTATTTAGTTAACTCAAAACTAACTTTCTTATCGGCATTTGAATTTCCACCAACGAAAACATCAAACTGTCCAGGTTCTGCTACGAATTGTAAATCAGAATTATAAAATTTTAAATCTTCAACAGTAATTTCAAAAGTCACTGTTTGTTTCTCTCCTTTTTTAAGGGTTATTTTTTGAAAGTTTTTCAATTCTCTAACGGGTCTTGTTACCGAACCAACTAAATCTCTGATATATAACTGAACGGTTTCTTTACCGTCATAATTTCCTGTGTTTGCAACGTCAACCGTAACTTTTAGTTTTCCGCTGAAATTCATTTTATCAGATGAAATTTTCAGGTTTGAATATTCGAAAGAAGTATAACTTAAACCAAAACCAAATGGAAATAATGGCTCGTTTCTTTCATCGATATAATTTGATCTGAATTTCTCGAATTTTCCTTCTGTATTAGAAAGTGGTCTTCCTGTATTTTTGTGTGCATAATAAATTGGCACTTGTCCTACGCTTCTTGGGAAAGTTGTTGTCAATTTTCCAGAAGGGTTTACATCTCCAAATAAAACATCGGCGATAGCGTAACCTGCTTCTGTACCGGCGAACCAGGCATTTAAAATTGCAGGAACTGTTTTTTCTTCCTCTGTAATAACCAAAGGACGTCCGTCAAATAATACTAAAACAACCGGTTTTCCTGTTTTTAATAAGGCATTTAATAAATCTTTTTGTGCTTGTGGAATTTCTAAATTCGTACGGCTGCTTGATTCTCCGCTCATTTCAGCAGATTCTCCCAGAGCTGCCACAATTACATCTGACTGATTTGCAACTTTTAAAGCTTCAGCTAATAATTCTTCTTTTGAACGAGAATCACGATGTAAGGTTTTACCAAACATTGTAGCATTTGTTTCAAAAGTTTCATCGTAATCTAAATTGCTTCCTTTTGCATATAAAACTTTAGTCGAAGCTCCTGCAACTTCTTTAATTCCTGCTAATAATGAAATAGCATTCTCCATTTTTGTAGCTACACTCCATGTTCCAGGCATATTTTCTTTTGCATCTGCCAATGGTCCGATAAGTGCAATAGTTCCAGATTTTTTAAGAGGTAAAACCTGATTTTTATTTTTTAATAAAACCAATGACTGAGCAGAAATCGATCTTGCTTCTTTTCTGCTGCTTGCTGTAAAAATCTCCGTTTTAGCTCTTTTTTCATCGCAATATTTATAAGGATCTTCAAATAATCCTAAGTCATATTTTGCTTCTAGAATAAGTCTTACCGCATTGTCAATTTGTGAAATAGTAACTCTGTTTTCGTCTAAAGATTTTTTCAAAGTCGTTAAAAAACCTTCTCCAACCATATCCATCTCAACACCCGCGTTTAAGGACATAGCCGAAACATCTTGTAAATTACCCATTCCGTGTTCGATCATTTCAGGAATTCCTGTAAAATCTGTTACTACGAAACCTTTAAAACCCCATTGTTTTCTTAAAACATCGGTCATTAACCATTTATTTCCTGTAGCCGGAATTCCGTCAACTTCGTTAAAAGAGGCCATAACTGAACCTACTCCTGCGTCAACAGCTGCTTTGTAAGGAGGAAAATAATCGTTAAACATTCTGATATGACTCATATCAACAGTATTGTAATCACGTCCGCCTTCTGGGGCTCCGTATAAAGCGAAGTGTTTTACACAAGCTAAAATTGAATTGTTTTTAGATAAATCGTGTTGTTGATATCCGTTTACCATTGCTTTTGCAATCTGGCTTCCTAAATACGGATCTTCTCCTGAACCTTCAGAAACTCTTCCCCAGCGAGGATCACGGGATATATCAACCATTGGTGAAAATGTCCAGTTAATTCCGTCTGCACTTGCTTCCTGAGCAGCAATTTGCGCACTTCTTTCGATCAAATTCATATCCCATGTACAAGATAATCCTAACGGAATTGGGAATGTAGTTTCGTAACCATGAATAACATCCATTCCAAAAAGCAATGGGATTTTCAAGCGGCTTTTTTCAACAGCAATTTTTTGAACTTCTTTAATTTTTTGTACCGATTTGATGTTGAACAAACCTCCAACTTTTCCCTCGGCAATATTTTTTGCAACATTAGAACTATTAGCTTGTCCTGTAGTAATATCTCCAGAAGTTGGTAAATTTAACTGCCCTAGTTTTTCGTCTAAAGTCATTTTTGAAATTAACTCGGCTACAAACTCAGATTTCGGTTTAATTTTTACTGCATTTTTAGTGTTCTTTTTTTGGGCGTAACCCAAAACAGCACATCCTAAAAACAGTAAGACTAATTTCTTTTTCATTCTATTGTTTTTATTTATTTGTATTTGTTTTAATCTGTTTAAGCATCCAGTCATAAATTTCCGGATTATCATAAACTCTTGTCCAGCTATCGTGACCGGCATCATCAAAAATGGTTAGCTGAACATCTTTTGCATTACATTTTTTTAATTCTTTGTAAATCGCAATTGCATAATCTAGTTTTACCACATCATCCAATAATCCGTGATAAATTCTGGTTGGAATATTGGCTATTTTACAAGCACTTTCTAATTCAATTAAATCAACAAAACCCGAAATCGGAACTATAGCTGCAAACATATCCGGATACGAAAGTGCCAAATTCCAGGCTGCCCAGCCTCCGGAACTTAAACCTGTAACATAAATTCTGTCAGGATCTATTTTGTTTTCTTTCTGAATTTTTAAAATCAATTCATAAATAGATTCAATACTCCATTTTTCGCCTTCTTTACATTGCGGCGCCAAAACATAAGTATCTAATTGATGTGTTTTTAAGTACTTTAAAGGCCCATTAATTTTCACTTTTTCAATGTCAGTTCCTTTTTCTCCATCACCGGAAATAAAAACTATTAAAGATTTTTTCTCCTTTGTATTGGCGGGTTTATGTAAAGCGTAACCTAATTCATAATTGGCCACCACAACTGTTTTCAATTTTCCGTTTGTCTCACTTTGCGCAAAACCCATCGCAGAAAAAAGAAACAATAATAACTTGATACTATTTTTAATTTTAAGTGCCATTAAAAACCGTATTTACCTGATTTAAATCCAAGTTTTACTAAACCTTGTTTTACTTCCGGAGCATTCATGAATAATTTCCATAATAATTCAGTTCTGTAATTTTCGATCATCACAACTTCTGGTCCCTGATCGATTGCTAAGTAGCGTTTTGCAACCCAGTTATTATTCTGTAAACTCAAAGCATCATAAAAACCGGCATTCCCCCAAGTTTCTTTTTTATGATTATCGTATAAATTACGAATTACAGCCATAGATTCTTTTGGTGTATAAACGATCGAACTTATAGCAGCAGTTGGCGACATAACGCCCTGATCGTTACTCGGCATATGTGCATTATAACCTATTGACCCATCAGGATTTCTTGAATACGAAGCGCTTAATCCCCAATAATCAGCACTGTAGCCTTTTTTAGGATTTTCTACACAATATTCATAATTGATTTTGGTTTGATTTACGTTTAAATCCCAATAGTTGGCATATTTATCGCTTAATTGAGTTGGATCAAGTCCTACATAAGAATAATGCGCCCAGAATAACGGACCTCCAAATTCTTCTGCTCCATTGTGTTTTAAAACTAACGGAAGATTGTATTTTGTTTTTGATGAAACGATTTCTCCGCTTCTTGCCCAGCCTTCGTGATAAACTTTTGCATCAATTCCGTGAGTTGGAGAAGAAGCTGCCATTACGTAAGTAATTAAACATTCGTTGTATCCTTCTAATGCAAAATTCATTTGCCACGCATAGTTTGGCGACCAATGCCAGTATAGAACATTTTTGTTGTTTGTGTACCAGTTCCACTCCACTCCTTTCCAAAGTGCGTCATATTTTTGAGCTACTGCTTTTTCTTTTTCAGAACCGTCTTTTAGATATTCGCGAACTGTAATCATTCCCGCAACCAAAAATGAAGTCTCGACTAAGTCTCCACCATTATCCTTGGTTCCAAAAGGCTTTACTTTTCCTGTATTTCCGTCTATCCAGTGTGACCAAGCTCCGTGAAAACGATCGGCTTTGCCTAAAAAATCCGCAATTTTGTTTAATCTTTCAACACCTTGATCTTTGGTAATATAGCCTTGAGACATTCCAGAAACAAGTGCCATTAATCCAAAACCAGAACCACCTGTAGTTACAATATTCGAATCATTTTCAGGATAAATTCCATCTGGATGATAACGTTCTCTGGCTAACCCAGAGTTTGGTTCGGCATAATCCCAGAAATACTTAAAGGTTTCTTTTTGAACCACGTTTAAAAGTTGCTCATCAGATAATTTCTCCGTTGCAGTATTTTCTTCTGCATTTTCTTTTGGTTTGTCAGTATTTGAACCACAACCAAAAAAAGTAAAAACCATTAGTAAAACTGAAATTCTAATCATTATAAAAAAATTATGGGAATTTGAAAATAATCACTCCTTTCAACTTTCGAAAGGAGTGATTTTGAGATTTTAATTAGTAACCACCAGGGTTTTGTTGAGAAAGTCCATTCGCTTCTCTTATAAATGAAGTTGGTATAGGCCATAACTCATGTTTTCCAACAATAAAGTTTTTTCCGTCTGCTGCCATTGCTGCTGCTGCCTGACCTGTTCTTACAAGATCAAACCATCTGTCATGTTCGAAAGCAAATTCTAATCTTCTTTCTTTGTAGATTGCTTTTCTAATATCATCTTGAGAAGTAAAAGGAGTATCTCCTAAACCTGCTCTTTTACGAATTTGATTTACTAAAGGAATTGCGTCTGAAGTTTGTCCTAATTCATTTAAAGCTTCCGCTTTCATTAATATGACTTCAGCATATCTTAAATATCTAAGATTTGTATCTGTAAATTCCTGATTGTAAAAAGCTGATGAATATGCTTTATAATTGTATCTTGGATTTGCTACAGTTGATGGTATTTCTCTACCATCATATAAAACTGAACCTCTAAAAATGATAGTTGCTTCTCTTCTAACATCTCCTGGCTCATAAGCATCTGCTAAACCTTGAGTTGGTGTGTTGAATCCCCATCCCCAACCTCCGGCACCACGTGGTGCTTGAGAAACAGAGTAATTTCCAATTCCAAATCCAGGTGTAGAAGTAGAACCAACTCCATTAATTTCGAAAATAGATTCCGGGCCGAATTCTCCTTCTTTTTTAAATTGTAATGAATAATCAGAAACTAAAGAATAACCCGTTACTTTATCGCAATTGTCAATTACTTTTTGCCAATTTTTTTGATATAGATTTACTTTTGCTAATAAAGCGTATGCAGATCCTTTAGAAACTCTGACAACATCTGCCCCTGAGTAAGCTGATTTTAAAGGCAAAGCTTCTGCAGCATCATTTAAGTCTTGCTCTATAAAAGCATAAACTTCTGCTACTGTTTTACGAGTTAATTGCATTTTTCTATCATCCTCAGAAATTGGAACAAGAGCTAAATGATCTATAATTGGCACTCCGCCGTATCCTTTTACTAAAGTAAAATACATAAAAGCTCTCAGGAACTTCGTTTCACCTACTAATCTTGCTTTTAAAACAGGGTTTGCTTTATCTAATTTAGGAAACATTTCTAATGCCTGATTACATCTGTTAATTCCAGCATAATTAGCCTCCCATGTAGATTGAAATGATGGAGTTGAAGCATTATAAGTTAATGCATCAATAATATCTTTATCTCCACCCGCATCTCCCGGGTCAGAGCCTTTATCTGCATCATCTGAGATAATACTTGAAACTGCATTCCATCCAAAAGAAGACATTTCCCATCCTAAAAATTGATTGTAAATTGCCGTTACAAAACCTGTTGCTCCTGCATCGCTATTCACCAAAGCAGGATCTGCGGGAATAGCTTCTGTCGGCTCTACATCCAAAAAAAAATCTGAACATCCGGAAAAAAATAATCCAGAAAGTACAAACATTGATATATATAATCTTTTCATAATATTAAAATTTTAAATTAGCACCTATAACAAATGATCTCAATGATGGGTAAGCATCTAACTCAACCCCTTGAGTGCCTTCAACAAGTTTACCATCACTTGTAACATCTGGTGAAAATCCAGAGAATTTTTGTGAGATAAATGGATTAATTGCATTCACATATATTCGGCAAAAGCTAATAAACTGATCTTCTTTAAGTGGAAGTTTATATCCTAAAGTGATATTATTGATTCTAAAAAAATCTGCAGACTCCAAGTAATAAGTTGAAGCGAAAGGAGTTAAATTAGAAGGTGCAGGATTAGAAGCTGTTGTATTTGTAGGTGTCCAGAAATCACGAGCTGTTGAAGCTTCTATGTTTTCACCTCCAAAACGCTGCGCTTTTTTTCCATTATATACTTTTGATCCTCCAACTCCGTAACCGTCAACAGAAAAATCGATGTTTTTGTAATTTACTCCTAAAGTAACTCCATAATTAGAAGTTGGTAAAAGAGAACCTACATACTTTTTGTCTTTAAGTTCGTCTAATCCTGATTGAGCAACTTTAGAACCATCTGCTTTGTAGTACAACATTTGACCGTTTGTTGGGTCAACTCCTGCATACTCATACATAAAAAAACTACCTAATGGCTGCCCTACTGAAGTATTATCAAGAATTTTGGTGTTTTGTCCATTTCCTAAACTTCCTCCAATAATTGGATTTAACTGAACATTTTTAAGACTTGTAAGCTCATTTTTATTATGGGAAAAATTTCCTCCTACCCAATAGCTTAAATTGTCATTTATTTTATCATCCCAACGTAATGCAATTTCATAACCTTTGTTAGATACTTCTCCAATATGTGCTGGTGTAGCAACGGTAATTCCAGAAGTTGAATATGGTTTAACATTCAAAATTGTATTTGTTGTATTTTTATCATAGACATCAAATGATCCTTTTAATCTGCTGTTCAATACTTCAAAATCAAAACCTCCTGAAAGTTCTTCAACAATCTCCCAAGATAAATTAGGATCTACCTGAGAATTTATTGTAGTACCTGAACCTAAACCTGAATAATCTAATCCAGAAGTTAACAACTGTGTATTAAGTGGTACATTTTGATTTCCTAATCTACCCCAAGATCCTCTAATTTTTAATAAATTAATTGGTTCTACATTACTTAAGAAGGTTTCTTTAGATACAATCCAGCCTAAACCAACTGATGGGAATGTTCCCCAACGCTTGTCTTCAGCAAATTGTGATGATCCATCACGTCTTACAGTACCTGTAACCAAGTATTTGTCTAACAATTTATATTGAAAACGTGCAAAATAAGATGCCAGTCTTCTTTGGTTCAAAGCTTCATCTTTTAAACCTGTAACATTACCTGCAACATTAACATCTTTTAAAGACCAGTAATTTGAGTTTGCATTTACATTCTTTCTGTCAATAGTTAACTTTTCTCTGGTTCCTTGTACATTTGCTTCAATACCAGCTGTAACTTCAACATCATGGATTTCAGCAAAAACTTTGTTGTAAGTTAGATAGTTTGACAAATTCCAGTTAAAATATTGGTCTCTATTCCTTGTTAAAGTATTTATATTCAAATCTAATGGATACCCTGCTACTGCACGAGTTGGATCTGCCGATAACCAAAGTGCTTGATTATCTACATAATTATACTGTTTGTAGGTATAAAATTCTCCATTGAATTGTGAAGTAAATTTTAAAGATTTGATAATATCATAATCTAATTTTAATCCACCTTGCAGCATAACAGTTTGTTGCTGCTCATTTGTATAATCCAATTGAGCTACCGGATTTCCAACATTGTTAAAAGATGCTCCGGTTTCAGCTACAACTCCATTAGAAACAAATGGCACACCATATTTTCCGTCAGCGTAACGCACAGGAACTAGTGGAGATTGTCTGTAAGCATTCGTAAATGCGCTCAAAGGCATTGGCGTATTCTTAATAGTACTTACACTTAAATTCTGGGTTATTTTAACTTTTTCTGAAAGTTTAAACTCATTATTGTTTCTGATAGTAGTACGTCCGTAATCAGATCCGTTTAAAATTCCTTTTTCTTCATAATTTCCAACACTAAAAAAGTATTTTACATTTTCTGAAGATCCTGAGATTGCAATATTGTTTTGAGTATAGGTTCCTGTTCTTGTAATCGCATCTAACCAATCTGTATTATAAGGCTGATTTGCAGAGAATCTGCCTTGTGGAAAATCGTTACTGTAAGCAGCATTACTATAGCGAACATACTCGTCACTATTTGCCATTTTTACTTTTTTCAAAGGGCTTCTGATACCTGTAAAACTTTCAACATCTACAGTAAGTTTTCCTTTTCCGTTTTTGGTTGTAATCATAATTACACCATTTGCACCTCTGGTTCCGTAAATAGCTAATGAAGAAGCATCTTTCAAAATCTCGTAAGATGTAATATCATTACTATTGATGTTATTGATATTGTCAGTTGGCATACCGTCTACAACATATAAAGGATTTCTTCCTCCTAATGCAGTACCAGCTCCCCTGATTACAACTGATGGTGTACTTCCAGGCGCATCTGAAGTAGATACCTGAACACCAGCCGCCTTACCTTGTATGGCCTGCGATGCATTTGCAACCTTCATTTTGGTAATTTCCTCCGATTTAATTGAGCTTACAGCCGAAGTATTATCAATTTTCTTTCTTGTACCATATCCAATTACTACAACTTCTTTCAAGGCAGTATCACCTGATTCTTTTAATGTAATTGACATTGGTTCTGCTGTTGCTGGTACAGATACAGCGTCGAAACCAAGCATTGAGATTTTTATAATCTCACCCACTTTAGCATTTATTGTAAAATTTCCGTCGAAATCAGCATCAGCAGAAGTTCGTGAATTGGGAGCGCTAATGACTGCTCCGGGAATTCCCATTCCACTACTGTCTACTACTTTTCCTTTAATTGCTTGTCCAGACATATAAGCCGGAAGAAGCAAGAGTGCTAAAAAGCTAAAAATAAAATTTTTCATACAGTTCGTAATCGTTTAAGTTAGTAGAGCCAAATTAAACAATTACAACGTTGTAGTACATCAAATACCACTACTACACAGCTACATCATTATGTTAAAACATTAATATATTGTACTAAAAATCAAAGCTTTAAATGTTAATTTTATTTCCTTAACATAACCTTATGATGTAGTAATGATGTATTGTAATTCTATAAAAAATGATGTGGAAAAATATAAAATATGTAAAAAACAAATGCAAATCTTACAGACTTAATAAAAACTTTGACAGATTTTCTTCCTGTGAGAGATTTAATTTCTTTCTAAGGCGATATCTGTGTAATTCTACACCTCTAAAAGAGATATTCATCATAGGTGCAATTTCCTTTGATGAAAGATTCATTTTAAGATAAACACACAATTTTATATCTTTTGGAGTTAAATTTGGAAACTTCTTTGAAAGATTTATAATGAATTCATTATGGATTTGGTTCAGATTGGTTTCAAAAATTTCCCACTCGTGTTTATTGACTTCATTTATCTTTATTGCTTTTTTAATTTCACTTTTAAGTTTGTTGAAATCTTTTTCAGAATCCAAAATGCTTTGGATATTTTCAATCATCTCACTTTGTTTGGCTATAGACAATGACTTTCCGGCAACTTCGGATGATTTAGTTTGTAGTTCCAATTCTAAAATATGTTTTTCATACTCCTGAATATTTAATTCGTTTTCAGCCTTCAACTCCATTTCAAGAATTTCCCTTTGATGTTTTAATTCTTCGGCCTGCAATTTTAATTTTTGCATATAACGCAGTTTATTCCATTTGTAATAGAAAAATAAAACTGCTCCAATTATTAAAAGATATAATAAAATCATCCAAAAAGAAAAGTACCAGGGCTGAGCTACTTTAAATTCAAAACTTGATACTTTGTCATAATTAGCGCCATCGTGTTTATAGATTATCATTGAATGATAACCGCTGCTCAAATTATTCAGCAAAATCAATCCATCTGAAATTGGACTAAAATCTTTGCCTTTATTTAGTTTATAAAACAAATTTGGTTTGCTGGCTCCATAAATTCCAGATATAACATTAATTTTCAGCTCGGTATTATATTTAATTTTAGAATCATCAGGAATTAAATTTCCATCATTAAAAGCTTCAACTTTTATCTGTGTATTTTGCTTATTTTCATACTTCAATTGAAGAGAAATAAAACCATCATCAAGATTTAATAAATAATGATTCTTGTTTTTAAAAATTCTCAGGTTGTCATTGATTAATTTTCCTTTATAATATTTCTCCTGAATAATATTCCAAACAAATTTATTTCCCTTAACATATATATGGTATAAAATTCCATCCTGAAGTACCATAAAATGATCTTCATCTATGCCAATTACATCAGAAACGTTCTTGAAATTTTCATTAAACAATTCGTTTTCTTCAAGTTTGTTGGTTATCGAATTATACGTATACCATGAATTGTTGATTAAGAAGAGTATTTCATTTCTAAATTCAAAAATCTTAACTCCAAAGTCATTTTTGATTTTACTTTGCTGAGTTACATTCTCAATTTTCTTAGTTTTATAGTTATCGTCGTATAAAACACGATACAAACCACGATAATTATCTGCTGCCCAAATTTCATTCTTTTTATTTTGGGCAACGTATTTAATTGGTTTAGTAAAATCGTTAATTACTTTATATTTAGTAAGGTCTAAAGGATTATCATAAACCAAAACGCCACTATAAGTAGATTGAAAATAAGTATCATTGATGCTGCTTTTCGATAAATTCCACCCTCCGCTTACTTTATTTATCTTGCTTAAAAATCCATTATCATATGAAAATGTTCCGTCATTATGACCAATAATATATTTTTCATTTATTTTAGTAATATTCCAGCCCTGACCCTGTGTGTTAGGTATCATTTTAAATTTTCCGGAATCAAATTCAAAAACACCATGATTGGAAGCAATTAAATATCCCTTATTAGTTGTAGCAACAGAATAAATAGAACCTAACGTTCCTGAATTGTCATAAAAAAAGGAGATTGGCGAATTTACTTCAACATGCGCAATTCCGTTATCTAATCCCAGCCACAAATCATTTTCTTTATCAAAGCCAATACTTAAAATAGAATTATTCATTAAAACATTGCTTCTATCAATGTTTTTATAGGTGTCTGTATTAAAATCATAAATAAAAACTCCCCTGTTTCCGGTTCCAACAACCAGTTTGTTTGTTTTTATAAATTTAGCAATATTAATTGTAGCTGCTTTTAATGTTTCATTCAATGGATTGTTCCAGGGTTTTAATCCGTTATTTTCAATGATAAAAATTCCTTTTTTCTGAGTAAAAATATAGAACTTGTCATTATATTTCTCAATTGCATGTACAACTGTGTTTTTTAAAACATTCCAGCCTTTTGGATTCGAAATTTTGGAGCCATCCATTTTAAAAAGACCTTTTTCAACAGAAGCAACGTAAACATTCTTATTGATTACAAAACAATAAGAAATTAAAAATGGAAATTTAATTTTTTGAATATGTTTTCCGTTATAAATAAAAACATCATTAAACGACTGGAAATAAATAGAACCATTAAACCTGAAAATTTTCCAGATTTCTTCGTTATCTTTTTCATCAAACAAACGCAGGTTTTTGGTAATCGAAACATATCGCATTTTACCGTCTTTTCTGTACCAATAACCAAATTCCTTATAAGAGCCAGAATAAATCTTATCGCCTTCGATCATAATTGAACGAATAATGGTTTTATTCGGCAATGTATATTTTTCCCACATTACACCATCATATCGCAATAAGTAGTGATTATTAGCAAAATACATCGCATTATCCTTTCCCTGAGCAACATTCCAAATTTGATTATCACCCTGGTAATCTGATTTATTATAGTTTTCAACGAAAGGAAGTAATTCTTGTGCTTGAATTTGAGAAGCGATGAAAAAGAAGAAAAATAATTTTAGAAGTATCGATTTCAAAATATTCGGATTTATATTCAAAGATAATGACAAATATTTAATTTTTATAAGTAAAAAAGCTCCTCGGTTGAGAAGCTTTTTTACTTATAAAGTGGATTTTAAATTTAGTTTTGAAGCAATTGATAAACCTGATTGGCAATTTCATATTCTTCATCTGTTGGTATAACCAAAACTTTTGTTTTTGAATTTGGCTTACTAATTTCTCTGATTG
The DNA here is from genome assembly GCF_000834715.1 of Flavobacterium sp. MEB061. Taxonomy (NCBI): domain Bacteria; kingdom Pseudomonadati; phylum Bacteroidota; class Flavobacteriia; order Flavobacteriales; family Flavobacteriaceae; genus Flavobacterium; species Flavobacterium sp. MEB061. The sequence goes on along the minus strand of NZ_JXQR01000015.1, from coordinate 275,707 downwards.
ATTTCGAACGAACCTGATTCTTTTCTTGATCTAATTCAATTCCGAAATAGTCCATATCAGTACAAACCAATTTTCGCATATAAGATGAATTTTCACCAATTCCGGCAGTAAAAATAATAGCGTCCAGACCATTTAATGCTGCAGTGTAAGAGCCTATATATTTTCGAATTCTGTAAGCGTTCATTAATAAAGCCAATTGACAGTCTTTATTTCCTTTCTCGGCTTCAGCTTCAATATCACGCAAATCACTATAACCTGTAAGTCCGAGCATTCCGCTTTGTTTTAGTAAAATTGCATTTACTTCATCTGCAGTGTAGCTTAAATTTTTAGTCAGATAAAAAATTACCGATTGATCGATATCTCCGGCGCGGGTTCCCATAATTAAACCATTTGCAGGCGAAAATCCCATGGTATGATCGATGCTTTTCCCGTCTTTAATCGCTGTCATACTACAGCCGTTCCCTAAGTGAATTGTGATTATTTTAGAATTATTTTCTAAATAACCTATCGCTTTTTCAGATACATATTTGTGACTTGTTCCGTGAAAACCATAAACACGAACTTTATTTTCTGTTAAAAGGTAATTTGGAATCGCATATTTATAGGCTTCAACCGGAATTGTCTGATGGAAAGCGGTATCAAAAACGGCGACTTGTTTTGCATCCGAAAAAATTTCTTCAGCAACAGTAATTCCAATCAAATGTGCCGGATTATGCAAAGGTGCTAGTTCTGAAAGTTCTTTTATTTTTTCTTTAACCTCTTCTGTAATAATTGTTGTATCAGAGAAATAACTTCCTCCATGTACCACACGATGCCCAACTGCCCCAATTTCTGAAGTCGATTTTATAACTCCTTTTTCAGTATCTAAAAGCATATCGGCAACTTTTTGCAAACCTACTTTATGGTTTGCAATCGGAAGCAATTCTTCTAATGAATCTGAAGCTGTTTTAAACGTAACATTTGAAGTTTCCAGACCAATTCTATCAATCATTCCGCTACAAATTACTTCGTTTGTTGGCATAATCATTAATTGGTATTTTATTGACGAACTTCCTGAGTTTATAATTAATATTTTCATTTTTTATGTTTTTGCCACGAAGGCACTAAGTCACTAAGTTTTTTTACTAAAAGGCTTAAGCCTATATTTTTTTTAAGAACGTGAATTTGAACGCGGATGACGCGGATTGCTAAAGCAAAACGCGGATAAAAAACGGATTTTTTTAAGATAATAACACAATATAATTCATAATTCACCATTAATAATTAATTAAAGTCCTTGCGCCTGAATTGCTGTAATTACAACTGTATTTATAATATCATCTACAGTACAGCCACGGCTTAAATCGTTTACAGGTTTGTTTAAACCTTGCAACATTGGTCCGATGGCTAATGCTCCGGTTTCTCTTTGTACAGCTTTATAGGTATTATTTCCTGTATTTAAATCAGGGAAAATAAGTACGCTCGCCTGCCCTGCCACTTCAGAATCCGGCATTTTGCTTTTTCCTACGGCGCGATCTACTGCGGCATCATATTGAATTGGTCCTTCGATTTTTAAATCAGGACGTTTTTGTTTTACAATCTCAGTTGCGGCTCTTACTTTTTCTACTTCATCCCCTTTTCCTGATGAACCGGAAGAATAAGAAAGCATGGCAATTTTAGGTTCAATTCCGAAAGCTGAACTTGATTCTGCCGAAGAAATTGCAATTTCTGCCAATTGTTCTGCGGTTGGATTTGGGTTAATAGCACAATCTCCAAAAACAGAAACACGATCTTCCAGACACATAAAAAATACGGATGAAACTACAGATGAATTTGGTTTTGTTTTAATGAATTGCAATGCCGGCAAAATAGTATGTTGTGTGGTGTGTGCGGCTCCGGAAACCATTCCGTCAGCGTGACCTTTATACACCATCATGGTTCCGAAATACGAAACGTCTTCCATTAAATCTCTTGCCATTGTAATACTTACATTTTTGGCTTTTCTAAGCTCATAATAAGTATTGGCGTAATCTTCATAATTTTTTGATTCGCTCGGATTTATAATGTTTACTTTCGAAAAATCAAATGTTATTCCGAGTTCTGTAACCTTACTTTCAATTTGTTTTTTATCACCAATAATGGAAATATCAACCACATCCATATCTAATAATCTTGAAGCGGCAATGATAATTCGATCATCATTTCCTTCTGGCAAAACAATATGTTTACGATGCTGTTTGGCTCTTTTCACCATATTGTACTGAAACATTTTTGGTGTCATTCCTTCCGGCACAAAAGTGATTAATCTTTCAGATAACGCGTCATTATCAACATATTTTTCGAATGTTGTAATGGAAGTTTCGATTTTGTGGGTGTTGTTGGCATAAATTTCAGATTTTATCGCACCAATTCGGTTTGTAATATGATACGTTCCGCCATCAACAGCAATAATTGGTACAATTGCAGAAAGTCCTTCAATAAGCTTTAAAATACTCTCCTCAGGAACAATATTTCCGGTTAAAATAATTCCTGAAATGGTAGGATAATTTACTGATTCATTGGCTTGTAAAGCACCTAAAATAATATCAGAACGATCTCCCGGAGTAATTACAAGTGCATTATTATGCAAATGCACTAAATAATTATGCAATTGCATTGCTCCCACACTAAAGTGCCCGATTTCATTGTTCAGATAATTTTCTCCAAATAAAACTTTGGCATCCAGTTCATTTACAATTTCCTGCATTGTCGGATTATTCAAACTTGAAATAAGCGGAATTGTATTAATCAAAACATTCGCTGGTAAACTTTTTTGAAGGCTTTTTGTAACCAGCTCGATATTTTCCGGCTGAACTTTATTAGCAAAAACCGATAGAACCTCAACTTCTTTTATTTTGAAAGAATCATAAACCAAATAAAGGCTGTCTACCAATTCTTCTAATGTTTTACCTACTCCTGAACCAATAATTATGGTAGGAATTCCGAGATTTTTTGCAATTAAAACATTCAAATCCAATTCGATTGAAGTTCCTTCTCCTGTAAAGCTTGTTCCCTCTACAAGAACAAAATCAAAACGTTCTTCCAGCTTTTTATATTTCTCAATAATAAGATCCAGAACCTCACCTATTTTCCCTTTATTTTTCTTCTTGATAAGTTTGCTTTTTGTAATGGCATATGCGTCTTCAAACTTAATATCAAGGTTAAAATAAGAGAGAACAGTTTCGATATGATTGTCTTGTTCTCCATCGACGAAATCTTCAACTATAGGTCTAAAATAACCTACTTTAGCCGTTTTACCAATCAAAATGCTCATTAAACCGAGTGTAATAATCGATTTTCCACTATTTTGATCACTGGTGGCTATATATATTGCTTTACTCATAGTTATTTATATTGATTCTAAACAAAGATAATCTAAATGATTTTTTTTTACTGAAACAAACGTTAAAACCAACGTCTTTTTTTGAAATAAATGATAAGGCCAATGACCAATAAAAACATGCATCCCATGACAACAAAATAGCCATTTCTGGCACGTAATTCCGGCATATAATCAAAGTTCATTCCATAAACTCCCACAATAAAAGTAAGCGGAATGAAGATTGCAGAAATGATTGTTAGCGTTTTCATGATCTCATTCATTTTTCGGCTTTGTTCCGAAAAATAAAAATTTGAAGCACTTTCTAATGAACTCATATCCGATTCAATTTGTTCTAAAAGCTCTAAACTTTTTTGATGCAATCTGATAAAAAAATTAAACGTATCTTTTTGAATGAGTTTATTTGTATCATCATCTTTAATCGTTTTCAAATAATACAACGAATCCCGAAGCGGTACAATGGCTCGCTTTAAAAAATTGAAATTATCACGATGATTTTCAATCTTTTCCAGAATAATCGGATCTGCTCCTTTTTTGGTCAAATTGATTAATTCTTCAATTTTATCCTCTTCGTCTTCAATTGTAATGTAAAAATTTTCCATTACAGCATCCAAGAGTAAATACAATAGATAATCGACTTTTTTTGTGCGAACAATTCCCGCATGTGTGCGAATACGCTCTCTAATATGGGTAAAAAAATCACTACGCTTTTCCTGAAATGAAATTAAAACTCCATCTTTTAGAATAAAACTAAGCTGTTCGACACTTATATTATCTGAATATTCAGATGGCAAAAGCGATTTTATATTAAAAAACAAGATATCCTCTTGCTCTTGTAATTTGGTTCTTTTAGTAGTATTTAAAATATCTGCCAGCAAAAAATCATCCACTTTAAAATGCGCCCCAATCGTTTTTATCAGATTAATATCATTTAATCCGTGGATATTCAGCCAGTTATTCTTAGAGTAATCTATACATGTATTTAAAGCCAGAATAGTAAATTTATCATATTCAATAACGTCTTCATTATCATATACAAAAAGCTGCATCTCAGATTCATGATCTTTATGAGAGCCTGTATACTCTAAAGTGATATGTTGAAGCTTGCGCCCTTTCTTGTATTTTATCTTTCTCATTCAAAAAATCAATTATATAGTAATATTACAAAAAAGAATTCGAACGCGAAATGACAATTGTCATTTTGTGAATTCCCTAACAATCTATATGCGTAAGACGCACTGCATTGCATCTCTACAATACAGTACGTTCATTTCTGGCCACAAAAAAACCGGACTATCACTAGTCCGGTTTTCATTATCATTAAAGAAGAATTATTTTACTTCTTCGAATTCAACGTCTTCAACATTGTCACCTTGCGATTGCTCTTGTTGTGGAGCTGCTTGTTGACCTTGATCTCCTTGAGCGTACATAGCTTCTGTAGCTGTTTTCCAAGCTGCATTGATGTTGTCAAGAGCCGTTTGAATAGCTGGAATGTCTTGAGATTGGTGAGCCATTCTCAATTCAGTTAAAGCGTACTCTACAGCAACTTTGTGATCGTCAGCAAGTTTGCTTCCTAACTCTTTCAATTGACTTTCTGTTTGGAAAATCATGCTGTCAGCTTCGTTTAATTTCTCAGCTCTTTCTTTAGCTATTTTGTCAGCGTCAGCGTTAGCTTCAGCATCTTTTTTCATTTTTTCGATTTCTTCAGCTGTTAATCCAGAAGAAGCTTCGATACGGATATCGTGAGATTTTCCTGTTCCTTTATCAGTTGCAGAAACTTTGATGATACCATTTGCATCAATATCAAAAGTAACCTCGATTTGAGGAACTCCTCTTGGTGCTGGTGGAATACCATCTAAGTGGAAACGACCGATAGTTTTGTTATCAGCAGCCATAGCTCTTTCTCCTTGTAATACGTGGATTTCAACAGATGGTTGAGAATCAGCAGCAGTAGAGAATACTTGAGATTTTTTAGTTGGAATAGTTGTATTAGACTCAATTAATTTAGTCAATACACCACCCATAGTTTCGATACCTAAAGATAAAGGCGTAACGTCAAGTAACAATACATCTTTTACATCTCCAGATAAAACTCCACCTTGAATAGCAGCTCCAATAGCAACAACCTCATCAGGATTAACTCCTTTAGATGCTTTTTTACCAAAGAATTTTTCAACTTCGTCAGCGATTCTTGGCATACGAGTAGAACCTCCAACAAGGATTACTTCGTCGATATCAGATGTAGATAAACCTGCATCTTTTAATGCTTTAGCAACTGGCTCCATAGAACGTTTTACTAAAGTATCAGATAATTGCTCAAATTTAGCTCTAGACAATTTTTTCACTAAGTGTTTTGGTCCTGAAGCAGTAGCAGTTACGTAAGGTAAGTTGATTTCAGTTTCAGCAGAAGATGATAATTCAATCTTAGCTTTCTCTGCAGCTTCTTTCAAACGTTGCAATGACATTGGATCTAAACGTAAATCAATACCTTCTTCAGATTTGAATTCGTCAGCTAACCAGTCAATAATAACCTGGTCAAAATCATCTCCACCTAAGTGAGTATCACCATTTGTAGACAATACTTCAAATACACCGTCTCCTAATTCAAGAACAGAGATATCAAAAGTACCTCCACCTAAATCGTAAACAGCAATTTTTTGATCAGTTCCTTTTTTATCTAATCCGTAAGCAAGTGCAGCAGCAGTTGGCTCGTTGATGATACGCATAACTTTAAGACCAGCAATTTCTCCAGCTTCTTTAGTAGCCTGACGTTGTGCATCGTTAAAGTAAGCAGGAACAGTAATAACCGCTTCAGTTACAGTTTGACCTAAATAGTCTTCAGCAGTTTTTTTCATTTTTTGAAGTGTCATTGCTGACAATTCCTGAGCAGTGTATAAACGACCGTCAATATCCACACGTGGCGTATTGTTGTCACCTTTTACAACACTGTAAGGAACTCTTTTTGCCTCTTCCTGAGTTTCAGCAAAAGTGTGTCCCATAAAACGTTTAATAGAAGCAATCGTTTTTGTAGGATTCGTTACCGCTTGTCTTTTTGCAGGATCACCTACTTTAATTTCTCCACCTTCAACAAAAGCGATGATAGATGGCGTTGTTCTTTTTCCTTCTGCGTTAGGAATAACAACTGCTTCGTTACCTTCCATTACAGAAACACAAGAGTTCGTCGTACCTAAGTCAATTCCGATTATTTTACCCATTTTTTATATATTTAATTTTGATATACATTTTATAACTCAGGTGGCATAAGTCAATCTTTGTGCCAATATAAAAAACCAAAGTAAATTGTCAGTTTCATGTCGGCGCAATAAAAATCATCTGACAACATGACATTTTCAAAACCTGACAATCATGGCATATCAGTACTTTACGTGTCATTATAAGGAGCTGTTTCCTGCTGTCCGCTGTATCTTTTGTGCCGAACCCCGGCACAAAAGGATGCCGCTCCCATCAGGGCTAGGGCATCCAGTTTCATAAGAAAATCATTTTCTTATGACAGTTTAATATCTTTCCAATATTTTCAATTAAATCCTGAAATACTTACATTAGCATTTTTCTAAATTAAAAAAATGGAAAACTACAGCATTATTATTTTTATACTCGCCATCGTAATTGGTCTCTCTGCATTTGCCGATAAAGTAAAACTACCCTATCCAATTCTTTTAGTAATTGCCGGAATCGCAATTGGTTTCATACCTTCAATGGGCGAAATCGAAATCAATCCCGAAATTATCTTTCTGATATTTCTTCCGCCACTTTTATACGATGCTTCTTTTAATATTTCTCCAAAACATTTTAAAACAAACCTGGGTACAATAAGTAATTTGGCAATACCATTGGTTTTCCTAACCACATTTTGGATCGCAGTCGTTTCACATTATATGATTCCCGGCATGAGCTGGCCACTGTCTTTCGTACTCGGCGCCATACTTTCTGCCACAGATGCCGTTGCAGCAGTAAGCATAACAAAAGGTTTAGGAATACCCGAAAAAACCATTACAATACTCGAAGGAGAAAGTCTTATTAATGATGCCTCAGCCTTAGTTGCGTATCGTTTTGCCGTGGCAGCCGCAATGGGCTCTGCATTTATAATCTGGAAAGCCACACTTAACTTTGTATTACTATTAGGCGGAGGTTTTTTAGTTGGTTTTGTTATGGCAAAAATTTTATCCATCATTCTTACCAAAGTCCATAAAAACACCAACGCTACCATTGGATTTATGCTTTTAATGCCATTTGTAACGTATTTAATTGCAGAACATCTTCACGTTTCCGGAGTAATTGCTGTTGTAGTATTAGGTTTGGCAATATCCCGTTTTAGCAATAAAATTTTTCCTCAAAACTTAAAAGACAGTTCAAAAAGCCTTTGGGACATCATTATTTTCCTTCTAAACGGATTAATCTTTATCCTAATCGGGCTAAATTTTAGATATATCCTAAAAGATATTGATAACGATATGATTTTACCATACATAGGTTATGCAGCCGTTATAACAGCTGTAGCATTATTGACCAGAATGGTAAGGATATTTCTTCAAAAAATTAATCTTCAAAAAGCTTTTCAAAATAATGATAAAAAAAGACGAAAAGTAAGCGAACATGCCCTACTCGATACCAAAAATAGTTTCATTATCAGCTGGTCCGGAATGCGCGGAATTGTTTCTCTTGCAATCGCTTTAGGTTTGCCGAAATTCCTCGAAGACGGAACTCCTTTTCCCCAACGAAATGCCATAATATTTATTTCTGTAGCCGTTGTGCTTTTAACGCTTATTGGGCAAGGACTGACACTTCCGTGGATTGTGAAAAAGCTGAATTTAAAAGAAGAAGAGCAAAAAGAATAACAATTTGCAAATAACATATAATACAATTTTAGCTACATTAGCGTTCCATTAACAAAACCAAAAACCTAATGAAAAAGTTACTTGTATTTGCATTTTCTCTTCTAATTTATTCAAATTCATATTGCCAAAAAACCGAATTGAGAGTGTCTCTGGATTCAGGACTTTCTTCTTTTAGCGGAGAAAGAGCAGAATCTTCTTCGTCTATAAACTTTAATAACAACTCAAATTCAGGATACACAAACAACCCTTATGGCTCAAAAAATGTACTTTCTTATGGTGTTTCTGTAAATTTAAAAAGAGTAACCAAAGCTAACTTTGTATACGGGATTGGTTTAGGGTACGAAAACATAGGAAGCAAAACTTCGATAAACTCTATATCTCTGTATGATGAAGTAACTAGTTATAACGTTCCTGCCTCCGGAAAAACAATTATGAGCATCAATACCATAAATGCAAATCCTTTTATAGGATATCGTTTTAATGCATCAAAATTACCAATTGATTTAGTAGCCGGTTTTGATTTTGCCAGCATTTTAAACACCAAAGAATGTGGAGACGCTACTGATGAAGACGGAAACAACTATACAACCTCTATAGACAGAAAAACAATAAGTACCGATTTTCGCCCAAGAATTCAGGTATCGACAGATTATAAAAAATTTGGTGTTTATATGGGCTATTCTTTCGGATTGCTAAATTATATGAACGGCTATGTTGGAGGCACAAATGATGCATATTCTAAGATTTTCAGATTTGGAATAACCTATCAGGTTTTCTAAGAAATCATTTTACAAACAAGAAAAATAAATATAATGGATCAGGAATTAGAAAGCCAATTTAACGAATTTGACAAACCGCCTGTCATCAGAAGAAAACTTTTGCCATGGTGGATTAAAACCTTTTGCTGGATTTTTATGCTTTTGGGCATTTGTGCTGCAGGTTCGCTAATTGGTAACTTATTTATATCAAATATTGACTTATCCATTTATGGTTTTTCAAGCAACAATGCATATACAGGTACCGGACTTTTCATTATTGCAATTGCAGTATTTAAAGGTTTTGCCGCTTATTCTCTTTGGTTTGAAAAACCAAATGCAATCTCGATTGGTAAAATCGATGCCTTTTGTGGGGTTGTAATTTGTATCGCTTCCATGTTCATAATTCCCTTTACAACCGGAGATGGTCATATTCAAATTCGAATCGAAATTCTTCTTCTTATCCCGTATTATATAAAATTAAATAAGATAGAATATGAATGGGATAATTTAGAAACCATTTAATTTTTCTCAAATAAATCAGTCTTTTTAAACAAAATAAATCTTTCTAATAATGGAAAACAGCATTGCAATTTACGGCGCTTACGGACATACCGGAAAATTAATTACAGCTGAACTTCAAAGGCAAGGCTACAAATTAATGCTTTCCGGAAGAGATTATGAAAAGTTATCACAGCTGCAGCAACAATATCCGGATTCAGCGATAAAAGCGGCAGATATTAGTGATTCAAAATCATTAGACGAAGCATTTTCCGGAACAAAAGTTATTATAAACTGCGCTGGTCCGTTTTTAGATACTGCAGAACCAATCATTCAATCGGCTTTGCGATTAGGAATTCATTATATAGATTTAAGTGCCGAACAAAAAGCCGTTTTAGATGTATTTGAAAAGTTTTCGGAAAAAGCAAAATCAAACGAAATTTCAGTAATTCCTGCCGTTGCTTTTTACGGCGGATTGGCCGATTTATTAAGCACCGCCATAACTCAGGATTGGGACACAATTGACGAGATAAATGTTTATATTGGTCTGGATTCCTGGCATCCTACAAAAGGAACAAGATTAACCGGAGACAGAAATCATTATACAAGATTAACCTTAAAAGACAATCGTTTACAGGAACTCCAGCCGAGTGCTCCAATACAATGGGATTTTAAAAATCCAATCGGAATTAAAGATGTTGTGGCTTTGCCTCTTTCAGAAATTATTACGATCTCGCGTCATTTAAAGGTAAATTCCATTAATACTTTCCTGAGCCAAAACTCATTAGATGATCTTCGAAATACAGCAACTCCCGAACCAAAACCGACCGATGAAAAGAACAGATCCTCTCAGCTTTTTTGCTTGGAAGTTGTTGCAACAAAAGACAATACAAAAAGAACTATTTTGGCACAGGGCCAAGATATATATGCCGTTACAGCACCATTGGTTGTTGAAACTGTAAACAGGATATTATCAGGAAAATTGAAGAAAACCGGTGTAACAACAATTGGTGAAGTATTTGACGCCCCTGATTTTTTACAATCATTAAATGAAGATGACATAACAATTTCTGTCATTGAAGAATCAAAATTAAAATAATTTATAATGCCCAAGTTTATATTTCCGTTTGTCTTTCTTTTTTCAGTAATGCTTTCTGCTCAAAATAATTTCACCAAAGAAATTACAAAAGTAAAAGGTGATTTAAATAAAGATGGTTTAATTGATTACGTTCAGGTTTTACAAGATACTATAAGTGAAACAGCGCCATATAAACTCGAAATTTATTTCGCAGAAACCAATGGTACTTTCAAAAAAATAATTTCTACAATCAAAGCAATAGATCAGCAATTTCCAGAAGGGAGAAACGGTTATTACAACGGAAATTCTTTTTATGAAATAACAATTATAAAAGGAATTTTAAGCATTCATAATGAACTTATCCGTGGAAATTTTGAACATAAATTCAGATATCAAAATGGGAATTTTGAACTAATTGGTTTCTCCCAAGTGTATTCTGACGGTCAGGGAACAATGGGAATGGTTGATTTTAATCTTTCAACCGGAATCAGAATAAAAACAACAGAGCCTTACGGCGAAGACGATTTTCCGAAAACCAAAAACCAAACGAAAATGATGATTCGGCCGTTGCCAAAACTACAGGATTTTACGCCTTTTAAAACAGAGTATTACTAAGATTTAACTTTTCAAAAAAGTTGCCTTTCCTTTTTTATTTGTAATTTCGATTTTCATAAAATTATAAATAAAAAATGGCTTCATTTATCAAACAAATATCTTTTCGCTGGTCAGATCTTGACCCTAATTTTCACGTTCGTCATAGTGCTTATTACGATTTTGGTGCACAGCATCGTATCGAAATTTTAGAAGAATTAGGCTTAACTTTAAAAGTAATGCAAACACAGGGTTTTGGTCCTGTTTTATTTAGAGAAGAATGTGTTTTTAGAAAAGAATTAAAACTTTCAGACAAAATATTCATTCATACTAAAACATCAAAAATGAAAGCCGATGCTTCACGCTGGTCCATCATTCACGAATTTAGAAAAGAAGACGATACACTTTGTGCCGTAATTACTGTTGATGGCGCCTGGATGGATACAAAACTGCGTAAATTAGCTTCTCCAACACCGGAAATTGCTATCGAAGCTTTAAGTATTTTCCCAAAAAGTGATGATTTTGTTGGGCTTTAATTTAATCATAACTATCAATATTGCTTAAAACTCTATATAATATAGCCCACGGTTTCAACCGTGGGATACAATATATTGCGCTCCAACGGTTGAAACCGTTGGCTATGTTAACAGATTTTCATTTAATTCTTTATTCTGCCACAATTTTAAAAGTTCTGTTTAAATCTTCCGAAGAAATATTCAAAACATACATTCCTGCTATTTTTTTATTCGAAATATTTAAAGTAAAAAGCCCGTTTCCATCAGAAGCAATTTTTTCTTTCAGAATAATTTTGCCTGTCATATCGCTTAAAGTTGCCGTTGCATAAGACGATGCATGATCCGGAATATTAATGAAAATTTGATCTTTCACGGGATTTGGATATACAATTCCTGCATTTTTATTCTGGCTAAATTTTTCGGTACTTAAAAATTCCTGATTAAATAATCCCAATACTTCAGTGGCATTTAAAGGATAATTGAATACCTGAAGCTCATCAAATTGTCCCTTATAAGGAGCAGGCGCAGTTCCTGATGCAAGTTCCAATTCTCCAATATTTCCAATTATTAAATCCGTTTCTTCAGAAATTCCGGTTACGGCAGATTCATCCAATTCAGCCGAAAATACGCCATTGGTATAAATTCTCATTTTATGAGCAGGAACATCTCTCATAATCACAACATTTACCCAATCGTCTGTAAAATATTTGGTGGCGGCTGTTGTTACTTCTTTTTTCGTTTTATCATCATCAATGGCAAAACGCAAGAGTCCGCCTTTGATTTCTATATTATATCTTCTGCCGGTTGCTCCTGTTGTTGTGTTTTTGGTAAACGAACCTTTGCACAAAACATAAATACTGGTCGCCGAAGAACCCGGCAATAAAGCCGGAGCCGCTTTCATCCAAAATGAAATCGTAAACGAACTTTTATCAAACAATAAATGTTCCTGATTTGGAATCTTCACCATAACTTTATCATTTGCCGATGTTGCAAAATCAATCGCATTATTTGCTTTTCCGGGTACTCTTACATTGGCATTATCAAAAACAATATCCAAAGTGCCATAATTGGCATAAGATGTAATATCTGCAATTTGTTCTCCCTGAGAAACAGTTTCCTTAAACGGCCAATGCCCAACAAGACCTGGTGTAAGCGCACGGAAATTCCACACATCGCCGGTTGTAGTTCCTTTATCATTTACGGCATCAATTCTCCAATAATAATTTACTGCAGAACTTAAACCCGCAACCTGATAAGATGGATTTGCAGTATAAGCAACATCGCCTAATTTGGTTAAGTTTAAAGAATCTGTGCCAAAATATACAGCATAGTTTACTGTATTTGAACTCCCGCTCCATTTCAAAGTCAAGTTACCGCCCGACAATTCAGCATTCATAAATCCCGAAGCAGGGCTTGGAGCTGTGGTCTTAGTTGGCGGTAAAGGAATTGGCGGTGTAGTTAAAGAAGTAGTTTCATAAACCGAAGATTCAGTACTGTTGGTTGCTTTAACACGATAATAATAGGTAGTATTTGGTGTTAAACCAGTATCATTATAACTTGTGATATTAGCGTCTAATGTAGCAATTACTGTAAAATATGTGCCATTTGTTGAACGCTCCACAACATAATTATCCTCATTTGTAGTTCCATCAATCCAGTTAACGGTTAAGGAACTAGCAACCGGAATTTCTGTCGATACAACATTCGTAAAATTTATATTTGATGGCGGAATAATAAAAGAAGCCGGCGTTTCATTCGTTAATCCGTTAATATAAACTTCAATATTCAGATAAGGCGCATTCGATGTACTAACCAATAAAGCATCGGCAAGGTTTTTATTCAGTCCATTTGCGTCTTCCCACGCATCCGGCATTCCGTCATTATCAGTATCCAAAGGAGCCGGCGCGCCATAAACATGACCTGCACCACCGTTTATAAATCCAAATTGAGTAGTCAAATCTGTTTGAACATAAACATAGGTTGCCGTTGTTCCTTTCGACATCAAATCGGAAATCATCAAATTATCAACCTGATCACGTCGTGGGTACGAAGCTCCAACACCTTCAACTATTTTATTATAAGCATCCTGAGCGCTTAACGTAGTATTCTTCATTGGGTAATCATATGAAGTTGATAATATCGTCGAAATATCTCCTGTAGGATATCCCGTTAAATCTGCGGGAACCAAAGTTCCGTTTAAAACCCCATCTTTATTGTTATCAAAGTAATTTCCTGATCCGTACAAGGAGAAATTATCGTTTCCGCGGTTAAAAGGAGTCGAAATAGTTGTACTAGTATTGGGTCCGCCAATAAAATAATTATTAATGATATTTACATCAGAACTTCCTGCAGAATCACCACCCATAATGTATGCATCGCCAGATTCTGTGTGTCCGTAGGTATTACCGTAATTTCCCCAATTGTAAACCACATTGTTTACAAACTCATTAATTCCCTTAATTTTATTATTACGTGTCTTATTGCAGATATATAAATTTCCAATCAAACTTATTTTTCCGCCGGAAGGCTGTATCAATCCGCCCGCCGAATGATTATGGCGATGCAATCCCTGACCAATAATAGAATTCTGAATCGTAATATTATCGGGGCTCACGCCTTTACTATCCCAGTTTATAGAAAAAACTTCATCGGTTCCCCAAGTAAAAGTCATGTGATCAAAAATCATATTGGCGCCATTTGCAAGTCCCGATGCATCCTGATTTTGGGCAGTTCCGCCATACCGAATTCTAAGATATCTGGCAATCGTATTATTGGCTCCTGTAAAAGTAACTCTTGGTCCCAAAAACACAATTCCCTCGCCTGTTGCAGTTTGTCCTGCAATCGTCGTGTTACTTGCCACAACAATCTGAGTTTGCAAGTTTACAATACCCCCAACCTTAAAAATCACAAATCGTCCTTCCTGACTAACGGCATCGCGAAACGAACCCGGACCGCTGTCGTTTAAATTGGTTACCAAATAAATTTGAGGATTTGCAGCCCCTCTTGCTCCTGTTGTAAATCGCCCAAAACCAGTTGCTTCAGGAAATGCTAATGTTTGAGCCTGCAGATTAACAAAACTGTTAATAAATCCGTAGATCATAAATAATTTAAGCAAAAACTTAAATTGTAGGTTACTTTTTTTCATAAATTTTGGTTATATGTTAGTATAACTAATTTACTTATAAGCTCAAAAGAGACCATCCTGTCCTATCCTGCTTTATCCTATTAGTTATCAATTAATTATAATTTTAAAACCAGCAAAAAATATTTTTTTTTAAGCAAAAGTCTTGCAATACTTTACACAACAATTACGCTAATAGCTGGAAAACTTCGTAAATTAGCTTTTCTAACTTTTTAGAATTTTAACAAAACTTAAAGCGCATGATCGATTTTACAAAAGACTTTAGAATTGGCTTTTTCATTGCGATAATAGCTCTTACAACCATTGTTTTGGGTGCAGTAACAGATAAAGTACTTCGCTATTTTTTGTATCGAAAACAAAGCAATAAAGAATATGATGCCACTGGTTTTAAGTTTTTAAAACACTTAATTATTACCGTAATTTATATTCTGGGATTTGCTTTTGCTTTAATTCAAATTCCTGAATTTAAAATCATTGGGCATTCTTTTCTGGCCGGAGCGGGAATGATTTCCCTGGTCGCAGGTCTTGCTTCTCAACAAGCTTTAAGCAATATTGTAAGCGGCATTTTTCTGGTGATTTTTAAACCTTTCCGAATCAACGATAAAATCACCATCAACAATTTTGTGGGTACGGTTGAAGATATAAACCTGAGACAAGTTGTTTTAAAAGATGCCGAAAACAACCGGATCATTATTCCCAATTCTGTCATCAGCAATCAGATTATTGTAAACACGAATATGCACGATACTAAATGCTGCAAAATCATTGAAATTGGTATTGGCTACGAATCAGATATTGATAAAGCATTGAAAATCATGAAAGATGAAATTGCAAAACATCCTCTTTTTATCGATACCAGAACAGCCGAAAACAAGAAACAAAAAACACCTTTGGTTGTAGCACGCGTTGTTGCTCTTGCAGATTCGAGCGTTACTTTAAAAGCATGGGCATGGGCCAAAAATTCTACAGATGGTTTTGTGATGTATTGCGATTTATTGCAAAGTATTAAAAAACGTTTTGATGAATCTGATATTAATATTCCGTATCCGCAACAGGTTGTAACACTTAAAAATAACGACATAAAAACATCAAAAGCGAATTAGTTTATGAAATCTTCTGAAATTGTTCCGATAAAAACCTTACCTCTTTTTTCTATTCTTGATGATTTGTTAATTCAACTTTTAAAATCATTAACCGAAGATGAATGGAATGCCAGAACTGTTGCAAAAAAATGGATAGTAAAAGATATCGCTTCACATTTACTTGACGGAAACCTGAGAGGTTTATCTTTTTCAAGAGATCATTATTTTGGAGAAAAGACTGAAAATATTAATTCATACAGTGATCTGGTCGACTTTTTAAATCAGCTCAATATGACCTGGACAAACGCTACAAAAAGACTTAGTCCGAATGTTATAATTGAATTATTAGAAAGTACCGGGAAACAATATTCTGCTCATTTAAAAACACTGGATCCTTTTGACGATGCCATCTTTTCAGTCGATTGGGCTGGCGAAGAAACTTCATTAAACTGGTTTCATATTGCCCGGGAATACACCGAAAAATTTCTGCACCAACAACAAATTCGAAATGCTGTTGGCAAACAGGCTCTTTTTACCAAAGAATTATTCTATC
Organism: Flavobacterium sp. MEB061; assembly: GCF_000834715.1. Classification (NCBI taxonomy): domain Bacteria; kingdom Pseudomonadati; phylum Bacteroidota; class Flavobacteriia; order Flavobacteriales; family Flavobacteriaceae; genus Flavobacterium; species Flavobacterium sp. MEB061. The sequence continues at coordinate 259,276 of NZ_JXQR01000015.1, read as the reverse complement.
CGTTTATCAGCACTTTCATGTATGCTTTACCCCACACTTATCGGGATGTTTCGGCACAAAAAGGCACAATTGTAACTTTGATTGTAAAGACTGAAATTGGAGGTGAATGGAGCATAATTAAAAAAGAAAAACAGTGGGAATTTATTGAATCCTTTGAAGAAAAACCAACTGCAATTATTAAAATAAATCCTGATGATGCCTGGCTATTGTTCTCAAAAGGAATAACCCCGGATGATGCAAAACAAAAAGTAGAAATTATTGGTGATCAAAAATTAGGTGAAGTTGCCTTAAATATTATTGCCGTTATGGCATAGCGCCTGGATATAAAGCATAAAGAGCAAACACAAATTGCACGAATTTGCACAAATTCTAATAGTTAGCTTAGTTTGTGAAATTAATTTCACAAACTAAAATTAGTGACAATTCGTGCAATTTGTGTTTAAAATTGATTTATAATATTTGTGCCCAGACGGTCGGTTATGGCATAATGCAAAACTGTTATTTTCTGATAACTTTAAGATTTTAAGTTTTGCTTTTAAAATGGTAAACTTTAATTTTATAGTTAAAGCAAACCAACACTAAACTGAAATGAAAAATCTGAAATTTATAATTCTTCTCCTTCCCTTTCTTTGTTTTTCGCAGAAAGAAAATATAAAAGCACTTGACATTAATTTAACCAATTATGAATATCCTTTTCCTGTTCAGTTTTTAGAATTGAGCAATCAGCGCCAGCTTTTAAAAATGGCGTATATGGATATTAAACCAGATAATTACAACAACAAAAACATCGTTTTGCTACACGGAAAAAATTTCAACGGAGCTTATTGGGAAACAACCATAAAAGCCCTGACAAAAGAAGGTTTTCGTGTAATTGTTCCAGACCAGATTGGTTTTGGAAAATCAACAAAACCCGAAAATTATCAGTATAGTTTTCAGCAATTTGCCCAAAACACCAAGAAATTATTAGATCATTTGGGAATTGAAAAAACAACAATTCTAGGGCATTCGATGGGCGGAATGTTAGCCACAAGATTTACTTTGATGTATCCTGAAACAGCTGAAAAATTAGTATTGGAAAACCCGATTGGTTTAGAAGACTGGAAGCTCGTTGTTCCTTATCAAACCATAGATTCGTGGTACGAAAGCGAATTAAAACAAAATTACGAAGCCATAAAAAAATACCAAATGGCGAATTATTATGACGGAAAATGGAATGCAGATTTCCAGAAATGGGCAGAACTTAGCGCGGGCTGGACATCGGCACCAAATTACGATCGGGTGGCTTGGAATTCGGCATTGATGTACGATATGATTTTTACACAGCCTGTTGTTTACGAATTCAAAAACATCAAAAGTGCCACTTTATTAATCATCGGAACAAGAGATAAAACCGCAATCGGAAAACAATTTGTATCTGAAGAAGTTAGAAAAACAATGGGGAATTATGCCGAATTAGGTAAAAAAACACAAAAGACAATTCAAAATTCAAAATTAATAGAAGTTCCAAACACAGGGCATTTACCACATATTGAATCTTTCGATCAATTTATAAAACCATTAATTGTATTTTTGAAACAATAATTTTTCACCACGAAATCTTTTTTCGCCACGAATTACACGAATTTGCACCAATTTTTATACGCAAAACCTTCAATATTAATTCGTGAAAATTAGTGCAATTCGTGGCAAACTTTAACTTAAAAACCAAAATATCATGTTTACAATCGAACAAATAAAAGAAGCACATGCCAAGGTAAAAAGCGGAGCCGATTTTCCAAATTATATACAAGACTTAATTATTTTAGGTGTTTTAGGCTACGATACATTCGTAAATGATGGTCATGTTGAATATTACGGCGTTAACAATTATAATGTTAGTGCTGACGAAAAATATCCTGAAATTAAAGTTGAAGCTGTTGCTAATAAAGAACGTTTTATCGAATTTTTGGTAATGCACCAGAACGGTCAAACAGATTATCTTACTTTTTGTAATCATGCAGCACAATGCGGAATCGCAAAATGGAGAGTGGATATTATCGCCATGACCTGTACTTATTTTGATAAGGCTGAATATGAAATATTGATCGAGAAAATCCCTGATTAATAAACAACGGTAATTTTTATTTGAGCAATACCAGAAAACAAACCTATACCAAATGAAACTTTCTCCCATTATAAATCCCGAAGAACTTTTAAATCTAAAAGATTCATCCGAAATTGTTTTAATTGATGCACGAGCCGGCGCAAATGCCGAAGAAAATTACAGAAACGAACATTTAAAAAGTGCTCGCTATATCGATTTGAATAAAGATTTGGCAGCTGTAGAAAAAAATCCTGCAAATGGCGGAAGACATCCTTTGCCATCATTAGAAAAATTTGCAGAAGTACTTTCAAAACTCGGAATTTCATCTCAAAGTCACATTATTATTTATGATGACAAAAACGGATCAAATGCCGCAGCCAGATTTTGGTGGATGCTAAAATCAATCAGACATGAAAAAGTTCAGGTTTTGAATGGAGGTTTGCAGGCTGCAATAAAAATTGGTTTTGAGACAAGTTCTGAAATTGAAAATTTTGAACCAACCTACAACTATCCCATCACAAAATGGAATTTGGCCGTTGCCGATATTGAAGAAGTCGAAAAAGCCCGAAATAATAGTCAAAATATCGTAATTGACGTAAGGGATAAAAATCGTTTTGATGGCTTAACAGAACCATTAGATTTAATCGCCGGACATATTCCGGGCGCAATTAATGTTCCGTTTAGTGAAAATTTAAACGAAGATGGTTTTTATAAATCACCTGAAGTTTTGGCTGAAAAATATACTGAAATTTTAGGCGATATAAAACCAGAAAATGTAATCGTACATTGCGGTTCAGGAGTTACTGCCTGCCATACTTTATTAGCAATGGATTATGCGGGAATCGAGATTCCAAAACTTTATGTGGGATCATGGAGCGAATGGTCGAGAAACGATCGCGACATGTTTACACAACAAACAAAATAAACCGTGAAGTAAAATTCATAATTATTAGCCACAGATTAAAGGATTAAAATGATTTTAAAAATCTGTGCTAATCTTTTAATCTGTGGCAAAAAAATAACTAACAAAATGCAACATTGGGATATACTTTTATCAAACCTTGTAAATAAAAAAGCTTTCATAGAAACAATACTTTCTGGCGAAGCAAGAGGAGAATTAGCCGTTTTTAACAATCAAAAAGGAATTTTGTTTTCTGATATTGCGATTGAAAAATTCATCGAAAAAGAATACCAATACGATTCTGTTGAAGCTTCTCCGGAATCACACAGGCAATTACGCACTTTTTCTTCTGGAGAGCGTAAGAAAGAGTTTTTAAAATACTGCATCAATCAAAAACCTGATTTCATTATTTTCGACAATCCGTTTGATCATTTAGATCAGGCTTCGCGGGTAATTTTGGCTGAATCGTTAAAATATTTATCCAATATTATTGCTATTATTCAAATTGTAAATCGTGTTACAGACGTATTAAATTTTGTTCCGAATAAAGCTCAGATTAAAGACAATACATTTGAACTGCATCCCATTTCAAAAACCGAAAGCCACTTTAAAACCTTAAATACAGCTTCAATTCCAAAAGCCATAGAAACGCATTCCTTTCAAGAAAGTGTATTAATAAAACTAGAAAATGTTTCTGTAAGTTATGACGAACGAAAAATCGTCGACAACATTTCATGGACCATAAAACAAGGTGAGTTTTGGCAATTAATCGGCCCGAATGGTTCCGGAAAAAGCACGATTTTATCTTTAATAACAGGCGATAATCCAAAAGGTTTTGGCCAGGATTTATTTTTATTTGGAAGAAAAAAAGGAAGCGGCGAAAGCGTTTGGGATATCAAAAAGCAAATTGGAATCTTCGCCACTTCAATGACCGATTTGTTTCAAAAAAGCCACACTTTAGAAGAAATGATTCTCTCCGGATTTTTCGATTCAATCGGGCTTTACATTGAACCAACCACACATCAAAAACAAATTGTTGCGCAATGGCTTGAAGTAATTGAAATGACACATTTAAGAAAAAAACGTTTCATCGATTTTTCCATCGGGCAGCAAAGAGTTGCGTTAATTGTTCGCGCCGTTTTAAAACATCCGCCATTATTAATTCTCGACGAGCCTGTAGAAGGCCTGGACGATGAAAATGTAGATTTAGTAATTCAGCTTATCAACACTATAAAACAAGAAACAAACGTGAGTATTTTATACGTTTCACATCGTATAGAACAAGGCCTCGCTCCTACTTCTGTTTTTGAACTTATTCCTACTCCGACAGGATCAATCGGAAAAATAAAATACCATTCAGAATTGAATTAAAAACACATAAATGAATTTCAAACACCTCTTATTAATAACAATAACATTATTAATTTCTTCATGCGCAAGCACAATTTCAACCACAGAAAAACAATATAAAATAACAAACACCTCAAAACTTAAATCAGAATGGAATTTTAATTCCAAAGAATGGATTCTTGCAAGCGATACTTTAACAGGATCCGGAGGACCAATGCATTGGGGCGTTATAGAATCTAAAAAACAACTTTCTGAAAACTATGAAATCAATTTTAAAGTAAACATGACGAAAGAATCTTTATTTGAAGTCATGCTAAACATCGATAAAGAAAACTACATCAGAACTTATCTTTATCAAATTGAGCAAAATATAGTAATTGGAAAAGGTACTTACAAAAAAGGAAGCGATGAATATAATAAACGAGGCGGACCAACTTTATTCAAAAAACCATTAAAATTAGAAAACAACAAATGGTACGCTGCAAAAATAAGAGTTATAAATGATCAATTATTCTATTCCGTTGATAACGAAACTATATTAGAATGTTCTCTCGAAAAAAGCAATTTGAGCCAAAAAGGAAAGCTGGGATTTATAACAAACGGAGAAGCCAAAATAATTGATTTAACGATTAAAACTTTATGATTTTTACCATTAAGATATTAAGGTGATTAAGCATGCTGCACTTAATTTTCTCTTTTAAGAGTAAGAAAATGAAGCCTTTTAAACTTAACTAACTTAATATCTTAATGGTAAAAAATAATTTCAAAAAAAAAGCTCCACAAGGAGCTTTTTTAGTATATAACAAATTATCTAATTTTCTAATCGACAAATTATCTAATTAATTCTCTTCATCTTCAATATTATGCGATTTCCCGTAATTACGCCATTTCTCAATACAATCCTGAAAATCCTGAGGTAATTCAGTATCAAAACGCATCATTTCGCCTGTTGTAGGATGCACAAAACCAAGTGTTTTAGCATGCAAAGCCTGACGAGGCAATGCTTTAAAACAATTCTCAATAAATTGTTTGTATTTTGTAAATGTTGTTCCTTTCAAAATCAAATGTCCTCCGTAACGCTCGTCGTTAAACAACGGATGCCCAATGTGTTTCATGTGCGCACGAATCTGGTGCGTTCTTCCTGTTTCTAACCTGCAAGAAATCAAAGTTACATAACCAAAGCGTTCTAGAACCTTATAATGCGTAATTGCAGGTTTTCCTATTTCAGGATCAGCAAAAACCGCCATCTGCATGCGATCTTTTAAATGTCTGGCAAGATTCCCTTCAATCGTTCCTTCTTCTTCGGCAACATTTCCCCAAACAAGGGCAATATATTCACGTTCAGACGTTTTAGCTTCAAACTGCTTTGCTAAATGCGTCATTGCGGCTTCCGTTTTGGCAACAACCAAAAGTCCAGATGTGTCCTTATCAATTCTATGAACCAATCCCGGGCGTTCGCTGCTGTTCATTGGCAAATTATCAAAATGATGTGCCAAAGCATTAACCAAAGTTCCCGTATAATTTCCGTGACCCGGATGCACAACCATTCCCGGTTCTTTATTAATCAGTAAAAGTGCGTCGTCTTCATACACAATATTCAACGGAAGATCTTCCGGCAGAATATGGTTTTCAAACGGCGGATGCGATAACATAACTGTCACGACATCAAAAGGTTTAACCTTATAATTTGATTTTACCGGAATATCATTTACAAAAATGTTTCCTTCAGTTGCGGCGTTCTGAATTTTATTTCGGGTCGCATTCTGAATCAAATTCATTAAATATTTGTCAATACGCAAAAGCGCCTGACCTTTAGGTACCTCAAATCTAAAATGTTCGAATAATTCGTCTTCCAGATCTAAATTTTCAATATTATTGTTCATCTTGTGGGGTTTCTGCAGGCACTGCTGTACTATCTGTCGCCTGACTTTCATCTACATAAGTCGCTTTTCCGTCTCCTAAAACCAAATCAATTTTAGAAGCTTTCAATACACGATCTCCAACTTTTAAGTTTCTTCCTTTATAACGCATCTCCAAAACCATATCTTTTCCTAAGTTCGGAATATAAGTAATCGTTCCCTCTTCAAGCCCTAAAGCTTTCAAAGTAGGAACAGCTTCACGATACGTTTTTTCTATTAAATCCGGAATTCTAACAGAAGAAAAACCGGAAGCATTGATTTTAATATATATTTTTCGACCTACTTTTACTTTCGTTCCCGGCAACGGATCTTGCTCAACAACACTGTATTTAGGAAATCCGCTTCGGTAATCAACACTATCCAAAAGCACATAATCAAGGTCTAATTCATCCAATTTTGATTCTACTTGCTCCTCCGTCAATTTAGACAAATTCGGAACCGTAATTTCATGTCCGTGATCAGTTGTAAAAGTCAGCCAATGCATAAACAAATAACCTAAAACGGCAATAATAGCAGCCGCACCCAATACTTGTAAAAAAAACACACGGCTAGTTAAATACTTACGTAAACTCATAAATTTATTTTTAGTTGTCGCAAAGATAAAGCTATTTCGTTTCAAAAAAAATGATAATTTTGTTTTAAGTAATATTAATAATACTAGTAATACTATATTACCAATATTAAAAAAATTGGAATTTGGAATTTCATATGTCACTCTGAGCGGAGTCGAAGAGTTAGGAGCTGTTTCCTGCTGTCCGCTGTATCTTTTCCTGGCTAAAGAAGCCAGAAAAAGGATGCCGCTCCCATCAGGGCTAGGGCTTTAGGTTTCATAAGACGTTTTCTTTTTAAGAGAAACGAACAAAACAAATTCGAGAAAATTAGTGCAATTCGTGGCAAAAAAACAAATACACAGTTAAACAAATAAACGATTAAACATCAAATCAATGAAAAACATAGCCATCATAATGGGCGGATATTCAAGCGAATATAAAATCTCACTTATCTCAGGAAACGTAGTACACCAATATCTTGACAAAACAAAATACAACGGATTCCGTATTCATATTTTCAAGGAAAAATGGGTTTATGTAGACGAAAAGGACGCTGAATTTCCAATCGACAGAAATGATTTCTCTGTTACAGTAGACGGAAAAAAAATCACTTTTGACTGTGTTTTCAATGCCATACACGGAACTCCGGGCGAAGACGGATTAATGCAGGCGTATTTTGAATTATTAGGGATTCCGCAATCATCATGCGATTATTACCAATCGGCGCTTACATTCAACAAACGTGATTTACTATCGGTTTTAAAACCATACGGAATCAAAACGGCAATTTCTTATTACCTAAATAAAGGTGACGTTATCAATACTGACGAAATCGTTAAAAAAGTAGGTTTACCATGTTTCGTAAAACCAAATAAAGCCGGTTCAAGTTTCGGAATATCAAAAGTAAAAACTGCTGCCGAATTGCCAATCGCAATTGAAGTGGCTTATAAAGAAGACAACGAAATCATCATAGAAAGTTTCCTTGACGGAACAGAAGTTTCTGTAGGCGTAATTAATTACAAAGGAGAAATTAAAGTTTTACCAATCACAGAAATCGTTTCAGACAATGATTTCTTTGACTACGAAGCAAAATATGAAGGAAAATCACAAGAAATCACTCCAGCAAGAATTTCAGACGAACTAACACAAAAAGTGGGTGAAACTGCCAAACGTGCTTACGAAGTTTTAAAAATGAAAGGTTTCTCAAGAAGCGAATTCATTATTGTAGACAACGAACCATATATGCTTGAAATGAACACAATTCCGGGTTTAACAACCGAAAGTTTGATTCCGCAACAAGCCAAAGCAGCCGGAATTTCTCTTGAAGATTTGTTCACCAATGCAATTGAGTTAGCGCTTGCTTAAAAGATGCTAAGATACTAAGGTGCTAAGATTCTAAGATTTTAGCACCTTTGTTTTTTAAAACTTTGCTTTCTACACAAAAAACTTAGTAACTTAGAATCTCAGAACCTTAGCATCTTAAAAAAATGAAAGAAATCTTTGAATGGAATAGACTTTTTTTTAACGAGCTTCCCGAAATTTTTATTCTGGAAGTAATATTTCGTTCAACTGTAATGTTTACTATTTTACTGCTTACGCTAAAATTGGCAGGTAAAAGAGGTGTAAAACAATTATCAATTTTCGAAACTGTAATTATTATTGCACTTGGATCAGCAGCCGGCGACCCAATGTTTTATGAAGATGTAGGAATTGTACCCGCAGCAATTGTTTTCTTGACAATCATTATTTTATACCGCGCCGTAACCTGGCTTACAGGAAAAAGCAAAAAATTCGAAGAATTTATAGAAGGCAAAACCGAATGTTTAATCCAGGATGGAAAATTTTCTATATCGAGTTTCAAAAAAGAAACTTTGGCACAGGATGAATTTTTCTCAGAACTTCGTATACGATCCATCGAACATTTAGGCCAGGTAAAACATGCTTTTATAGAAACCAGCGGAGAAGTAAGTGTGTTTTTTTATGAAGATAAAGATGTACAATTTGGTTTGCCAATTTTGCCAGCTGCATTCAATCAAAAAAGCAAAATTATTACAACCGATGGTATTCATGCCTGTACTTTTTGCGGTCACACCGAAGAACAAAAACCCGGAACTGCCAGATGCAAAGTCTGTAAAAAAGAGGAATGGGTTCCTGCGATAAAAACACTCAGAATAACTTAGAATAAATTCCAAAATTCAAATTCTAACAACAAAGCTTCAAAACATTTTAATTTTATTAATCATCTTTGAGCCTTTGCAACTTTGAACCTTAAAAAAATGAGAAAAGCCATATTCCCTGGATCATTTGATCCCATTACACTTGGTCACGAAGATATTATCAAACGAGGAATTTCCCTTTTTGATGAAATCGTAATCGCAATTGGTGTCAATGCCGAAAAAAAATACATGTTTTCACTTGAAGAAAGAAAACGTTTTATAGAAGAAACTTTCAAAAATGAACCAAAAATATCTGTTATTACTTATGAAGGTTTAACGATAGATTTAGCCAAAAAACTAAAAGCAAATTTCATATTAAGAGGTTTACGCAATCCAGCCGATTTCGAATTCGAAAAAGCCATTGCACACACCAACAGAAAGCTGTCTAAAATAGAAACTGTCTTTTTATTAACTGCAGCAAGTACCTCTTACATCAGTTCAAGTATTGTGCGTGATGTATTGCGAAATGGTGGTCAGTATGAAATGCTGGTTCCGGATGCGGTTAGGGTGAAGAAATAGCCAATCTAAACGCATAAATTATACGATCCGTTCCTACGGAACTCAAATACGATTTGACTTATTATCCAACAGAATAAATTCCGTCGCTACAAAATGTTCCGAGCCTCGGGCTCTCTATTCAATAAGTTCCGGAGGAACGATTTATTTTGTAGCGACGGATTTTAATCCGTCATGAGCGAAAGCATTTTTTTTTAATCCAACTCCAAAACATAAACTTGCAAGCGAAAGCAATTATAAGTAATTTCGCATTTTTAAACAAACAGAAATAATGAGCATCGAAAGAGAATTAAACAAACGCAGCGGATCTAAATGTGAACTTTGTGGAGCAGAAGAAAACCTAAAAGTATATCAGGTATTACCAACTCAAAAAGGCGGTCTTGATGAAAGTATCCTTGCGTGTACTACTTGTATTGACCAAATTGAAAATCCTGATAATGTAGATTTAAATCACTGGAGATGTCTTAACGACAGCATGTGGAATGAAAACGTTGCTGTACAGGTTGTTGCCTGGAGAATGTTAAGCCGTATGCGCGCTGCAGGATGGCCACAGGAATTACTGGACATGATGTATTTAGACGAAGATACTCTTGCATGGGCACAAGCAACCGGAGAAGGCGAAGATGATGAAAACAAACTTGTTCATCGCGATAGTAATGGTGTAATTTTAGAACACGGAGATTCTGTCGTTTTAATTAAAGATCTTAAAGTAAAAGGATCAAGTATGGTGGCCAAACAAGGAACTGCTGTACGTAACATTCGTCTGGATCACGAAAATGCAGAATACATTGAAGGAAAAGTAGACGGACAACAAATTGTGATTATCACGCAATACGTGAAGAAGATATAGTTTTTTTTTGAGGTTCAAAGGCTCAGAGTTGCAAAGGAACAAAGTTTTTTGTTTCTAAGATTCTAAGGTTTAGAACCTGAAACTAAAAAACCTGAAACTAAACAAAAAAGGCTATTCAAAATCTGAATAGCCTTTTTTAGTTTTATACTTGAAGTAAATTATTTTTGGAATAATTTATTGATCTGATCTTTTACGAATGGCTCAGAAACACTGCTTGTTGCAGAAGTAGCTTCTTTGCTTGAAACCATAAACTGAACTGTAGCTTTCTCAGGAAGAACACTTCCTGTGTAGTGCAACCAGATATAGTTATTAGGTAATTCTAATTTAATATCATACAAAGGGCTTGCAGTAAAGCCTCCCATGATAATACTATAAAGGCTATTGTAATCGTTGTTTACATTTTTAAATGAAAACTTTCTCATTGGTGAAGAATCGTCATCGTTTTGAATACTTGTGTAATAAACAGTATATTCATCTCCAATTTTTTGAATATAGTTGTTATTTACTTTTCCTAATTTTTCAACAGGAACAGTCTCAAGAACCTTAATCTGTGCAAACGAAACAACACTAAAGAACAAAGTGGCAAGGGTAATAATCTTTTTCATAACGGAATTTGGGGTTAATTTGTACTACTATAATAAACGCCGAAATTATGAAAAATTACTTCTAAAAACACTCTTTTATTAACATTAAATTGTGATTTTTGTTTAAATTTATTTCAACCTAAGACAAAAATATTGCAACTTTTTAATTATCAATAAATTATACGCAAAATTTCAACTCTAAAGCGTGTGCCTTTAATTAAAAAATCTGATTGTTTTTAAAATTTAACGCTCTTCTTCTTTCTTCACGACTTTGCGGGCAACTTCAATTTTGAACTTTTTTCCTTTCATTTTCTCGTCTTTTACGTTTTTAAGCAAGTCTTTTACTTTATTGTATTTTACAGCTGCAAACGAAATAAAATCTTTGACTTCGATCAAACCCAAATCGCCTTTTTCCAGTTTTCCTTTTTGAGAAAAGAAACCAACAATATCAATTTTATTCAGTTTTGTTTTCTTTCCTCCACTAATATATATAGTTTGATATTCTGGTGGTTTTGGTAAAGTAGTTGCATTTTCTACATTCAAAACATCCATTCCGTAATCAATATAGTCTAATTGTTTTTCACTTTCGTGAATAATGATATACGCCGTTCCAGAAGCCTGCATACGTGCTGTACGGCCGTTACGATGTGTAAATTCATCTTCTTTTAAAGGCAAATGATAATGAATTACGTGTTTCATTTCCGGAATATCCAGTCCACGTGCCGCTAAATCTGTTGTAATTAAGTAACTCATACTTCCATTTCTAAACTGAATCAAAGCACGTTCCCGTTCTTCCTGATCCATTCCGCCGTGATAATAAGTAGAATAAATTCCTTTTTCGTTTAAGGTATCACTAATACGTTCTGCGGCGTCGCGATGGTTGCAAAATATAATAGCCGATTCTGATTTCAGCGAACAAAGTAAATTGAATAAACTTCCTAATTTATCTTTGGCTGGCGAAACCACCATTTTCATCGAAAGATTCGCTTTTTCTTCTTCCTCAGGAATAAAATCTAAAACTGTTGGATTTATAACTCTCGTATATCTCGGAATCTCAATATCTGAAGTTGCCGAAACCAAAACACGTTTGTTCAGTTTTGTTAATTTACCAATAATATAAGACATTTGCTCATGAAAACCCAATTGCAATGATTTATCAAATTCATCTAAAATTAAAGTCTGAATTTTATCTGTTCTAAAAGTATCTCTGTCAATATGATCTGCAATTCTGCCTGGAGTTCCAATTAAAACCGCAGGTGGATTGCTTAAATTTTTGATTTCTGTATCAATTGAATGTCCGCCGTAGCAGATATTTACTTTGTATTGCGTTCCCATTTTTTTCCAAACCTGCTCGATTTGCAAACCTAATTCGCGTGAAGGCACTAAAATTAAACACTGAACCGAAAGAATTTCGGGCTGTAATAATTCTAAAACCGGAAGCAAAAAAGCCAATGTTTTTCCTGATCCTGTTGGTGAAAGCAGTAAAACATTATTATCGTTCAAAATTGCGTCCTGAGCAACTTCTTGCATTTCGTTCAGGCTTTCAATGCCTAAATTCGAAAGTATATTATTGGAATGGTGATTTTTATTCATTTTGCAAAAGTAATTAAAAGGTTTCAAGTTTCAGGTTTTCTTTGTTTCAAGTTTTTTTTTACCGCAAATAGCGCAAAGATTTACGTAAAGTTTGCAAAGTTATATTCATACAGCTTTGCGTCCCGAGGCTTCGGGATGCGTTTTTTATAAAACTTGCTAATTAAAAAACTTTGCGCCTTTGCGGTAAAAATGTCACAGTTACTCTACTCCTATTTCAACCTGAAACAAATAAAACTTTATATTTGACTTTTCTATTAAACCCAAAACCATGAAACTTTTTACCTTTCTCATTTCACTTTTCACCATAATAACTTTCGCGCAAAACAATAAAAAATACGAGACTTTTTTTGAGAAAGGAAACGGAAATCAATCCGCTTCTTATCCCGAAACTATAGCCTATTTCAAACTTTTGGCTAATGATTTTCCAACGATTCAAATGAAAGAAATGGGATTAACCGATTCCGGCGAGCCTTTGCATATGGTGGTTTATAATCCTGAAAAAGAATTTGATTTTGAAAAAATCCAGAAAAACAAAGCGGTTCTTTTTATCAATAACGGAATTCACGCCGGAGAACCTGACGGAATCGACGCAACAATGCAATTTTACAGAGATTTAGCAACGGGAAAAATGAAAGCTCCAAAAAATACGGTTCTGGTTTGTATCCCTGTTTATAATATTGGCGGTGCTTTAAACAGAAATTCAACTACAAGAGCCAATCAGGACGGACCTGAAATTTATGGTTTTAGGGGAAATGCCAGAAACTATGATTTGAATCGTGATTTGATGAAATCTGATACCCGAAACACAAAAAGTTTTGTCGAGATTTTCCAGAAAATAAATGCCGATGTTTTTATCGATAATCACGTAAGTAATGGTTCTGATTATCAATATAAACTAACCTATATTATGACACAGCACAATAAGTTAGGAACCGTTTTGGGCGATTTTATGAATAATGAAATGATGCCGGCTTTGGTAAAAGATTTACAGCAAAAGAAAATCGAAACAACTCCTTATGTAGATTCTTTTAAAGATACACCAGACAAAGGTTTCGGTCAGTTTGTGGATAGTCCGCGTTATACAACGGGTTATACTTCGCTGTTTAATACGATTGGTTTTGTGGTGGAAACGCATATGCTGAAAAAATATGCCGAACGTGTAAAAATGACGTACGAATACATGAAATCTACAATGGATTTTACCGATGCCAATTATCAAAAGATAAAAGAGCTTCGAGTGAAAAATCTCGAACAATATCAACCCAAAAAGTCATACACTTTGCAATGGGAACTCGACAGCACAAAAGCAACTACTTTTTCGTTTTTAGGATATGAAGCGGGCTACAAAAAAAGCGATGCCACAACCGGAAATCGTTTGTATTACGACCGAAACAAACCGTATAAAAAAGATGTTCCGTATATCAAAGAATTCAAATCGGTAAAAGATGTTGTTATACCTTCTGCTTATATCATTCCGAGAGGTTATTGGAATATTATTGACCTTTTGAAGAACAATAATATCTCGTTTAAACAACTTAAAAACGATACGATTATAGAGGTTGAAAGTTATAGAATTGCTGATTTTAAAACAGCTACAAATGCTTACGAAGGACATTATATTCATAGAAATACAAAGGTTACTTCTAAAACAGTAAAAATGGCTTTTACCAAAGGCGATTATCTAGTTCCAACAAATCAAAAAGGCGTAAAATATTTAGTGGAAGCTTTTGAACCCGAAGGTGTTGATTCTTTTTTTAATTGGAATTTCTTCGATCCTATTTTACAGCAAAAAGAACATTATTCTGAATATATTTTTGAAGATACGGCAGCGAAACTTTTAAAAGAAAATCCAGCTCTACAAACTGAATTAGAATCTAAAAAACAAACTGATGCTGAATTTGCTAAAAACTCCGAAGCACAGTTGGACTGGATTTATAAGCATTCTGTTCATTATGAAAAGGCGCATATGCAATATCCTGTTTATCGTGTTTTGTAGGTTTTTAAACGGTGTGTTTTTTACCGCAAAGTGCGCTAAGATTTTTTTTCTTAGTTTGTGCTGGGCAAAGGCAAAGTTCGCAAAGCTTTGTGTTTAGCTTTTCGTAAATCTTTGTCAAAGTTTTGAACTTTGACAAAGATTAAATTCTTAATTTGCCTTTAATTCAAAATATTTATAAAAGCCTAATAACAACCAAGTCAGACAAAAAACTCAATCAAACACTAAATTAATTATGGGATTATTCAAGAATTTATTCAATACAAAAAAAACACAAGTTGATTCTAAAGACAATAACGAAATTGAGAACATAAAACTTTTTACAGATGAAAATGATTTCCTTGAAAAATTTGGCGCCATAGCATTAGATAAACAACGAAATCTTTTTAGTGTAATTGGAGAGAATTCCTGGAATGTGGACATGCAAAAACAGGAAATATATTTTGGAGATCTGACTTTTTCAATTAACGTTTTGGGTTCTTTTTCGCATTCATCTGAAACCTGGCTTTGGATTTGGGAAAATAAGGCTGGCGGTTATTCTGAAGCTATAATGGAAAAAGCGCTTTCATTAAAAAAATATGGCGAAGAAAATAATATCGATTTATTAAAAATTCCCCAGTTTGATGCTGTTGAAAATGATTTGCATTTAATTGGCATGATTGCTTCTGAATTATTTAATTCAAGTTGTTATTATCTTGCTAATTACGGACAAGGAACTATGGTTTTGACTATTGATTCTGAGAGGATTGATAAGTCTGAAAGTGAAGAACTAGCCCGAATTTTGACTGTTTTCCCTGAATTTATATCATCTTTCGATATAGTAAACCATAAAACAGCATTTGCTAATTATTTAGTTGCTAAAGGTTATTTAATAACTGAAAACAGAAACGAATTGACATCAGAAAAAAATGGTAATAAAATAACCGCTGTCTTTAATGAGAATAATCTTTTGACAAAATTAAATGGATATTAAAATAATAAAACCTGCAATATAAATGTCATACAAACTTTTTCTCGACGACATAAGAGATGTCAAAATGGTTTACAAAAACCTGACAGACGATGATTTTGTAATAGTACGGAATTTTCATGATTTTAAAAAAGTAATCATTGAAAATGGACTTCCGGAATTAATTAGTTTTGATAATGATTTAGGTTTAGATGAAAACGATATTATTGCCGAAGATGGCTATGCGGCCGCAAAATGGCTGGTTTATGAATCTGGAATTGATTTACAGCATTTAAAATTTAATGTACATTCGGCCAATCCGGTTGCAGCACAACAAATTCAGAGTTTATTGGACAATTATATCAAACATTTAAAAAGTTTAAACGAATAATCTTTAAACTTAAACCATAAAAATCACCAGATTATGAAGAAACTTGTATTAACTTCTTTGATTTTACTTTTTGCAAATTTAGCAATTGCACAAAAATTAATTTCGGGCGAATATGATTCAGGAATGAAACTTTCGTATGAGGCATCTTCGAATATTCTGACTGGTTATTTTGAAAGTTATACGGGTTTGGATGAACAAACCCAAAACCCTAAGTTTTCCTGTATTTTTTATATTGAAGGAAAAGTATCGGGAAAGAAATTCTCGATTAAAACGTATTATCCGGAAGATAAGAAAGACGATATTATTTCTGGTACCATTGAAATAATAAACAATAAAACCATAAAAATCAAACTTCCCGAGGAACATGGAGGTTGCTGGAATGTGCAGCATTTTGCCGATAAACCTGAGGAATTCACTTTAGATAAAAAAACAAATTGGAAACAAATTAGATATATCGATAAACCAAAATCTTTCTTTTATAAAGATCAGTCAAACACTAATAAAACAAAAATATATTTAGTAAAAGGAGATGTTGTTTGTATTGAGAAAATAGAAACCGACAAAGTATTTTGTACTTATTTCGGAAAAAAAACAACAAAAGGATGGATCAATATTAGTGATTTGAATAAGCTATAATATAATTCGTCAGTACTTAGAAGTCTAAGTAATCGCTGTGCGAAGTCTCCCGACTTCGTATCCATTTCTATATTCCTTTCTTTTTTTGATTCTCTTTGTAGATTATTGGAGCGGTTACAAAGTCGGGAGACTTCGCACAGCAATCAGCAAATTTTAAAACGAACACTTTATAGAGCTGTTTTTTTTACCGAAAAGTTCTCTAAGTTTTTTTATTTATTTTGAATGCTTTTCGTAAACATTATGCCCTAGAAGCTTTACATATAGAACTTTGTCAAAATTTAGGCTTAAGTCTAATAAAATTTAATTGATTATGGATTTCCGTAATATTACCTTACCAATAGTCTTTATCTTTATTTAAAATTAAACAACTAAAACATGAATATTAAACATTCAGAAATAACGATTGATCCTGAAAATCCTTTTGAAAATTGTAAGTTGGATCGAAAAAAATATTCACAAGTTTTAACTGGTCTTATTAATTCATATTCTGAAGGCTTTGTTCTTGCCATAAATAATAAATGGGGTACTGGAAAAACTACATTTATAAAAATGTGGAAGCAAGACTTAATAAATAATGGATATAAAACTGTTTATTTCAATGCGTGGGAAAATGATTTTGAAAACAATCCACTTGTAGCAATTATGGGTGAATTAAAAATATTAACTAAAAAATCAGCAGACCCTGAATTTAAAAGTATTTTAAAAAAAGCATCAATCTTATCCAAACATTTAGTTCCGATTGTTGCCCAATCTATTGTCGATAGATATATTGATACCAAGGAAATAAAAGATGCTATCGTAGATCTCTCAAAAGGTGCCTCTGATTTATTTGAAAATGATGTCAATGAATATTCTGCCAAAAAGAAAGGTATTAAAGAATTTAGAACAGGTTTATCGCATTTCATTGCTAATAACAATGATGGAAAACCATTAATATTTATCATTGATGAATTAGATCGATGTAGACCAAATTATGCAGTTTCAATTTTAGAACAAATAAAACATTTCTTTTCTATTCCTGATATAATATTTGTACTATCCATTGATAAAGAACAACTTGGAAACGCAATTTGTGGCGTTTATGGAAGTGATAAGATTGATTCAAACGAATACTTAAGACGCTTTATAGACATCGAATATTCTATTCCAGAACCAGAAAATAATGTTTTTCATAAATACTTATATTCGTATTTTGGATTTGATGATTTTTTAGAAAAAAACTCAAGAAAACAATATAGAGAATTAGCCTCCGATAAAAGATCTTTTTTAGAAATTTCTAATATTTTATTTTCAAATAACTCCATCACACTTCGCCAACAAGAAAAAATATTTTCTCATTCTCGTTTGGCAATGAGGTCATTTGGCGATAACATGTATTTGGTTCCAGAAATTTTTCTTTTTCTCATATACACTAAAGTAATTAATGAGAATTATTACAATAAAATTAAATCTAAAACCTTATCGATTCCCGAACTACAAGAAGAATTTTATAAAATAATAAAAAATAAAATAAATGAAGATACACAAAGATTACTAATGTGGCTTGAAGCATATCTAGTATTATTTTACACTAATTATATTCATCAAGATTATAGAAGAAATAAAATATTCGAGCGTGATGCTACATTAAACAAAAATAAATTACTAGTTCATTCAATAATAAATAAATCTGCTGATGATGAATTTCTAAGTGTTTTTGAAAATATTGATAACTCAAGAAATTCTGGAAATTTAGATATTAGCCATTTTACAAATAGAATAGATTTAACAGAATCGATAATAAACTAACACTTCTGAAAGCCCGCAACGAAAGAAAATATAAAAAATAAATAAAGTTTATGCCTTACTTTGCGGGTACGGATTGCAAATCCGCGCTATCGTAGTTCTCTTTGTAGATTATTGGAGCGGGTACGAAGTCGGGAGACTTCGCACAGCAATCAGCAAAATGAACATTTGGGAGAGCTCGTCAAAAACTTGAAATAAAGATTATTCTTAAAGTGTAGCTTTCGCATGAGGGATAGAAGCAAGCTACCGAAGTAGCGCGGATAGCCCGACAGCAATTAAGAAAAGGCCTAATGAACGCAAAGTTGATTAGGCCTTTTTTTAATTGGTGGCATGCCCACATCAATGTCAAAATTAAATTTCAAAATTCAATGTCAATTTTCACATTGCAATTGACATTGATTTTTGATATTTTAATTGTTATTGTAATTGATTTTCTTCTTCAAAAAGTAATTTGATGTTTTCGTAAGAGTTTTTTAGGGCATCTTTGATTTGTTCCGGGTTTAGCCAAGCTACTTTTTCGATGCCTTCGTTTTCCTGACCAACGGGAGTTCCTTCAAAATCAGATTGCATTTCGAACCAATGTGTGATTTTGAGTTTGTATTTTCCGTTGCGTTTGAAAACATGATAGGTTTTTTCGAGTTTATTTGTGATTCGGAGCTCACCTACGCCTGTTTCTTCTTCGACTTCACGCATGGCGGTGTCTTCAATTTCTTCCCCTTTTTCAATTCCGCCTTTTGGTAAATCCCATTTTCCGTTTCTGAAAATGAATAAAACTTCACCTTTTTTGTTGTAAACTAATCCTCCGCCGGCTTTATTTACGGGAATTTTAGCTTTTAAGGTCTTCATGATTTCCTTTTCGTCAGGATAATACAAATAAGCCTTTTGAATTTTATTTTGAAACATTTTCACTATAAGATGCTCAATATCAATACTCTCTAACAAGAACAATTGAAAATCGGTCTCTTTTGAGATTTCATTTGTCAAAAAAAGTGGTTTGTCGTTCACAAAAACTTTATACATTTGTACTATGATTTTTAATAAAGATACTGCCGAAAAAACAGCCGAATTACTTTTGCAAATAAATGCAATTAAATTGAATCCAGAAAATCCTTTTACATGGGCTTCTGGATGGAAATCTCCTATTTATTGTGATAATAGGTTAATTCTTTCATTTCCGGCTATAAGAAATTACGTTCGCGACGAGTTTGCGAAGAATATTGAGAAACAATTTGGGAAACCAGATGTAATTGCCGGGGTTGCCACCGGAGCTATTGGAATTGGAATACTTGTTGCTGAAAGCCTTGGATTGCCGTTCGTATATGTGCGCCCGGAAGCGAAAAAACACGGAAGACAAAATCAGGTTGAAGGATTTTTGCAAAAAGGCCAGAACGTGGTTGTCGTTGAAGATTTAATTAGTACCGGAAACAGCAGTTTAATGGCTGTAGAAGCCTTACGCAACGAAGGCGCTAACATTAAAGGTATGGCGGCAATTTTTACCTACGGTTTTGGTGTTGCCGAAGAGAACTTCAAAAACGCAAATATCGATTTGTTTACGTTGAGCAATTACGAAAATTTATTAGACTTAGCGGTTCAAAAACAATACATTACCGAAGATCAACAGTCGACTTTACAGGAATGGAGCGAAGAACCATCGACGTGGATGCAGGAGGAGGAATAATTTTAGATTTTAGATAAGAGAAGCAAGATGCAAGATTTTGGAATTTAAAAAATTGGAATTTATTTTAATTTTAGCTTTGCGAACTTTTATTCATAAAGATTTACAATCAAAATCAAAAAAGAACCTTGCGCTCTTTGCGGTTAAATAATTTTAGATTTCAAATTGTAGATTTTAGATTTACTTTTGATTTAACAAAAAATAAAAAAATAAAATATGAACTTAGAAAGTCCAAAGGTTACTGTTCAGAAATCAGCTCAGGATTTATTTGATTTATTGACTGATGTAAAGAATTTCGAAAAATTAATGCCGGATAATATTGCTAAATTTGAAGTAATTGGCGAAGATGCTTTTATTTTTGGACTGAAAGGTATGCCGGAAATAAAACTAAAAATGAAGGAAAAAGTAGCGCCAAACAAAATTGTTTTGGGTGCTGCAAGTGATAAACTTCCGTTTACTTTGGTTTCGAATATCGAAAGTGTTTCTGATGCTTCAAGCGCTGTTCAATTGCAATTTGAAGGAGAATTTAACCCAATGATGGCCATGATGATTAAAGGACCAATTAGCAAATTCATTGAAACTTTGGCAAACAATATGACCAAATTATAATTGTGAATTGTAAATTATAAATTTTTAGAAAGCCTGATCTTAAAAGATTGGGCTTTTTTTTATGCTACAAAGGCGCTAAGACACAAAGTTTAATTTCTTGGCTTCTTTTCGAAATTCTTTAAAAAACTTTGCGTCTTAGCCCCTTCGTGGCAAAACTTCCTCAATAAAGCATTTGAACTTCCTTTATATCGAATTCTGAAACAGAATCATCTTCTAATAAAATTTGAATTTTTCCGATGGAAGAAACGCCCTGAATAATTCCCATGAAGTTTTGCCCGGCTCCATTTTTAAACGGCATTGGAATTCCTTTTTTAAATAAAGTATTGAAATATTGTTTCCAAAAATCGGTTGAATTGGTTTCCCATAATCCTATTTTCTCCTGTATTTTCTCGATGATTAAAGCGGGAAGAATATCTTTATCAAATGTGTTTCCTGTAATTACTGCCAATGAAGACGCATGTGGCAATTCGGTGAAGTTGGTTTGATTTACATTTAAGCCTAATCCAACTACTGACACGATTCTGCCATCACTTTTGAGGGTATTTTCAATAAGTATGCCACCAATTTTTTTATTGTATGACATTATGTCGTTAGGCCATTTTATACATAAATTAGGAATATCAAAAGATTTTAAAGTTTCGATTACGGCTAATGAAACTACAATGCTCAGATTAAAAACCTGTTCATTATTATATAGAAAATCCTTTACCAAGGCACTCATAATTAAGTTTTTACCTGATTCAGACTGCCATTTCGAACCCATCTGCCCCTTGCCTTTTGTCTGATTTTCAGCCGTTACGACGGTAAAATTATCAAGCTCGTCCTGACTTGCTAAAGCTTTTAAGAAATCGTTTGTAGAATCTATGGCATCGAGTTTGATTAGTTTCATTAAAATAATTTATTTATACTTAATTTAATATTTTGTTAAGGTTCAAAATTAATCACAAAAATTGGTAACTTTACAAAATCATATAAAATAATTCATGGCGAAAAAGACTATTAATAATGATGTTCTATTGGCGAACATAATCAAAGGAATTGAAGAAGTAAAGGGAAATGATATCGATATTCTTGACTTAAGAGAGATAGACACGGCTGTTTGTGACTATTTTGTTATCTGCAACGGTAACTCTAACACTCAGGTTAACGCCATTGTGAATTCAATTCAAAAAACAGTATCAAAAGACTTAAAAGATAAACCGTGGCACGTAGAAGGAACCGATAACGCGGAATGGGTTCTTATGGATTATGTGCACATCGTCGTACATGTTTTCCAGAAACACATTCGTGAATATTACAATATCGAAAGCCTTTGGGGTGACGCCAAAATAACTACAATCGAAAACAAATACTAAAGAAAATTTCTTCTAATGGCTAAAGATAATAATCCAAATCCGAATAAATTTAAAATAAGTCCCTGGTTAATATATACTGCAATACTTCTAGTTTTTTTATTTATAAGTTTTGCAACCGGTGGATCTAACTTAAGCGAACCTGCTCAATTAACTTCTTCTAAATTCAATGTATTATTAGAAAAAGGACAAATTGAAAAAGTGATCGTTTATAATAAAGCTGAAGCTGAAGTATACTTAAATGCTGCAGCTCTTAAAGACGCTGCCAATAAAAAAGTAGCTAAAGATATTTTTGACAGACCCAATAAAGGTCCGCATTATACTTTAGAAATTGGTAACGACCAAATTTTTCAAACTAAATTAGAAAAAGCGGTTGGCGAAGGCAAACTGAAAGATTTTAATTTCCTTCAAAAAAATAACTGGAGCGATATTTTAATCAGCTTACTTCCTATCATCATCATTATTGGTGTATGGATTTTCATTATGCGTAAAATGTCAGGCGGCGCTGGTGGCGGTGGCGGACAAATTTTCAATATTGGAAAATCAAAAGCGAAACTGTTTGACGAAAAAACTGATATCAAAACTACATTTAAAGATGTAGCTGGTTTAGAAGGTGCAAAAGAGGAAATACAAGAGATTGTAGAATTCCTTAAAAACCCTGAAAAATATACAAATCTTGGAGGTAAAATTCCGAAAGGGGCCTTACTTGTAGGACCTCCGGGAACTGGTAAAACCTTACTTGCAAAAGCGGTTGCCGGTGAAGCTCAGGTTCCATTCTTCTCATTATCAGGTTCTGATTTTGTTGAAATGTTCGTAGGTGTTGGTGCTTCACGTGTTCGTGATTTGTTTAAACAAGCTAAAGAAAAATCTCCTGCTATTATTTTCATCGACGAGATTGATGCTGTTGGTAGAGCAAGAGGAAAAAGTAATATGTCTGGCGGAAACGACGAGAGAGAAAATACTTTGAACCAGTTATTAACAGAAATGGATGGTTTTGGTACAAACTCAAACGTAATTGTTTTGGCTGCGACAAACAGAGCTGATGTTCTTGATAAAGCTTTAATGCGTGCCGGTCGTTTTGACAGACAAATTTTTGTTGACTTACCGGACATTCGCGAAAGAGCTGAAATCTTTAAAGTGCACTTAGCTCCTATCAAAAAAGTTGAAGGTCTTGATTTAGATTTCTTAGCGAAACAAACTCCGGGATTCTCTGGTGCTGATATTGCAAATGTTTGTAACGAAGCTGCCTTGATTGCTGCCCGTAACAACAAAGCTGCAGTAGATAGACAAGATTTTCTAGATGCTGTTGACAGAATCATTGGAGGTCTTGAAAAGAAAAACAAAATTATTACCCCAGAAGAGAAAAGAGCAATCGCAATTCATGAAGCTGGTCACGCAACTGTAAGCTGGATGTTAGAGCATGCTGCACCGCTTATTAAAGTAACTATTGTACCTCGTGGACAAAGTTTAGGAGCTGCATGGTACTTACCTGAAGAGAGACAAATCGTGAGAACAGATCAAATGTTGGACGAAATGTGTGCTACTATGGGTGGAAGAGCTGCTGAAAAGGTAACTTTTGACAGAATTTCTACGGGAGCATTAAGTGATTTAGAAAAAGTAACGCGTCAGGCTCGTGCAATGGTAACAATTTATGGTTTGAATGATAAAATCGGAAATGTTACTTATTATGATTCAAGCGGACAAAGTGAATATAATTTTTCTAAACCATATTCTGATGAAACTGCGAAAGTTATTGACAAAGAAATTTCAGAATTAATTGAAGGTCAATACCAAAGAGCAATTCAAATTTTACAGGAAAACAAAGACAAGTTAAATCAATTGGCTGACATCTTAATAGAAAAAGAAGTTATCTTTAAAGATGACTTAGAAACGATTTTCGGAAAACGTACTTTTGACAAAAACTTGGAAGAAGTAGTTTCGTAAATTATTCAGGAAATATACATTATTTATTAAAATCTTAATTCAAAATAGCCTTTTGAATTAAGATTTTTTTATCTTTGAACGTTTTCAATTAACATGTAAAGTATTTCATATAAAAATGAATTTTTTCAAAAAAATATTTGGTTCCAGCGACGCCGCTTCTGATGAAGAAAACGAAAGTGAATATGCAGGCTCTCCAGTTCAGGATAGTCATTTGTCTATAGATGAAAGATTCATTTTTAATTTCAAGAAAAATGGCGGTAAATTTTTGTATTGTGAAAACAAACAGGAAGTAGCTGAACAGTTTGAAAATATCCTTGAAGAAAATGATTGGTTTGAAAAAGAAGTTTTATGTTATGAACCTGCCTTATTTAGCTTATTAGAAGAAAATAAATTATCATATCTTTCTCCTTCAAATCCAAAATTTTTATTTGCAACCTGCGAAAATTTAATTGCTGACGAAGGATCAATTTTATTTTCATCAAAACAAATCAAACAAAATAAACCAAACGAACTACCTCCAAACATTGTAATTGTAGCCACAACTAGCCAGATGCTGCCAATGAAAAGCGATGGACTAAGCGCTATTAAACGCAAATACGAAAGAGACTATCCTACCAATATCACCACCATAAAATATTTCGAAAAAGCAAAAGAAGAAGATTTTACACAATACGGAAGTGTTGCCAAAAATTTGTATTTATTGCTTTTAGAGGACCTTTAAGATGAATGAAACACTCAAGAGAACCATTTCTGGTGCTGTTTATATCGCTTTACTTTTAACTTCAATTCTGTTTTCTACAGAGAGCTTTATCATTCTTTTTGGTATATTTCTGATCATAGCAACTTATGAATTTTGTAATTTAGTAAAAATCAACAAGTATTTTGCTATACTATTTGTTTCGCTTTTTTATTCCATTGTATCTTTAATCAGTTTTTATAGAACTGAAACTGAAGGTTACATCAGTAAAATTTTAAAAGAAAGCACCCTTCTTACCGTTAATACAGATAAATTATTCACTGTATTACTCATTATTACATTAATTATTTCCATAAAATGTATCGTGTTTCTGTTTGATGACACTCAGGTCATAAATAAAGTATCAAAATACATTTATTTAGTTGGATACATCATGTTACCATTTCTTTTTATAGTCAAAATTTCTTTTGGAATTGCAGCTTATAATCCAAAAATCATAATTGGCTTATTTATCTTAATCTGGACCAATGACACTTTTGCTTATTTGGTTGGTAAGTCTATTGGAAAAC
Organism: Flavobacterium sp. MEB061; assembly: GCF_000834715.1. NCBI lineage: Bacteria > Pseudomonadati > Bacteroidota > Flavobacteriia > Flavobacteriales > Flavobacteriaceae > Flavobacterium > Flavobacterium sp. MEB061. Next base: position 234,113 of record NZ_JXQR01000015.1, on the reverse strand, counting down.
ATAAATTATTCGAACGTATTTCTCCTAAAAAAACCATTGAAGGTTTCTTTGGAGGAGTTGTTTTTGCAGCTTTTGCAGGTTTTTTAATTTCTAAATTTTATATTCAGCCTACTCCTGAGTTTAGCAATAAATCTATTTTAATTTGGATGATAATTGCCCTCATTGTTAGTGTTTTTGGAACTATAGGAGATTTGATTGAATCAAAATTTAAGAGAATTGCAGGCGTAAAAGACAGCGGTTCGATAATGCCGGGACACGGAGGTGTTTTAGATCGATTAGATAGTGTTATATTTGTAGCACCAGTTATATATTTATTTTACCAAATTTTATATTATGTTTCATAAAGAGGGAGGCCCATCCATTTTATTAGGTACTGTTTTTGCAGTTGCTGTGCTTTTAATTGCTGACAAATTCATTGATATTACCTGGCTAAGAATGCTGGTACAAATTGCCGGCGTTGTAGTTTTGATTATCATTTTGCAATTTTTTAGAAATCCTAAAAGAATCGCAATCAGAAACAGCGATCACATTCTTGCTCCGGTAGACGGGAAAGTTGTGGTAATTGAAGAAGTTTACGAAGGAGAATTTTTTAAAGACAAACGTTTACAGGTTTCTATCTTTATGTCGCCTATAAATGTGCACGTTACGCGTTATGCTATGGACGGTATTATTAAATTTAGCAAATACCATCCGGGAAAATTTTTAGTAGCATGGCATCCAAAAGCAAGCGAAGAAAATGAAAGAACAACGGTTGTAATTGAAAATGAAACTTTTGGACAAATATTATACAGACAAATTGCAGGTGCTTTGGCGCGTAGAATTGTAAACTACGCTCAGGAAGGAATGCAGGTTGTTCAGGGTACTGATGCCGGATTTATTAAATTTGGTTCTAGAGTAGATTTATTTTTACCTTTAGGTACAGAAATTAATGTAGAGTTGAACCAAAAAGCAATTGGAGGCAAAACTATTATCGCTACAAAAGCATAAATGACTCAAAAAGATTTAGATACTCGCTTTTTAGAGGCTGTAGAAACTGCTTTAAAAATGACTCAGGCCTCGCTGCCGCAAGATGTGCAGCTAAGGCTTTATGCGTATTACAAACAGGCAACTTTTGGAACCGCAGTATATAATCAATCTGAAAATTTTGATTTGCGCGATGCGTTCAAAACAAATGCATGGATGCAAATTAGTCATATTTCGATTGATGAAGCAAAAGAAAATTATATTGCAATAATTAATTCTCTAACATCAAAATAATTTCTATCATGAAGAAAATCATCACCTGTTTGACAATTTCGGCTTCATTTTTAATATTATTTTCTTGTAACGACAATAATAAGCTAACTGAAGTTGTTGAAGTACCTTTGCCAACAAAGGAGGAAAAAATAACAATTGGTTCTCCAGACGAAGTAAAAGCAGAGCCTGGTTCTTTTGGACTGCTCAAATTACCTTTTTCTTACGATGCACTGGCTCCCGAAATTCGTTCTCTTACTTTAGAAACGCATTATTCGAAACATTATGTATCGTACACAAATAATCTGAATAAAGAGATTGTGTCTACGGAGTTTGAAAATATGCCAATTGAGGATATTTTAAAAAAGTTAGATCTTAATAATGCTAAGCTTCGTCAAAATGCAGGTGGGTATTACAACCACACGATGTACTTTAATCTTTTAACACCTAAGGAACAAACGCCACAAGATACTTTAGCAGGATCTATTAATAAGGAATTTGGTTCTTTTAATAATCTTACTAATCAGTTTAAAGGTCAGGCTACAAAACAATTTGGTTCTGGCTGGGTTTGGCTGGTAGTTGATAAACTAGGCAAACTTCAGGTAACTACTACCGAAAATCAAGACAATCCGTTGATGCGAAATGCTTTGGTTCCGGGAACTCCAATTTTAGGGATTGACTTATGGGAACATGCTTACTATCTTGACTATCAAAATAGAAAAGGAAGTTATATTGATGCTTTTTACAAACATATCAATTGGGAAAAAGTAAACGAAAACTACATAGAAGCCTTAAAAAAGGTTCGAAAAGTATAAAAGAAAAAAGCTGATACAAATTTAAGTATCAGCTTTTTTTTATGCATTAAAAGTTCTCGACTCCGCACGCCCGAACTGAAAAATCTATTTTAACTCATAAATAAATGATTCTGAAGGACTAATTTTAACTCTTGCAATTCCTTCTCCATTTGTTACTTCTAACTGAATAGAACTCTTTTGATATAATTGATCTGTTAGCTGATATTTTCCATCTTTTAAACTCCATTTTAAAATAATATCTGCTGGAATCTTCAAATCAAATTCGCTTGTTTTTTCAGATGAAAAATTTGTAACTATTATTAGTTTTTGATTTTGTGACCAGCGAACATAAGAATAAATCAATTCATCATAACCCGCATTATTCTGGCGATTTACAGATTGAATTTCCTGAAAACTCCCCATTAAAGCAGAGCTGTTAATCGAAAAATTCAATAATCGCTTGTAAAAATCACGTAAGTTTTTTTCTGATTCAGAAAGTTTTCCTCCATCAAATTTTCCTTCATTCATCCAGCGTTGATGATTTGGAACTCCGATATAATCAAAAATTGAAGTCCGGGAACGCGTACCGAAACCTGCATTTTCATTTCCGGCCTCTCCTACTTCCTGACCGAAATAAATCATTGTTGGTGATGTGCTGATTGTCGTAGAAACCAGCATTAAAGGTTTTCCTCTTTCGAGTGTTCCTGCAAATTCGGGACTTGCCAAACGCTGTTCATCATGATTATCCAAAAAATGCAACATATGATGCTCAATATCCGACATTCCTTTTTGAATATCCGACAATCCATCCGGCGACGATTTTCCTCTAATTATATCTTTTAGTTTGTCATAAGTCTCTACTTTATCATACAAATAATCCATTTTCCCTAAACGAATATAATTACGATATTCATTGGGATTATAAACTTCTGCCAATAAAAAAGCATCAGGATTCTTCATTTTGATAGCCGAATTCATATAACTCCAAAATTCATACGGGACCATTTCGGCCATATCATAACGAAATCCATCAACTCCTTTTGCTGTCCAATACAAAGCGATAGATTTGAATTTTTTCCAGGAATCCGGAACGTCTTTTTCCTGCCAAAAAGCAAAATGTTCCTGATATGACTTTTGATCAAACCCCGAAGGAAGTTCAGGAAAATCTTTTGAGCCATCCGGACGAATTCCGTAATTTACTTTCACGGTTTCGTACCAATCATTTTGATCCGGTTTTACCTTTCGAGATCCGTTTCCTGTCCATTTAGCAGGATTTTCATCAAAGAAACCGTCAACCATTGGATTTTTTTCTCCGTTTAAAGGAATATCTCCATCCGGGATTTCAAAATGATTTTTCGGTATATAATAAAAATTATTATCGCGACTATATTCTACATTTATATTATCATCGGCACCAAAATCTTTAACTCCTTCGGGATTCTTTTTCCCTTCGTATTTTCGGGCAATGTGATTGGGAACAATGTCTATTATTACTTTTAAACCTGCTTTGTGTGTTCGATCTATTAAAGCCTCAAATTCCTGCAATCTATTTGCCGGATTTACGGCCAAATCAGGATTTACATTATAATAATCTTTTACCGCATATGGCGATCCGGCGCGGCCTTTTACTACTTCGGGATCGTCATTTGAAATTCCGTAAGCTGTATAATCCCCAACCAAAGCATGATGCGGAACTCCGGTATACCAAATATAAGTAACGCCCAAATCTTTGATTTCATGAAGCGCTTTATCTGTAAAATCATTAAACTTTCCTACTCCATTTTCTTCAATTGTTCCCCAAGGTTTGTTGGTTGTATTTTTATTTCCAAATAAACGTGTAAAAACCTGATATACTACAATTTTCTTATTTGTAGTATTTTCTTCATTTGCTGTATTCATTCTCAAATCGTTTGTTTTACATGCCGAAAATAGCATTGTTGCAGCCATTCCAGCAACCAAAATTCTTTTATTTATCATAATCGTTTTATAACTTTCTAATTTGAATAAAAAGACGCATTCAAAAAATAGAAACCATTTTTTAAATTTAGACTAATTTTTAAAATTCAAAAGAAACTAATTTTAATTTATAATCATAAAACCAAACTACAACGAAATAGTTTTAAGTTTTGTTGGTAACTTAAGGAAGGTTCAAAGTGGCAGAGGTTCAAAGGGACAAAGGTTTTTCTTGCTCTTCTTTGGGTTAGACTCACTGCTGTGCGTCTCTACGCTATATATTGTCTATAAATTTGATTCTGTTAGAAGATACTACTTTGCACCTTTGCCACTATGAACCTCTGAACCTGATAAAAAATATAAATTAATCCTAATATCCTCAAAGGTTGTAACCTTTTTCATAAATTTGACAAAAATTTAATCAATTGAAGAAATTACTCTTTTTCATATCTTATTGTTTGCTGTTTTTAAGTGTTCAAAGCATTTTTGCGCAGGCACCTAAAAAAATTATTGTCGAAAATGCTGATTATTCCGATGTAAATCAGGAATTAATGCCAGATGCACTTTTACTAACCGGAAATGTAAAAGTAAATCATGATGGTGTTGTGCTAACTTGCAATAAAGCTTATTTTTTTCAAAAAGAAAACTACCTAAAAGCCTTTGGTAATGTACAATTGGTACAGGGAGATACTTTATTTCTTAATAGTAAATACGCCGAATATAACGGAAATTTTAAAAAAGCTTTCGCCACAGGAGATGCCGTTATGAGTTCTCCGGATGCAACTTTGCAAACGGATACCATTAATTTTGACCGAAATGTTCAGGAAGTTTTTTATAACTCAAAAGGAACAATTGTAAATAAAGATAATACTTTGGTAAGTAAATCAGGTCGTTATTATGTTGCTCAAAAGAAGTTTCAGTTTTTAACCGAAGTGACAATTACGAATCCAAAATACGTTATAAAATCAAATCATTTAGATTATTATAGCAATTCAGGCCATAGTTATTTACTTGGCCCCTCGACGATTACAAGTAAAGCCAATTATATTTATACCGAAAAAGGATTTTACGATACGAAGAAAAACATAGCCCATTTTGTTCGAAACTCTTATATAAAATATGATGACAGGCGCATAGAAGGCGATAGTTTATTTTATAATCGAAATACCGAATTTGCTTCGGCAACACGAAATGTAAAAATCACGGATTCTATTAATAAAGGAGTTGTAAAAGGCCATTATGCAGAATTATACAAGCTAAAGGACTCTATGTTTGTAACAAAAAGAGCCGTTGCGATCAACCTGGTTGAAAATGATTCTGTTTACATTCACGGAACTAAATTGATGGTTACAGGAAAAGAAGGCGAACGCATTTTGAGAGCTTATAATAATGTTCGTTTTTACAAAACTGATATGAGCGGAAAATGTGATTCGATTCATTCTAATTCTAAAACGGCTTTGACAAAACTAATCGGAAATCCGATTTTATGGAATGGCGAAAATCAAATTACCGGAGATATTATGCATTTAATTGGTGATAATAACACCAAAAAACTGGATTCACTAAAAGTTCTCAATAATACATTTCTGGTCTCGCGGGACACGCTCAGTACCGGTTTTAACCAAGTAAAAGGACTTAATTTATTTGGAAAATTCAAAGAAGGAAAACTGCATGATGTTGACGTCATCAAAAATACCGAAGTCATTTATTATATGAGAAATGACGCGAATGAACTCATCGGAATTAATAAAAATGTAAGCAGTAAAATCAATCTTATTTTAGAGAATAATGCGGTTGAAACCATTACGTTTTTCAATAAAGTAGATGGTGATATTTATCCCGAAGCTGATTTACCCGAAAATGCCCGTAAATTAAGAGGTTTGGTCTGGCGCGGAGATGAGAGGATAAAATCGAAAGATGATATTTTTACAGCCGAAGAAAATGAAATGAATGAGAAATTAATTCAGGAAGGAAAAGACGAAAACGCAAAAGAAAATGTCCCGATGAAAGTCAGGAAAGAAACACTTGATTACGGTAAAAAGAAACCTGCTGTAAAAACAAATACAGCTAAAGCGGATACGACAAAAACTGCCAAAGCTAAGAAGTAGTTTTTTAGTCACAGTTTTCAGTTTTCTATCCAAAACTAAAAAACTTAGAATCTTAGTAGCTTAGCAACTTAGAACCTCAAAAAAATGAACCCAGATTTTATAAAATACCAGGCACAAACTTCTCCTTATCCGTTAGGAATGGAAGTTTCACATGCCATTGGCTCTTATATTTACGATACTAACGATAAAAAATATTTAGATTTTGTTGCCGGCGTTTCTGCCTGTACATTAGGGCATCAGCATCCGAGGGTAAATCAGGCTATAAAAGATCAGTTAGACAAATATTCGCATGTAATGGTTTACGGCGAATATTCACAAAGTCCAGCTGTTCAGTATTGTAAGTTGCTGGCTTCACTCCTGCCGGAATCTTTAAATAAAACATATTTGGTAAATTCAGGTACAGAAGCGATTGAAGGTGCGCTTAAACTGGCCAAAAGAACAACAGGTCGTAGTCAGCTTATTTCATGTCATAATGCATATCACGGCAACACAATGGGTTCTATGAGTGTTATGGGATTTGAAGAACGCAAACAAGCCTTTCGACCATTGCTTCCTGACGTTGATTTTATTACCTTTAACAACGAAGAAGATTTACAAAAAATAACAACCAGAACCGCAGCAATTTTGCTTGAAACAATTCAGGGCGGTGCCGGGTTTATTCAGCCTCACGATAACTTTTTACAGAAAGTCCGTAAACGTTGTGATGAAGTTGGCGCCATGATGATTGTCGATGAAATCCAGCCGGGTTTCGGCAGAACGGGAAAACTATTTGGTTTTCAAAATTACGATGTTGTTCCGGATATTGTCGTTATGGGTAAAGGTATGGGTGGCGGAATGCCTGTAGGAGCTTTTACAGCTTCAGCAGAAAAAATGGACCTTTTGACAGAAAATCCTAAATTAGGGCATATAACCACCTTTGGGGGTCATCCTGTCATTGCGTCAGCTTGTTTGGCTACTTTGCAGGAATTAACTGAAACTAATTTAATGCAGGAAGCATTAGAGAAGGAAAAACTGTTCAGATCGCTTTTGGTACATCCTTTGATAAAGGAAGTTAGAGGAAAAGGATTAATGCTTGCCGCAATGACCGAAACAGCCGAAATAACCAATGAAGTTATTTTAAGCTGTCAGGACAAAGGTCTTATTTTATTCTGGTTACTATTTGAAGGTTGCGCTATACGAATAACGCCTCCGTTAACCATTTCTGAAGAAGAAATAAAAGAAGGCTGCGCCATAATTTTAGAAGTTATGGATCAAATCATTAAAAGACAACAAAAAGCTTAATTAAAGCTTTACATTAAAAAGAAGAATAATAACGAATAATCTTTTACATTTCAGAAGATTATGATTAAAAACAGAATGTAAATTCTGTCCATATTGTTAATTAAATTGTTCAAAACAATTAATTTCTATTCCGCACAACAATAATATGGTTGCCTAAATTTATAACAGGCTAATTTCAAATAAAACAAAGTATGCAATTAAGCAACGAAGAAGAAGATTATAACCTATCCCTATCCAAATTTGAGTCGATGTTAAAAACTAACAAAGTGCTCTTTTTTGATTCTGAAGAATTTGAAGAAATCATTCTTCATTATTTAGATATAGGTAAGGCTAATTTAGCAAAAAAGGCCTTAAAACTTGCATTAGACCAACACCCAAAATCTACAGGCTTAAAATTAGTACAAGTAGAAATGCTGGTGTATGACGACAAACTTGAGATCGCTGAAAAGCTTTTAAATGAGTTGTATGCAATCGAACCAAACAACGAGGAAATTTACATTCAGAAAGCCAATATCTGTTCTAAAAGAGATCAACACGAAAAAGCTGTAGAATTGCTTAAAATTGCCTTGCAATATACTGACGATTACGCTGACGTGTATAACCTGATTGGAATGGAATATCTTTTCATGGATAACCTTGAGATGGCAAAAGACAGTTTCATCAAATGTCTTGAAGAAGATTTAGAAGATCAATCTGCCTTATATAATGTAGTTTACTGTTTTGAATTTTTAGATCAAAATCAGGAAGCTATTCTTTATCTTAACGACTATATCAACAAAAATCCATATAGCGAAATCGCCTGGCATCAACTTGGACGTTTGCATTATGGGGTAAAAGAATACGAAAACGCCATTCGTGCTTTTGACTATGCAACTCTTATTGACGATGAGTTTTTAGGGGCTTTTATGGAAAAAGCAAAAGCTTACGAGCGTCTTAAAAAATACAACGAAGCAATTGAAAGCTACAACCGCACAATCGAATTGGACGATGCGACTTCGTATGCTTTATTGAGAATTGGTAAATGTTACGAAAAACTTGGAAATTCTGTAAAAGCGCTTCAATATTACAATCAAACTGTTCATGAAGATCCGCTTTTGGATAAAGGCTGGATTGCTATTACCGATTTTCATGTTCGCCAGAAAAACTTTCAAAAAGCATTATTTTTTGTGAATAAGGCATTAGCTATCGACAATCAAAATCGTTTGTATTGGAAACGTTACGCAACGATTAATAAACAAATGAACTTTTTTGAAGAAGCAGAATTTGGATACAGAAAAGCGGTAGAATTTGGTGATTATGCATTAGACACCTGGTTATTCTGGGTTGATATTTTACAATTTTTAGGAGAATTTGAAAGTGCAATTCAAACCTTATTGCAGGCTACAGAATATTTTCCTGAAGAAAACGAAATAGAATATCGTTTAGCCGGATTGTACTTTATGATTCAGGACAACACAAAAGCAAAATTCCATTTAAGCAACGGGTTACGTTTAAACTTTGATAATTATATTTTAATTGAAGATTTATTTCCGGTTGTCTGGGCAAAAAAAATGGTTAGAAATTATATTGAGAAACATAGAAAACAATAATGGTTGATATTTTAAAAAGACGTTTTGGCTTATTAGGGCGTAATATTAGTTACTCATTTTCAAAAGGATATTTTACTGAAAAGTTTAATGATGAAGTTTTTTTAGGCAATAGCTATGAAAATTTTGATATTTCTGAAATCAATCATTTCAGCGGATTAATCAAAAACAATCCTGATTTAAATGGTTTAAATGTAACAATTCCGTACAAAGAACAAGTTATTCCGTTTTTAGATAAATTATCAAAAAAAGCAGCCTTAATTGGGGCTGTTAACACCATTAAATTCACCAAAAAAGGAAAATTAAAAGGCTACAATACAGATTATTATGGTTTTAAAAAGTCTTTAAAGCCCTTATTAGAACCACATCATAAAAAAGCGCTTATTCTGGGTACAGGAGGCGCATCAAAAGGTGTTGCCTTTGCTCTTGACGAACTTAATATTCCTTATACTTTTGTTTCCAGAGAGGCAAAAGAAAATATTATTGATTACGATTTGATAAATGCAACTACATTTGATAATTTTCAAATCATAATCAACTGTACTCCAGTAGGAACAAGTCCGAATATTGAAGCTTGTCCTAATCTTCCGTATGAGTTTTTTACAGATAAGCACATCGCTTACGATTTAATTTATAATCCTGCCGAAACGCAATTTTTAAAAAATGCTAAAGAAAAAGGAGCAATAATTAAAAACGGTTATGATATGCTTATTTTTCAGGCTGAAAAAGCATGGAAAATATGGAATAAATAAAAAACAGCAGAGGGTAAAATATTAAGGTAATTTTCGTACTTTTAGACTGCTCATTTATAAGTAGTTATGAAAAAATTCTACCTTTTTTTACTGCTATTTTTTTTAATTACTTTTTTCGCAAAAGCTCAGGATATTGAAGAAGCTGCCAAAAATGTATATACGGAGGCTCGCTATCATTATTATCTAAAAACCATTTTATTATTTAATGAATATTTAGATACAGATTCCGGGTCATTTAATACGACCGAGCTTCGATTTTTACATCCTATCGCCAACAAAGCGTGGAATTTAAGATTAGATCTTCCTTTAATTTCAACCAACTCAAGTTCTGATAATAAAACCGGAATTGGTGATATTGGTGCCGGAATTAGTTATATTCCTTATTTAGAACATCAAAATGGCGGAATTGCGTTTCGCGCCAGGGTCATTTCTAATTCTGCAACTGATCCCGCTCGCGGATCCGGAAAATGGGTTTTCGCTCCCGCAGTTTTCTATGGAAAATATTTAAAGAAAGATAAAATACTATGGATTTCTTCTTTAGAAAACCAGCTTAGTTTTGCAGGTTCTGACAATAGAGACGACATAAATACGACTTCATTTGAAAATTATTTCATGTTTATAATGGGGAAAAACTGGATTGCCGCAGATGCTGCGTTTAGATATAACGCTACAAACAAGGGATTCCCAAACAATGCTTTTTTAGAATTTGGCAGAAAAATAACAGCAAACGATATGGCGTATATTCATCCAAGTATGGGTTTTGGAAGTCATAAGTCTTATAATTTTGGTATCGAAGTCGGAATGTTAATTCTATTTTAAGCTTTAATTAAAATAAGAACTTCTTTACTAAAATATTATTTTATAATTGTTTTTCTTAAAACGATATTGTTTTGAAATTTAAATTTACTTCAAAAATAAAGCGAAAAAACAAGTATCATAATCTTAAATCACTCCAATAAATAAGAATTTCACCGCAAAATAGCAGATAAACAAACGATTTATTTTGTATTTAGAAACACCTTTACTATCTTTCGCAATGTTTAAATCAATATACTTATACATTTAAAATGTTAGAAGAAAAGAATGATAACCTGCAAGAGGCAGACGGAAAAGTTGGAATCGAAATTAGTGATTCTATAGAAAATGATGCAATTGAAACATCAGACACAGTGACAGCACCCGAAAATGAAATAGAAAGTGCTGATGAAACTGAGGAAGCAAATCATCAAACAGCATTAGACGCTATTACAAATTCGAATGCCGAAGAGAGTGAAGATGAGACGCTAAAAGAGCGTCATGATATTCCTATGCAGGATTATGACACTTTTTCAATGGATGCGCTTGTTGATGAATTGAAAAAACTTGTCAATACAGACAAAGTAATGTCTGTAAAAGATCATATTGAAGAAATTAAAAAATCATTCTTATTACAATACAACCATCTTATAGAAGAGAAAAAAGAAGAATTTAATGCTTCTAAAGAGGATCCGAATGAAGAATTTGAATATCATTCTCCTTTAAAATCTAAATTTGACGAATATTACAACATCTTTAGAGAAAAAAGAAATGTTCATTTTAAACATTTACAAACTAATTTAAAAACAAATTTAGAGAATCGACTTGCTATTGTTGAAGAACTAAAAGAACTTATAAATCCGCAGGAAAACATCAAAGACACGCTTAAACATTTTAATGATTTAAGAGAAAGATGGAAAAATGCAGGATCAATTCCGAAAGATAAATACAATCACGTTTGGAATAATTATCACTTTCATGTAGAAAATTTCTATGATTATCTGCATTTAGATCGTGAAGCTAGAGATCTGGATTTTAAATATAACTTAGATCAAAAGCAAAAAATTATTGCACGTGTTGAAGAACTGGTTAATGAAACTGATATCAGCAAAGCTTTCCGTGAATTACAGGATTTACACAGAATCTGGAAAGAAGATATCGGGCCGGTTTCTAAAGAACACCGTGATGTGATTTGGAATAAATTTAGTGAGTTAACTAAAAAAATTCATGATAAAAGAGAACTTTTATTTGAAAGCCAAAGAGCAAACGAGCAGCAAAACCTTGAGGTTAAAAAGGAAATTATTGCAAAAATAGAAGTTCTGGGTACCGAAAAAGTAAACTCGCATTCGCAATGGCTATTACAAATACAAAAAGTTGAGGCACTTAGAAATGAGTTTTTTGCAGCTGGTAAAGTACCTTCAGAAGTAAATGAAGAAACATGGGCCGCGTTTAAAACTGCTGTTAGAAACTTTAATTCATTTAAAAATTCGTTTTACAAAGACATTAAAAAAGACCAAAACGATAATTTAAATAAAAAAATGGCTTTGGTTGCTAAAGCCAAAGAATTACAGGAAAGTACAGATTTTGCTGCCACTACTCCAATAATGAAGCAAATTCAGGAAGAATGGAAGCAAATTGGCCATGTACCTAAAAAATATTCTGATAAAATCTGGAAAGAATTTAAAGACGCCTGCAATCATTATTTTGATAAATTAAAAGAGCATAAATCTGAAGAAAACGGTGATGAAGTTGCCGCTTTCGATAATAAAAAAGCTTATTTAGATATTTTGAGAGCTTACCAGTTAACTGGTGATCACAAAACAGATTTAGATGCAATAAAACAACATATTGAAACCTGGAAAGGCTTTGGAAAAGTTCCTTTTTCAAGACGTCATATCGAAGGTAAATTCAACAAAATTCTGGATGCTCTTTTCGAAAAATTAAGTTTGAGCAAGAAAGAAACAGAAATGATGCGTTTCTCAAACAGAATTGATTCATTATCTGAAAGTAACGATACCAGAAAATTAGATAACGAAAAGATTTTCTTAATGCGTAAAATTGAAGAAGTACAAAACGAAATATTCCAATTAGAGAATAACATTCAGTTTTTTACAAATACTAAAAACGCTAAAAAAGAGAATTCAATTGTTCTTGAAGTTCGTAAAAACATTGCTATTCACAAGGAAAGCCTTGACGTTTGGAAAGACAAACTGAAACAATTACGAAATTTAGGTCAGGAATAAGATGAATTATTAGATTGAGTAATAATTAAATTGTCAGGTTGAGCGGCAATTGCCAGGTTGAGCGGAGTCGAAACCCACGCAACATTAAGTTCAAATCCTAAAATATAGAAGCTGCATTGAAAATTTTCATTGCAGCTTTTTTTTATCGTGTTTCAAACCTAACACATCATAAAGTTTTTTTTAATATCTTCCAATAGTAACGAGCTTCGACTCCGCTCAGCCTGATAAACGTTGAAACTTTAAACCTGAAACAAAATAAGCTTAAACAACCCCAAACTTAACATTCTAATTAAATTCCATAAAACTATTCTGTAAAATATTGATTATATTTGAGTATCAAAAGATTATAAACCTTAATACAATATCACATGAAATTTACAAGAAAAGCAAACGCAAACTGGCAAGGAACAGGTATGGAAGGAACTGGAAAAATTAGTACTCAAAGTACAACCCTGGATAACGCTCAATTATCATTTAAAACCAGATTTGCAGATGGCGTTGGAACAAATCCTGAAGAACTTGTTGCTGCAGCTCATTCGGGTTGTTTTACAATGCAATTAAGTTTTTTACTAAATGAGGGAGGTTTTACTGCAGATGATTTATCTACAGAAGCGACTGTAACTTTTGAAGATGGTACAATTACTTTAATTCATTTAGACTTAAAAGGAAAAGTTCCTTCTATTTCTGCAGAAGAATTCGAGAAAACAGCAGCAAAAGCAAAAGAAATTTGTCCGATATCTAAATTATTGAATACTACAATTACTTTATCTGCTACTTTAGTAAGTTAATTTAAAAAGTATAAGGCATAAAAAAAACCATTCGTTTCAACGAATGGTTTTTTTTATATAAGAAATAGACTTCTTAGTTCATTGTAGCTTTTAATGCTTTTGCTTCAGCAGTCATCTCCAAAGCTTTGTAAACCCCTAATAATGTTTTAGAAACATCATCATTTTTAGGATCTAATTCATGTGCTTTTTTAAGATAAGGAATAACTCCTTTGAAAACATTTTCTCTTTCTGTTTTTAAAACATCATAACGCTTCATATCTTTTGCAGAAGTTCCCAATTTGTTCATTTCGTCAATGATTGGTTTCTCAGCCTCTAATTTTAAAGCTGCAAGGTTAAGATAAGCATTTGTATAGTTTGGATCAATTTCGATTGATTTCAAATAATATTTTTCAGCATCGGCATTGTTTTTAGCATTTGCACTAATAACTCCTAAGTTGAAAACTAGATCAGCATTGTTTGGATCTTTTTGTAAAGCCTCTCCAACTAATTTTTTGTAAGTTTCAAAATCTTTAGTTTCTAAATATAAATTAGCTTCTGAAAGAATTAAAGAAGAATCATCCGGATTTGCTTTTCTTGCATCTGCAATTGCTTTTTTAGCATCTTCAACACGTCCCTTTTGTACTAAAATCAAAGCTAAGTTTTTGTAGATCTCACCTCTTTTAGAAGGAATTGCTTCTGTTTTAGGTTTTTCGTGAGTTCCTAATTTAATAGCCAAATCTCTTTCGCTAGCTGTATTAAAACCATCTTCGTTACCAGAAGCTTTGTTGATTGCAGTATAGCTTGTTCCTTTTCCAGAATAGTTTAATTTTTTCAACTCTTCATACATTGGTAAAGCTGTATCGTAATCCTGAGCATTTACAGCTGTTGACGCAGCATAATACAAGTTAATTGTATCTTTTCTGTCTAACAAATAAGCATCATACAATTTTTTTGCTCCGTCAGCATGTTTGTTTGCCTGAGTATCAGCAATTGCTGAGTTAATCAATAAACCTTTAATTTGAGTAATTGAAGCTGCAGCCTGAGTTGAATACTTTTGTTTTCCAGATGCTTTTTCAACTTCAATCAATTTATTATAGCTTTGAGCAGCTGCAGATAAATTTTTGCTTTCTTCTACTTTTTTATTTGCTAAATCAAGGTAAGCATTACCTTGTACAAAATAATATTGAGCCTGTTCAACATCTTTGGCATTCACCACCATGTTTTCAGCATCTTTTAGTATCGTAATTGCTCCTTGAGCATCTCCGCCTTTTAATGCTTTTTCAGCACTTTTAATTTGATCTTTTTGAGCAAAAGTAGCTACCGAAATCAATAATGCTGATGCAAGTATTACATATTTACTTTTCATAATATTCAATTTGTGTATTTAATTTTAATTTTCGTGGTTATATATTTTTACTCTTCTGATTCTTCTTCAGAGTCATCTTCGTCTTCTACTGCTTCATCAGTATCGTCGTCATCGTCTTCAACTGTACCGTCGTCTTCAAGAACTTCTAAGTCTGGTTTTACTCTTTCGATAACAGGTCCTACTACATTTCCGTCTTCATCAACAACAACTTCTTCAACATCATCTTTCATGACTTTTGTTACGGCTGCAATAGAATCTTTACCTTTTAAGTTAATTAATCGAACCCCTTGCGTTGCACGACCCATTACACGTAAATCTTCAATAGCCATTCTAATTGTCAATCCTGATTTGTTGATAATCATTAAATCATCAGCATCAGTTACGGCGTTGATAGAAATCAGTTTTCCTGTTTTTTCTGTAATGTTAAGTGTTTTCACACCTTTTCCACCACGGTTTGTAATTCTGTAAACATCTTCTCCATCTTCGTCGACTAATTTGGTACGTTTTCCGTACCCGTTTTCAGTTACAACTAAAATTTGCGAATCGTTAACATCATTTTTAGCTACAGTAACCATACCAATTACTTCATCAGTATCATCTTTTAAGCTAATTCCACGAACTCCCGAAGCTGTTCTTCCCATCGGACGTGTTTTAGTTTCTTCAAAACGAACCAGTTTACCAGATTTAACTGCCAGGATAATTTGACTTTCACCATCAGTTAATTGTGCTCCCATTAATTCGTCGCCTTCCTTAATAGTAATAGCAGCAACTCCATTTACCCTTGGTTTAGAATATTTCTCTAAAGAAGTTTTCTTAACCTGACCTTGTTTGGTAACCATTACAAGGTTATGACTGTTGATATAATCTTTGTCTTTTAAGTCTTGAGTACAAATGAAAGCTTTTACTTTATCATCACTTTCAATGTTTACAAGGTTTTGAATTGCTCTACCTTTTGCAGTTTTACTTCCCTCTGGAATTTCGTAAACACGCATCCAGAAACATTTTCCTTTTTGGGTAAAGAACATCATATATTGGTGGTTGGTCGCAACGAACATATGCTCAAGGAAATCCTGATCTCTTGTTCCTGCACTTTTTTGTCCAACTCCTCCTCTGTTTTGAGTTTTATATTCTGTTAAGTTGGTACGTTTGATATAACCTGCATGAGAAATTGTAATTACTACATTTTCATCGGCAATTAAATCTTCGATACTTACATCTCCACCAGAATATTCAATTTGAGAACGACGCTCATCTCCGTATTTCTCACGAATTTCTTCAAGTTCTTCCTTAATTAATTTAGTTCTCAAATCAACATCGGCTAATAATGCTTTTAAGTGCTCAATTAACTTCATTAATTCTTCAAACTCAGCTCTTAATTTATCTTGTTCCAGACCTGTTAACTGACGCAAACGCATCTCAACAATAGCACGTGCCTGAATATCTGATAATTTAAATCTTTCGATTAATTTCTCACGAGCTTCTTCTGTATTTTTAGAACCTCTGATTATTGCAATAACTTCATCAATATTATCAGAAGCAATAATTAATCCTTCTAAAATATGTGCTCTTTCTTCTGCTTTACGCAATTCAAATTGTGTTCTGCGAACTACAACATCATGACGGTGCTCAATAAAATAGTGAATCATATCTTTTAGATTCAACATTTGTGGGCGGCCTTTTACAAGTGCAATATTATTTACACTAAAAGATGATTGCAATGAAGTGAACTTATATAAGGTATTCAAAACTACGTTTGGCGTAGCGTCACGTTTCAGGATATAAACGATACGCATACCGTTTCTGTCAGATTCGTCACGAATATTGGCAATACCTTCAATTTTTTTATCGTTAACCAAATCAGCCGTACGTTTGATCATTTCGGCTTTGTTAACCTGATATGGAATCTCGGTAACGATGATACATTCTCTACCGTCAACTTCTTCAAAACCAACTTTTGCACGCATTACAATACGTCCTCTACCGGTTTTAAAAGCTTCTCGAACGCCTTCATAACCATATATTACACCACCGGTTGGAAAATCCGGCGCTTTAATATGTGTCATTAATTCGTCAACTTCAATATCGTTATTATCAAGGTAAGCTAAAGTACCATTGATAACTTCTGTTAAGTTGTGTGGCGGCATATTTGTCGCCATACCAACTGCAATACCTGTTGCTCCGTTTACTAATAAAGTAGGAACTCTTGTTGGCATTACTTTTGGCTCATATAAGGTATCGTCAAAGTTCAATTGAAAATCAACTGTTTCTTTTTCGATATCTGCCATAATATCTTCAGATATTTTACGCATTCTCGCCTCAGTATAACGCATTGCTGCCGGACTGTCTCCATCCACAGAACCAAAGTTACCCTGACCATCAACTAATAAATATCGTAAACTCCATTCCTGAGCCATACGTACCATCGCATCATAAACCGATGTATCTCCGTGCGGGTGATACTTACCCAGAACCTCCCCTACAATTCTCGCAGATTTTTTGTGGGCAGATCTTGAGGTTACTCCTAAGTCATACATTCCGTAAAGAACTCTTCGATGCACTGGTTTCAAGCCATCTCTAACATCCGGAAGTGCTCTTGATACGATTACTGACATCGAATAATCGATGTAAGCTGATTTCATTTCATCTTCTATGTTAATAGGAATTAACTTTTCTCCTTCAGACATAAGTTGTTATGTTTAATAATTATATTAGTTTCAAAGCGTGCCAAGATACGGTTTTTTGAAATTTTTTCAGCTATTTACTTACACTTATTTCAATGATTTATTAACAACTTTATTTTACTTTTTAGTTAATAAATTAAGCGTTTTTTAACGCTTTTATTGTTATTTTTTTTGTCTATTAGCTGACAGGAGATTCGGAAGGGTATGGTTTTTGTTTTTCAAAGACTAATTCACTAAATTTACAATTACAATTATATATTATGGATGATAATTTTTCACCAAGAGTAAAAGATGTTATTACCTACAGTAAAGAAGAGGCCTTACGTTTGGGTCACGACTTTATTGGTACTGAACATCTAATGCTAGGCATTTTGAGGGATGGAAACGGTAAAGCCATTCATATACTTAATAACCTTGCAGTCGATTTAGATCATTTGCGCAGAAAGGTAGAAATACTGAGTCCGGCCAATCAAAGCGTTGAAGTAAATGCTGAAAAGAAAAATCTTCATCTTACCCGTCAAGCGGAAAGGGCACTGAAGACAACTTTCCTTGAAGCCAAAGTATTTCAGAGCTCGTCAATTAGCACGGCGCACCTGCTTTTATGTATCTTACGAAACGAAAACGATCCAACAACCAAGCTGTTGAATAAACTAAAAATAGATTATGACATAGCTAAAGAACAATATTTAAATATGACTCCAAACGAAGAAGAATTCTTAGAAAACTTGCCTAGAAACGAATCATACAATGACGATTCAGGACAAGATGACAGTCTTAAGGAAAGTAGTTTTAATAATCCAGCCAATAAGTCAAACAAAAAATCTAAGACTCCAGTTTTAGATAATTTTGGGAGAGATTTAACAGAAATGGCCGAAGAAGGAAAACTAGATCCTGTTGTAGGACGCGAAAAAGAAATTGAGCGTGTATCGCAAATTTTAAGCCGTAGAAAAAAGAACAACCCACTTCTTATTGGTGAACCAGGAGTTGGTAAATCTGCTATTGCTGAAGGATTAGCATTGCGCATCATTCAGAAAAAAGTATCACGTATTCTTTTCCACAAACGTGTAGTAACTCTTGATCTGGCTAGTTTAGTAGCCGGAACAAAATACCGTGGTCAGTTTGAAGAAAGAATGAAAGCCGTGATGAACGAACTTGAAAAAAATGATGATATCATTCTTTTCATTGATGAAATTCACACTATTGTAGGTGCTGGCGGAGCAACAGGTTCTCTTGATGCTTCAAACATGTTTAAACCTGCATTAGCAAGAGGCGAAATTCAATGTATTGGTGCAACAACGCTTGATGAGTACAGACAATATATTGAAAAAGACGGCGCTCTTGAAAGACGTTTTCAAAAAGTAATTGTAGAACCAACTTCTGTTGAAGAAACAATCGCGATTTTGAACAATGTAAAAGACAAATACGAAGATCACCATAACGTAACTTATACGCAGGAAGCGATCGAAGCTTGTGTTAAATTAACCAACAGATATATGTCTGAGCGTTTTTTACCGGACAAAGCTATTGATGCTCTTGACGAAGCTGGTTCTCGTGTACACATTACTAATATTGATGTTCCTAAACAAATTTTGGATTTAGAACGTCAGTTAGAAGAAGTGCGCGAAAACAAAAATATGGTAGTTAAAAAACAAAAATATGAAGAAGCTGCCAAACTTCGTGATGATGAAAAACGTATCGAAAAAGATTTAGCTGTTGCGCAAGAGCAATGGGAAGAAGATTCTAAAAACAACAGAATTGAAGTTACAGAAGATAATGTAGCCGATGTTGTTTCTATGATGACCGGAATTCCTGTAAACAGAATTGCACAAACAGAAAGTAATAAATTAGCCAAATTACCTGAATTGATTCAGAATAAAGTAATTGGTCAAAACGATGCTGTTTTAAAAATTGCACGTTCTATTCAACGTAACAGAGCCGGACTTAAAGATCCGAACAAACCAATTGGTTCGTTTATTTTCTTAGGTCAGACCGGAGTTGGTAAAACCCAATTGGCTAAAGTTTTAGCAAAAGAATTATTCGATTCTGAAGATGCATTAGTTCGTATCGACATGAGTGAATACATGGAGAAATTTGCTATCTCTCGTTTAGTTGGAGCGCCTCCGGGATACGTAGGTTATGAAGAAGGTGGACAATTGACCGAAAAAGTTCGTAGAAAACCTTATTGTGTTGTACTTTTAGACGAGATCGAAAAAGCGCATCCGGATGTGTTTAACATGATGCTTCAAGTTTTAGATGATGGTTATTTGACTGATAGTTTAGGTCGCAAAATCGACTTTAAAAACACTATCATTATCATGACATCTAACGTTGGAGCACGTCAGTTGAAAGATTTTGGACAAGGTGTAGGATTTGGAACTGCTGCAAAAGTGGCTCAGGCCGATGAAAACTCAAAAAGCATTATCGAAAATGCATTGAAAAAAACTTTCGCTCCGGAATTCTTAAACAGAATTGATGACGTAATCGTGTTTAATGCATTAGAAAAACATGATATTGATTTGATTATCGAAATCGAACTTACAAAATTGTACACTCGTATTGCTGAATTAGGATATAAATTAAGCCTAACTGATAAAGCAAAAGCATTTATTGCTGAAAAAGGTTTTGACAGACAATTTGGCGCAAGACCTCTAAAAAGAGCGATTCAGAAATATGTTGAAGATTTGTTAGCAGAAGAAATTATTACCTCAAAAATACATTCAGGTGATGAAATCTTAATGGATTTAAAAGATGATTCTCAAGAGCTTTCTGTAGAAGTACACAAAGCCGAAGAGCCAACAAATCTATAAATTGATAAATTTTATAACAGAAATAACAAACCCGTTACGTTTTTATAACATAACGGGTTTTTTCTTTGGATAAAATCGTATATTTATTAAAAGCAAATAGCTACTTTTGAATATTAAATTTTATAACAAACAATAACGTATGCTTCAAAATAAAGTCATTTTAGGTAGCGAAGAATGGTGCTCATTTCCAGAACTAGGAATCCCTACAATCAAGGCTCGCGTCGATTCAGGCGCAAAAACTTCGGCAATGCACGCCATAAACATAGCTCCTTTTATAAAAAATGATGCCAATTGGGTAAAATTCGACATTAACCCAATTCAGAATAATATTAAAACCATTATTCATTGTGAAGCTCCACTGGTTGATAAACGAATTGTAAAAAGTTCAAGCGGTTTTAGAGAACATCGTTATGTTATTCAAACGAACTTAAAAATTGGCGATGCAAAATGGCCAATCGAAATGACATTGACCAATCGTGACTCAATGGGTTTTCGTATGCTTTTAGGCCGTGAAGCCATGAGCGGACGTGTATTGGTTGATCCCGAAGACAAATATATGCTGGGACAACCCACAACCGAAGCATTAAAAGAATTATACCAAAACTCTGAAAAAGCAAGTTCTGGTTTACGAATTGGACTTTTGGCCAGTAATCCTGAATTATACAGCAATAAAAGAATTATGGAAGCCGGCGAAATGCGCGGTCATGAAATGCATTTTTTGAATATCAAAGAATGTTACATGAAACTGGATGCTAAAACTCCTGAAATTCATTATCGTGGAGGAAAAATATTGAATCAATTTGACGCTATTATTCCGAGAATTCGACCAAGTATTACTTTTTACGGTTGTGCTTTAACGCGTCAGTTTGAAGCTTTGAAGGTTTTCGTTTTAAATTCGGCTACAGCCATAACACAATCACGTGATAAATTATATTCACTGCAATTGCTTTTGAATAGCGGAATTGATATCCCGACAACCGGTTTTGCCAATTCACCTTTGGATACTGACAACCTGATCAAAATGGTTGGAGGTTCGCCTTTAATCGTAAAATTACTGGAAGGAACACAAGGAAAAGGAGTTGTTTTGGCAGAAACCAAAAAAGCGGCAGAAAGTGTAATCAACGCTTTTAAAAGCTTAAACGCAAACATCTTAGTACAGGAATTCATCAAAGAAGCCAACGGAAAAGACATTCGTTGTTTTGTAATTGACGGAAAAGTAGTTGCAGCGATTCAGCGTGAAGCAATGCCGGGCGAATTTAGAGCCAATATTCACTTGGGCGGAACAGCCTCTGTTATAAAAGTAACTGCCGAAGAGAAAAAGATTGCGATTAAAGCCGCAAAAGCAATGGATTTAAAGGTTGCAGGTGTAGACATTATTCGTTCTTCAAAAGGTCCGTTATTACTCGAAGTAAACTCTTCTCCAGGTTTGGAAGGAATTGAAGGTGCAACAAATAAAGACATTGCCGGAGAAATGATTAAAGCGATTGAGAAGAATTTTAAATTGATATAAGTTCATTTAAACTTAACAACACATAATTAATTTAGCAGCTTTGTCAAAGTTTAAAACTTTGACAAAGCTTTTTTATTAACTTTAAATAAAAAATATGGTTTTCCCTTATTTAGACATTATTCTTAGAAGCGCCGCTGTTTATTTTTTCATGACAATTGCCCTTAGGATTTTCGGTAAAAAAGAACTTTCGCAATTAAATACCGCCGATATTATTCTGATTTTACTGATTAGCAACTCTGTTCAAAATGCCATGGTGGGACCGGATACAAGTCTTTGGGGAGGTTTGGTTGCAGCTTTGGTCTTGTTTGTAATCAACTTTGTTATAAAAAAACTTACGCACAAATACAAAGTGCTCAACGATTTACTTTTGGATAAACCCGAAATCCTGATTCACGACGGGAAACTTGATTTTAAAGCTTTAAGCAAATTAGACATTTCACACGACGAATTGAAAGAAGCGATGCGTGAGCATGGTTTAGAACATTATACCGATGTAAAGCTTTGTATGCTCGAAATTGATGGTACAATCAGTATAATTTCTGAAGATAAAAAGAATCTGAAACAAACGCATTATAAAAGAAAGCACAATCATAAGAATTTTAGAAAATAACATTTATTAAAATTCCAATATTTTTAAATTCCAAATTCCAACTGAAAAGATAAATTCAAGTAAAAAAAATCAAATAAAAAATTCCAAATTCCAACGCTTTGTGCTTTTCACATTTGCCTTGGAATTTGGAATTTAAAAATATTGGGATTTAATTCTGAAACCCGCTTTTTTATTTCCAAAACTCAAACCATTTCTTCTCATTAATTACATCAATATTAATAGTTTTTATTGTTGTAGTTGACAATCCAAATAATTTAAGATTTTGATTTAAATTGGATAATATATAATCCTGCTCTTTCGGGAATTTCTCAGCAATCATTTTATAATGAGGCAAAAGTTTTTTATCCTTTATTCCATTCACAGCCTGTAGCGCAGCATGTATAACCAAATTTGAGCTCTCTTGTAAACCCACTATAAAAGTATCAACATAGTCACTTTTATTTTCTAATTGACCAAGCGAATAATAAGCATCCTTTTTTATTTCTTCATTTTCGTTATATACAAATGGAACAATAACAGCTCCGTAATCGAATTTCATTTCTTTTAGTAAATAAGTACAGAATCTAAAGGTTTCTTCTTCTTTTATTCTGTCGATATTATTTTTGATAAATTCTTTCCAATCAGCACTTTTATCTTTTGCGTACCAAAACACAAATTGAAACACAGGCAAAATATCTTCTTTGGCAAAATCTAGCAAATAAGGAAAGGCCCGATTATAATCAAACTTAACAAGCACCTGAAGCAGCATTTTTTTAATTTTACCACTACCCGATTTATACTGTTCTTCCAGAAAATCCAATTCACCTGAATTTATTTTTTGCTTTTTTAAGATTCCATATAAACATTCTAATTTTACCTCTTCATCATCCGTTGCAGCATAAACATCTAAAATATGCGATACAACACCGCCTAATGTATAATTGAATAGCTCAGTTTCTGTTTCATTTTCAGAAGTAATTTCATCAAGCCAGCGTTCGTACCAATCCAGAAAATTGGATTCAAAAACGAAAAATGGCTTTTGCAGATCTAAATCAACATTCACGATTCTGCCTTTAAATTCTCCATTTAAAACAAGTCCATAATAATACGTACAGCCTTGAGTTCCAATAGGCAAAATTCCAGAATATAATTTCCCTGATTCAGCATCAAAATCCTCATTAGACAGATTTTCATTTTCATCTATATTTTTCGTCAAATCTTTCCAGAATCCATCGCTCATTTCCGGATTTAACTTACAGTCTTCTTTTAAATATTTTTCCGGATTGGCGCAAATGAATTCCTCAACATTTTTCCCGAGAGGAAATATTCCATAACCGGGACCGGCAGCAGAATCCTGATAAGATATTCCACCATTTCCAATATGCAGTAAAAACGTTTTGTAACAGTCCGGAAGAGAAACATTATAATCGCTTTCAAATTGCAAAATATCTGCAATATCTGCCATTTTACCTACAACATATTCATGACTATCAGCTGCAAATACTTTTAAATCTTTATCTGTATTTTTTGCTATAACCAACTTCTTTTTTATTCTCTCTATTTGATCTGAAGTTTTTTGATCTATCATAATGCATTTTGAATTTATATCAAATATATTACTTTATAAGTATTGAAAAAGATGTTTTAGAAACAAAAAAAAGCCGCTTTCAAATTGAAAACGGCTTTACTATATTTTGACAAATGTGATGATTACTCTCTCACATTTTATATTAATCTGTTTACGAAATAAATAAACTTAAAACAAAGTAAACCAATCCAGCTAAAATAGCCGAAATAGGAATCGTTAATATCCAGGCCCAGATCAAACTTACAGTTACCCCCCAACGAACGGCAGATACACGTTTTGTTAATCCAACCCCGATGATAGAACCTGTAATCGTGTGGGTTGTACTTACCGGTATTTTTAAGTGTTCTGTAAAATACAATGTCAAAGCTCCTGCAGTTTCAGCAGCAACTCCTTCAAACGAGCTTACTTTAGTAATTTTAGAACCCATTGTTTTTACAATTTTCCATCCTCCGCTTAAAGTTCCTGCAGCAATTGCAGAATAACACGCTAATGGAATCCAGCCCGGCATTACACCTTTAACACCTAAATCATCATTTGGTAAAACAACATCTAACCAAGAAGCCATATGAACTCCCGGATTTGTATGGATATAAACCGCTACAGCAGCAGCAATAATACCCATTACTTTTTGCGAATCATTTCCTCCGTGTCCTAAACTAAAAGCAGCAGAAGATAATAGTTGCATTTTTTTCAAAGCAGCATCTGCCTGATGAAGATTTAAGCTACTGAATATTAAACAAAAAGCACTTACTGTTAAGATAATAAAAGCAACTAAAAACCATTTAATATTGTGTGGATCAAAGGCTACGCTCCAAAAATGTGAATCAAATCTAGGTTTACCATGCTTAACAATCTCTTCATAAGGAACCATTAAATTGCTAACCAACCAGATTGTAGCTATCATTAAGGCTACTGTAAATATTTTAGGCCAAATACTTTTACGAGAAGCATTTAACAACCAAATCGAAATTAAATAAGAAGCAAATGCTCCCAATAACGGTGCTAAAACAATAAATGCAATAATGATAATAACTCCCGAAGGCATTCCGCCATCTTTTCCGGCTTTGTACCAGCTTACGATTTCATACCAATAATGTGTAGCTCCATCTTCGCCAACATAACCAGAAAAACCATGCACGGCAATCGCATGAGCAACTGCTGCTCCTGCAAAACCACCAATTAAAGTATGTGAAGAACTTGAAGGAATCCCTAACCACCAGGTTAATAAATTCCAGCAAATAGCTGCAATTACACCGGCAAGAATTACAACAAGATTGATTTCCATAGTGTGCGCTGTTTTGGCAACAGTATCTGCAACACCAAATCCGAAAACCCAATAAGCTAAAAAGTTAAAAAATGCTGCCCAAAGTACGGCCTGAAAAGGCGTAAGTACTTTTGTTGCAACAACGGTTGCTATAGCATTTGCTGCATCATGAAAACCGTTGATGTAATCAAAAATTAAGGCTAATACTATAATAATTATAAGTAGCGTCATAAATTATAACTTCAGAATGAAATAAATTGAATTTAAGAATGTTTTACAGAAATAGATTCCAATATGTTTGCAACACTCTTACATTTATCTGTCGCTGATTCTAAAACAGATAACACTTCTTTATATTTAATAATATTTTTAGCATCTGTTTCGTTCTCAAAAATTTCAAAAACTGCTTTGTTATAAACGTTATCTGATTTATTTTCCAATTTATTAATTCTGGCGCAAGCCTCCTTAATAATATTCATATTTTTCAAATTGCTCAACTCTTTTACAGCACTGTCGATGTTTTGACAAGCTTCAAGGTTGATTTCAGTCATTTTTCTGATTGATTTTGTAATTTTATCAACCTGATATAATCTCATTCTGCTCGCCGCACCGTGCAAATAATCGGCAACGTTATCAATAGAAGTAATAAGTGTGTGAATATCCTCTCTATCAAACGGAGTAATGAAGTTTCTGCTCAACTCAAGATTGGTTTGACGTGTAATGTCTTCTCCTCTTTGCTCTAACTCATCAATTTTTTGAAAAAGAACTTCTCTTTCTTTCAATGGAAGATTTACAGCTTCGTGTAAATTAGAAGCTAATTCAATTAAATTGCTTGAAGCCTCTTCAAAAAGTGGAAAGAATTTCTTGTCTTTCGGCACTAAAAATTGGAAAATACTGTTTATTGACATTTTTATATTTTTGATAGTGCAAAATTACTTCAATATTATTCGGTAATGTTAAGCCATTGTTAACAAATCGTTTTCAATTTGGAAACTATCCAAAAACGAAACCGTCTTTTCAATGTCATAATGTAAGATTCTGTCTTCTTTTACCAAAGGCACAACTTCTCTGTAACTGCTTAAAAACATTTCGATGAAATCACTTGATTTTAAAGGCTCTCTGTACGCAATTGCCTGTGATGCGTTCATTAATTCGATAGCCAGAATACGCTCTAAATTATCTAAAATACGTAACGCTTTTGTAGCTCCGTTTGCGCCCATGCTTACGTGATCTTCCTGTCCGTTACTCGACACAATACTATCAACACTTGATGGTGTAGCCAATTGTTTATTTTGACTTGCAATGCTTGCAGCGGTATATTGCGGAATCATAAATCCTGAATTTAATCCCGGATTATCTACCAAAAATGCCGGAAGATTACGCAATCCCGAAATTAACTGATAGGTTCTTCTTTCAGAAATGCTTCCTAATTCTGCCAACGCAATTGCCATAAAATCTAAAGCTAAAGCCAAAGGCTGTCCGTGGAAATTTCCTCCAGAGATAATCTGATCGGCTTCAATAAATATATTAGGATTATCAGTTACTGAATTAATTTCGGTTTTGAATACTTTTCGAACATAATCAATCGCATCTTTTGAAGCGCCATGAACTTGTGGCATGCAACGGAAAGAATACGGATCCTGAACGTGTTTTTTCTCCTGAGCAATAATTTCACTTCCTTCCAAAAACTCATTAACACGCTGCGCTGTAATAATTTGTCCTTTATGCGGACGAATAAAATGAATCAATTCGTTAAAAGGCTCGATTCTTCCATCAAAACCTTCTAAAGAAATGGTTCCGATTAAATCTGCCAAATACGAATATTTATATGCTTTAATCAAAATATGAGCTCCATAAGCACTCATAAATTGAGTTCCATTTAATAAGGCCAAACCTTCTTTTGACTGTAAAACAATTGGTTCCCAGTTAAAATGCTTCAAAACTTCGGCAGAAGCCATTTTTTTACCTTCAAAATAAACTTCTCCTTCTCCTAATAACGGCAAAGATAAATGTGCCAAAGGAGCCAAATCTCCAGATGCGCCAAGTGAACCTTGTGTGTATATTACGGGTAGAATATCATTATTATAAAAATCAACCAAACGATTTACCGTTTGCAGTTGAATTCCTGAATGTCCGTAACTTAAAGACTGAATTTTAAGAAACAGCATCATTTTTACAATCTCGGCAGGAACTTCTTCTCCTGTTCCGCAAGCGTGCGATTTTACTAAATTCTCCTGAAGTTTTGATAAGTTTTCATTTGAGATTTTAACACTATAAAGTGAGCCAAAACCAGTATTGATTCCGTAAATAGGTTCTGAATGTGAAGCCATTTTTTTATCTAAATAATCACGGCATTTCTGAACATTTACTTTTGCTTCTTCAGATAATTCAAGCATCTTTTGGTTTACAATGATCTCTTGTAAATTTTCTAAAGTTAAGGTTTCGGTACTTATATAATGGACTTCTCTCATGGTAATATTTATTTTAAGGCATCAAAATTCAGCAAATCAATATTAAAAAGCAACATTTGTTCATAATAATTAAAAATTAAACAATTTAAAATTATTCCTTTTGCCTATTTCATAATCGAAATTGGTATTAAAACGGTCTTCTTCTTGATTTTGCATTGTGAAACTTACATTTCAAAAAAAAGATTCCTATTTAACATATAGACTAAATTATGTGTTTTTCTTCTTTTCAAAACAAATAAATCCGTTCCTTACCGGTAATTATATTGGCAAAAGCACATTAAATATACGAATAAGACAACTTTGAAGATCGAATCTTAACAAATGCTCAATATTGAAATTGATCTTTTGGAAATATTAAAATATTCGTAAAAAGGAAATAAAGATTTTTAACTTTTATAAAAAGCTGTACTTTTGAAAAATCAAAAATGAAAAGTAACAGCATTAAATATCAATCTACAATGACAACTCAAACAAGAGTTGCAATTGCTGCTACAACAACTTCTACTACAACAACTACCCCTTAGGGGTATACATTTTACATATAATCCTGGTTATCTATACTTTTTTTCATGAAAGAAGAAAGGCTTTGGATACATAAAAACATTTGCAAAAAAGAAAAAAATCATCAAAATGAAAGTATTAAAATTTGGCGGAACTTCGGTTGCCAATGCTCAAAATATAAAACTCGTTCTCGAAATTATAAATCAAAAATCTAAAAATGATAAATTAGTTGTTATTGTTTCTGCTTTAAGCAAAGTCACTGATTTATTGCAATTGGCAGCAGCAAAAGCCGCAGCTAATGACGAAAGTTTTAGAGAAATTGTTGCTGAAATAGAAAAAAAACACCTTGACACTTTAAAAGATTTGATTCCGGTAAGTGAACAAAGCAGTTTGCTAAGTCACGTAAAAAGAATTATTAATCACTTAGAAACTTTATTAGACGGCTGTTTTTTATTGGGCGAATTATCTCCAAGAACAGCTGATACCATTTTGAGTTTTGGAGAATTGCTTTCGTCATACATCATTGCACAGGCTTATCAGCAAATTAATAAAGATGTAGTTTATAAGGACAGCCGCGAAATCATCAAAACAAATGCTGATTTTGGAAAAGCCGCTGTAAACTTCGAAATATCAAATCAGCTGATTCAGGAATACTTCGGTCAAAATGAATCACAAATCAATATTTTACCGGGTTTTATAGCTCTAACGCTTGACGGAATCACTACAACTCTTGGTCGTGGAGGTTCTGATTATACAGCCGCCATTATCGCCGGAGCTCTTGATGCTGATCAACTTGAAATCTGGACAGATGTAAACGGAATGTTTACTGCCAACCCAAAAATCGTAAAACAAGCTCAGCCAATTGCTGCAATTTCATATCAGGAAGCAATGGAATTATCGCATTTTGGTGCCAAAGTGTTGTATCCGCCAACGATTCAGCCTGTTTTAAGAAAAAATATTCCAATTTTAATCAAAAATACTTTTGAACCGGAAGCTGAAGGAACTTTAATTTCCAGTCATGTTTCATCAAAAGATACGGTTGTAAAAGGAATTAGTCATATCGATCATATTTCGCTTGTAACACTTGAAGGTCCCGGAATGATTGGAGTTGCAGGTTCATCAAGACGTTTGTTTGAAGTATTGTCTCAGGAAAAAATCAACGTAATTTTTATCACTCAGGCTTCTTCTGAGCATTCGATTTGTATCGGAATTTTAAATTCTGATGCTGAAAATGCCGAAGCAGCGATTAACAGAGCTTTTGAAGTAGAGATTCTTCAAAACAAAATTGATCCGGCGATTGTCGAAAAAGACCTTTGCATTATTGCCTTGGTTGGTGAAAACATGAAAAATCACCAGGGTTTGAGCGGAAGAATGTTCAGCACTTTAGGAAAAAATAACGTAAACATTCGTGCCATCGCGCAAGGTGCATCTGAAAGAAATATTTCGACTGTAATCAACGAAAGAGACGTTAAAAAAGCGTTGAATACATTACACGAAAACTTCTTTGAAGAAAACACAAAACAGCTCAATTTATTTGTAATGGGAGTTGGAAATGTGGGTGAAAAATTCATCGAACAAATTCATACTCAAAAGAAATTTTTAAAAGATAATTTAAAGATAAATGTTCGCGTAATTGCTTTGTCAAACTCCAGAAAAATGCTTTTTGATGAAGACGGAATTTCGCTAAAAGATTGGCAAGCCGATTTAGACAATGGCGAACCAGCCAACAAAGAAGCTTTTATCGAACGTGCCAAAGAACTGAATTTACGTAATAGTATTTTTGTAGATATTACAGCAAATGCAACGGTTTCTGAAACTTACGAGCAATTCTTAAAACAAAGTATTGCGGTTGTAACTTGTAATAAAATTGCCTGTTCATCTGCTTACGATAATTATAAAAAACTAAAAAGTTTATCACGTCAATACAACGCTCCGTTTTTGTTTGAAACGAATGTTGGCGCGGGATTACCAATTATTGATACTGTAAAAAACTTAATTGCATCTGGCGATAAAGTGCATAAAATTCAGGCGGTTTTATCGGGAAGTTTAAACTTCATTTTCAATAATTTTGATGAGAAAAATTCTTTTCACGATGTGGTGAAAGAAGCCGGAGTTCAGGGATTTACAGAACCGGATCCAAAAATTGACTTAAGCGGAATTGATGTGGCACGTAAAATCCTGATTTTAATTCGCGAAAGCGGTTACGAAATGGATATTGACGCCATCGAAAACGAATCGTTCCTGCCTGCAGAATGCCTGGCAACAACAAACAACGATGACTTTTTTGCCTCGTTAACCAAACACGCAGAACATTTTGAAAACATCTATAAAGAAGCTTTAGCAAAAGATTCGAGATTGAAATACGTAGCACAATTCGAAAACGGAAAAGCAAGCGTTGGCCTGCAATTCATCCCAAAAGATCATCCGTTTTACAATCTTGAAGGAAAAGACAATATCGTACTTTTCTACACAGATCGTTACGTTGATCAGCCGTTATTGATAAAAGGCGCAGGGGCCGGAGCCGCGGTTACTGCATCAGGAATTTTTGCGGACGTTATTCGAATAGGAAATATATAAAGGTGCTAAGGTTCTAAGTTGCTAAGGTTCTGAGTTTTTTTTAAACCTGATCTTAGCCTCTTAGAATCTAAGAACCTTAGAAACTAAAAATAAAAAGTTGCAAAAGAAATCTTAGGATCTTAGCAACTTAGAACCTCAGAACCTTAAAAATGGAAATTAAACTATTTTGCCCGGCAACTATCGCGAATCTTTCGTGCGGATTTGACGTACTTGGACTTTGCTTAGACAATGCGGGCGATGAAATGATTGTTCGAAAAACAGATCAAAAAGGCGTTCGTATTACTAAAATTGTAGGTGCCGATTTGCCTATGGAAACCGAGAAAAACGTTTCCGGAGTTGCCGCTTTGGCCATGTTAGAAGCCTATGAAAGGGATTTTAATCCGGTAACTTTTGGATTTGAAATCGAAATCTATAAAAATATCAAAGCCGGAAGCGGAATTGGAAGCAGCGCCGCAAGTTCTGCCGGAGCAGTTTTCGGGATAAATGAATTATTAGGAAAACCTTATTCTCGTAAAGATTTGGTGCAATTTGCGATGCAGGGCGAAAAACTAGCCAGTGGAAACGCACATGCCGACAACGTTGCTCCTGCCCTTCTAGGCGGATTTACTTTGGTAAGAAGTTATGCTCCGCTTGATATTATCAGAATTGATAGTCCTGAGGAATTGTTTGCAACGGTGGTTCATCCACAAATTGAGTTGAAAACATCTGATGCGCGTTCGGTATTGAAACAAACGGTTTCCCTAAAAAGCGCGATTATGCAATGGGGAAATGTGGGCGGATTAATTGCCGGTTTATACACTAAAGATTACGATTTAATTGGGCGTTCGCTTCATGATGAAATCGTAGAACCTTTAAGAAGTGTTTTGATTCCGGGTTTTGATTTAATCAAACAAACGGCTCTTGAAAACGGTGCTTTAGGTTCCGGAATTTCAGGTTCTGGTCCGTCGATTTTTGCTTTAAGCAGAGGAAAAAATACCGCTGACCAAATCGCCAAAGCCATGAGCGATGTTTACGAAAAAATGAATTTGCCATATGAAATTCACGTTTCGAAAATTAATCCGGATGGAGTTCGTGTTCTTTGAACGCCGTAAGCAATAGGCTTTAGGCAATAAGCTTAAAACTATTGCGAAAATATAAATAAGAAAAAATTAAAAAAGCAATAAGCTGAACGCACTAGGAAAAGCCTAATGCCTAATGCTTAAAGCTTAAAGCCAAAAAAAAATGAAATACTATAGTTTAAACCATAATGCCCCGGAAGTTTCGTTTAAAGAAGCTGTTATACAAGGATTAGCGAGCGATAAAGGATTGTATTTTCCGCAAAATATTACGCCTTTAAATCCTGCATTTTTTAATGTAATCGAAAATCTAACGCATCATAATATTGCTTATGATGTGATTCAGCAATTTGTAGGCGATGATATTCCGGAGGATCATTTAAGAGAAATTATTGCAGAGACTTTATCATTTGATTTTCCGATTGTCGAAGTTGAAAAAGGAATTTATTCGTTAGAATTATTTCACGGGCCAACAATGGCTTTTAAAGATGTTGGAGCGCGATTTATGTCACGTTGTCTGGCATATTTTAATAAAGACAAAAAAGACAGTAAAAACACGGTTTTGGTAGCAACTTCGGGAGATACGGGCGGTGCGGTTGCCAGCGGATTCCTTGGCGTTGACGGCGTTGATGTTGTGATTTTATATCCGTCAGGGAAAGTAAGCGATATTCAGGAAAAACAATTGACGACTTTAGGAAAAAACATTAAAGCGCTTGAAGTTGACGGTGTTTTTGATGATTGCCAGGATATGGTGAAAAAAGCGTTTTTGGATGAAAGTCTGGCGCATAAAAACCTGACTTCGGCAAATTCTATAAATATTGCGCGTTGGCTGCCGCAAATGTTCTATTTTTTCTTTGCTTATAAAGCGTTGAAAAGCCAAAACAAACCGTTGGTTTTCTCTTGCCCAAGTGGAAACTTCGGAAATATCTGCGCGGGAATTATGGCAAAAAAACTAGGTTTGCCAATTGAACATTTCGTTGCGTCTACAAACGTAAACGATACCGTACCAAGATTTTTAGAAAACGGAAAATACGACCCGAAACCTTCTAAAGCGACAATCTCAAACGCAATGGACGTTGGAAACCCAAGTAACTTTATTAGAATTCAGGAATTATACAACAATGATTTAAAAGCTTTCGAAAAAGACTTTTCATCTTATAGTTATACGGACGAAGAAACGCTTGAAGCTTTAAAAAACATCTACAAAGCTGACGGTTACATCGCAGAACCGCACGGTGCTGTTGGTTATTTAGGTTTAAAAAAAGAACTTCAAAAACACGAAAATGCGATTGGTGTTTTCTTAGAAACCGCTCATCCTATTAAATTTCTTGATGTGGTTGAGCCTGCTTTGGGGATTAAACTTCCTATTCCTGAACAAATTGAAAGTGTTATGAATGAAGAGAAAGTGAGTGTGAAGATTGGGACTTATGAGGAATTGAAGGCGTTTTTGGGGTAAAAAACATATGATAAATGATTAAAGCGAGTAAAAAAATTTTACTCGCTTTTTTATTGCATAACTTCTAATAAACAATCTACTACGGAAATCCGTAAAAATTAGCAATGAAAAATACTTATATTTGAAAAATAAGAAAACTAATTACCAACATCTTATCCTATTTAAATTCAAAAAGAATGAAGTCATTTTCAGGTATTTCTTGGTTGGATTTTCCAGCACAACATTTTGGGAGAATAAAAGAAGAAATATTATCTAAAGGAAAAGATTATATCCTTAAAATAGATGAAGAAGAATTTATTGACTATTTATTTGAAAAATATAGACTTGAACCATTAAAGATTTATCTTGAAACTGAATCCATTTCAGAACCTAAAAAAAGAATAGAAAAAAGAAGTGATCCTTGGGGATATTATTTTGATGCTGAAGTATATTACTTTACTGTGAGCTATCAATTTACTGGAAGTGAAGAATTATTCTTTGTTCAACCAAATCCAAGAACTATTGTCAGCTATGATATAAATGTAAAAAATAACCAAGTCTCATTTTCATTTTCAATTTACAAACAAGACGTTAGAGAATTTAACAAAGTAAAGTCAGAGGCCTATTCTAATGCATTTACCAATTTAGAAAAAATTAATAATAATTTACAATCCATGAATGGTAGTTTTGAAAATGCCGTGAAGCTCGCATTTCAAAATGAAAAAAATAAATTCAAAGAGGAAAATGATTTCTTTGCTGCTATAAATGTTAATATCAATAAAGATACGGCATTCGTTTTTACAATTCCGACGATTACTAAAAAAAATATTCCGCAACCAAAAGTATCCAATAACAAAGAATTTTCCAGCGAACCGACCATGTCAATGGAGATGTATAACGATGTTTTGAAAGTAATATATGATTTAGGCAAAAGCATGGAAAAAAAACCTTCAACTTATCAAAATAAAGATGAAGAAGCTTTAAGAGATCAAATATTGCTATTTCTAGAAACAAGATATGAAGGAACAACCGCTACAGGAGAAACATTTAATCGCGGAGGGAAAACTGACATTATACTTAAATATGCAAATGATAACAGTAATCTATTTGTTGCAGAATGCAAATTTTGGCACGGTGCTTCAGAGTTCTTAAAAGCAATTTCTCAATTATTTGATAGATACTTAACTTGGCGCGATTCTAAAGTTGCTTTAATTCTATTTGTTACGAACAAAGACTTTAGCAATGTATTAAACTCAATTAAAGGTGAAGTTGTTAATCATGAATACTATGTTAGCTCTAATGGAGAAAAAGGAGAATCCTCGTTTAGTTATATATTCAGATTACCTCAAGATGAAAACAAAAAGGTTTTGCTTGAAATAATAGCATTTCATTATGACAAATAGCAAAGAAGTGATGCAAAATTGCAGGCTCTGTAAAACTCGAATTGCCGACAAACTCAACTCGCACATAATTCCTAAATTTATGTGCAAACGGCTTTTCGAAAATGCAAATCCAAGACATACTATTCAGGTTTCAAAAGATGGGATTCAAACTAAACTTCAAGACATTCCAAAGGAAAATCATATTTTTTGTAGTTGGTGTGAAAAACGACTAGAAAAACTCGAAACATATTTCTCTAAAGTTTTTACAGAAGTAAATTCATTACAAAATGCTCGTAGAAAATATAAATTGGAAAATGTCCAAAATCAAGAAATCTTACATTGTGAAGAAATTAACCCTTCAATGTTTTATTTATTTTTATACTCTCTAATTTGGAGAAGTTCGATTTCTAAAGACTTGCTCTTCGACACATTCTCAATTGAAGATTATATTGAGGAAGAAATTAGAATTTTTCTGGATAATAATTTACGAGAATTACATAGTGATTTATTAGAACATTCTAAAAAAATACAAAATGTTCCAAATTATCATTTATGTTTAATTAAACCTAAATATAAAACTCGCGGAATATTTAGTGTATACAATTCCGGCCCAAACACTTATGCTATCTATACAGTTGATTATGCTTTATTCTTTTATACAAATGAAAAAGATTGCCCTATTGCACATAAGTTATTCGGAAACTCCATGAATGAAACTTTCAAAATTGTTATTGGAAATGATGAAACCTGGAAAGAACTAAATAATTTAGTAGTCAAAAATATGTTAAACTATAAAAAAACTGCTAGTGCGGGCATCCCGCTCGTGAACGCAAAGAGAGAAAACTTCCCAAATCCCGACATTCATTTTAAAAATAATAAAAAATGAACATACGCTTTTTTCCTAAAAAAGATTGTACAGCCTCTATTTGGAGTGGTGGATTGACATATGAATATATGATATATCCGGAAACAGCAAGATATAGCGATAGAGATTTTGTATTTAGAGTAAGCAGCGCTACAATAGAGAAAGTACCTTCGAAGTTTACCAAATTTAATGGTTATCATCGGTATTTGGTTATGCTTGATAACTCCTTAGATATTGAGGTAAACAAAGAGAAAAAAGTATATGAGAAATTTGAAATCATAGAATTTAATTCGGATGATGAAGTGACTTCTTATACAAAAGGTATTGATTTTAATTGGATGGTTTCTGAAAAAACAGGCAATCACAAACTGCAAATAACACAGAGTAATCAGAATTGTAATGCTCAAATGATACTTTTATTTTCTTTAGATACAACCCTTATTAAAATTAATGAGAAACCATACGATCTGGAACGGTATGATTTATTAGTGATTGAAAATCCAAAAAAGGAAAATATAATGCTTCATTTTTCTAATAAATGTCTTTATGGAACATTAGAATCACTTTAGTTTTAGCTAAAGACAATCATAAATATTATAATTTTGTTCCTCCAGCTAAAGCAGGAGTCAATTCAAATTTCGAGTTGAGAAGAACAAAAAACTTTAAACTATAATTATCGCATAAAAATTTCATGATTACAAAAGCAACATTACAAGACATTCCAGCATTAAACATATTAATCAACTCAGCTTACAGAGGCGAAACTTCTAAAAAAGGCTGGACAACAGAAGCGCATTTATTAGAAGGAAAAAGAACAACGGAAGAAGAATTAACGGAAATGATTCAGGATCCTAAAAATACATTTCTGAAATATACCGAAAACAATCAAATTATTGGGTCGGTTTTATTGGTGGAGAAAGAACATCAATTGTATTTGGGAATGTTAACCGTTTCGCCGGAATTACAAAATAGCGGTATCGGAAAAAAGTTATTGGCCGAAGGTGAAAAGCATGCTAAAACCTTGGGATTGTCGAGTATTATTATGACGGTTGTTTCGGTTCGTTCAGAGCTTATTGCGTGGTACAAACGCCACGGTTATGTTGAAACCGGAGAAAGAGAACCTTTTCCTTCCAGTGATATACATATTAATGTTTCTGATAAGCCTTTGGAGTTTATATATTTAGAGAAGGGCATTTAATTTTTTGCCACGAAGACACAAAGGCACTAAGTTTTTTTTAAAGCTGGTGCGAAATATGCTCGCAAAGTCGCAGAGTCGCAAAGTTTTATTTTTTCTTTGCGACTTCGCGACTTTGCGAGATTTTTAGACGCACTACTGTGCGCCTCTACAGAAAAACTTAGAATCTAGCATCTCAGTCCCGAAGCTTCGGGATAGCAACTTTCTTCAGCAACTTTTTTTAATCTTTGACAGAAATTCGTGTGAAACACCTAAATAGGATGATAAATTTTTGTTGTTAATTTTATCGATCTTATGCGAATATCTTTCTACAAACTCCAAATACCGTTGTTTTGAGGTTTTGTTTAAAACATCTAAAAGTCTTTGCTGAATGTTGATGTTGGCTTTTTCTACCATAATAATATGAAACTGCACCAGCTTTGGTACTTGCTCAAACAAAAGTGCTTTGTTGGCTTTGCTAATCACTAAAATCTCGCTATCTTCTATTGCCTTGATATTGTAGGTTGTAGGCTTTTGATGATAGAAACTTTCGAGATCGCACATCCATTCGTTTTCAAAAGAGAAGAAAATAACGCTTTCTCCTCCGCTGTCGTTTATAATGTAGGTTTTAAAAGCGCCTTTTAAAATAAATCCTTCATAAGAACTGTTTGAGTCCTGAATTTGCAGGAATTCATTTTTTTTCAGTTTTATAAATTCTGTTTTTTCTGTAATGCATTTCCATTCTTCTTCGGTTAAGTTAATTTTACGTTCAATGTTTAATCTGAGGGCTTTGTACATGTGTTTTTACTTTTATTCTTACTTGGGGGCGTAAGTATTTGAATGAATTAAAAAAAGATGTAATCGATTACGTAAAAATACTTCTTTTTGATATTTTTGTCTCTTAACAATTGTTAAAAAAACATTTTATCCGAAAAAAAATACAAAATATTGAACTTGTTCAACTTTTTTAAGAATTATTATAAGCAGATTTGTACTGTTAAATATTTTAACAAAAAACCCCAAACTTAAATTATTATGAAATTAAAATTAAATTTGTCAGTCTTGGTATTGGCACTTACTTTAGGTTTTACAAGTTGTAATACCGAAGAAATTGCTTCATCAACAGATGCAAGCGCTGTTGTAGAAACTACACCTGCTTCGGGTAATTTGACAGCAAAAATTGGAAATTGTGCACAGGTTCCGGGATGGGCTTCTCAAAATGGTGGTACAACCGGTGGTGGAAGTGCTGCTGAAACAACTGTTACTACTTATGCTCAATTAAAATCAGCTATCGAAAGCAGCTCTGTAAAGGTTATTAAAGTGAGCGGAACTATTACTGTTACAACCAGATTGTCTTTTCAGGATCAAACTGGTAAAACTATTTATGGTGCAAGCGGTGCAAAACTGGTTTCGACTAATCAAACAAAAGATGCTTCGGGAATCATTAACATCAAAAGATGTAAAAACATCATTATCAGAAACCTTATTTTTGAAGGTCCTGGTGCTTATGATACTGATGGTTGGGATAATGCAATTCTTGACGAATGTACAAATGTATGGGTTGACCACTGCGAATTCAGAGACGGTGTAGACGGAAACTTTGACATCAAAAACAAATCAGATTATATTTCTGTTACTTATTCTAAATTTCACTACCTAAAACCACCAAAAGCAGGAGGTTCAGGAGGATCAGATGATCACAGATATTCTAACTTAATTGGTTCAAGCGACGGTGCTACGGGAGATCGTGGAAAACTAAGAATTACTTTCGCTCGTTGCTGGTGGGCTCCGGGATGTAAAGAAAGAATGCCAAGAGTTCGTTTTGGAAAAGTGCATATCGTAAACAGTTTCTTTAACAGTACTGTGAGCAATAAATGTATCGCTGCAGGTTTTGAAGCTGATATTCGTGTAGAATCAAACGTTTTTGAGGGTGTAAAAACTCCTATCGATTTAATGACGGGTTATACAGCTGTTACAGCAGTTGATAACGTTTTCACTAATACATCTGGAAATCAGGCAGGAAGTAAAACTGCTTTTACACCTCCGTACACAATCGTAAAACTTGATAAAACTGCTGTTAAAGCTGATGTTTCTGCAAATGCAGGACCAACTTTAGGCGGAAATATCTGCGGATCGTTTTAATAAATTTTCATTTTTAAATTTCATAGTTTCAAATTCATCACTTGAAACTATGGTTTTAGAGAATGTGAGTTAGTTAGTTTAGTTTTGTCAAACCCTATAAGTGTAAATTCTTATAGGGTTTGACTTTTTTATTTTGTACAGATTTTTTTTGTTTCACGCAGATTTTGCAGATTGAGCAGATTTAAATTGATTGGAATTTTATTATAAATCTGGGTATTTTTTTATCTGGTTTCATTATCTCCGCGAAGTTTGCTAACCTTTGTTTTTTGAATCGCGCAAAGTAGCAGTCGCGAGGCTTCGGGAGCAAAGTTTTTTAATTGATTGCGTGTAAACTTTATGTTAGACGCACTGCTGTGCGTCTCTACAGAAAACCTTTGTCCCTTTGAACCTTCCTTAAAGCACAAGCTCCTCAAATAATCTCTGAATTGTTTTTTCTAAATCTTCGCACAAACCAGAATGTGGTCTTGAAGTTTGAATTGCTGAACTGCGAATCGCGGTTAACCAACGAAAACGTGACGGAATATCCATTTCGCCAATTGGTCCGCCATCTTTATCTCCGGTTGCGATTTTCTTTAATGCGGTAACATTGCAATGCAATTGCTCAATATCAAAGTCGTTTGAAAGTGTTTGAATTTTGTCGTCGTCGATGTGAGACAATACTTTTATAAATTTGGCTTTTTTGCAAAACAAAATGATTCCGATATTCAGGAATTCTTCGCGTTCTACTCTTGGTACTACACGAATTACGGCGTACTCATATAAGTGACTATCTTGCATTTTGGGCTTGATTTACAAAGATTTCGGAATTGTTTAATCGGGTTTGCAAAAATTGTAAATATACATTTCGCAAGGTTTCCGGAGTTTCGTCGGTATCTTCCCATTGTAACCATTCCAGAGGAATTGTGTTTACAATTTCTTCCAGAATTTCATTGGTTAAAAGTGCTTTAAATTCGGCATCAACTTCTTTTAAAAGTGAGGCTTGTGGCAATAAAACGTGATCTTTTATCAATGCAAACGGACTTTTGGCATGCTGTTCCCAATTGTTCCAGGAATGATGAAAATACAAACATGCTCCGTGATCGATTAGCCATAATTCTTTATGCCAAATCAGCATATTGGTATTTTTGAAAGTTCTGTCAACATTGGTTATATATGAATCCAGCCAAACAATTTGTGATGCTAATTTATCGTCGACAGTTGTTACAACTGGATCAAAAGTTATTGCACCGGATAAAAAGTGAAGTGCCAGGTTTAATCCCTGACTTCCTTGTAGTAAATCCTGAATTTCTTCGTCGGCTTCTGTTCTTCCAAAGGCTTCGTCGAGATTGGCAAAAACCAATTCCGGAAGCTGTAGTTTTAAGGCTTTTGCAATTTGTCCGCCAACTAATTCGGCTATTAAAGCTTTTACGCCATGTCCGGCTCCTTTAAATTTTAAGACGTATTTAAAATCATCGTCGGCTTCTGCCAAAGCGGGTAAGGAACCGCCTTCGCGTAATGGCGTTATATAACGGGTAACGTTTACGGATCTGAGATCGAAGTTTTTCATAAGCAGTATTTACTGAGAATACAAACTTACGAATTTAGATTCTTATTTTTTTAACCGCAGAGATCACAATCCCGATAGCTATCGGGATACGCAGAGTTCGCTAAGGTTAAATTCTAAGTTTGCTAGCTTTTGGAAGTTCGCAAAGCTTGATGGTGAATTCTAATTATCGTCGTTTTTGTCATCTCGACGGAGGAGAAATCGCACTAGAAACTCCGCAAACTGAATCGCCAATCTTTGTAGAGTTCCGTGTGTGATCTGTCCTCCGTCGAGATGACACAACTATGCCGAATTTTATTGACTATACTTTAATGTAAACTTTAGTTTATAGACAAAAGTTGATAGATAAGATTTCATTATCTAATTTTCTAATTTTCTAATTGTCACATTATCTAATTTTCTAATTATCTAATTCTAAAAAAGCTTTTCCTAAGTTCTTAATAATATCAGAGGCTGTAAACGATTGATATCCTGTTTTTGGCAACGCAATATCTGCAGTTAAACCGTGGAGAAAAACGCCAAGTTTTGCGGCATACTTTGGTTCGTAGCCTTGTGCCAATAAACTAGTCAGGATTCCGGTTAGGGCGTCGCCGCTTCCTGCTGTTGCGAGTGCCGCGTTTCCGGTGGTGTTTTCGTAAATTTTACTTTGATTGATGATGTAAGTTGGTGCGCCTTTCATGACAATGATTACTTTGTATTTCTCTGAAAATGCAATTGTTTTTTGAAACTTTTCAGATTCTGAATTCCATTTACCTATTAAGCGTTCGAGCTCTTTTGGATGTGGTGTCAGAATAGTGTTTTCGGGAACTAATTCGAGCCACGATTGGTTTTCTGATAAAATATTTAAGGCGTCGGCATCAAGAACTAAAAGCGCTTTGTTGATTCTTAAAAATTCGAATAGTGCTTTTTGTGTTCCTAACTCCTTCCCTATTCCGGGACCAATTCCGATAGCTTGCGGTGTTAACGGAAGATGGATATGTGTGATGAAATTGGTATTTTCGTCGGTGACAACCATGACTTCGGGAATGGAGATTTGGAGGATTTGATAACCGCATTTTGGTGTAAAAGTCGTTACGAGTCCGCATCCTGTTTTTAAGCAGGATTTTGATGCGAGAACGGCTGCTCCTATTTTGCCGTAACTTCCGGCAATAATTACGGCATGTCCCTGAAGTCCTTTATGTGTGTTAGGATTTACTGGCTTATATAATTGTAGAATTTCTTCTTTTGTAATTAAAAATGGATCTTTCATTTGGCTTATTATCTATTTTAATATTTTATTTTTAATTACTTATGGATTGTGGTTAATTGTAACGCGGATAAAACGGATTTACTTGGTAAAACGCGGATAAAAACGGATTTTTAAATTTGGTGACGCCTGTACATTCTGCCTTAATTTCAATAAGAAGAAAAAATTTAATGACTTAAAGTTACATAAAAATTGAAGAAGAAAATGTTTCTTATTATCAGAATGCCCTAGCCCAGATTGTAGAGGAAAGCCCGGAGTAAAAAAAGCAAAAGTTTCTTGTTCTAAAAAAGCGACCAACGGAAGCTCTTTTTGGAACATTAGAAACTTTGCTTTTTTTATGAGGACTTGTAACGGAAAGCTGGAATTGCTTCTAATTATTGCGAAATTTATAATTTAGACTATCATTTTTAGATATTTTTTGAATAAATTTG
This sequence comes from Flavobacterium sp. MEB061, assembly GCF_000834715.1. Taxonomy (NCBI): domain Bacteria; kingdom Pseudomonadati; phylum Bacteroidota; class Flavobacteriia; order Flavobacteriales; family Flavobacteriaceae; genus Flavobacterium; species Flavobacterium sp. MEB061. The sequence goes on along the minus strand of NZ_JXQR01000015.1, from coordinate 191,974 downwards.
CGACACAATTTTATAAATCAACACAATGAAAAATACTGCGCTTACGCACATACATGAAGGTTTGGGAGCTAAAATGCTGCCTTTTGCTGGTTATAATATGCCTATTACTTATGAGGGCGTGAATGCTGAACACGAGACTGTTCGTAATAGTGTGGGCGTTTTTGACGTTTCGCACATGGGTGAATTTTTGCTGACGGGTCCAAATGCTTTGGCTTTGATTCAGAAAGTGACTTCGAATGATGCTTCGACTTTGACGATTGGTAGAGCGCAATATTCTTGTCTTCCAAATAATGACGGCGGAATTGTAGATGATTTGATTGTTTATAAAATGAAAGAGGAAGAGTATTTACTGGTTGTAAATGCTTCGAATATCGAAAAGGACTGGAACTGGATTTCGGCTCAAAACGATTTGGGTGTTGAAATGAAAAACCTTTCTGATGATTATTCTTTATTGGCAATTCAGGGTCCAAAAGCGGTTGAGGCTATGCAGGCTTTGTCTTCTATAGATTTAGCTGCGATTCCTTATTACCATTTTGAAGTGGCTGATTTTGCCGGAATCGAAAATGTAATTATCTCGGCTACAGGATATACAGGTTCTGGCGGTTTTGAAATTTACTGTAAAAACAGTGAGGCTGAACAGGTTTGGAATAAAGTTTTTGAAGCTGGAGCGGCTTTTGGAATTAAGCCAATTGGTTTGGCAGCTCGTGATACTTTACGTCTTGAAATGGGTTTTTGTTTGTACGGAAATGATATCAACGATACGACTTCTCCACTTGAAGCCGGTTTGGGTTGGATTACGAAATTTAATAAAGATTTCACGAATTCTGAAAGTTTGAAAAAACAAAAAGAGGAAGGTGTTTCTAAAAAATTAGTTGCTTTTGAAATGCAGGAACGTGCCGTACCAAGACACGATTACGAAATTGTAGATGCTGAAGGTGCTGTAATTGGTGTTGTAACTTCTGGAACTATGTCACCTTCTATGAATAAGGGAATTGGTTTAGGATATGTTACTGTAAACAACAGTACTGTTGACAGTGATATTTTTATCAGAATCAGAAAAAATGATGTTCCTGCAAAAGTGGTTAAATTGCCTTTTTACAAGAAATAATTTTTACATAAATTTTAAAAGCATCACTTAAATGATGCTTTTTTTTTCGCCACGAATTCACGAATGTCTTATTATAAGAATTGGTGAATTCGTGGCGAATACTTTTATAATAATAGCAATAAAAAAATGATTTTCTTGTAAGATATTTTCGAAAAAATATAAAACGGTGTCAAAAAATAAGCGTAATTTTAATATAGCAAATTGATCTCCGCCTTTTATGAAAAGAATATTATTAGTATTAATGTTAGGTACAAACATTCTGTTTAGTCAGAGTGGTGATCCCACATGCGAAATATTAAACAAAATAAACGCCCTGATTCAAACCGAACATATACGCCCAAAACCGGTAAATGATAGTTTGTCTATTTTTGTTTTTGACAATATTATTGATGAATTAGATCCGTCACGAAATATCTTCTTTAAAAGTGAATATGATGAAATGGCGCAAAAATATCGCTTGAAACTCGACGACATGATTCTTAGTAATGATTGTAGTTTTTTAGCAGATATTACTAATAAATATAAAACAGGCCTTTTGAGAACAAAAGCTGTTTTAGAAAAAATAGATTCCGGAACTATCGATTATAGTAAAAAAGATACGATTCGTTTTTATAAAAAATCATTCGATTTTTATCTCAAAAAAGAAAATCTGGAGAAAGTCTGGCTTAAAAAACTTCGTTATCAAATATTAGATGATATTGCCGAAACAGGTGATAATCTGGATTCTATTAAGGCTAATTTTGCATCAATTGAATTGGCATCCCGAAAATTGGTATTATCTAATGAAATTTGCCGAATTACTACGCTTTTGGAAAATAATCTGAAGCAGGAAGAAAAATTATATAATTTCTTTTGCTTGTATTTTGATCCGCATACGGCTTATTTTAGCAATGACTCGAAATCGAGTTTTGTTGCTTCGCTCTCAAAAGAGCATTTATCATTGGGAATGACCGTAAACCTAAACGAGAAAAACGAAATTATAATAGATGAAATTGATCCGAATGGTCCGGCTTTTAAAACGGGACAAATAAAAAAAGGTGATCAAATTCTTTCGGTATCCAATCATAAGGAAACTTTGCAGGTTTCGTGTGCTTCATTAGAATCAATTTCTACCATGATTTTATCAGAATCGAACAAAAGTATTGTTCTTACCATAAAACGTAATTCAGGCAAAAGCTTTGATGTTTATATTGAAAAGCAGGTGATGAAAGACGAAGAAAATTCGGTTTTTAGCTTTATAGTGGGCAAAGAAAACAAAATTGGTTATATTAAAATTCCGAGTTTCTACGCTGATTTAGATGGAAATAGCCGAAAAGGCTGTGCAGATGATGTTGCCCGCGAAGTGATAAAACTGGAAAGAGACAATATTAAAGGTCTTGTTATTGATTTGATTGATAATGGAGGCGGATCTATGGAGGAAGCTATAAAACTGGCGGGAATGTTTGTTGATTATGGTCCAATTTCGATTGTTGTTGATAACAAACAAGAAAAATCGATTATTAATGATCCGTATCGAGGCGTTATTTACAAAGGCCCGATGGTTGTTTTGATTAATAGTAATACGGCTTCGGCAAGTGAGTTTTTTTCTTCGATATTGCAAGATTACAATCGTGCCTTATTATTGGGCAGTAATACGCTTGGAAAAGCAACAATGCAGACCATTCTTTCGCTTGACGAGGAAAAAAATACCGATTTCTTAAAAATTACCATTAATAAATTTTACAGAGTTACGGGTAAAAGCCACCAATATATTGGGGTTAAACCCGATGTTGTACTTCCGGAATTTTATGAAGGTATTTATCAAAAAGAAAGCGATTTTCCGACTGCCATAAAAAATGATAGTATAGAATCACTTTTAAAATATAAAACTTATGTAAAAAGAAGTGTTATTGATAAAATTGCTAAAAGCAGTACACTTCGACTTGCGGATAATTATTACTTTAACAACATCAAAAAAATCAACTTAAAAATTGATGAAATGGTGAATGTTCCTAAAGCTGAAATCCCGATGACTTTGGATGCGGTTTTTAAACAGAAAAAAAACGTGAATTATATCTGGTCTGAGATTAACACATTCAACGACGAAAATAATCCGCTGGATGTTTATAATTCGAGTGTAAACCAGTTTCTATTAGGCGCCTACCCTACCGAAAAAACAATCAATCAATATCAGATTGATAATCTTAGAACGAATCCTTATTTAAACGAAGCTGTAAATATTATTACGGATTTTAATGCGGCGAAGTAATATCTTGTTTCAGGTTTCAAGTTTCAAGTTTCAATAAAAAACCTCAAATTCTTAATTAGAATTTTGATTTTTGATCTTATTGAAGTCAACAAAAACCTGAAACTTGAAACCTGAAACTTTTTAACCAAAAATATAATTGAAATTGATTTTGGAAAAATAAGGAATAACCGTATTTTTGCATCTCAAAATAAAAAACTAGTAATGGGAAGAGCGTTCGAATTTAGAAAAGGAAGAAAAATGAAACGTTGGTCAGCAATGGCTAAAACATTTACCCGAATTGGTAAAGATATCGTTATGGCCGTTAAAGAAGGTGGTCCTAACCCAGATGCCAATTCTAGATTAAGAGCTGTTATACAAAATGCAAAAGCCGCCAACATGCCTAAGGACAATGTGGAGCGCGCGATAAAAAATGCAAGTAATAAAGATACTGCCAACTATAAAGAAATTCTGTTTGAAGGATATGCTCCTCACGGAATTGCGATTTTAATTGAAACTGCATCTGACAACAATAATAGAACTGTAGCCAACATTCGCAGCTACTTTAACAAATGTAACGGAACAATGGGAACTCAGGGTTCTGTTGAGTTTATGTTTGACCATACTTGCAACTTCAGAATTGCAAAAGGAAACCTTGATCCTGAAGAACTGGAATTAGAATTAATCGATTTTGGTGCCGAAGAGGTTTTTGAAGATGAAGACGGAATTTTAATCTACGCTCCTTTTGGAAGCTTTGGAGCTCTACAAAAAGAATTAGAAAACAGAGGTCTTGAAATTTTATCTTCTGGTTTTGAGCGTATTCCGCAAATCACAAAAGAACTTACAGAAGCTCAAATCGCTGACGTTGAAAAACTAATCGAAAAAATTGAAGAAGATGATGACGTTATGAACGTTTATCATACTATGAAAGAGGAATAATTTTTTTGATTTTTCTTTATATATTAAAAACTCCGGAGAAATCTGGAGTTTTTTTTTGTCAAAATGTGGAATCCCGTAAAGATTAATGTGATGAAAGTTTTAAGTTTGGCTACAATTATTTTAAAGATGATAATTATGTAAATTTTAAAGGAAATAGTATAATAACTTTTTATAAACAACTGTTTTCCTGTTAAAAATTATATATATTTGGCTCTTTAAAATACCATAAATACCACCCAAAAACCTACACCGACATTGAAAAAAACTACTCTTAGATTACGCTCTTTCGTATACATTTTAGTTTTATTTACGATCAGTTTAAACTGTTTTTCAAATACTTACACCGACACAATAAGTAATTCGAAAAAACTTTCGTTAGTTAAAAACAGTAATACAAAACCCAATTTTCTTCCTGAGAATAATTCTTTCAATTTCATTCAAAATTCTGAAAGTGAATTTACGAATGAATACCTTAGAAAGAATTTTCCTATTGCAGAACAAACTTCGGATGATTTGCAAAAAGCGATGGCCACTTGTCTTAAAATAGACGAAAATGGTAATCTTACAGATAATCTTGAACCTAAAAATTTGTCGCAATTACCTTTGGGTATAAAAAAGACAATTGGAGGTATTCAATATCTATTAGGAATTAGTAATGCAAAGTTTACACCTGAATATACCGAGTTAACTGCTTTTGTAAGGATCATAATTCCACAACATGGTGCAGACGGAAAACCGAAAGAATTATTTTTTGGTGCCAATAATATCAAGTTATCTCATAAAGGTGGCTTAGTTGGTGATACTAATTTAGTTTTACTTGGAGATGTTCCGATAAAAATTAACGGCGAAAATTTATTGTTGATTCTGAAGGGCGGAATGGACATGAAAACCGGAGTCGTTGAGAACAAAACCTATGTCACTATAGATTGTAATGGTTTTAAAGAACTTGGAATAACGGCTGATGTGCAGTTTTCCAGAAACATGTTGGAACCTGTTGACAATAACTATGTTGCCATAGCTTCTCCTGCCCTTGTTACCGGAAATTTTAAAACTATTGTTTCTAACTGGAATGATATTTTGATTGAAATGTCATTACCAAAATTTCAGTTAACTTCTAAAAAAGGTTTTTGTTTTGAATTAAACAAAGCGGTAATCGATTTTAGTGATTTACGAAACTCCACAACTGTAAAATGGCCACCTAATTACGCTACAAAATATTTAGTTCCCGGAAATGAAAATTTATGGCGCGGTCTTTATGTACAATCTCTTAAAATAGTTTTACCGGAAGAGTTTAAGAAAAAAGAAAGCAATGAAAGAATACGGTTTGAAGCCACAGATTTATTAATAGACCGTATGGGTGTTTCCGGAACTTTTTCCGGGAGCAATTTAATAGGTATTGATGAAGGAGATGCTTCAGGATGGCAAATGTCTCTTGATACAGTTAGTATAACATTAGTAGCAAATTCATTAACTGCAGCCAGTTTTGGCGGGGATATTCTTTTACCTCTTTCTGAAAAATCGGCGAGCTGCAATGGTGGTACAAGATCAGAGCTTGCTTATAAAGCATTAATTGATCCTGTAAATAATGAATATCTTTTAAATGCGCAGGTCACAAATGGTATTTGCTTTCAGGCATTTAAGGCGAATGCTATTATCGAAAAAAACTCTTATATAGAGTTAAAAGTAAAAGACGGTAAATTTTTACCAAAAGCAGTTCTTTACGGTACTTTATCTTTAAAAGCCAGTAATAAACCAGTTACAGCTGCTGAAGCTCAAGCTGGTACAACTGCAGACAAAAAGGAAACTGTTGATTTTAAAGGAATTATATTTGAAAATTTAATATTACAAACAGTAACTCCATATTTCCGTGCTGATTATTTTGGATATAAAAATATTCAGGGCAAGGATCAAAGTGTTAGTAATTTCCCCGTAACGATTAATGAAATTGCTCTAATTGCCACTGACGAAAGTGCCAGCCTGAAGGTCGATCTTGCCATTAATATGATGGAAAATCAATTTACAGGCCAGACTAAATTTTATGTCGTTGGAAAATTTGACCGAGAAAAAGGGATACAGAAATGGAAGTATGACCATCTAAAATTTGAACAGATTTCAATTGGCGCCGATTTAGGCGGAATGAAATTAAAGGGAAGCATTACTATTATGGATAATGATCCTGTTTATGGTAAAGGCTTTAAGGGATCATTAAGTTGTGATTTTACGGGCGGTATTAAAGTCGAAGCCAATGCTATTTTTGGATCAATAGATTTTAGATACTGGTATGTAGATGCCATGGTGGATAATTTAAACATTCCCGCCGGAGCCATTACGTTTAAAGGTTTTGGAGGTGGTGCTTTTTACCACATGAAAAAAGACGGTTTCAGTAATCAATTTGCTGCTTCGGGATCTAATTATGTTCCTGATATTGAATCTGGGTTGGGTGTCAAAGCCATGATTAAATTTGCAGGTACTGCAACTTCCAGTGCTTTTTGGGGAGGTGCCGGTTTTGAAATCGCCTTTAATACTAGTGGTGGTATAAACAGGATTAGTATTTATGGTGAAGGCCACGTTATGCAAACTTTTGAAATACCTGGTGCAGAGGCATTAACCAGTGCTTTAAAAGCAGTAACGGAAAATGAATCATTATTATCTAAAGCGGCGTTAGAAGTTTTAAAAGTATCTGATTTATCTAAAGCCGCAAAAGACTTATACCCCAATACTGTAGAGACATCAATGGGAATTAATGCTTTTGCAGCTATCGAATACGATTTTAGATCAAAAACACTGCACGGTACATTTGATTTATACATTGACACACCGGGTGGTTTTATAAAAGGCCGTGCTTCAGGAAACAGAGCTGGCTGGGCAGTTTTACATTTTGCTCCCGACAAATGGTACATTCGTATGGGGACTCCTACTGATAGATTAGGAATAAAAATGGCTATTGGTTCTGTTGAAGTTGAAGCAGGCGGTTATTTCATGCTTGGAGATGATATTCCGGCAAGCCCTCCTCCACCTGATATTGTTGCTCAATTATTGGGGGTAGATGTCGCCGTTTTGGATTATATGCGTGATGAAAATAGTGTTGCTTCTGGTAAAGGTTTTGCTTTTGGTTCTGATTTTAGTATCAAAACGGGAGATCTACGTTTTTTGATGTTTTATGCTAATTTTCAAGCTGGTTTTGGATTCGATATTATGGTAAAAGATTATGGCGAGGCAGAATGCAAAGGATCAGGCCAAATAGGTATTGATGGCTGGTATGCTAACGGTCAATCATATGCATATCTTCAGGGAGAACTTGGAATTAATATTAAATTGTTTTTTATAAAAAAGAAAATATCAATTATAAAAGGAGGTGGCGCTGTTTTACTACAGGCAAAATTACCCAATCCTGTCTGGATTCGAGGTTATATGGCCGGTTATTTTAATTTATTAGGTGGTGTTGTTAAGGGCAGTTTCAGATTTAAACTAGAATTTGGAAAACAATGTGAATTCACAACCAATAATCCTCTTGAAGGCATAAAATCAATTGCTGATATTACGCCGGCAGAAGGAACAAAAGATGTAAATGTTTTTACGGTTCCTCAGGTTGGATTCAACATGCCTGTTGATAAAAACTTTAATATTGAAGGAGATAGTGGTATAAAAACATATCGATTAAAGCTTGAAGAATATACGATCAAAAAAGATGGCGTTCCGATAATAGGAAGCTTAAGCTGGAATCAAACCAGTGATTTAGTAAGTTTCAATTCTGTTGAGGTTTTACCTCAAAATTCAGATTTAGTTTTAACCGTCAAAGTTAGTTTTCAGGAAAATGTAAGCGGTAGCTGGAAAACCATATACGATGAGGGACAAATTGCTATGGAAAGTGAAACAAGAAATTTTACAACAGGTGCTGCTCCAAACAATATTCCGGTAACTAACATTGCTTACAGTTATCCTATTTTTGATCAAAAATATGTTTATCCAAATGAAAGTAAACAGGCATATGTTGTTTTAAAACAAGGACAGTCTTATTTATTTGAATTAAAACCCGGACAATCTCAAAAAGGATTTTATAAAACTGGAGATAAAACTCTGAATTCTGCTATTACTTATAATCCAAGTCTTAAAAAAGTAATTGTTGATATGCCTGTTTTACAAACTCTTAAGCCATACAGTATTTCTTTAATGACATTAGAAGCACCAACTGATGCGAACTCGAATCTTTCTCAAAATTATGAGAAACAAGATCTTGGTAGTGATGCTGACATTGAAATGAAAAGCAATAAATTAAATGAAACTATAATTGGTGGTAATGGTGTAGAACTTTTACAATATAATTTCAATACAAGTCAATATAATACTTTTCAGGAAAAAATAACTGCAAAGAAATCAAAAGAAACTTTGGTTGAAATTATTTATGCAGATGTACACGCTTTACAATCTACAAATAGTTCTTCGGAACCATTTGATCTGGTAGAGCTTATTGGAAATGATAAAACTTTAAATACACCATTGATTAATGCCGAAGCGGTTTTAGATGATTCGTATTATAAAAATGATATTTTCCCATTAATTTATAGTGGATATCCATTGGAAGCCGATCTTGCTTTTGACAGAAATACAGCCATTTTAGGAGTACCTCCAACAAAAGCAGTCGAAACACTGGCATGGTATCAGGATTATGTGATAAATAGTCCTGAAAGTTTTGTGCTAAAAGACTATCTACCTTATAGATATAACCTACCCTATTTCTATAAAACCGATTTTGCAAATCTTAGATATAAAATTGTAAATAAATATGTAAATACGCTAAATCAGGCAATGATTGGAAAGTATAACTATATCATTAACGGACAATTTCCATACATAAAAAAAGGTACTTATAATATAAAATTGAAGTATACCCTTCCTGGAGGGCAAGCTGGTACAAGTTCAATTTTTACATACAACAAAATAAACTAGCATGAAATTTAAATTTTTAATTGTCTTTTTTTTAATTGTAACTGTTTCTGGCAAAGCACAGGTCAAGATCACTAATGATTCGATCTTATCTGAAAAAAAAATAGAAATACAAGTTATTGCGAGGGTTCAAAAAGATAAGATATTACTCCGTTGGGCTGTGAATGATCCTCTTGCATGGAAAAAATTAAATAAATATGGTTATTTATTAGAAAGATACACGGTAACCCGAGACAACAAAACTTTAGAAAAACCTGAAAAATTAGTTCTGGGAAAAGTTGTTAAACCGGAAGCCCTTGAAGCCTGGGAAAAAATTATTGAAATTAATGACGAAGCTGCTATTGTGGCTCAGGCACTATATGGAGAAAATTTCGCTGTTACTGGGGCTGACAATTTACAGTCGATTATAAATCTTTCTGAAGAAACTCAGCAACGATTTACTTTTGCTTTATATACTGCCGATAAAGATTTTCAAATTGCAAAAAAAGCAGGATTAGGTTTTGAGGATTTAAGCCCTAAACAAAACGAAAAATACATTTACAGAATATTGTCAAATGTACCTGATACTGAAATGAAAATTGCATATGGTGGTGTATTTGTAGGCTTAAAAGAATATGAACCTTTACCTAAACCTATGGATTTTACTGCTCATTTTACAGATAGCAGTACCATGTTGAGTTGGAATTTTAAGATTCTTGCACATGAATATGGCAGTTATTATATCGAACGTTCTTCGGATAAAAAAACTTTTAAAAGAATAACTGATAAACCGTATACAAGTTTAAATCAGCAAAATTCAAATAACAATCGTATTTTTTATATAGATTCGATTGCAAACAATATTTCTTATAGCTACAGAATTCAGGGAATTTCGGCATTTGGAGAACTAAGTCCATATTCTGAAATTGTTACAGGAAAAAGCAAGGCGATATTAAAATTTGTACCTCATTTAACTGTTAAAGAATTCAAAGATGATACTACTGTAAACTTAATTTGGGAATTTCCTGAAGAAGGCAGTAATGAAATTAGTGGTTTTGAACTTAACCGTTCAGACAATGACGATAGTAATTATAAAACAGTTATAAAAAATATTTCGCCAAAATCCCGAAACGTTGTTTTTAACAAATTATCATCTACCAATTATTTTACTTTAACTGCTATTGGGAAAAATGGTAATAACAGAACCTCTTTTCCTATGCTTGTGCAACCTGTTGATTCAATTCCGCCTGCTCAGCCAATTGGTTTAAAAGGTGTAATCGACAGTTTAGGAGTTGTAAAATTAACATGGACTCACAATAAAGAAAAGGATTTATTGGGATACAGAATTTACAAAGCAAATAACCCTGATGAAGAATATAGTCAGGTAACTGTAAGTCCAAGCGAGCCAAATACATTTGAAGATAAGGTTGTTGTAAAAACATTAAACAGTAAGGTTTATTATAAAATTATCGCTGTCGATTATCGTTACAATATGTCTGTTTTTTCAGAACCATTGATTCTGAAAAAACCTGATTTAATTCCCCCGGCCTCACCTGCTTTTACAAAATATGAAATAAAAGATGGTTCTGTTTTTCTGGAATGGGCAAATAGTTCCAGCGAAGATGTTGCGGTGCATCAATTATACCGCAAAGAAAACGATCAGAAAGATTGGGCTTTAGTTTTTGAAACTAAAAATAAAGAAGAAAAATTTCAGGACAAAAATGTAAAAGATGGTTCTCTTTATAAATACGCCATTTTTGCAAAAGATGACAGCAATCTTGTTTCCAATCCATCACCCGGGGTAAACTTACTTGTGCCTAAATATTCTGTTATGCCATCTGTAAAAGGATTTTTTGCACAGGCAAATAAAACTACGAATACAATTGATTTGTCTTGGGAATATTCTAATAATGAAGTGGATAGTTTTGAAATTTATAAGGCCTCTGATAAAGATGCATTGCAGTTAATTCAGATTGTTGTTGGAAAAACAAAACGTTTATCTGACCCTACAATTACCATTAATACTACTTATAAATACGGAATTAGAGCTGTATTTAAGGACGGAAGAACATCCAAAATGGATTTTTTTACAATAAAATTTTAGTTTATGAAAAAAAAATACATTCTCTTTTTACCTCTTTCATTGCTGACATGTGAATATAATAGTACCAAAAACTTAAAAAGATGAAAATAAAAGCTTTATTAATATTATTATTTTTTGGATTAACACAAATATGTAATGCACAAGCAGATAAATATGGGATATTGATCGAAACGTTTTTAGATGGATTTCAAGGTTGGAACGGAAGCCACGCTGGTAATCACAGGGTAACTGTTGGAAGTAAAACTGTCTCTAAAGGAAGTAATACTAAAGACGAAGCTGTTGTAGAATATGATTTTTTCTACGTTACAGATAATCCTACCGTTATTAGATGCAGTGGAAGTACTGCAGGGAATAAAGATGGTTCAGATTGTGATGAAAATAAGACGATTCCTTATAATCCTGAAACTTTTGATAGTGCATCGTTTAGTGGATGTATTGGTAGTTCAGATATTATGGGTATTTACCTGCCACAGCCATCTGGAACAAATATTTGTAAAGAAGATGTTATTAGTTTAACTCGAGGCTGGAATTGGGAATATAGTTTTGAGGATACTCCCTGGACTAGTTTTCCAAATCAATATCAATCTAAAAGAAATATTTCTTTCAAATTAAAAGATTTAGCAGGTTATGATGGAAAAAAGAGATTAAATATCAGAACAGGATATAAAACTCAGTTTACATCTTCAATTTTTTACGATATAATTCCTTGTGCACCAGGTTTAATTGGCGAACCAGAATTAAAAAAAACAACTTGTATTTATAAAAATGACGGAAAGGCAACTTTTAGTTTCAATCGGGATATAGCTGATAATGAACATTTTTTATTTAATGTTTATCAAAAATCAAACGGGCAGCTTATTAAATCACCAACTGTGTTACAAACCGATTTTCCTGATAGGAAATATACTTTTACAGATTTACCAAAAGGAACATATTATTTAATATATCAATCGTTTATAGGTACTCAGCAAACAAGTGTTAACCAGCCTCCTTACCCTGAATTTACGATAGGATCAGAATCTCCGGTAAATTACCAAATATTTGATACACAGCCTATATGCAATAATGAGCCGGGGCAAATTCGGCTGGAAGTTTCGGGTGGAACAGAGCCTTATTATTATACACTAAATTCAAATGCAGAAGTTCAATTTACATCACCAATAAATATAACAGTAACAAGCGGAGATTATTCGATTAAAGTTAGAGATAAATATAGCTGCATCGATCAAAATGCAAACCAATAATAAATGAAGAAACTTTACCTATTACTTTTTTTTCTTATTTGTGGAATCAGTACTAGTCAGGCACAATTGTATGTTATGGCAACAAATACAGGCGGCTGGACGAATTATAGTACTGTATCCGGAAACATGAATATGGGAAATTATTCCACTGAATATTGGATAAAATCAAATGGTGTTCTTCTTCAGCCAATAAAAGAGGTTGGTGATTTTTTAATTTTTGATAAAATACCAACTGCTTACTATTTTAGCGGTTACAGACCGGAATCATACTCTTGTAGTGGCTCATGTGGTGAAGAATGGTCATCAGGATTATCTGCCACTAATTTTAACATAAACTGCTATAATGCAGTTGGTTACGGAATTGGTTACTCTATAGAAATCATACCTTATTTTAATATAATAAGCAATCAGGTTTTAGTTTCGCCAGGTGCAGACAATAATTTTTGTGATAAAATATCATTAAAAACTGTTGGCTGTACCGGGCCACAAAAGTTTTATTGGGAATATCGAATTGATGGAGGTTCTTTCCAAAAAACGAATATAAGTACTAATTACAATCAGGCTTTTGAATTTATAAAATTAAATTATCTTCCTGCTGCATATTCCGGAAATATTGACTTTAAAGCTGTAATAGATTCAGATCCATCAATTAACGGAGAAGAAGTTGATTCTAATATTATTTCTTTTAATATAATACCATGCTCACCAGATTTAGTTGGTGTTCCGGAATTGAAAAAAACAACCTGTATTTATAAAAATGACGGAAAGGCAACTTTTACTTTTAGCCGAGATATAGCAAATAATGAACATTTTTTATTTAATGTTTATCAGAAATCAAATGGACAGCTTATTAAATCACCAACTGTATTGCAAGCTGATTTTCCTGATAGAAAATATACTTTTACAGATTTACCAAAAGGAACATATTATTTAGTTTATCAAACCTTTATTGGTACACAGCAAACAAGTGTAAACCTGCCTCCATATCCTGAATTTACTATAGGATCAGAATCTCCAATAGATTATAAAATATTTGATAATCAACCTTTTTGTAATAATGAAAAAGGTCAAATTCGTCTGGAAGTTTCGGGTGGTACTGAGCCTTACTATTACATACTAAATTCAGATGTGGAAGTTCAGTTTACATCACCAATAAATATAACAGTAACAAGTGGAGATTATTCGATTAAAGTTAGAGATAAGTATAACTGCATTGATACAAAAGCAAATGATTAAAAATATGAAAAAAATTATACTTTTATTATTATTGATTACGGGTACACTTAGTTACTCTCAAACAGGTATCAGAAAAGTTTCTATTAAAAATCCACCTGTTATAAATACTATAACAGGAACTATTACTCATGTAAGTGGTAACGGATTATCTAACGGACAAATTCTGTTAAATCCCATAACAGGAGGTATTACTGACGGAGCCGGACCTTATACTTATTCTTGGGAGAAAACTGGGGATACTACTTTTTCTGCAAATACAAGTACAATTTCTAATTTAGAAGCCGGTACTTATATTGTAACTGTTATAGAAAATGCAAAATGTTCTAAAAAAGAAATATTTATTGTTACAGAACCACCTCTTTTAGAAGTAAATTATACAGGCACTAAAGAAATCTTTTGCAATGGAGGAACTACAACCTTAACAGCCAGCGCTAAAGGTGGCTTTTTAGCAACCAATGGTACTTATAGTTATAATTGGAAAATTACGTATGCCGATATCACTAAAGGAGTTGAAAATAAAACCGGAATAACTGTAAAAGGTGCTGCGGGTTCATATGAATTAACTGTTTCAGATAATGCTTCTCCGGTTAATAAGAGCATTATTGTTATTAATGTGACCCAAAATCCATTAATTCAAGTAACTAAAAAAACGATTCAATCTGTAAAATGTAGAGGCGGAAACGATGGTGCTGCTTTATTGAATATAGTGGGAGGCGTTAGTCCATATACAGTAATATGGGATGATAATCTAACTCTTAATTCTAATTCCAGAACAGGATTGGCTGCTGGAGTTTATACTTTTAAAATTAAAGACAATATAGGTTGTGAAATTTCTGACAATGTCTATATAGAGCAACCAGCAACTGATTTGGTAGTTACATATACCTCAACACAACCAACACTAACAAACAATAACGGCAAAATTGTACTTACTCCTACGGGTGGAACTCTTCCAAGTGGACCCCCCGGCTACACCTACCAATGGTCAAAAGTTGGTGATACTTCATTTCAATCGCTAGATGTAAGCCAAAGAACTGATTTAGGAAATGGTACTTATAATATCACTGTTACTTCATCTTCAGGATGTCCTTTTCCAGTAATAACTGTAAAATTAGAAGCTTTAAATCTGGAATTTGTACAACAAACTAACGTAAAATGTTTTGGTGCTGCTACAGGTTCACTTACAGTTAAAGGAGTCGGCGGTACCATAACATCAGACTACGATTATACATGGTTTAAAAACGGAACCGAAATTACAGAAAAAACCGCAGCAATAACAGGACTAACCTTGGGGACCTATCGTGTAGAAATACGAGATAGTAAAGGTGATATGGTAGAAGCAACTTACACAATTACACAACCTAATGCACCTTTATCAGTTACAAATAACGCAGCATTACAGCAAAATGTATCTTGTAAAAATGGTAATGACGGTAAAATTTCAGTTTCAGTTTCTGGGGGAACAGTTGGAAGTGGTTATCAATTTTTATGGAATAATGGAAGCACACAGCAAAATATAGAAAATTTAATTGCAGGAACGTACTCTCTTATAGTTACCGATGCTAATGGATGCCAGGCATTTTTGAATAATATTGTAATTATAGAGCCTACATCTGTAATTACAATTCCTGCAGCAACGATTACGCACGTCGCAATTTTTGGCGAAAGCACCGGAGCAATTTCACTAGGAAACATAACAGGTGGAAATAGCGGTTATAATTACAAATGGTCTTCAAGTACTTATTCTGGATTTACTAGTATTACAAAAGATATTAGCGGACTAAAAGCAGGTTCATACACATTAGTAGTGACTGATAGCAAATTATGTACGGCAACGCAGACTTTTATAGTGAATCAAAATCCTTTATTAACAGTTGCACTAACAGAATCACTTTCTATAAAATGTAATGGAGATTCTAATGGAAAAATTACTTCAAATGTACAAGGAGGTGTGACAAACTACAGCTACAAATGGTACAAGAACAATGCGGAAATTATTGGTGAAACTCAAAATTTTATTGAGAATTTAGGAGTTGGAAAATATAAAGTAATCGTTAAAGATAATGTTGGAGCTATTACAGAATCATCTGAATTAAATTTAATTCAACCTGATAAATTAATCGTTTCCCTTGCCAATAAAGTTAATGTTTTATGTTACGGAAATCAAACCGGAACAATTGATATTACTGTAACCGGAGGAACGCTGCCTTATACATTTGTATGGAAAAAAGATACTGAACAAACTGTATATGCTACAACCGAAGACTTAATAAACAATTTAAAATCCGGAGTTTATAGTGTTGTTATTAAAGACGATAACAATTGCGAAACAACACTTTCGAATATTACTATAACACAACCAAATGCGTCTTTATCAATTATAGATGCCGACACAAAAATTAAAAATCTAAGCGGTTTTGAAACTAAAAACGGTAGTATCGAAGTTTCAATAACCGGCGGAACTCCTCTTTATACTTATGCATGGAGAGTTAAAGGTTCTCCTGCAATTATTGGAAATGCAAAATTATTAGATCAATTAGCAATTGGTACTTACGAATTGACGGTAACAGACGCTAATAATTGTTCTATTGTTAAAGAATATACTTTAATACAACCTGATAAACTTTTGATCACCGCAATAAATGAAACCGAATCAATAAAATGTTTTGGATACAAACAAGGTGTTTTAAAAGCAACAATTACCGGTGGAGCGCCAATTGGAGTTCCGGATACTAATAAAAATTATATTTACAGATGGTATAATGAACTTGCTCCTTCTGTAACAGTATCAACAACAAATCCAACAGACCTATTAATTGCAGGAAACTATTTCCTAGAAGTTTCTGACGGATTTGGAAATAGTTTTACTTCGAATAAAGTAACGATAAACGAACCCACTCCGGTAAAAATCAATTTTACGCAAACCAATGTTTCGTGTAAAAATGAAAAGGATGGGAAAATTCAGATTACCACAACAGGAGGTACCGGATTGCATACCATTTCATGGAGTGTTTCTTCCGGAGTAAATCCGAATGTCATTGATGAGTTATATGCAGGAAGTTATTCAGTAACGGTTAGAGATGAGAATAATTGTAGTGCTACTCAAAATTTTGTTATAACCGAGCCTGAAATTTTGGCTATTAAAAGTGTAGTTAAAACCCCTCCATCAGCTCAAGGTGTAGACGATGCGAGTATTGCTGTGACGGTTCAGGGTGGAACTCCAAATTATAATTTTAATTGGCTTGACCAGAACAAAAATATAATCTTTACAGATAATAATCAAAGCTCAAATACAAGTATTTATAACATTTATGCAGGTCAGTATTTTATTTCTATAACTGATGCAAATGGCTGTGAGATTATAGAAAGAGATTTAGATAAAGTCGATCCGTTGTTTATAAATGTCGTTCAGATAAATATGGTACAATGTTTTGGTGATGCTACAGCAAGTATAAAAGCGCTTACGTCTGGCGGACTTCCGGGTTATTATTATAAATGGTATAATGTAAATAATCCTGCAATTGTTGTGGGAACAGCCGAAACATTAACAAATGCAAAAGCAGGAACGTATTATGTTATTGCAACAGATTCTTTTGATAAATCTATTCAAAGTCAAAATATTACAATCAATGAACCAACAGCTTTAGCCAATACACTTTCTTCAGAATATGTTCGTTGTGGTGATTTAAACGACTGGACTATAACTTCTGCCGTTTCCGGAGGTACATTGCCTTATACTTATTTGTGGAATACGGGAGCAAAAACGCCTAATTTAATAGACGTTGTTCCAGGAAATTATTCTGTAACAGTAACCGATAAAAACGGATGTACAATTACCAAAAGTATAACTGTTACAGCTCCGGCTCATTTAGATGCATCTGAAAATATAAAAATCCCAACTTGTTATGCAGGTTCTGATGCGTCAATCGTTGTAACAACAATTGCAGGTATTGCGCCATTTACCTATTTGTGGAACACAGGAGAAACATCCAATACGTTGAACAACGCAAAAGCCGGAACGTATTCGATAGAAATTAAAGATGCTAAAGGCTGTATCATTTCAAGAACATACGAAATCGAAAATCCGCCCCAAGATGTAATAGATCTTGGGGCAGATGTGACTTTATGTTTTGATCAGACTTTAACAATTAACGCTACTATAAACGACGATCAGGCAAAATATTCATGGACATCTGATAAAGGTTTTAAAAGTACTGATGCAATGATTACCGTTTCTGAACCGGCAAATTATACGGTTATTGTTACGAATAAATTAGGTTGTGAAGCTACAGATTCTATCCTGATTTCGAGTCAAAATACGGCCATTAGTGCTGAGTTTGCAGTTTCGTCTCAGGTTTTCCTTAACGAAAAAATTATTGTGGTAGACATTAGTAATCCTATTCCTGATGATGTAGAATGGATTTTACCTGCCAGCGCAATTATTGCTTCTAAGGATAAAGATTATGCTGAAATAAGTTTTAACCAGGTTGGTGAACACGACATTACTTTAATTACAAAAAAAGGAAATTGTGTTGCTACTCAAACCAAAACCATAATCGTTACTGAAGGTGAATATGAGAATCCTGACGAAACTGATTTACAGAAGAAATTTGATCTGACAATATTTCCAAATCCATCAGACGGACATTTTACTGTTGATGTAACATTAGACAAAATCATGCCTGCTCACATCAAAGTGTATAACTTAAGCAACAACCAGGTAATAGATTCTAAATACGAAGAAGGCAAAGATAAATACTCCTTTAATTTTAGTTTAAACGGACTTCCGTCAGGAATTTATTTTGTACTGTTTGAATCACAGCAAGGAACTAAATTAAGAAAAATAATCATCAAATAATTTGTGTTTTTCAGAGTAGATGTTCATTAAATAATGAAAATCAATAAGCAGAAATTAGTACTGCTGATTTGGTTTTTCACAATAAAAAAGATGATTTTAAAAAGATTTAAATTTAATATTATATTGCTATTTGTAAGCGCATTAGGTTTTGCACAAAACTTTAATGTTCAGGAAGTAGCAAAAGCTAAATTAATAAACGTATCGGGAGGTGTCTCTGCAAATAGTATATTCTATTCAGGAAACGCTGCCAGAGAACCTTTTAGTTATTTTCTTAACGGAAATATCAATTTCAACATAGCCGGATTATACAATATTCCATTATCTTTTTCATATACAAATCAAAAATTTGGTTATGATAAACCTGTATTGATGAACCGTTTAAGCATTCATCCATCTTATAAATGGATCACGGCTCATATTGGAGATGTAAGCATGACATTTTCGCCTTATACTTTAAGCGGACATCAGTTTTCTGGTTTTGGAGTTGATCTTACTCCGCAAGGAAAATTTAAAGTTAGCGCGATGTACGGCCGTTTATTAAAAAGCAGCGAGTACAATAATGCTTATCCGGATCTTTTACCAACCTATAAAAGATTTGGTTACGGTTTTAAAACTAATTATGCTTTAGATAATGTAACTTTTGGTCTTATCTTTTTTAAAGCTAAAGATGAAATAAATTCCATTTCAAACCCTGTACCTGTAGAATTAGGAGTTTCTCCAAAAGAAAATGCAGCTGTAAGTTTTGAAACTACTTTTAAACTTTTTCAGAAATTACAAGTATTTACAGAATTTGCCAATAGCAGTATTACAGAAGATACCAGAACAATTGACGGTACAAAAGCAAAAGGTGTTGCGGCTTTATTTTTAAGTCCGAACAATACAACGGCAAGTTATAATGCTTTTAAAGGGCAATTGGTTTATCCTGCCGGAAAAGGAACTTTAGGATTAGGTTACGAACGAATTGATCCAAATTACAGAACATTGGGCGGTTATTATTTTAATAATGATTTAGAAAATATTACCGTGAATGCAACTCAAAATCTATACAAAGACAAAGTTTCTGTATCTGTAAATTTAGGACTTCAAAAAGACAATTTAGACAAGCAAAAAGAAAGTCAGATGAAGCGCTTGGTTTCTGCCCTGACAATTGATTACCGTGCTACAGAAAAACTGAATTTCAATTTAAATTATTCTAATTTCCAATCGTATACCAATAGCCAAAATCAGTTTGACTACATCAATCAGGTTTCTGAGTATGACTATCTGGATACTTTAAACTTTAGACAAGTCAATCAAAATGCATCTCTTGCCATTAATTATTTATTGAAAAATGACAAGCGAATTAAAAAATCGATAAATGCTAATTTTTCGATGCAGGATGCCGTAAACCAACAACAAGGACAAACGATTGCCGGCGGTGCAAGTACTTATTACAATTCTGGTCTTTCTTACAGTGTTGGTTATCCCGAGAAAGATTTAAATATTAATGCATCCATAAATAATACATACGGAAAAACCGACGGCGGTAAAAGTTTTATTATTGGTCCGACAATTGGCGCAACCAAATTATTTTTTGATAAAAAATTTACAACCTCAGCATCAACAAGCTATAACACAAGTTATAATAACGGAGACAAGCAAAATGACATTATCAATTTTAGAGTAAATGGATCGTATATCTATTTGCAGAAACATAATTTCAATATGGGAATTATTTCGTTGTTCAGCAATTCTTCAAATGGAATTTCAACTCAAAAAAATAACGATTTAACAGGTACACTGACTTACACTTATTCTTTTGATAAGATCAAATTGCGTCCAAAAAGAGAACCAAGAACCGAAGGCGATTTAAATTTAACCGGAGATCCTATTCTGAAAATTAGTTCTGGCGGAAAAATATTTGAAGGAACACGTGATGAAATTACCACACAGTTAAAAGATATGCAACTGGCTTTACAGCCTTTACCTGCCGAAGAAAATACCAATTTGGAGCATTTGCTAACATTGGCAACATTAACTCCTGACGAAAAACAATTTAAAGATAAAGTGCTGGATTATCTGGAAGCTTATAATACCGAAGCTGAAACTTTAAATAAATACAACGAATACTTGGCAGAAGCTTCACAAAAACTCGAAAAAGAAATTTCGACTAAAGATGAAAGTCTTGAAAATGCCTATGTAATTGCCTTGGGAAGAGTAAACAGCCATCCGCTAAACGGTAAAACTGAAGCAGAAGCAGAAGTAACAGACAAAACTGCTTATAAATCGTATTCGAGATTGGTTGAAAGAAGTAATAATAGCCGAGATCAGTTAATGCACCACAAATGGATGATGAAGGAAATTTCTACGCTGGCTAAAATTCCGGCAACCGAAATTCAGAAAAACCAATATGCAGCTGACTTTAGCAAACAGGAAATCGAAGAAGTTTTTAAATTGATAAAAGACAAAAAACCATCAACAGAAATTGTAGATGCTATCGAATTAAAAATGATTCCGTTTTATCATGATTTAGCTGTAAAAAATGCCACGGTTGAAGAACTTGATTTAAAACATATTCAGAAATAAGATTCTAAAAACTAAAGTTGGAAGACCAAACAAGATATAATACCAAAAAAATGGATAAACCTCAATTACCCAAAATGCTAAAAAAACTACACCTACTTGTATTTTTTGTATGCGCTCTTATAGGATTTAGCAGTAATGCACAAACATTTCCTGTTACCATAAGCACGCAAATTTTACAGCCCTCGCCTATTTACCTGAGTAATTATGCCGATGCAACGACCATAAATAGTCCTATAAAATTGCAGTTGGTTTTAAACGATTTAACGATCTCAAACCGACAAGTGCGTTTGAAAATTTATTTTCAGGGAAATTCAATTTCGTTTGCTTCAAATGATTTTGTTGTAGGCGCACGACCATTATATCTTGAGGGAGGTTTTCCGCTACAGTTAACCAATGTTGACTTAGCACCGTATTTTGAATATCAGAACATATTGGGAATCAATCCAAACCAATACGCACAGCCTTTGCCGGAAGGTGTTTATAATATTTCTGTAGAAGTATATGATTTTGCGACCAATAAAAAACTATCCAAAAAAACGGCTGTAACTACTATTATTTTTCAAAACGAACCACCTTTCCTGAACCTGCCTTTGAATGGTGCTTCGATCATGCAGCAAAATATTCAGAATATAGTTTTTAGCTGGACACCAAGAAGTATCAATGTAAGCAATGTAGAATATGAGTTTTCGTTAGTCGAAATTTGGGATAATTATACTCCTGTTCAAAATGCATTTGCCTATTCACCACCATTATACACCACTACAACCAGAAATACGACTTTACAATACGGCATAACCGAACCTCAGCTTATTCCCGGTAAAAAATATGCCTGGCGAATAAAAGCCAAAGCTATTTTGGGCGCCGAAGAAATTGGTGTTTTTAAAAATAACGGTTATAGCGAAATTTTCTCTTTTACTTACGAAGTATTTTGTACGGCTCCATTATCTATAGCCACAAGCGGCGTTAGCCAGGATCAGGCAAAGATAACCTGGAGCGGCAGTATTGATAATTATGATTATCAGGTAAACTATCGTGAAAAAAATAGTCGTGATTGGTATAAATTGGTAACGCCAAGAGAAACCATAAATATTAGTAATCTAAAACCGAATACGACTTACGAATATACAGTTGGTTCGTCGTGTGATGTTGGTAAATATACACACAGCACCATTCACGAATTTACCACACTCGCACAAGACGAAATTGCCTTTGCCGGTTGTGGTATACAGCCGGATCCAAATGATTTAAAAAATAAAAATCCGTTACCAAGCCTTTTCCCGAATGATGTTGTAACTGCCGGAGATTTTCCAATTGTTGTAATAAAAGCTACAGGAAGCAACGGAAACTTTACCGGCGAAGGTTATGTAACCCTGCCCTTCTTAGAAAAATTCAGAAAACTAATTGATGCTGCAGATGCTGCTGGTGGTAGTAATATTGGTAAATTCTCCCGTATCAGAATTACGTTTAATAACATTGGTGTAAATACTGATTTTAAATTGATTTCAGGAGAGATTGTGGCTAGTTATGATCCTGATTGGGGCGGTATGGCAGATCTTGATGGTGTTGTAAATGATGCATTTGGAGATGCCGGAAATGTTGTTAATCATCAATATGAATTATCTATAAAATCTGTTGTAAAAAATCCTGATGGAACAATAACTGTAACTAGTACTACAGGTGTTGTTTCTGTTATAGACAAAACAGTAAATGATGTTATCATCACTGATAAAGATGGAAAACAATTTGCTGTTCCTGCCAATGCTCCGGCAGGAGACATGAAACAAACGGGACAACTTGCTCCAGGCGGAATTCCGACTTCTAAAAATACAAACGGAATGGGATCTGGCGGCGATGTAGCCGAGATTTCGTCTGCGGATGTAAATGTTGTTTTCTCTAAAGGAAATGGAACTTATTCATTTGATACTGCTCCAACAGCAGAAAATGGTAAATTAAATAAAACTTACCAAACAATTCCTCAAAAAAGCGGTGGTACTTATAAAGTAAATTACAAAGCTATTTCAGAAAGTCCGAATTCAACTGATGTTGTAGTGGCGACTGTTGATTTCAAAAACGGGAAAACCAAAAAAGATCTTGTCTTTAAAACCCAAAACGGAACTGCAATCGACAGTACTCAAATTGTTTGGAAAGACAATGTTGCAACGCTTACGCTGAAAAAGACTTTAGATTTTGCTAAAGAAACAATCATTGCAACAGTTAGACCTGCAACCCCAAAAGATCCAAAAGAAGCGGCTGGCAAATATGATATTGCCGGTACGATGGATTTGTGGCATTTAACGAATAAGAAGGTGAATGTAACATTGGTGAGTGTAAATAAAACGTCTATAACTAATGTAGAAAAAGACCTTAATAATATTTACAATAAAGCTGGAATTAATTTTACTGTGACATCTGCAAATGTAGATTTACCTGCAAGTTACTATCCTAAAAACACTATTGAATGTGGTGATAGTGGCTGGTTAGCTCAATACACTGCAGAACAACAAGCAATTATAACATACGTAAAAACACAAATAAAGTATGAAAAAGACTCTTACTATGTTTTAGTGACAAATATTCCTTCTTCTAAAGGTCTAGCTGGTTTTATGCCATTAAAACGTCAATTCGGTTTTATATTTAGTGGTGCAAAAGACAAAGAAGAAGACAAAGGCAGTACCTCTAAAACCATTGCTCACGAATTAGGACATGGTGTATTTGGATTACAACATCCATTTACTGAATACAATACTACTACTCCTACTGATTTATTGATGGATTATGGGACTGGCACAGAATTTAGCCATAACGACTGGCAGGTTCTTCATGCGCCTGGATTGCAATTGTATTTATTTCAAGGCGATGAAGATGGTGAAAATATTAGAACATACGATAAAATTCCATATAGTTTTGTCAATTTAGATAAAGATCCTAAAGATGAAACAAAAGGAACGGTATCATTTGTTACACCAGACGGGCAAATTGTATCTATTCCTAACAATAAATTAATGAGATATGAATTTATATATGGATCTGTAGTTGCTGATGAGTCTTCAAAATCATATTACAATAAAACAAAAACGGGTGGTCTCTATAGATTTGAAAAGCTCGAAGAAGATGGAAAAACTATACATGAATATGTATATCAAAAACCTACAGGATATGTAGATCAACAAGATAAAAAAGTTTATAAAGATTTGACAGATTATAATAAAGTTGATGGCTTTATTTATCCGTTATTGAATGAAAATTCAAATTATGCAATATTCAAACTATCATTTCCTATTGGTGAACATCAAAATTTAACTCAATATAATGCTGGTGCAAAAGATATGGCGCTTGATGAATTTATTAATAAAATTGCTCCATATTCAACTAAAATTTTAAACAACTTAACAAAAGAAATTAAAGTCCCTGGAAATTCATGTCTTTGGTGTTATGATCAAAACACAAAAAACATGCTTAAGAATCATTTTGGAAAACCTGAGCAATTATGGATAAATAAAATTGCTGAAATGCGAGTTGTATATCCTGACTTTTTCAACAAATTTGCAGATACGTATTCTGAGCAATCTGGTGCAGGAGCCACTGCATATGCCGGTTCTATAAAAAACACTTATAAATGGGATGAAAACTTTAGAGTTGAGTTAAATGATCATACAGGATGGAGAGGTCAATCAACCAAATATAGTGTTGTTTACGAACTATATAATAGTGCTGATAAACAGAAATACTACGAAAAATATTTTCAGTATTTTGATACATCATTAAATGATCAGGTAAAAACAAATAATGAATGTCTGAAAGCTTTATTTGATCCAAATGTTGCACTTACCTCTATTAGCGAACAGCAAGTAACATGCTTAAAACTAGCTACAGAGCTCGAATTCCAAAAATTAGAATCTGAAAGGGCAATAGCACTGGTTAAAATACTAATGCAAAGAAATCTATGGGATGAAGAAGAAGAAAAAATTATAGTTAAGATAATTGGCTATACTAAATTTGATTCAAACACATTAATAGATTTATTAGAAAATGATAAAGTAGTTTTTAGCTGGCCAAATACAAGAGGTGGTTCAGGTCCGGCAACAATCAAAAGAGAATTCCCTCTTTGGTACATTATGTATCTTAAGATAAATGATAGTAATTTAGTTATCTCTGGTGATAACAGAAAGTTATTAATGAGTGTATTCTATCAGCATTTTTTACGATCAGATAAATACAAGAATGGCATAAATGAAATTGTAAATAAATACAAACTGAAGTCTATAAATGAACTTAAAGAATACTTCAAAAAACCAGAAAGTACTCTTACTTATGATTATCAAAACATTTTTGTAAGAGGGTCTGCTGATTTTGCTTCATATCTTTCGAGCTCTACGGTTATTGGTCTTTTTTACGACTATGATAAAACAAAACATCAGTTTTTATCTATTGATGCTGAATATGACGAAAAAACCAAAAAAATTCATGTAGAACAGGTTTTAAAAGAAGGTTTGTTTAAGAATGAATCAATGGCTTCGAAAACAAAACTGTATTCTCCGTTTGATTTTATATTATATAAGAATTTGTCAAAAGATAATCTGCTTTCTGATTATCCACAAAATAAAGATAAGGATGGAAAACCTATAGCAATTCCTGTTCCTGCAATTTTATCATTATACTCAAGTGATGTGGGCGATAGTCAAACACAGGCAGACATCATTCAAACATCATTTGATGCTTTAACTTTAGCTATACCAGGAGGACAATTAACAAAACTAGGAAGAGTTCTATTCTATGCAGATAAAATAAGTTCTGTCGCAAGTATGGCAGGAACAGCCTTTAGAGAACAAAATCCGGAACTTGCAAATTTCTTTAATAAAGCAAGTTTAGTAACTGGTATCGTTTCTGTTGGTGATTTACTATTGCCAAATAATATGTTGAAAATTTCTAATGAAATAGGAGCTATTAATGATGCTAAAAATATTGGTGAAGTTGTTGAGGATACACAATTGAATTATACAGCAATTGATATAAAAAATCAATCTGTTGAATTTGCAACAGAAGTTAAACTTATAAACACTAATAATAATATAAGTTTATTAACAAAACCAACGAAAGAACTATCTGCCATACAGTTAGAAAAAAACTTAAATGCATTGAAGGATGCAAAAGCTATTACATCTGCAGAAATAGAACTAGTAAGCAGCGCAATTTTAATATTGAGATCAGAAAAAGGAGTTAGTGAGACTGGAGATTTATTAACTTTGCTTAAAAAATCCGAATTAAACACTCTA
The DNA here is from genome assembly GCF_000834715.1 of Flavobacterium sp. MEB061. Taxonomy (NCBI): domain Bacteria; kingdom Pseudomonadati; phylum Bacteroidota; class Flavobacteriia; order Flavobacteriales; family Flavobacteriaceae; genus Flavobacterium; species Flavobacterium sp. MEB061. The sequence goes on along the minus strand of NZ_JXQR01000015.1, from coordinate 165,500 downwards.
AACAAAGAAATAAATGCGCTTGGTGAAACATCTAAAGCAAAATTTTTAGAAGATTTTGCAAAAGCTGATTTAGTAACTTTAAAAAGGATTCAAGATGAAAAATTATTAGCTTATTGGACTAAATGGGCCTCAAAAGGAATAAAAAATATTGATGAACTTTCTACTATTTCGAAAGTTGAGAAACTTAATAGAGGAACTTTTGAAGCTTTTGAAGCAACTGTTGGTAATGCAAATATGTCACAAAAAGTAAAGGCTTATGAATTATGGGGTAATAAAGATTGGGATGGCTTATATAGTTATTTTCATGCAGATCCAAAAGATTTAATAAACGGTGGTTGGCCTCCTTTTAATGGATTCATAAAAGTTGATGATGAAATTGCTCCTAAAATTGGAGATCTATTCGATCGTTTTCAAAATCCAAAAGTTGATAAAGCTGATGGAAAAGTTACTGAAGTTACAGAATTAGGAGGTGGTTTTGCTAGTCCAGTAAATTTAGATGAATATAATAAAATTGATATTCCTTATACTTATGATTCCAGAGCTCTACTAGAAGATATACAAGAAGGAATGGTGTATATAAAGTTTAGAATGAAAAATGTAGATGGTTTAAAGTTTAGTTATGGAGATGCAATACCATGGAAAAATAAAAATGGTGTTTTGCAACAAGGACTAGCAAAACAAATTCAGTCTAATCATAAATTTCATGATGCAACCTACTTTATAAAAGGAGCAACTTATGATATAGTACAACGTTCTGTTTTTAGAGGTGGCAAATGGGTAGACGAAATAGAAGACTTAACTTTCAAAGTAGATAAATTAATAAAAAACATTCATTGCAAATGAAACTAATAGAAAAATTTTATTGTATTCAAACTGAAATTTTTGGCGATGGATCTGAAAAAATTATACAAGATATAGTTTCTATAAAAACAGAATTGATTAGGCCCTCAATTAAATTTCTAAATGAGGATGGAAGTATTATATCTTCTGAAAATAGGAAGGCTTATCGAAAAAAAATAATAGTTAATCCATTTGTAGATTCAAACGAGTATTTTAATATAAACGAATTATTGTTTTTATCTAAAACCTATGGATTTGAAATCGAAGAGCATACAATTCATAAAGGTTATTTTTTAAGTGTATTAAAAATCAACTCATTATATACTGCTCCTGGAGAAATTATTTTAATTGAAGAAGAAGGGAAAGAATATATATTAATTGAATTCAGTAGATGGAGCTCAGAAAATCAACCTCGTAGTGCAGCAGAAGATCAATTAGGAGAAGATATTACTTATGTAGTTGGTATATGGGAAAATCCACTATTAACAGATGAAATAATCGCAAAAATTAAAAATAAAGGATAATGAAAAATACATTCAAATTATATTTAACATTATGGGTTATGTTATTTACATTCTTAAATGTAAATGCACAATGTGAAACTATAAAGAATTTCTTTAAAAATGACATGTATACATCTAAAGAACTTGTAGCTTTCGCAGAAAAAGATCCGCAAAAAGCATATGATTCCTGGAAAATATTATATAACGAAAAAGCTGGTCTTACAAGGAGTGTAGAAGAACTTAACTTAGTTTCAAAGAATTTAGATGAAATTACTAAAGTTGGATATAGTACATGGAAGAAAGCGGGGAGCCTTTCAGAAGACATTATTAATCAAGTTAATGATGCCTTAGGTAAATTTTATTCTAAATCTAATGATAAAATATTAACTGATATAATTGAAGAAGCAGTTTATGCTGATAATTATACAAAGCTATCTAAAAGTTTTGGAATCGATAAAACCTTGAAAGGAAAAACGCTTGGCAGTTCAGGTAAAAGATACGAATTGACTGCCTCAAATATATATAAGGGAGAAGAGTTGGGCAAATTTCCAGCATATGAAAACATAAAATATTTAAACGAATCAGAACGTCAGCTATATAAAGTAGCAGTAAAAGATGGAGAATTATTCGTTAATGGTAGTAAATTAGCTTCTTTGCCAACTAAACGTGTAATTTTTGTTATGGATGAGGGGGGTAATATTTATGCAGGTGTTCAAAAAATTGGAGAATTTCATCATAGTAGTTTTTTGTCAGGTGCTGATGTTGTAACAGCAGGGGAATTTAAATTTATTGATAATATTCTTGAAATATCGCCAAGTAGTGGTCATTATACGCCTACAGCAGAATCATTAACAGGGTTGATCGAAGAATTAATTTCTAGAGGAGTGAATATAAATAATCTTAAAATAAATAGAATTTACTAAAATGGAAGTAAAAACTCTTCAAAAATATTTAGGGATGGCAGTTCATTTTATTTATTATCATCATCATAGATTGAATAATGAAAAAGTGTTTGAAGATGATTATTGGGAGCATTTATTAAAAATAGGAACATTGGAATATTGGGAAATGTTATATAAATGTCTTGACTTCGCTTTAACTCAAGATGACTACTGTTTATCAATAGTTGATTCACCATTTAAAGAGCGTTATTCTGAGGCTGATATTAAATTGTTTTTCGAGAAATTTCACATTTATTTAAAAGCACGTTTACAAGTTAAATTTGATGGCCTTAGTCCATGATAGTAAAAATACTTTTTCTAGAAATGAATTTACTTTATAACCCCGATAGCTCAGATATATATAAACATAGATAGCGCGGAAATTCTTTCCGTGCCCGTTGCTATAAGACACAAGAAAAGTCATAATTAAAGAAATCTATTAAATTGAGAGGTTGTTTTCTGGTTCAATGAGAATCATGCAGATTTATAAATAAATTGAAGTTAGTTCTTCTTAATTGATATACTTTGTGGGTACGGAAAGAATTTCCGCGCTATCGTTGTCTAAATCTCCCATATCCGAGCGATCGAGCCATTTGCAGAGTTTAATAAAAATATATTATTTTTTGAAAAAATAAAATAATGATGGAAGTTTTAGATAAAGACTGGAAAATTTTTGATGAAAATTATAAAGTTAGAAGAGACAAATTGTTTCTCATTTTTCCTTATAGGGCAAATTATGAAGAGCTGAAACAGTTATTATTAGAATCAAAAACTGATTCTATTTATGATACAAGATTTAGTAAGATATTATGGAGATTTCCAATCTCTATGCCCGATAGTGATTTTATGAAACTATTACAATTCTTTTTATTAGAGAATTGGCATCATGGTCACGAATCTATAATTGAAACATTCCAAGATAGTTTTAATAATGATAAAGAGAACATAACATATTTAATGCATCTGCTTTCTTCACTTCCTGAATTTTATAAATATGATGACGATCTAAAATATCCATTTATTCGTAAAATAATCTATGCAATCGGTGCACAGCCAGAGCCACACAATATTGAAGCATTAGAAAAAATATCACTATCAGAAGATGAGAAAATAAAGGAATTAGCATTACATCAAATTAAAAAAAGAAAAAAACTGGGTAGATGGGAAGCTAGTAATATATGATTTTTCATTAGCACTCCAATTAAACTTTGATAATAAAAAATTAATTGAAATTACTTTCACTACAATTAGAAAATCATCTGAAAAACAATTGGTATTTTAACCAAAAAAGCCTTCTGAAATCCAGAAGGCTTTTCTACTTCATAAAAACATATCAAATCTCCCTACTCCCCTTCTTCTCAACATAATTAACACCCAATCCTCCCATAATCATAATTTTAGTCAACTCTTCTGTTTCAATAATTATATCTTGTTTAAAAACATTTCCTTTAACTAATTTTATATCAAATGGTAGTAATTTAGAGAAATAATAATCCCCGCTCACAACTGTAACACTAAGATTATCAGTATTCTTTAAAACTTTTAGAGGAATAGCAAATTCACCCGTTTTTGCGTTTATTTTAAACGGAGTTGGTGAATCATTTATAGTCAGCATTAAGTTTGGATATGTTTTATTATTTAAAGGTTTATTTGTTTTTGAATCTAATATTTTTCCTTTTACAATAATTGAAACTTCCTCTTCAACCGGCTGTTTAAAGGCAATTTTACCTACAATGTGATTATTTAATTTCGGAGAAGTAATTTCGGTTTGAATTGGCTCTTTTTCTTGCGCTGAAACATTCGAGGCTAATAAAACCGATGCTGCGATTGCGGCATATTTAAAATTGTTGATTTTTGATGTTTCATTATATGCAAATTCTTCTTGTAACTGTGTTGATTTTACTCGTGCACAAATGTTTTTACCTTTGTTTTCTGCAATAAATTTAGCTACTTCAGAGTTCGATTTTTTACTTAAATCAATTACGTTTTTAGCGCACGAATCACAAAACGAACCTTTTGAATTCGGAATCATTTTATCAAAATTTTCAGAACAAGGACTTGCTATTTCTAAGGTGAATTTCTTTTTCATAGTATATATTTTTAAGTTAAAATCATTTCAAAATGCTTTCTACTTATATAGAGAATGTTTTTCCCGAAAAGGTTGGGAAGAAATAAAAATATTTTTTGATTTTTATAATTTATGGTTAATTTAAATACCTGTAAGATTAATAATTCAAATAAACTATTATATTTGCGACAATTAGAAGAATAAATAATTTAAAAACAATATCATGCAGACATCAAAATACACAAAATTCGCCGTAATTATTCTGGTGATTTTATTTGTTGTTATAAGCGTTATAAGCTAAAAAGCAAATAATACTAATAATTGAAAAGCCTTCTAAAGTTAAACTTTAGAAGGCTTTTTTACATCATTTCAAATTCATAATCTTTAACTGTATATATACACTCTAAATAGATTCAAGGTTTCAAGAAAAAAATATAATCTCTTATATTTGTAAATCCAAAAACAAAAAAATAAAAAAATAATTTATGAAAACATCAAAATACACGAAATTTGCCGTAATTATAATGGTGATTTTGTTTGTAGCTCTTAGCGTTATAAGCTGTGTTGCACATGTGCATAACGATGGTGGACCGAAAAAAATGCCACCGGGACAAGCGAAAAAAATGTCGGGAAGTCAAAGCGCCAAAGCTTACGCACCAGGACAACAGAAAAAGCATTAAAAAAAGAAGCCTTTTGATTTATTTCAAAAGGCTTTTTTCTTTTATATTTATTAAAAATTAATGAATAATCTTTATTTTGGCTATTTTTTTGGATTATTTGTTACTTTCAACAAATAGGTACCTTCGGGTAAATCACCAATATTTGTAGCATTTGCCCCTGCTACTTTTGTTCCTTGTGAAAAAACCTCAACAATTTTAGATGCATTTTTTGTATCTGTTGCTGATGCAGTTGCCGGAGCTGTCATTTTTATAGGAGCTGCAGTTTTCTCTACTACTACAGGAGTACTTTTTTGAGCTGAAGCACTTTGAGATGCTACAACAGCATTCGTTGGTTTTGAGCTATTATAAGACTCCATAACCTGCTCATCCGTCATAGCAACGGTATATACTTTTACATCGTCTATATCAGCATTAATTCCAACTGTTGTATTCAGTTCTCCGAGTCTTAAGATATATCCTTTTGTTAATCGCGAAATTCCATCAACTGATTTTAGTAATTCGCCATTACGATATATTTTTGAGGTATTTCCGTCATAAGTGATGGCATAGTGATACCAAACATCTTTAGCAAGCGGAACTGAAACAATAACATCATTTGTGGCTCCCCAACCTGCAAGACTTAACTCAGAATTGCCTGCCGATGCTGCTTGTTGCAGTAAACCAAAGTATTGAGCATTGGCTGCGCTGCCATAACCCAGAATATAATTTGGTGTAGTTATAGCATTAAATTTCACCCATACAGATATTGATCTTGGTTTATTTCCCTGCGGAAGATCACCTACTACAACTTCAAAACCTTTATTAGTTAATCTCAGAGCACTTTTAACAGCACCTGTTCTGTCATTTACAAAAATAGGGGTTCCCAAAAAAGAAATTGTATTATCGGTACTTTTTAAATTTCCATCAAACTTGAATTCCTGAATGGGATTTTGGGCATTAGTATTTAAAAAACTTACGAACATTAATGTTAGTAATAATTTCTTCATATTTTATAGATGTTTGGGGATTTAAAACTTTAAATTTTAACAATACTAAACTATATTATAATGCCCATGACTAAAAATTTAGTCGACAACAAACCTAAATAACCGTCAAATAACCAAAATTGATTATTTAAAACTCTTAATTAAATTATTTTATACTATTATAAATTTTGTTAAAACTATAAATTTAATTCAACATAAACAAACACTTACCGCGTATAAATACGTTATTCTCATTCAATCAAAATATTTTAACATTTAAAAATAGTAAGATTAGATATTTGTAAAACGATTCTTAAAAAAAACTCCATTCGTTTACACGAATGGAGTCATATATTTTAAAAAGTAATCTTTAATTTACTTTACAAATTCAATTTTTTGAACTTCCTCTTCATTGATACTGTCAAAGAATCCTTGTTCGTTCATCCAGTCATCACTAAATACTTTACTCATATAGCGAGAACCATGATCCGGGAAGATTGCAATAATATTACTGTCTTTTGTAAACTCTCCTTCTTCTGCATATTGTTTAATCGCCTGCATTACTGCTCCTGAAGTATATCCAACAAATAAACCTTCTTTACGAGTAATTTCTCTTGCAGAGTGAGCACTTTCTTCATCGGTTACTTTCATGAATTTATCGATGATATCAAAATCTGTAGCAGATGGAATCAGGTTTTTTCCTAAACCTTCAATACGATACGGATAAATTTCTTTGTTATCGAATTCTTTTGTTTCGTGGTATTTTTTCAATACTGAACCAAAAGCATCTACACCTAGAATTCTAATGTTTGGATTTTGCTCTTTTAAGAATTTTGCAGTTCCTGAGATTGTTCCTCCGGTTCCGCTACAAGCAACAAGGTGTGTAATTTGTCCTTTTGTCTGTTCCCAGATTTCAGGACCTGTAGAGTTGTAATGGGCATCAATATTTAATTGATTAAAATACTGATTAATGTAAACTGAACCTTTTGTTTCTTCGTGCAAACGTTTTGCAACGTTGTAATATGATCTTTCATCATCTGCAGAAACGTGTGCGGGACAAACATACACTTTAGCTCCTAAACTTCTCAGCATGTCAATTTTATCTTTCGATGATTTTGAACTTACTGCCAGAATACAGTTATAACCTTTTATAATGCTTACCATGGCTAAACTAAAACCTGTATTTCCAGATGTTGTCTCGATAATGGTATCTCCTGGAGAAAGTATTCCTCTTTTCTCGGCTTCTTCAATAATATATAACGCTATTCTATCTTTTGAGGAATGACCCGGATTAAAAGCTTCTACCTTTGCGTAGAAATTTCCTTCTAACTCTTCGGTGATTTTATTTAGCTTAATAAGTGGGGTGTTACCTATTAACTCTAAAACATTATTATAAGCATTTATTTCTTCTTTCATAAAAAAATAGTTAATCGAAGGCAATTTTAAATATACCTTGATAGGTTGCAAATTTAACAAAAAATTTCTAATTAGCTTTTAATTTTCTCTAAATCTAATAAAAAACTAAATTCTTTTGCTAAGTCTTTTAAAGCTTCAAATCGGCCTGAAGCACCGCCATGTCCAGCATCCATGTTGGTATCTAAGAACAAAAGATTATTATCTGTTTTTAAATTTCTCAACTTGGCTACCCATTTTGCTGGTTCCCAGTACTGTACTTGCGAATCATGCAGTCCTGTAGAAACGTACATATTAGGGTATTGTTGTGATTTTACGTTATCGTATGGTGAGTACGACAACATATAATCGTAATATTTTTTATTGTTTGGGTTTCCCCATTCGTCATATTCTCCCGTTGTTAACGGAATACTGTCGTCGAGCATTGTTGTAATAACATCTACAAAGGGAACCTGAGCGATAACACCATTATACAATTGTGGTGCTTCATTTATAATAACTCCCATCAAAAGTCCTCCGGCAGATCCTCCTTCTGCATACAAATGATCAGCAGAAGTGTATTTCTCATCTATTACAAATTTAGAGCAATCGATGAAATCTGTAAAGGTATTTTTCTTTTTTAACAGTTTTCCATCTTCATACCATTGTCTTCCTAAATCTTCACCACCTCTAATATGAGCGATGGCATAAACAAATCCGCGGTCTAACAGAGAAAGTCGTGTAGAAGAAAAATAGGTGTCCATAGTTATCCCATAAGAACCATAGGCATAAAGCAATAAAGGGTTTTTGCCGTTTTTCTGTAATCCTTTTCGGTAAATTATCGAAATTGGAACTTTAACTCCATCTCTTGCCGTTGCCCAAACTCGCTCTTCGATGTAATTTTCTTTATCAAATTTTCCACCTAAAACCTGTTGCTCTTTTAAGATTTCTTTGGTTTTAGTCTTCATATTAAAATCAATTACAGACGATGGCGTTGCAAGCGATTGATAACTGTAACGTAAAACATCTGTATCAAAATCAATATTGGTTGTTGTATAAGCATTATAGGTTTCGCTTCCAAAAGGCAAATAGTAATCCGTCTCGCCATTCCATGGCATAATTCGAATATGATTTAAACCGTTTGAGCGCTCCTCTACTACTAAATAGTTTTTGAAAATTTCGATATCTTCCAATAAAACATCTTCGCGATGCGGAATAAGATCTTTCCAGAATTTCTTTTCTGTTCTGTTTTCAGGCGTTTTCATCAACTTAAAGTTGGTTGCCTTATCTTTATTCGTTAAAATATAAAAGGAATCTTCATAATGAGAAATACTATATTCTAAACCACGAACACGAGTTTGAAAAACTTGAAATTCCCCATCAGGATTATCTGAATTTAAAATTCTATATTCTGTTGTTAAAGTACTTCCAGAACCAATAACAATATATTTTCTTGATTTTTCTTTACTTATCGAAACATTAAAAGTATCATCGGTTTCATTAAAAACCAAAACATCTTTTTCCGAACCTGTATTTAATTTATGTCTGAAAACTTTATCAGATCGCAAAGTAACTTCATCTTGTCTGACATAAAAAATAGTATTGTTATCATTTGCCCAAACAGATCCTCCGGTTGCATTTTCGATTTTATCTGAAAGAATTTCTCCGGTTTCTAAGTTTTTTATCTGAATAGTATAAATCCTTCTACCTACAATATCAACTCCAAAAGTGGCAAATTTGTTATCCGGACTAATACTTAATCCGCCTAATTTAAAATAAGCATGATCTTTTGCCAATTCATTGCAATTGAACATAATTTCTTCATCTGCCGAAAGGCTTCCTTTTTTTCTTGAAAAAATTGGATAATCCTGACCAGTTTCAAAACGAGTAATGTAATAATAACCATTATAGAAATAAGGTACAGAGGAATCATCTTCTTTAATTCTGCCTTTCATTTCTTCGTATAAAGATTCCTGAAGACCTTTTGTATGCGAAGTCATACTTTCGTAGTATGCATTTTCCTGATTTAAATAATCAATAACTTCTGGATTTTCTCTGTCGTTCAGCCAAAAATAATTATCAATTCTGGTTTCTTTGTGTTTTTTTAGTGATTTTGGAATTACTTTGGCCTGTGGAGCCGATATATCGTTTTGCATTGGTTGAGCATTAATTTTTATATAAGTCGAGGCAAAAATACTATAAACACAATAGAACAGAATTAATTTTTTCATAAAATATTGTATTGATATAATACAGCAATATAGTAATTTTGTCTGAAATAATTTAAAAATCAACAAAAATGGATTTAATGGGAATGATGGGAAAACTTAAAGAAACCCAACAAAAAATTGAAGATACCAAAAAACGTCTGGATACTGTTTTAATTGATGAGCAAAGTGCTGACGGATTATTGAAAGTAACATTAACGGCTAATAGAAAGATACAATCAATCTCTATTGATGATTCTTTACTTGAAGATAAAGAACAATTGGAAGATTATTTAATTGTAACCTTAAATAAAGCTATCGAAAAAGCAACAAGCGTAAATGAAAGAGAACTTGATGCCGTGGCAAAAATGGACATGCCAATGATTCCAGGAATGGATAATTTGTTTAAATAAGAATCTAAGTTTCTGAGATACTAAGGTTCTAAGATTCTGAGTTTTTTCCAATAAGATACTTCGAATCTTAGAACCTTTGCTTATTTAAATAGATACAGTCTTAACTAAAAAACTTAGCATCTTAGCATCTCAGTACCTTAGCATCTCTTTTTAAAACTTCTGAAGCGTTTCAATCACATAAGTATGCATTACTTCTCTGTAATCTAAATGCGTTACAATACGAAGTTTATTATGTCCCATTGAACTGATGGAAATATTTTTTTGTTTTAGTTTTTCTATTAAAAGCTGATCGTTATAACCTTCGGCCAATGAAAAAATCAAAATATTGGTTTCGACAGGTTCAATTGCCGCAACCCATGGTTTTGTGCTTAAAACTGCTGCAATTTCTTTAGCTCTTCTGTGGTCTTCGGCTAATCTTTCGATATTATGTGCCAAAGCATACAATCCGGCTGCAGCCAAATAACCAACCTGACGCATTCCTCCGCCTAGTATCTTTCTGATTCTCAACGCTCTGTGAATATCAGCTTTACTTCCTAACAATACAGAACCTATAGGAGCGCCCAATCCTTTTGATAAACAAACAGAAATGGTGTCGAAAATTGCTCCAAATTCTTTCGGATTTTGTCTTTTGGCTACTAGTGCATTCCAAATTCTGGCACCATCTAAGTGAAATTTCAGATTATTAGCGTCGCAAACCTTTTTTATTTCTCTTAAATCTTCTAATTCATAACAAGCGCCGCCCCCTTTATTGGTTGTATTTTCTACGCAAACCAAACTCGTTAACGGACTATGATAAAACTCAGGATCATTGATTGCCGCTGCAACCTGCGCTGCATTGATCATTCCCCTATTTCCATCTATTAAACAGCATGAAACACCGCTGTTAAAAGAAGCTCCGCCTCCTTCATAATGATAAACATGTGCATATTTATCGGCAATTAATTGCTCTCCGGGTTGTGTGTGTAATTTAATTGCGGTTTGATTGGCCATAGTTCCGGATGGAAAAAAAAGTCCTGCTTCCATACCAAAAAACTCAGCTACCCTTGTCTCTAATTCGATAACTGTAGGATCTTGTTTGTATACATCGTCACCAACCTGAGCGTTAAACATATACTGCAACATTTCATAGGTAGGTTTGGTAATGGTATCGCTAATTAAATTTATTTCCATATTCTAAAAACTATATCTTATTTTTGTACAACAAAATTACGTATTACTTATAGTTATTCTTGGCAAGTTTTAGTAAATTTTAACTTGGGAATATCCTAGAACCAAATTAACGTAATATTTATAAAAAACATATAAAACTAATATTAATTTATGACAACTACCGAACAAATAAAAGGTATTGTGGAGCGCCTTGGTGCGTTGAGGAGGTATCTTTGACGTCGATGCCAAGCTAATCGAAATTGCCAACGAAGAAGAAAAAACCTTCGCACCCAACTTTTGGAACAACGCAAAAGAAGCCGAAGTAATTGTAAAAAACCTTCGAAACAAGAAAAAATGGATCGAAGATTACAACAAAGCAATCGAACTTACTGATGAATTGCAATTGGCGTATGATTATTATAAAGAAGGAGAACTTTCTGCAGAAGAATTAGACGAGCATTACAAAACAACGCAGGATCATATTGAAAACATCGAGTTCAAAAACATGCTTTCTGATGAAGGAGACAGTTTAAGCGCTGTTGTTCAAATTACTGCCGGAGCCGGCGGAACCGAAAGTTGTGACTGGGCCGGAATGCTAATGCGTATGTACATGATGTGGGGAGAAAGTTATGGCTATAAAATAAAAGAACTAAACTTTCAGGAAGGTGAGGTTGCCGGTATTAAAACGGTTACTTTAGAATTTGAAGGTGATTATTCTTTTGGTTACTTAAAAGGAGAAAATGGTGTACACAGATTGGTACGAATTTCACCTTTTGACAGTAATGCCAAACGTCACACATCGTTTGTATCTGTTTATGTTTATCCGCTTGTTGACGATAGTATCGAAATTGACATTAATCCTGCCGATATCGAAATTACAACGTCTCGCTCTAGTGGTGCGGGAGGACAAAACGTAAATAAGGTTGAAACCAAAGTACAATTGGTACACAAACCAACCGGAATCCAGATTCAATGTTCTGAAACGCGTTCTCAGCAAGATAACAGACAACGTGCTATGCAAATGTTACGTTCTCAGTTGTACGAAATTGAATTAAAGAAACAACAAGCACAACGTGCCGATATCGAAGCCGGAAAGATGAAAATCGAATGGGGTTCGCAAATACGTAATTATGTAATGCAGCCTTATAAATTGGTAAAAGATGTTCGTACAGGTTATGAAACCAGCGATGTTGACGGTGTGATGAATGGAAATATAGATCCGTTTCTGAAAGCTTTCTTAATGATGATGGGACAAAAAGAAGAAGAATAAATTTTAAAACATTTAAAATTTTTCTTTAAACCATTAAGATATTAAGTTTCATTAAGCTAAAACTTAATTTTTCTTATTATCTTAATGGTTTAAAATAATAAAGAACCAAGACTTATTTTTCTTAATGTCTTAATGGTTAAAAAAAATACGATTATGATAAAATGGGCAGATATAATTCGTTTTTCGAATAACGGAAATCCAACTCCTGAAAAAAGAGTGGAAAAAACCGAAGAAGAATGGAAACAAGTTTTAACTCCTGAAGAATATCAGGTAACACGCTTAAAAGGAACCGAGAGATCTTTTAGCTCTGAGCTTTGCAGTTTATTTGATCCGGGTATTTATGAATGCAAATGTTGTGGCACTGTGCTTTTTGATGCTTCTGAAAAATTTGAATCAGGAACCGGATGGCCTTCTTTTACACAACCAATTCAGGAAAATGCAATTGCATATCACGCCGACAAATCATACGGAATGATTCGTGTTGAAGTAGTTTGTAATACCTGCGATGCGCATTTGGGTCACGTTTTTCCTGATGGTCCCGAACCGAGCGGTTTACGTTATTGCATAAATGCGATTTCTCTTTCCAAAATAAAAGAGTAAATAAACTTTACATCATTTTAAAGCGACTTCTTTTCTGAAAAAGAAAGTCGCTTTTTTTATTGTTTTAAAAATAGTTTTTCCGAGTTTAAGTACTTAATAAATAGAATTTAAAAGGTAAAATAGAGTGTCTTCTTTTTAAAAAACAAAATACAAATAACAAAGAAATACCTTATAAATATTATACCAAATTTGAGAATTATCAAATAATCATTATTTTAACTAAAATTTTTTATCGATCCTTTTTTTCTCTGAATTAAAAACTGAAAAGAAAAATGAACACTTTAAAATTTAATAGTGATAGATTCTTTAAATCTTCTTTATCATAAAACGTAAGATAATCAGGCTTATTCTTTCTAAATTAATTCCTTTTTATATTTATAGCTAAATGACAACCAGAGGATTAAAAAGAAATCTAATGCCTTTTTTAAATTTAAAATAGATAATCAGAAGTTGTTTTAAGAGATAATTTTCTCATTAAAACAAGGTTCGTAAATTAGAAAACAATCAATAAATTAATACAATTTATGTTAATTTTATAATATTTATAACTTTATTTATAAAAGAATTTAAAAAACTTCAAAATAAGATTAGGTAATTCGAATCTAATTGATTTTATTTGGCAAAAAATAACCCCACAATCTATTAAATTCATTCGATGAAATCCTATTCAATTCAAGAAATTAATGAAGTAATTAATGGTGTAATTTATGGCACAACTTCACAATGCATTACAGCAACAGAGCAGCTAGAAAAAGCTACAACTTCAGAAATTTCATTTATAGGAAATAAAAAATATGAAAAATACTGGGAAGGTTCAAAAGCTTCAATTGCAGTTGTAAACGAAGACATTTCAATAGAGCCGGGAGACAATCGTGCTTTTATTAAGGTAAAAAATGCTGATTTGGCTATGTCTCAAATTTTGGCCCTTTTTGCTCCGCCTACTCCAATATTCCATAGTAATATTCACAAAACTGCAACAGTTGATGAAACAGCTATTATAGGTGAAGGAGCAAGAATTGGTGCAGGTTGTTATATTGGTCCAAAAGTAGAAATTGGTGCTAATGCTACCATCTATCCAAACGTAACAATTCTTGATGAATGTACTATTGGTAAAAATACAATTATCTGGTCCGGAACTGTAGTTCGTGAACGTTGTCATATTGGCAGCGATTGCATTATCCATCCAAATGCGACAATTGGTGCAGATGGTTTTGGTTTCCGTCCTTGCAGTGAAAAAGGCTTGGTAAAAATTCCACAAATTGGAAACGTAATTATCGGAAACGGAGTTGAAATTGGTGCAAATACTTGTGTCGATCGTGGCAAATTTAGTTCAACTGTTCTTGGTGATGGTTGTAAAATTGATAACTTAGTTCAAATTGGACATAACAGTAAATTAGGTAAATTTTGTATCATGGCCGGAAATAGTGGTTTGGCCGGTTCTGTAACTTTAGGAAACGGAGTTATAATTGGCGGAAGTGCATCTATAAAAGACCATACCACAATTGGTGACGGTGCTATTGTTGGTGCTGGTTCTGGTGTTACCGGAGATGTTCCTGCCGGAAAAACCATGTTAGGATATCCTGCAGTAGAAGCTCGTGATGCTTTGAAACAATGGGCTATTCTAAAAAGAATGGTTTGTGATTCTAAAAAATAATCCAAAAATAATTATATAAAAAAACAGAAGGTGACTTCTGTTTTTTTTGCTCTATACATAAGTGAAAGATTTATTTACAAGGCTTCACATTCAAAACCTAAAATTTTCATCAAAAAAATAATCTCTTTCATAATATCATTCTCCGATTCAAATCGTAAAATTCGATCACAATCTTCAAGATCAAAATTCCATTTCGAATTCGGAAATAGGGTATTCAATTTTGGAGCAATTCTTTTTACTTTCGAAGAAGAATTGACATTTGTTTTAAATACTAAAACCATAATTTAAATTGATTTTACTGTTGAGACATTATTTCAATTTTACTTAGAATTTTAGCATCAATATAAAAAGTCCCAAACGGAATTATACAGGCTAACAATACTTTCCATGTTGTGTTTTTAAATTTCCAGTTCTGCTCTACTCCTACACTTATTGTATTAAAGATAAAAAGCAAAAATAAAGCACCATGAATTGTACCCATAATTCTGGTCAGAAATGGTTCTGCAAAAACATACTTTAAAGGAACAGCAATAAATAATAATATCAACAAGGATGTTCCTTCTAAAAATCCAATAATTCGTAATCTTCCAATGTTTGTTTGAAGTAAATGTTTCATAATTATCTAAAATAAGGTCGGTTTGAAAATGGAGAAAATGGCCAGGGAATGGCAATAAAAATGATCAATAAAGCAACTGAAAACCACAATAACATAGTTTTAAACTTGTCATTGTCTGCTTTTTTTCTTTTGGCTAGAGCCGAACCAATTGTAATTAAAACAATTCCGGTTAACATCAGGAAAATATGAAGTATTCCAAAAAATGCAGTTTCAGAATTTTGAATTCCTTCTGAAAAATTCTTCCAAAAATATTTCACGATCGGACTTTGTACATAAATTAAAATCCCAAAAATTAATTGAATATGCGCAATTGTCGCCGTCCAGTGTCGAACAGCATTATCAGTTTTGGTAAATAATAATTGCGAAGTGTAACCTTTATAAGCCCTGAAAATAGAATACAATAAGCTTATTAATACGAGCCATCTAAGAAAAGAATGGCAAATTAAAAGAGTTTGATACATTGTTTTTTGATTTAGACAATGCAAATATATCCAAAAACATACTAATTAGTATGTTTTTGAAATTGATTTTATTTCAAACTATTCAAATAATTCCTAAACTCTTTTAAATAAACTATATAGCAGGAATTATTATCTTGTAATTTACCAAAATTTCGTATTCCCCAATAACCGGACATTATAAAATAAGCAACTTGTTCGCCATTTACATCTTTCCTTATTAATCCTGATTTTTGAGCATTTGCAACAGCTTTTTCAATAGTAATTTTCCATTGATCGACCAATTCAGTCAAAGCTTTACTAAACTGGTTATTCCACGGCGTCATTTCCTGCGTTAAATTCCCAACAGGACACCCATATTTTACCTGCAAAAAAGGATCGTCGAGAAGTAAATACGAAATCATGTTATAAAAATCTTCAATTGGATTTGCTGAATTTTCTACTGGTTTTATAAAACTTTCCAGCATTGTAGGTCTTAAAATTTCCTCAATAATAGCAACACCCATTTCATCCTTTGTTTTAAAATGGTAATAAAAAGCACCTTTCGTAACCTGAGTTGTCGCAATAATGTCATCGATACTCGTGGTTTGATACCCTTTTGAATAAATCAATTCAAATGCTTTTTGAAGAATTGTAAGTCGGGTGTTTGCAGCTTTAGACATAAAAAATACCAATTAGTATGAAACAGCAAATTAAGTTAAAAAAAGTGAATTTCGTTTAAAAATTCAATGAACCTAAAAAAAGGCGTTTCACTTGCATTAACACATCCTGATACTTCGGGACTATGTGTTAGAAACGAGTTTCTTTTGATTTACTTTTCAAACACATAAAACCTATGTTTCTATGTGTTTAATTAAATTTTACGCATTGTACCAAACGGATTAATTTATTATGCTAGTTTCAATTGATTTTGTAAATTAGCCAACACTATTTTGTAAAAACCACAATTTCTTATGGATTTAAACTTCAATAAAAACGAAGATCACAATAAATTATTACTTTCTGAATTAAAGCAAAGATTCACCAAAATAAAATTGGGTGGAGGAGAAAAACGTATTGAAAAACTACATGCCGAAGGCAAAATGACAGCGCGTGAACGTATCGCCTATTTGCTTGATGAAGGTTCAAAAAGTATTGAAATTGGAGGATTTGTTGGAGACGGAATGTATGCTGAACATGGCGGCTGCCCTTCAGGCGGAGTTGTGATTAAAATAGGATATATTCGAGGTAAACAATGCATTGTAGTGGCAAATGACGCTACTGTAAAAGCGGGAGCCTGGTTTCCTATTACAGGAAAAAAGAATCTTCGTGCGCAGGAAATTGCCATGGAAAACAGATTACCTATTATCTATTTAGTGGATAGTGCCGGGGTTTATTTACCGCTTCAGGATGAAATTTTTCCTGATAAAGAACACTTTGGCCGCATCTTTAGAAACAATGCCCAAATGAGCAGCATGGGAATTACGCAAATTGCTGCCGTAATGGGAAGCTGCGTTGCCGGAGGAGCTTATTTGCCTATTATGAGCGACGAAGCTTTAATTGTAGACAAAACCGGAAGTATTTTTCTTGCCGGAAGTTATCTCGTAAAAGCGGCCATTGGAGAAACTATTGATAATGAAACGCTTGGCGGAGCAACAACACATTGCGAAATCTCCGGCGTGACAGATTATAAAGCAAAAGACGATAAAGACGCTCTTGATAAAATAAAAAATATTGTAGATAAAATTGGCGATTTTGATAAGGCTGGTTATAGCCGAATCAAAGCTGAAAAACCCGCTCTTGAACCAAAAGATATTTACGGAATTCTGCCAAAAGCCCGAAACGAGCAATACGATATGATGGAAATCATCAATCGTTTGGTTGATAATTCTGAGTTTGAAGCTTATAAAGATGGCTACGGTCAAACTATTATAACAGGTTATGCCCGAATCGACGGCTGGGCTGTTGGAATTGTTGCGAATCAAAGAAAAGTTGTAAAAACCAAGAAGGGAGAAATGCAGTTTGGTGGTGTAATTTATTCTGACAGTGCCGATAAAGCAACACGTTTTATTGCCAATTGTAATCAGAAGAAAATTCCGTTGGTATTTTTACAAGATGTTACTGGTTTTATGGTTGGGTCAAAATCTGAGCATGGCGGAATTATAAAAGATGGTGCCAAAATGGTAAATGCAGTTAGTAATTCAGTAGTTCCAAAATTTACTGTTATTGTAGGTAATTCATACGGTGCAGGAAATTATGCCATGTGCGGAAAAGCTTATGATCCGAGATTAATTTTTGCCTGGCCAAGTGCGGAACTTGCTGTTATGGGCGGAACTCAGGCTGCAAAAGTATTGGCACAAATTGAAGCTTCTTCGCTTAAAGCAAAAGGAGAAATCGTAGACGAAACCAAAGAAGCTGAATTATTCAATAAAATAAAGGCACGTTACGACGAACAAACTTCGCCTTATTATGCGGCATCAAGATTGTGGACAGATGCCATTATCGATCCGCTAGATACACGTACCTGGATTTCAATGGGAATCGAAGCTGCCAACCATGCTCCTATTCAAAAACCATTTAATTTAGGCGTTATTCAGGTATAACTTTTTAGTTTTTTTTCAAATGCGTAAAAAAATAATACATAATTTATTTTTAAGTCTCTAAAAAATAACTATCTCATTAAAAATTAGTAACTTAGTGTGTAATTTTTAATTAGCGTAGTATCATGGAAAATGTAAAAAGTTTAAATAAATGGGCCAATTCGCACACTTATTTACCAGTAGATTTAGTACGTATTATATTGGGTGTTTTTTTATTTATGAAAGGAGTTTCATTTGTAACGAATGTCCAGTATTTACATGATTTGATTTCTCCTATTGATCGTTTTGGCGGCGGAATGTTTCTTTTGCATTACATCGCACCAGCTCACATGATCGGCGGGATTATGATTGTTTTTGGATTGCTAACCCGTTGGGCAATAGCTGCTCAGTTACCAATTTTATTTGGAGCTGTCCTTGTTAATTTTATGGGACACATGCATTCTCAAAGCTTAATTTTGGCAATAGCTGTATTATTACTTTGTATTTTCTTTTTGATTTATGGAGGCGGAAAACATTCAGCCGATTATTATTTCAAAATGCAGCAATAACACGATTTATCCTCGACTTTTTACATTTGTTGGGGATAGATATGTCTTCTTTTAACATTAATTAGCATTTTAAAGTTTCGTTTATTGTATTTTATGAACTAATTTCGCCAGCATGAATTGGATTCGTAAAACAATTATTTTTGTATCACTTTTGATCATCACTTTATTTGCTTTTCAGGCAAATGAAGCTGGTGTACCAAAAATTGAAAATAAAAAAACGAATCCTGCCTTTTCAGTAGAAAATGTTGACACATCAGAATTTATACAACCACAAGCCAGTTATCATTTTGCGGCTAATATAAAAACAAGCCAATCAGTTTTAATTAAATGGTTTGA
This sequence comes from Flavobacterium sp. MEB061, assembly GCF_000834715.1. NCBI lineage: Bacteria > Pseudomonadati > Bacteroidota > Flavobacteriia > Flavobacteriales > Flavobacteriaceae > Flavobacterium > Flavobacterium sp. MEB061. The sequence goes on along the minus strand of NZ_JXQR01000015.1, from coordinate 146,281 downwards.
AACTTTATTGATGACAATTCCCGGTCATCAGGTTGTAAAATCAACAACAAATTTTGCCAATCAATTCTCAAATCAGAGTAAGAAAATATCTTTATTGCTCTATCCCTTCCATTATTTCTGGTAATTAAATTAATGAAACTTATCGGGAAGAATATCTTCTTCCAAAATTAATCAGGCCGTTTTCAACAACGAAAACAGTTTGTTATTTCATGTAATTTAATTCAAATTTAAAAACATAATGGATACAAGTGTAACTATAATTGGTATTGTGATTGCGATCATAGTAGCCATTCCGGTATATTTTTCTGCACGAACAAGTGCTGCAAACAAATCAAAGATCTTAAATATCAAAAAGAAATTCAATCCGGTAAATCCGGAAGATTTTGATTTAACAGAATCTCAAAGCAATAAAACGCTGACGATTGATCAAAAAAACAGAAAATTTATTTTAATGAATTTCAATCCCAATAAACAAGAATCAACGTTTGTAGATTTAAAAACGGTTTCATCCTGCAAATTAATTCCAACTACTGACGGAAATTCAGATACAATCTTAAAAATTGATTTCGAGTTTCAGGAAAAAGAAACATCAAAAAAAATCACGATTCCATTCTACGATTTTGACGACGACAGAATTAAGCAAATAAGTGCTTATCAAGATCATCAGTTTGCAAAAAAATGGCTTAAAATCATTCAGGATTCTATTTAGTGTTAGTTATTTAATTCAGTAAAAAGAGGCTCATTTTGAGTCTCTTTTTTTTTACGATAAATATGACATTTATCATTTTATATTTTAAGCCTGTTAATTAATTTTGATAGTCCAAAAATGTACTCTTATGAAAATTTCACTGATCCAAAAATACAATGTCCCTGGTCCAAGATATACGAGCTATCCAACTGTTCCGTATTGGAACGAAGCTGGTTTTAGCCAGGAAAAATGGATAGAATCGTTTCAGAAAGCTTTTTCAGAAAGCAATTCAGAAAACGGAATTAGCTTGTACATTCACTTGCCTTTTTGCGAAAGCATGTGTACTTTTTGCGGATGCAACAAACGTATCACAAAAAATCATTCAGTTGAAGAAACTTATATAAAAGCGCTGCTAAAAGAATGGAGCCTTTATTGCAGACTACTTCCGGAAAAGCCCTTAATAAAAGAGATACATTTAGGCGGAGGAACACCAACATTTTTCTCAACAAATAATTTAGAACATCTTATAAATGGCATTTTTTGTTTTGCCAATAAGGCCGAGAATTACGAATTTAGTTTTGAAGGGCATCCAAATAATACAACTTACGAACAGCTTAAAAAATTATATGATTTAGGTTTTCGCCGGGTAAGTTTTGGTGTTCAGGATTATGCAGAAAAAGTACAAAAAGCAATTCATCGTATTCAGCCTTTTCACAATGTTGCAAAAGTAACTTTTTGGGCAAAAGAAATTGGATACACTTCTATAGGTCACGATATTATATTCGGACTGCCATTTCAAACAATTGAAGATGTTGTGGATACGGTTGAAAAAACAAATTCATTAAGACCAGACAGATTAGCATTTTATAGCTATGCACACGTGCCATGGATAAAAGGAAATGGTCAGCGTGGATTCAATGAAGAGAATCTTCCTAAAGATGCCGAAAAAAGAAAACTATACGAAATAGGAAAACAAGTACTTTCTAAAAATGGTTATCACGAAATTGGAATGGATCACTTTGCATTACAATCAGATAGTTTGTATAAAGCTTCTCAAAACAAAAAACTCCATAGAAATTTTATGGGTTATAGCGCCTCAAAAACACAATTAATGATTGGTTTGGGTGTTTCATCTATTAGCGATAGCTGGTACAGTTTTGCACAAAACACTAAAAACCTGGAAGATTATTATCAATTATTAGAATGGGATAAATTGCCTGTTGTAAAAGGACACATTCTTGATAATGAGGATTTGATTATTCGAAAACATATTCTAAATCTAACATGCGAATTTGAAACTTCATGGAGCAATGAAAACCTTTATTTTAATGATCTTGGAAATGTAATCTCAGATTTAAAAGAAATAGAAAACGACAATTTAATTGTGATTGAAGAAAATAAAATTAAAATTACAGAAGCGGGAAGGCCTTTTGTACGCAATATTTGTATGGCTTTTGATTTACATTTAAAAAGAAAATCTCCAGAAACCAGCTTGTTTTCTATGACAGTTTAGATTTAGTGACAATTAGGCACTTGCTGCACAAATAAACTCATATTTGATGGAGATAAATACGGAATTCCAAGTCCCAGACCTCTAAGAATAAATAAAACACCAATAATCACAGCAACATAAGGAATTGCTTTTTGTATTTTATTTCTAAAAGACATTTTTAATAAAGAATGTAAATATACTACCGCCGTCATTAAAGGAATGGTACCTAATCCGAATAAAAGCATGTACAAAACTCCATAACCGGCACTTTGCATGGCTATTGCTCCAAATAAAGCTACGTAGACCATTCCGCATGGTAAAAAGCCGTTTAAAAGCCCGATTATAAAAAGCGATTTATAACTTTTGTTTTTAAAATGACTTCCTAAATTAGATTTGATTTTTGAAATCAGCTTATAAACGGGTTTTGAAAAATTGTATTCTGAAAATATTTTTTCCGGAATCAAAACAATGATTATCATCAATATTCCAATAAAAATAGACATTTTTTGTTGTAATCCCGCCAGAAAGAAACCTCTCCCTAGTAATCCAAAGATTAACCCAATTGTTGCATACGCTGTTAAGCGGCCAATATGATAGGTAACAATTTGAGTTGTTTTCTTTACTTCATTTTGATGATCTACAGGTAACATCATGGCAATTGGACCACACATTCCTATACAGTGAAAACTACTAATTAGCCCGAATATGAAAGCAGAATACAACATTTTTCGTCTTATTAATTTACATAAACAACCTCTTTTGACAAGTATTTTTTACCATCGTATTGCCATTCCATATTAACATCCCAGCGGCCTTTGATGAGTTTGTTTTTAGGAATTAATAATGAAGATTTTGTTAAAGCGATAGGCGTATTAAAATCGAATTTTTTGTTTGAAGGTCTGTATAATAATATGTTTCCTTTTATTTTATCACTTTCAAATTTTACAGGAAAAATTATTTCTACTCCGTCCTCAACATATTTTATAGTTGGTCTTTGCTGTAAATCATGTGCATTTTGAATTCGGGCCATTTCATCCTGAAAATGCGAGTCATGTTTGTAATATTCTTCTACAACCAAATCATTATCATATTTACTATTTGACTGTACTTCAAAAACAAAATATAGAATGAAGGTCATAAATAACCCAAATGCTATCACTATTCCGGTTCCCCAATTTATTTTCATGGTATTATTTTTTAATTAAAACTTCGCGGTCCTAAAAAGTTTGTTGTGGTGGTTTCAAGCAACTCATTTCCGTTATAAACACCTATTTTTACTTTGGTTTTATCACTTTCTAAAATAGCCTGATCAATTTCTATAAAAAGAGTTCCTTGCGAAATTCCTTCTTTTATAATTTTAAAATGCTCACTACCAACATTTTTAATATCTCCTTTTTGATCAATCAATTCAAAATGAATATCATTATAATCCTTCATTGTTTTATTGACGATCTTATAGGTGTAAACATTACTAATTTTATCGCCTTTATGTTGAAAAAGCTGTCCCGGCAAACGCAAAATAATAGCCTGAACATCGGCACGTAAAAAAAGCATTCCAACAAAAACACTCAATAAAATAAATAAAACTGCAGTATAACCTTTCATTCTGGCAGTAAACTTGAAAGGCTCCTTTTTTACAATTTCATCTTCAGATGCATAACGAATAAGTCCTTTGGGCAAACCAACAGAATCCATTATAGAATCGCATTCATCAATACAAGCAGTACAATTTGTACATTCTAATTGTGTTCCGTTTCTAATATCGATTCCCATGGGGCAAACATGCACACACTGATGACAATCAATACAATCTCCTTTTCCGGTAGTAGCCCTGTCTTCCTTTTTATTAAACTTGGCACGTCCCTCTTCTTTTTCACCTCTCACAAAATCATACGCGACGTTTATCGATTTATTATCTAAAAGTACACCTTGCAATCGGCCATAAGGACAGGCAATAATACAAACCTGTTCGCGAAACCAGACAAAAACAAAATAAAAAACACCTGTAAAAATTAGTAACGCAATAAAATTACTGGCTTGCGCAATAGGTCCTTGCTCAATCATTAAAAACAAAGTATCACTTCCTACCAAATAAGCAAGAAAAACATTGGCAATACCAAAAGAAATCAGAAAAAAGATAATCCATTTAATGACTCTTTTTCGGATTTTTTCTGCATTCCACTCTTGTCTTGACAAACGTAGCTGTGCACCTCGATCACCGTCGATCCAATATTCTATTCTACGAAAAACCATTTCTAAGAAAATAGTCTGCGGGCAAATCCACCCACAAAATATTCTTCCAAAAACAACTGTAAACAATATTATAAAAACAATACCAACGAGCATTGAAATTACAAAAAGATAAAAATCCTGTGGCCAAAATGGAAAACCAAAAATATTAAAACGACGTTCCAAAATATTGAACATCATAAATTGGTTTCCGTTTATTTTTATAAACGGATTAGCAACTAATATTGCCAATAGCACATAACTAACCCATTTTCGATAATCATAGAATTTACCAGACGGTTTTTTAGGAAAAATATATTTTCTCTTACCACCTTCGTCAATCGTTCCAATGGTATCTCTAAATGCTTCGTCTGGTAAATTTGACATGACTTATTATTTTTTAACTTCTGTACTATCAGCTGGTTTTCCATTTGCTATATCGGGGTGCGGAGCATTTTCATCAACCCAAACTTCCCCTTCTGCTTCTTTTGGATCTTTTGGATTACTTCCTTGTAAAGACAAAATATAACTGGCTACTTTTTGAATTTCTTTAGGTTTTAAGGTTCCTTTCCATGAAATCATCCCTTTACCATCACGACCTCCATTTGTTATAGTATGAAACAGGTTTTTAATTCCGCCACCCAAAATCCAGCGATCATCTGTTAAATTTGGTCCGATTTGTCCACCACCATCAGCTCGGTGACACGCAGCGCAATTTGTTGTAAAAATTTCTTTACCAGCATCTAAATTTTCTTTATCTGTCAGTAAAACAACAGTTTTCTCGTCCATCAAATCAGGTGCTGTTTTAAGATATTCATCAACATCAATTTTCGCCTGAGCCATTTCTTTTTTAAGCTCCATTTCCTGATCATCGGCACCAAAAACATCATAACGGGCAACATAAATTACTCCAAAAATAATGCAGGCATAAAACAGATAAACCCACCATGGCGGCAAATTATTATCCAATTCCTTAATTCCGTCATAATCATGATCCATTAGCAAAGCCCCTTCATTTTCGATAGGCTGCGTTTTAGTAAGCTTATGCATTAGGTCTTTGTACCAGGTACTTTCTTTTAGACTTAAACTGTTTTCATAGTCTGACTGCGCCTTTTCTTCCGGTGACATTAATTGATACATCACACGATTTACAGCACTTAACGTAATTTCAATTGCAATTAGAATGAAGAGAAATACAAATAAAAAAACTGAAACCATTGGGTATTTTATAAAAGCGGCTCTGTCACCTGAATCTATAAAATACTCCATCAATCCGAAAACGATGAAGAAAATCACCGGTACTCTTACATATACTGGGAAAAATTTTTTCATTTTAAATATCTTTTGAAATTAAACTATTTCCTTCATCTAAAGGTATTTGACTCATCTCCTTAATTTTTTCTTTTTTATATGTAAAGACCCAAAGACCTAAGAATACAAAAAAGAAGAAAAATATCAGCAGAGAGAGAATCGGGTAAATTTCGATACCCGATATATTCTCCATATTGTGTTTTATTTGTTCGAACATAATACTATTATTTAGTCTCTTTTACTTTTATATCTGTTCCAAGTCTTTGTATATATGCAATTAAAGCAACAATTTCTCTTTCATTCATCGGAACAAATTTTTCTCCTCTTGCAGCAGCATTTTTCTTGCTTTCCTCGTAACTTTTCACAAAATCAGGGTCGTTTTCTAAGTTTTTCTCGATTGATATTGCCTGAGTTCTTAATGTTTGCTGCGCATTTGAAATTTCAGATTCAGAATACGGAACACCTAAAGAAACCATTGCCTGCATTTTCTTTTGAGTTAAAGAAATGTCCATTGGTTTATTATCAAATAACCATTTATAACCTGGCATGATTGAACCTGCAGAAATACTTTGTGGATTCCAAAAGTGGTTAAAATGCCAATTGTCATTATATTTTCCACCAATTCTCAACAAATCAGGACCTGTACGTTTTGACCCCCAAAGGAATGGATGATCGTATACAAATTCACCTGCTTTTGATTGTGGTCCATAACGCTCCACTTCACTTCTAAATGGTCGAACTGATTGTGAATGACAGCCTACACAGCCTTCTCTGATATATAAATCACGGCCTTCAAGTTCTAAAGGTGAATAAGGTTTTACACTTGAAATAGTTGGAATATTAGATTTTACCATAATTGTTGGTACAATCTGAATTACACCTCCAATTAAAATAGCAATGGTAGCCAAAATGGTCAATTGAATTGGTTTTCTTTCTAACCATGAATGGAATTTTTCTCCATTTATTCTGCCACTGCTTATTCTTTGCAATGCCGGAGCCTGAGCCAATTCATCCTCAACAGTTTCACCAGCTTTAACCGTCATGATAATATTGTAAACCAATGTAAGCATACCAACTAAATACAAAGTACCTCCAATTGCTCTCATCCAGTACATTGGCATGATTTGCGTAACTGTTTCAAGGAAGTTTCCGTAAGTCAAAGTACCATCAGGGTTAAATTGTTTCCACATTGAGGCTTGAAGAAACCCTGCAACATACATAGGTAAAGCATATAATATAATTCCTAATGTACCAATCCAGAAATGGAAATTAGCTAATTTAGTAGAGAATATTTTGCTTTTTGTCATTCTTGGAACTAACCAATAGATGATACCAAATGACATGAAACCATTCCATGCCAAAGCTCCAACGTGTACGTGGGCAATAATCCAGTCCGTATAGTGTGCAATAGCATTTACATTTTTTAACGAAAGCATTGGGCCTTCAAAAGTTGCCATTCCGTATCCGGTAATTGCTACTACGAAAAACTTTAAAACCGGCTCTTCACGCACTTTGTCCCACGCACCTCTTAAAGTTAAAAGTCCGTTGATCATTCCTCCCCAAGATGGTGCAATCAACATTATAGAAAATGCTACTCCTAAGTTTTGCGCCCAATTTGGTAAAGCTGAATATAATAAGTGGTGTGGTCCGGCCCAGATATAAATAAAGATCAAAGACCAGAAATGTATAATTGATAAACGATAAGAATAAATTGGCCTATTGGCTACTTTTGGAACAAAGTAATACATTAAACCTAAAAATGGTGTCGTTAAGAAAAAGGCAACTGCATTATGTCCGTACCACCATTGTACAAGCGCATCCTGAACTCCTGCGTAAACTGAATAACTTTTAAGAGCAGAAACCGGAAGTTCGATATTATTGAAAATGTGTAAAACAGCAACTGTTACAAACGTTGCAAGATAAAACCAAATAGCTACATACAAATGACGTTCTCTACGTCTTAACATTGTACCTATCATGTTGATTCCCATTACTACCCAGATTAACGCTATGGCAATATCAATTGGCCATTCTAATTCAGCATACTCTTTTGAAGAAGTATATCCTAAAGGCAAAGTAATAGCAGCGGCAACAATAATAAGCTGCCAGCCCCAGAAGTGCAAACTACTTAAAAAATCGCTAAACATTCTGGCTTTTAGCAATCGCTGTAACGAGTAATACATACCCGCAAAAAATGCATTTCCAACAAAGGCAAAAATAACCGCATTGGTGTGCAAAGGTCTTAAACGACCATAACTAAGCCATGAGATCCCATCTGTCATGTTGGGAAAAAGGTACATAACCGCCAGGGTTAGCCCCACTAACATACCCACAACTCCAAAAAGGATAGTGGCGTAAATGAATTTTTTTACAATTTTGTTGTCGTAATAAAACTGTTCCATTTCCATAATTATACTTGTTTTTCTTCGGTTGGTGAAATATTATTTTTTGAAGTAATTTTGGTCTCGTCATCAAAAAGCATTCTGACCGAGGGTGTATAATCATCATCATATTGTCCCGATTTTACAGCGACAATAAAGGCAATAAAGAAACAGATTGCGACAAAAATACTTACTGAAATTAATAGATAAATGACACTCATACCCTAAATTTATGTTAACAAAATTAATAGGTAACAGGCTTGTAAAATATGATAATTATCATGATTGAAAAGATATACTAAAAGTAGGAAAAATTACCTTATTATTATTTATAATTATTTTAAATTACTATTACTGAAATAGTTAGACATAAAAGTCACAAAACTTACAATCGTAATTGTACTTAATGGCATAATAATAGCCGCGACTAAAGGAAGTAAATTGCCAGTAACGGCAAAAGATAAACCAAGAACGTTGTACAGCAATGACAAAGTAAAACTCATCTTGATTATTGAAATTGATTTATGCGATAATTTCAGGAAATAATCGAGTCGCGAAAATTCGCCTGCATCTAATATTGCATCACAAGCCGGAGAAAAAACATTGACATTTTCTGAAATAGAAATTCCAACATTACTTTGCGCCAAAGCACCGGCATCATTTAAACCATCGCCAACCATCATCACGTTCTGTCCCTTTTCCTGAAGTTTCTTGATAAAATCAAGTTTCTGCTCTGGTTTTTGGTTAAAAATCAGCTCTGTATTTTTAGGCAAAATGGCTTCGAGATTTTCTCTTTCTCCATCATTATCACCTGATAATACTTTGATTTGATATGTTTTACTAAGTTCTAAAAACAACTCTTGCAGACCTTCCCTATATTGGTTTTTAAACACAAACCTGCCATAATAAACATTATCAATTTTAATATGAAGTGAAGTTTTTTCAATTTCTGATGTATCTGAAACCGAATTCCTAACAAATTCAGCAGAACCAATCTGAATTTGTTTATTCTGGATTATTGCCTGGATTCCTTTTCCGGTTATTTCCTGAAAATCATCTGTTTTAATTTTCTTTGTTTCCGGTAAGAAATCATATAACATTCTGCTTAAAGGATGGTTTGAAGCCCGAAGTACATTTTTGATAAGCACATTATTTTCTTCAGAAATTAAATCTCCTTCATATGTAATATTGGCTTTTTTATTTGTTGTAATTGTTCCTGTTTTATCAAAAACTATCGTGTCAACTTTTGCCAATTGTTCGATTACCAGAGCATTTTTCAGGTAAAATTTTCGCTTTCCTAAAATTCTCAGAATATTTCCAAAAGTAAATGGCGCCGTAAGAGCCAATGCACAAGGGCATGCTACAATAAGTACCGCAGTAAAAACATTAAAAGCTATATTGGCATCAATAAATATCCAATAACCAAAACCTGCAAAAGCAATTAATAATAATATTGGTGTAAAATATCGGCTAATAACATCTGTAATGGTTTTATGTTTTTGATCTACATTTTTTTGAAAGATTTCATTACTCCACAATTGTGTCAGGTAACTTTGTGAAACCGAATGCAAAACTTCCATTTCGATAATTTTTCCAATTTGCTTTCCTCCTGCAAATATTTTATCTCCCGATTTTTTAGTTATCGGAACTTCTTCTCCTGTTACAAAACTATAATCGATCTCGGCTTTTTCACTAATCAAAATTCCATCAACGGGAATTAATTCCTGATTTCTGATTAATAAACGATTACCTTTTAAAATATCATATATAGGAACGCTTTCTTCAGAAATATCCTGATTAATTCTGGTAACTGCAATAGGAAAATAGGATTTAAAATCTCTTTCGAAACTTAAAAAGCTATAGGTTTTAATTTGAAACATCTTTCCGAGCAGCATGAAGAAAACCAAACCTGTTAAGCTGTCAAAAAAGCCAGGACCATAATCCATAATCATATCAAAAGTACTTCGGATAAACATGACAATAATCCCTAAAGCGATAGGAATATCAATGTTTAACATTTTAGCTTTAATACTTTTATAGGCAGAAACATAATAACCACTTGCGGAATATAAGAAACTAGGCAATGACAGAATAAAGATTAAAGCTCTAAAGAAAGGTTTATAATTGTCGAGCCAAAACTCTTTTATTTCAAAATATTCAGGAAATGACAGCAACATTATATTTCCGAAGCAAAAAAAAGCAACTCCTAATTTATAAGTAAGCGTTCTGTCAATATTACTTTTTCCTGTTTCGTAATTTTCTAAACTAATATAAGGCTCATACCCTATTGAACTTAGCAAATACACAATTGTTTTAAGAGAAACAATTTCTGAGTTATAGGTAATTCGAACTCGTTTTTCGGGAAAATTAACCTGAGAAATACTTATTCCTGACTGTAATCGGTTTAGGTTTTCAAGAATCCAAATACAAGAACTACAATGAATGTGAGGGATGTTTAATGACGCAATGGCTGTGTTTCCTTCTTGAAATTCGAGGACTTTTGATAAGATGGCTTCATTATCAAGGAAATCATATTTGCCCTGAATATCTTGTGGAGTAGCGCCAGGGGATTTTTCAAAATCATAATAGCAGGTTAAATCATTAAGACTAAAAATTTCGTAAACTGTTTTACAGCCATTACAACAAAACTTTTTTTCATCAAAATTGATTTCTTCATTTTTATCTATGGTCAAGCCACAATGAAAACAACCTTGCTCGTTCATAATTTGTTTTTTTTAACTTATGCAAAGTTTATAAATTGCAAAAGACTATAAATATGACATTTATCATAGTTTAATAAATTATGATTCTAATTTAGTAAAATAAAAAAGGCAAATTACTGCCGTACATTTTTTATTATTTTTTTTATCGAATAATTATGTAATTAGATACTAATATTGGTTAATTTTGCATAAAATTTCTTGTCATGAGTAAATGTGACCAATGTATCGTACGCCAGCTTACTTCTTTACAAGCCTTAAATAAAGATGAAGTCATTAAACTTGCCAATAGCAAAACTACTTATATCATTAAAAAAGGAGATGCTATTTTTGAGGAAGGTGAAGTAACCAATGGTGTTTTTTGTGTTAAGGATGGAGTTGGAAAACTTTCAAAGCTGAGCGCCAACGGAAAAGACCAAATTATAAAACTCGTTAAATCTGGAGAACTTTTAGGGCAGCGTTCTATGATTAGTAACGAACCTGCTAATTTAACTGCAAAAGCTGTTGCTGATATGGAAGTTTGTTTTATTCCAAAATCTGAAATCATTGGCTTTTTTAATAACAATAATCAGTTTTCTATGAAGTTGATGCAATCTGTTTGTGAGGATTTGAAAGAATCTGAAAACGATAAAATTGCATTGGTACAAAAAACCGTAAAACAAAGATTGGCAGAAACATTGCTTTATTTACATGATTTTTATGGAGAAAACGCTGATAAAACATTAAAAATACAACTTACCAGAGAAGAATTAGCCGGTATGATTGGAACTGCTACTGAAAGCTGTATTCGTTTATTATCTGATTTTAATAAATTAGAATTGATAGAATTGGTTGGTAAAAAAATTGTTCTTAAAAATGTAAAAGCATTAAAAAAAATAGCTGAATAATCAGAGTTTTTTAGCTTCATTCCAAAAAACATCCATTTCTGCAAGTGTCATATCCATTAAAGGTTTTCCTAATTCACCTGCTTTACTTTCAAGGTATTGAAAACGTTTCATAAACTTTTTATTTGTTCGCTCTAAAGCATCTTCAGGATTTACATTTAAAAATCGGGCATAATTAATCATGGAGAATAATACGTCTCCAAATTCAGCCTCTATTTTATCCTGATCGCCAGCGGTAACTTCTGCTTGCAATTCTTGTAGTTCTTCCTGAACTTTATCCCAAACCTGATGCGGTTCTTCCCAATCAAAACCTACACCTTTTACTTTATCCTGAATTCGGCTCGCTTTTACAAGTGCAGGCAAACTTCTTGGAACTCCTTCTAAAACAGATTTTTTACCTTCCTTTAGTTTTAGTTTTTCCCAGTTTTGTTTGACTTCTTCTTCATCTTTTACAACCGTATCACTATAAATATGTGGATGGCGATGAATTAGTTTTTCGCAAATTTCATTACAGACATCTGCAATATCAAAATCATTGGTTTCTGAGCCTATTTTTGCATAAAAAACGATATGCAGCAATAAATCTCCCAATTCTTTTTTTACTTCATTTAAGTCATTGTCCAAAATGGCATCTCCTAATTCATAAGTCTCTTCAATTGTCAGATGTCTAAGGGTTTGCAAAGTCTGCTTTTTATCCCAAGGGCATTGTTCGCGCAACTCGTCCATAATAATTAATAATCTCTCGAAAGCCTGAAGTTGAAGTTCTTTACTCATTTTGATGTTTTTTTGGGTTGTAAACCTAATATTGTAAAAGTAAAAAATCCTGTTAAGAAAACTCTTAACAGGACTAGTATATTTAATTGAAGATATTTACTATTCTTCTTTTTTTGCTTTTGCTTTTTTTGCAGCCGGAGCTTTCTTTGGTTTTTCTTCAGCAACTGGAGCTTTTTCAGCAGTTTCAGCGGGAGCCGGAGCTAAATCTGTAACTAAACCTTTTGCCTGAAGTGTATTATACCAGTTTAATACTTTTTTAATATCTGAAGGATAAACTCTTTCTTCATCAAAATCCGGTAAAATCTCTTTAAAGTAAGCTGTTAATGCAGCATTATCTTCTTTGTGCGAAATCGCTTGGCCATTTTTCTCTTTCTTCGCAATAATTTGCATTACTTCTGTTAAAGGTTTTTCTCCTTCGTAAGTGTAAATTGAGATCTCAGATAGTAAGCTTACATTACTTTTTAAGTTTACTGTAATTTTTTTTCCGTCAATTAATGATTCTGCCACAAAACCTGTACGAGTTTGCACTTTCAATACATATAAACCAGGTTTCCCTGAAATGGCTAAAATTTTCTCTAAATTCATGTTTATTAAAATTAGTATTAAGAATTTCTTTTTTGTTTAATGTTCTTCGCTAAGAACATCGTTTTTATCTTCCTTTTTTTGCCGCTGCAAACTTCATTCTATATTCCTGAAAAGTTTTACCTTCAGTAATATTTTTCAATTTCTTTTGAATCAAACGCTTTTTCAAAGAAGATATTTTATCTGTAAACAAAACACCTTCAATATGATCGTATTCGTGTTGAATAACTCTTGCAATCAATCCGTCAAAAACTTCGGTTTTCATTACAAAATCTTCCTCACAATATTCAATTGTAACAGTTGGTTTTCTGTAAACATCTTCACGAACATCCGGTATACTTAAACAGCCTTCGTTAAAACTCCACTCCTCACCTTCTTCTTTAACAATTTTAGCATTGATAAAAGTTTTCTTGAAACCTTTAAGCTCTTTTTGCTCTTTTGTCGATACATCTTCATCATCGCTAAAAGGCGTCGTATCAATAACAAACAAACGAATCGCTATACCAACCTGGGGTGCAGCCAGACCTACGCCATAAGCGTTGTACATGGTCTCGTACATGTTTGCTATTGTTTCTTTTAAACCGGGATAATCTGGCGTAATTGCCTCACCCACTTTTCTTAAAACAGGATCACCATATCCTACAATTGGTAAAATCATTACTATTAATTTAAGTATTATCTACTGAAAAACGTTGAAATTTATTCTTATAATTCAGTTTGCAAAAATAGTAAAAAATAGTCAATGAATAATTGTAAACACAGATTAATCTCATTTTTGCTTTATGCTCAAAAACTCATCCATAATTGTGCCAAAGTTATTCGTACAATTCTTACCTTTGCTAGTAAACCTGATTATATGTACGAACGTATCACAAAATTCACCAACAGCACTTCTTTTTTAAATGCTTCAAAAGTAACTATTGCTTCTGTTGTTCCTGTTTTAATTTTGAACTTTCTGGGATATTTCGAACTTGGTTTTACCATTGCTTTAGGCGCATTTTTTACGTATCCAAGTGATATTCCGAGTACTTTAAAGCATAAAATCAAAGGACTGATTGTTGCATCTTTTATTGTTTCTGGTGTTAATTTATTGGTCAATTTTGCTTATCCGTATCCGTTTTTATTTTATCCTTTTTTAGCCATATTACTTTTTTTATGTTCGATGATTTCTGTTTACGGGCAAAGAGCAACTTTAGTATCTTTTTCTGCTTTACTTTCTATTTCGTTATCATTTGGACATTTACATCAGGGTTGGGAAGCTATTGAATATGCTGGTCTTATTTTTATTGGAGGTATTTTATATCTAATAGTATCACTTGTTTTTCATTTTGTACAACCTTATAAATATGTTGAATTGCAAATTGCCGAGGGCATTAAATTAACGGCAAAATATTTAAAATTAAGAGGTGATTTATGGAGTCCTGAAGCTAAAAGAACGGCCATTATTGAAAAACAATTAGCGCTTCAGGTAGAATTAAATTTAATCAATGAAGATTTAAGAAAGGTACTTATTGGAAATCAAAATACATCTGCAGCCACGAGCCAGAACAGAAAAATGCTACTTGTTTTTATCACTCTGATCGAAATTCAGGAACTGGCATTATACACCTCATTTGATCATAGTAAACTTCATGAAAAATTTGACAAGCATCCGGAAGTTTTACGCACCTATCAGAATGTCGCTTATAAACTGGCTTCAACCTTAAAAAAACTTTCTAAAAACGTACATCATATTGCCGTTTATGTTGACAAATCTGATTTAAAAAATGAACTTGACGCACTTGAATTTGCCATTTTTGATTATGAAAAAACATTAGGCAAAGAAGAAGCTGCAGAAGGTGTTTTAATGTTAACCAACATGCTTAAATATGCAAAAAATCAAGTTGGAAAAATCAAGACTATTCAAAGGGCATTTTCGCTCGCGATGCAATCTTATAAACTAAAAGACAAGGATAAAGAACTTGAAAAATTCCTTACGCCTCAATATTACCCATTTCGGACATTGGTAGAAAATATGAGTTTTTCATCTTCAATTTTCAGGCATTCTTTACGGTTAACTATTACTATTTTGATAGGTTTTATTGTTGGAAAATTTCTTCCTTTTCAAAATGTTTACTGGATTTTGCTGACTATCGTTGTAATTATGCGACCTGGTTATGGCTTAACAAAAGAAAGATCTTATAATCGAATTTTCGGAACAATTTTAGGAGGATTACTCGCTTTCGGAATTGTTTCATTGGTTCAGAATCATGTTGCACTGAGTATTTTTTCTATTGTTTGTATGCTACTCGGAATTTCATTTACACAAATCAATTATAAAATAAGTGCCACTTTTGTAACTATGTATGTGGTTTTTATTTACGGAATTCTAACACCAAATGTTGTTGAAGTTATTCAGTTCAGGATATTAGATTCGCTTACAGGAGCTGTTTTAGCCTTTTTGGCCAATCAGTTTTTATGGCCGGCATGGGAATTTATAAATACACCAATACATATTGAAAATTCTATACGTTCTAATAG
Source organism: Flavobacterium sp. MEB061 (assembly GCF_000834715.1). Classification (NCBI taxonomy): domain Bacteria; kingdom Pseudomonadati; phylum Bacteroidota; class Flavobacteriia; order Flavobacteriales; family Flavobacteriaceae; genus Flavobacterium; species Flavobacterium sp. MEB061. The sequence goes on along the minus strand of NZ_JXQR01000015.1, from coordinate 130,700 downwards.
AAATTACTTAAAAGAAATTGCTGATTTCTATAATAAAAAAGGAGAAGTTCCTACTTCTTACAGATTAGCCAGAAAACATGCCTTTGTTGAAATTGGAAATTTAATGACTTCATTTCAACGTATGATGCAAGAGCCAAAATCAAAACAAAAAACAATGCCTTTGGTGAACAAATTGGTAGTTTTAAATCATTCTCTGCTTTCTGCATTGGCTTCTTTATCAACTTATATTCAATCGCACCAGACAACTTCTGCCTCAGAATCGTTTAATTATATCATAAAGTCCATTTTATCAAATCTTGATCATTCGATTTCAATTTTAAAAAATGAAACTATTGTAACGGATACTTTTTTTGATAAAGAAGATGTGACTTTGCAATTTGAAGAACTAAAACGTATCAACTTTAATCGTTTGGCTACAGATGATGAACTAGATAAAGAAACGCGTCAGGCTAAAATGCAGGAAGCCTCTATGGTTATCGAACAATTAATCTGGATGAGCAATCTTGCAGAGAAAATTTTGAAAAACACGAAAGATCTTAAAACAACAAATCCAGATTAATTCATCTGGATTTGTTGTTTATATAAGGATTTAAAATATCTTAATTATTCAATTTTAAAACTTCTGCGGTATGTTTTCTAATTTCTTCCAGAAGCTCTGGCTTATCATTTAATGTTCTTCCGTAAGAAGGAATCATATTTTTCATTTTAGCTTCCCATTCCGGTGTTTTAATTTGATTGGTAAAACATCTGCTAATTAAGTCAATCATAATCGAAACTGCTGTTGAAGCTCCCGGAGAAGCTCCTAATAAAACGGCTAAAGTTCCATCATGCGTATTAATTACTTCTGTTCCAAATTCTAAAACTCCACCTTCTTTTTCGTCTTTTTTAATAACCTGAACACGTTGTCCTGCTCTTTCCAGCACCCAGTCTTTAGAACGTGCTGTTGGTAAATACTCGCGAAGCGCATTCATTCTGTCTTTTGGAGACTGACGAACCTGCTCTATTAAATATTTTGTCAAAGGTATATTGTGATATCCCGCTGATAACATCGGAATTAAATTGTTGGCTTTTATAGATAACGGTAAATCAAGATACGATCCGTTTTTTAGGAAACGTGTTGAAAATCCTGCGAAAGGCCCAAAAAGCAATGCTTTTTCACCATCGATTACACGTGTATCGATATGCGGAACAGACATTGGCGGAGCACCAACACTTGCTTTTCCGTATACTTTTGCCTGATGTTTTGCAATAACTTCCGGATTGGTACATTTCAACCATTGCCCGCTTACCGGAAAACCGCCGTAACCATTTCCTTCGGGAACATTTGCTTTTTCTAACAATGGTAATGAACCTCCTCCTGCTCCAATAAAAACGAATTTGGTATATGCTTTTCTTGTATTTCCTGTGCTTAAATCCGTAATTTTAATTCTCCACGATTTATCTTCACGTTGTCTTAATTTTTTAACTTCATGGTTAAAGTGCAAGGAAACTCCATCCAGTTTTTCTAAATAATTAAACATACTTCTGGTTAAGGCTCCAAAATTAACATCAGTACCAATAGCCATATGTGTAGCAGCCAATTTTTCATTAGCTTCTCTTCCTTCCATTACAAGTGGCATCCATTGTTTTAATTGCTCAAAATCAGTACTAAATGTCATTTGAGAAAAAATTGGATTGCTTTGTAAAGCTTCAAATCTCTTTTTAAGATATTCTACATTTTTATCTCCCCAGACAAAACTCATATGGGGAACACTTTTTATAAAATTATCAGGAGACGGAACTTTGTTTTGCTGTACTAAGTACGCCCAGAATTGACGTGAAACCTCAAATGATTCTGCTATACTTATTGCTTTTTTAGGGTCAATACTTCCATCAGCTTTTTCGGGAGTGTAATTTAATTCACAAAAAGCAGAATGTCCTGTTCCTGCATTATTCCAGGCATCAGAGCTTTCGGCAGCAGCGACATCTAGTCTTTCGTAAATTTCAATTTTTATATCAGGTTGCAGCTCTTTCAAAATTAATCCGAGAGTTGCGCTCATAATTCCAGCTCCAATAAGCACTACTTCACTATTGGAACGTATTGTATTGTCAGGCATAACAGTAATTTATTTTTAAAGTGCAAAGGTAATTTTTATAATTGCAAAAAAAAACTAAAATAGCATGATAAAAGTTATGTTTTTCTAAAAATTAAAACATCATAAGATTATGATTAAAAAAAACTAAAATCGTTTTGAAGAAAGGTAATCCTGAAGCATTATTGTGGCAGAGATTTCATCAATTAAACCTTTGTCCTGACGTTTCTTTTTGCTCAGGCCGCTATCTATCATCGTTTGAAACGCCATTTTTGAAGTAAAGCGCTCGTCTACACGAACAACTTTCATATCCGGAAAAATATTCGAAAAATGAGTTACAAATCCTTTTACTATTGAAGCACTTTCTGAAGGCTGACCGTTCATTTGTTTTGGTTCTCCAATTAAAACAGCTTCGACTTTTTCTTTTGCAAAATAATCTTTCAGAAAATCAATTACAGTATTAGTTGGAATCGTAGTTAAACCCGACGCTATTATTTGCATTTCGTCAGTAACGGCAATTCCTGTTCGTTTTTGTCCGTAGTCTATAGAGAGAATTCTTGGCATTTTGTAGTTTTTATCATCTTCTTTATTATACAAAGATAAACTATTTTATTTTTCAAATTTTCTGCAGTCATACAAAATCTGAGACAGCGAGAAAATATCCTATTCTGTTATAAACATGCTGTTTCATGCCTTTCTCACAGGAAGAACTAAGTTTCTTTTGTGTGAAATTTTATAGCATAAAAGTAGCTTCCTCAAATAATTGAAAATTTGGTAAATAATCTACAGCTATTTCCACATTATATTTCACATGACTAATTACAAAAAAAGTGCTTTTTTATTTCTTCAAAGATTTATCCTAATAGTTCTAACTTACCAATTCAGCAGACTTTTATTTTACTTCATTAACATTGAATTATTTGATCGTTTTACACTTCAAAATTTTGTTGGCGGCCTTTTATTTGATCTTGCTGCGATTAGTTATATTAATATTCCGTTCCTGATTGCCCATTTAATTCCCGGCAATTTTAAATATAATAATTTGTATCAAAAGATTCTAAAAATCACTTTTTATGTAGTCAATCTTATTTTTATTTCAACAAATTTCATAGACATCATTTATTACCGATTTACCGGCAGAAGAAGTACTTTCGGAATGATTACAGCAAAAGGAATGAAACAGGAAATTCCGGGTTTGCTTCCTTCTTTTTTAAGAGAGTTTTGGTACATCGGCATCATTTTTCTTATCCTGAGTTTCTTATTGTGGAAATTAATTCCCAGCCTGAATGATACTATAATTCTTAAAAAAATAACCAAAAAAAATTACTTAAAAAAATCAGTATTTATCTGTTTTTCAATTATTATAATTGTTATTATTGGCCGTGGAGGTTTACAAAAAAAACCTATAAAAATTGTTGACGGCATAAAATACGGTAATCTCAATAATGCGGGATTGGTTTTAAATACGCCGTTTACGATTTTAAAAACGTTAACCAAAAAAGAAGACATTGAGAAAGTTAATTATTTTAGTTCCGAAAAATTAAAATCAATTTACGATCCTGTTATTTCAACAAAACCAAAACATTCTGCAACTAAAAAAAATGTAGTAATTCTTATTTTAGAAAGCTTTGGTAATGAAAACATTAATCGCGGTCAAACTCCTTTTTTAGATTCTTTAATTACCAAATCATATTATTTTAAAAACGGATTTGCAAACGGTAAAATTTCTATTGATGCCGTCCCTTCCATTCTTTCAAGCATTCCGAGTTTAATGAATAATTCATTTATTACGTCTGGGTATTCTTTAAATAAAACAAACAGTCTTTCTGAAATTTTAAAAAGACAAGGTTATAAAACTTCTTTTTTTCATGGGGCGTTTAACGGAAGCCAAAACTTCGATCAATATACAACCGTTGCGGGTTTTGACGAATATTATGGAAAAGATCAATATATAGGTAAACCCGCTTTTGATGGAAAATGGGGCGTTTTTGACGAGGAGTTCCTGCAATTTTTCGCGTCAAAATTAAGCTCTTTTAAGCAACCTTTTTTTAGTTCGTTATTTAGTATTTCTTCACACAATCCTTATATTATTCCCGAAAAATACAAAGGAAAATTTCCGAAGGGAACAACCGTAATTCAGGAAAGCATTGCCTACACCGATTTTGCTTTGCGTGAATTTTTTAAGACTGCCAAAAAGCAAAATTGGTACAACAATACACTTTTTGTTATTACCGCAGATCATACATCATCTGGTGGAGACACAGATATTGACAAAACAAATATTGGAAAATTCAGAATTCCGATCCTATTTTTTGATCCTTCAAATCCAAAATTTGTTGGTATTAATGAAAAAAACTTTCAGCAAGTTGATATTATGCCCAGTATTATTGACTATCTAAATATCAAAACCAAAATGGTCAGCTTTGGAAAAAGTTATAAATCAAAAGAAAATTTTGTGGTTTACTATCTCCAGGGAACTTATCACTGTATTAAAGATGACTATTATCTTGCTTTTGCAAATAATCAGACTATTGGTTTGTATAATTGGAAAAAGGACATTTTATTAAAAAACAATTTAATGAATCAGGAAACGTTAAGAACTAAAGAATTAGAGAATTTTTTAAAAGCGTATATTCAAACCTTTAACGAAAAAGTAATAGAAAACAAATTGAGTATTTAATAAAACTTAAAGCACAAAAAAATCCGCTTTGAAAACTCAAAACGGATCCTTTTTTCAAATAGTTAAAACCTAAAATTTAAATATCCAAACCTAAAAATCAATATTTATCTATTAAATAAACGTTTAAAAAAACCTCTTTCTTCTTCCTCTTCTTCAATATGCTGTTCTTCATACTGAGCAAATTTTGCATGACCTTTTTCGTGTTCAAAAATCAGCTCTTTTATATATTCTACATAACTTTTCTTTTTTTCTTCCAGAAAACCAATTAAATATTTTTCGCTAAATTCTACTCCGCTTGCTGCTTCAATTTGCAGTAGTTTTTTATACAATGGCTCAATATGCAAAGCAACAACTTCCTGAGGCACAGCTTGTCTTCTTGCAAAATAATTTACAATTACATCATTTTCATCACACGAAATCTCAAAATCGGTAATTACCCAATAATATCTTCCAGATTTGGCTAAGTTTTTTACAATTGCATGAAAGTTTTTTCCATTTTTTAAATTTTCCCAAAGCACTTTAAAAATCACTTTTGGCATATCCGGATGGCGTATAATATTGTGTGGCTGACCCATTAATTCATAATCTTCGTACCCCGAAACATCGACAAATACTTCATTGGCGTATTCTATAATACCAAATGCATTTGTTTTACTCATAATAACCTGAGTTTTGTCCCACGAAACTTCTTTATCAATAATAATTCGCTGTTGTCTCTGAAGTTGATTTTCCTGATTCATATATATGTAAATTTGTTTCTGGATTGGCATTTGATAATTCATTTGATGTTTGAATTATGCGGCGAAATTAAGTTGAAGGAAAATCACAAAACCTGACTTATGTCATATTTTGATATTAAAAAAACTTTTAGAGTTTGTTTCTGATTTTTATTAAGCTGAATCAAATCGCAATATTTATCAAATTAAAAACAAAAAGTTACATCTGTAACATTTTCAAAGGTTTTTACTTTTTTGCTTTTACCCAAATACGCTATCTTTGCAAAAAATTAAAACTTATGAATTCTTTACAGACTATAATTGAACAAGCTTGGGAAAACAGAGCTTTATTACAAGAAACAGCAACAACTGATGCTATTAGAGAAGTTATTGAATTGGTTGATGCAGGAAAATTACGTTGTGCTGAACCAGTTGGTGACAAATGGCAGGTAAACGAATGGGTAAAAAAGGCTGTTGTAATGTATTTTCCAATTCAAAAGATGGAAACATGGGAATCTGGTATTTTTGAATATCACGATAAAATGTTGCTAAAAAGAAATTATGCTGAAAAAGGAATTCGTGTAGTACCAAATGCTGTTGCACGTTACGGAGCTTACATTTCAAGCGGTGTGATTTTGATGCCAAGTTATGTAAATATTGGCGCATATGTAGACGAAGGAACTATGGTTGATACCTGGGCTACTGTTGGTAGTTGTGCACAAATTGGTAAAAATGTACACTTAAGTGGCGGAGTTGGAATTGGTGGAGTTTTAGAACCTCTACAGGCCGCTCCGGTAATTATTGAAGATGGTGCTTTTATTGGTTCTCGTTGTATTGTTGTAGAAGGTGTGCATGTTGGTAAAGAAGCTGTTCTTGGTGCCAATGTTTGCTTAACTGCTTCAACTAAAATTATAGATGTAACTGGTAAGGAACCTGTTGAAATGAAAGGTTTTGTGCCTGCGCGTTCTGTTGTAATTCCTGGAAGCTACACTAAAAAATTCGCTGCCGGAGAATTTCAAGTACCATGTGCTTTGATTATTGGTACTCGTAAACCATCTACAGATTTAAAAACTTCATTAAACAATGCACTTCGTGAATACGATGTTGCTGTATAGATTTTAAATAAAATAAATCACAATTTCTAAATTCCAAATTCCAATCGTAACAGATTTGGAATTTGGAATTTTTTATTTAGAATTTCTTTTTTGAAGTTTCAAAAGCTTAGCATATTTCATATAAGAGAAAAAACTTTGAATCATTGCTATTGATAATCCTTCAATTCCATTAAAGATACCTTTCTTAAAAAAATAACAGCGTATAAAAGCAACCGTTCCATTCAAAACCGGTTTAAAAGCATTTATTCTTTTTCCCTGATCAAATAACTGCTGTGCATGCCAGCCGGAATATTGATTCTTTTTTGCAATGATTTGATCTAAAGAATCCCATCCATAATGTAAAATATGTACTGCTACTTTTTTCTCATTTTGAGTTACAATTTTTTGATGTACTATTGAATCTGAGGGATGCGCACTTTTTTTGTTAAAAAAACGAACTTTCTGATCCGGATACCAACCGGAGAAATCAATAAGCTTATCTGCCATAAAGTTTTTTACCCTAAAACTAAAAGCATCATGATTTCCTTCTAAATACTTTTTCTCCTTTATAAATTCTTTAGCATCTTTATCTAGAAATTCATCTGCATCCAGATTTAAAATCCAATCGTTTTTACAATATGGCAAACCGTGTGTTCTTTGTGGTCCATCTCCTAAAAAAGCCTGTTGAATAACTTTTGCACCTTTATTTTGAGCTATTTCAACTGTTCGATCCTTGCTAAATGAATCAACAATTATTACTTCTTCACAAACTTTTAATAAAGAATCTATACATTTTCCTATATTCTTTTCTTCATTAAACGTAATTACCAAACCACTAATTTTCATTACAAATATTTATTTATAAGTACAAAAATAGAAATTTTACTTACTTTTATCAATTAAAATATAAAAATATTCTTACAATGGTAATTACTATTATTAGTCACGATAATTGGGGTTATAACGACAATATTGCGATAGCTCTTGAAAAAAGAGGACATACCGTGAATCATATAGATTTTAATACTTTCAAATACAAGTATCCAAGTTTTGTATACCGTATTTATAATTTTTTTCTAAAAGCATTTTTTAAGAAAAATATAAAAAATATTCATTTTGGAAAAGAAATAAATAATCGTTTAGAAAAACTCGGAGAAATTCAGGATGTAATTCTAACTATAAAAGGTGATTTTATTGATCCAAAAAATATTTTAGAGTTTAAAAAATATACCAAAAAATCAATTGCTTTTTTTAATGATAATATCTATCGCTGCCCAAAAATAATCCGCATTCTTCCTCATTTTGATGAAGTCTATTCATTTGAAAAAGAAGATTGTGCAAAATACAACCTAAAATTTATAACTAATTTTATTTACAAAGAATCAAAACTAAATCCGGTCAGAATTTTCAAATACGATATTTTTAATATTAGTTCAAAAGATAATAGATTTAATATTATATCTAAAATTGCAGATGAACTGAGTAACAAGGGAATTTCATTTAAAATTATTATTTACGATAAAAAGAATAAAACAAAAAACGCCAACATTGAATTCATTTCAGAATACATTCAAATTGATCAGGTTAATGAATTCGTAAACGATTCCAAATTCCTTTTAGACATTCATCGAAAAGAACAGAATGGATTAACTTTTAGGGTATTTGAAAGTTTGGGACTGCAAAAGAAATTAATTACAACAAATCCCAATATTGCTCACTATGACTTTTATAATCCCAAAAACATATTAATTATTGATGAAACAAACATAAATTTTGACACTGATTTTTTTACTTCTCCTTACGAACCAATTCCTGAGAATATTTATACGAAATACACCATAGAAAATTGGATCGAAACAGTTTTTGATTTATCAAAAAAACAGCAGCATTAATAAGAAAACACAAATCCCTACTTATGATATGTTTAAGTAAATAAAATATTATACTTCATTATTAAATCCAAATTCCTTTCTGAAATATGATTGGGATTTGGATTTTTTTGCTTCAATTTGCAATCTCTTTATAAATACCACATAAATGAAGATACTTGTAATTCAGCAAAAAATGATTGGTGATGTTTTAGTCAGCAGCATTATATGCAACAATTTGCGTGCTGCCTATCCTGACGCTCAAATCGATTATTTGGTTTATTCCTCAACAACTCCTGTTTTGGAAGGGAATTTAAGTATTGATAATATTATTCTTTTTGAAGAAAAACATCGAAAAAGCAAAAAGGAATTATTAAATCTTGCCTTTCAGATTCGTAAAGAAAAATACGATCTGTTAATCGATGCTTATTCAAAATTAGAAAGCTGGATTTTGGTTTTATTAAGTAATGCCAAAAGAAAAATATCATATAAAAAACCGGGAAGAAACTTTCTATATACAGACAATGTTCCGTTTGAACCTTTTCCTAAAACAAACTTGGGCTTAGCAATAGAGAGGCGACTTTCGTTATTGGAACCTTTGGATTTAAAAATTAAAATAGATCCAATTCCTAAATTGTTTGTTTCAGAAAAAGAAAATCAGGAAGCAATTGCAATTTTTGAAAAACACCTGGTTCGAAAAGATCGAAAAACAGTTATGATTAGTCTTTTGGGAAGTGAAAAACTAAAAACATATCCTTTAGACTTCATGGCAAAAGTTATTGATTATGTTGCTGATAATGCCGATGTAAATATTCTTTTTAATTATTTCCCAAAGCAGCTCGAAGAGGCCAAAACTGTTTTTAATGCCTGCAAACCTTCAACTCAGGAAAAAATTTATTTTGATTTACTAGGGGGCGATTTACGTTCTTTTATTGGTATTGTAAATCAATGCGATTTTATAATTGGTAATGACGGAGGAGCTATAAATATGGCAAAAGCGCTCGAAAAACCTTCGTTTATTATTTTTTCTCCGTGGATTGAAAAGAAAATCTGGGCCACCTTTGAAGACGGAATCCATCATCTTTCGGTACATCTAAAAGATTATCGTCCTGATTTATTTGAAAATAAAACTGAAAAAATGCTTAAAAAAGACGCATTATCTCTATACAAAGAATTTAAACCAGAATTTTTTACAGCTAAAATTGAGTCTTTTTTAATCCAAAATCTTAGCACAAAATAAAATGGTTTTGGCAGAAAAACAGCGGTTAACAGTTTTAATCATTACTTACAATGAAGAGTCGAACATAAAAACACTTCTTGATGATTTGGCTTTTGCCGATGAGATAATTGTAGTAGATTCTTTTAGTACCGATAAAACTTTTGAGGTTGTTTCAGGATTTAAAAATGTAAAAATATTTCAGCGCACATTTGATAATTTTGCCTTACAACGTAATTTTGCCTTAAGTCTCGCCACAAATTCATGGATTCTTTTTATTGACGCCGATGAAAGATTGACGCCTAAACTTAAACAGGAAATAGATTTTACGATAAATCAAAAAGACAGCGCTTCGGCTTATTTTGTTTATCGAAATTTTATGTTCAAAAACAAAAAAATACGTTTCAGCGGCTGGCAAACTGACAAAATCATCCGACTTTTCAAAAAAGAACATGCACATTATAATGTCAATAAAATTGTGCATGAAAAATTAATCGTAAACGGAAAAACAAAAAAATTAAAACATAAACTGAATCATTACTCGTATTCCAGTTACAACGAATACAAGCAAAAAATGATTTTTTATGGAAAATTAAAAGCACAAGAACAATTTATAAAAAACACAAAACCAAGCTTTTATCATTTCTATCTACGCCCTGCTTATAAATTTTTAAATCAGTATTTTTTACGATTAGGAGTTCTGGATGGCCGAAAAGGAATTATTATCTGTTATTTAAATGCTTTAAGCGTTTTTGTACGCTATCAGGAACTTAAAAAAATTATTAAACAAGCTAAGACTTCCAAAATTTAAGCTTCTTTTTCAGTCTTTTCTTTCTGGCGAATTCTTCTTGAAAATCTACCGTTGCTTTCCACATAGTGTCGAAAATTTCAGCTTCTGTTTTATCTTTATAAAACTTTGAGTATTCGTTACTCATAACCGCAATCATTTCTTTATGAGGCGTTAAGCGTCTAAAATTATTCATGCGTTGTTCAAAAGTCATATCTGCATGAAAGTTCATTCGGTTTAAATCAACCAGAAAAAAATCATATTTATTGCCAGTCGTTTTTTTGATTAAAGTATTTCCTGGCGAATGATCTAAAAACTCAACCCCTTTTTGATGTAAATCGAAAGTAAATTTCGAAAACTGTCTTAGTATATTATCATGATCCGGATAATCAGGAATTTCTACGAGTTCTCTATAGGTTAATTCAGTAATTAAATGCTCACTTGCATAATAACTGTCTTTTAAACCAATAGCATTAAAATTTTCAAGAAATGCAATTGGCTGCGGAGTTCCAATACCTTTTTCTAATAAAATAGTTGCAAATTCAAACGAACGTCTTGCTTTTGACTTTCGAAAATATTTGTAAGCAATTTTATTTACGATATTTGGTATTTTAAAAGATTTGATATTAATTGTAGTTCCATTCAGTTCAAACAATTTTATTTTATTTCGATCACCATTTCCAAAAAGAGTTCCTGAATTATTAAACGTTTTAATATTATCAAGTACAGATAGGGTACTATTTTCAAAAGCGGGATTTACTTTAAAATTCATCAGTATATTTTTATAAACAACAAAAATACATATACAATTTAACACATCAAATTAATATTGTATTTTCGTGAAAAAATTAAGTAATGTCACACAAAAAAAGAGTCTTTTTAGAAACCCATAATATAAACAACAGAGCTACTGGCTTAGGAACTTTTAACTATGAACTTATTAAAGGTCTACAACATCTTTCTTTTGACGACTTAGAGCTTCATCTTAATTCTGGCAAACCTGATTTACTTAAAAATGAATTTGGAGCTAAATTTGAATATCACAAATACAGATCGTTTCATAGGTATAAGCACTTTAGACCTATGGATAAATATGATTTATGGCATTCAGTTAACCAAAATTCTAAATTAGAACCGCGAAAAAACACAAAATACTTACTTACAATTCATGATGTAAATTTTGTTGAAGAAATTTCATCAGATATGAATCATAAACGCAATCGCCTGTTTATTGAAAAATTAGCCAGAGCGAATGCTATTACTTATATCTCTGAGTTTGCAAAAAAGCAAACACATGATTATTTTAAAGTTCCTAATGTTCCGGAACACATCATTTATAACGGAAATCCGATATCTACACTGCTAGACACATCAAATTTTATAAGTAATGTTCCTGTAGACAAGCCTTTCTTTTATACCATCGGAGATTTTATTGAAAGAAAAAATTATACATCTATTATTAATATGATGAAATTAATAAAAGATTATAATTTGATTATTTCCGGAAATGACACCAAAAAATACGGCGAGGTTATTAGAAAACTAATTGAAAATAATGGCCTTAAAAACCATGTTTTTTTAACCGGAAAAGTGAGCGATGAAGGCAAACAATATTATATGAAAAACTGCGCTGCCTTTCTTTTTCCTTCTATAAGAGAAGGTTTTGGTTTACCACCTATTGAAGCGATGAGCTTTGGCAAACCGGTATTTTTATCAGACAAAACTTCTTTGCCTGAAATTGGTGGCGATGTTGCAAGTTATTGGACTAATTTTGATCCTGAATATATGAAAAATGTACTTTTTGATGGATTAGACCACTTTAATGCTAATAAAAACGAAATGGAGACTCTAATGAAAAAAAGAGCCTCAAGTTTCGACTGGAAAGTTGCAGCTGCTGATTATTTAGAGGTATATAAACAAATTTTATTTTAAGCCTTAATCTTTTTTTTCATTAGAAACTTAAACCATTGTCCGAAATTCTTTCTTAGTAAAAAGAATTTTCCAATATTAATTTTATTGCTTAATTTAAAATTACTTAACAATTCCTGAAGAGAATTTCCTTTCATGAATTCTAACGTTTTCCAATGCATTGGATCTAAATAGAAGAACCCGCGAATTTGTTTGTAATTTGATATCGAAACCGAATCCCATTTACTCATAAATTCATTTTTGTTGATCTCGTCATTATGTCCCCAGTTTTCTATTTTTTGAACTAAATCTTCTCTTGATCTCGACAAACAATCGTGCAGTGCAACAGAATCTGTATAAATAGATCTACATTTGGCGTGTCTTCCAATTTTATAATTTGGATAGTTTGTTGCAATCATAAACTTATCTAGTTTATCAACGTATAAAACACCTTCCTCTACATATTTATATAAGTTAATTTTGAATCCGCATATTTGAACGATCTTATTTTCAGGGTTAATTAGCAGATCGTTTTTTGCTTTTAAAAAAGAAACAAATTTTCTAAAATCATAAAAATACTCATCAGAATCAAGTTGAATTAGCCAGTTTCCAATTCCCATTTTATGGGCAAGCATTTTACGCTCCCGGATTTCACATTCCATTGCAGTAAGTCCCTGGATATAAAACTCTTCTTCATATATGACAATCTTTTTTTGCGTATCAAAATCTTCAATCCACTTAAAAAAATCCTCCTTAATTTCTATAGTTTGGCCTTTCCATGTTTTTCTGTTGCTGTCAATTGCTAAAAAAACAGTATCCGAATCACTGTAAACTGTTGGTATTGCATTTTTTAGCAACTCGTAATCGTATGAAACTAAATATCCTACCTGTATCTTTCCTTCCATTAACTTCGCTATAAAATTCCTTGCAATTTATTATTAAATCTCTATTTTTGTTATTAATCAACAATAATATATTTAGTAGACAACTTTATTTTTAAATGGTTGCGTACAAGTTTTTTTTTAATCTTATTCTTTTTTTTAATCAGTTCCAATTGTTTATTTAATTTTGAATAGATTTTAAAATTGATAAAAAAACTTTCCAAATTAATTATCTGTAATTAACCATAAGCCTTTAAAAAAATTCCAATATGAAAATTTGTTTAATAAGTTTTGACTTTTTCTCCTTTGATCAAAATATTGTACTCGAATTAAAACGTCAAAATATTGAAAAACATCATATTGATATATCGAAATACAAATACGAATACCCAAATATTTTTAGTAAGATAACTAATTTTTTAAACAAAATATTGTTTAAAAAGAATATAAAAAAAATTGAACTAGAAAAAGATATCTTAAACCGTCTTGAAAAATTAGGTCGTCAGGATATCATTTTAATTATAAGACCCGATCGGCTGACAAAACAAACTCATCTAAAAATAAAAAATTATACGGATAAATATATCACCTACATTTATGATAGCTGTACTCGTTTTCCTATAGACGATTTATTAAAAGACAAAATTTTCGACAAGATATATTCTTTTGATTTACAAGACTGCAAAAAATTTGGCTTCAATTTCATCACTAATTATATCTATTTAGAAAAGAAAGAGATTCAGCCTCTTTCTAAAATAAATAATAGCATATTCATTATTTTATCAATAGATGAAAGGTTGCATTTATTAAACAAAATTGCCAATTATTTATCGGACAATGCTATTGCGTTTAAATTTATTATTACAGGAAAGAAAAGACCAAAAAATATAAATGATAATATAATTTACACCAAAAAGCCCATTTTTATTGATGCTTTAATGGAAGAATTAGAAAACTCAAATGTGTACTTAGATCTAATAAGACATGGTCATAACGGACTAAGTTTTAGAATATTCGAAGCTTTAGCAATGCAAAAGAAAATTATAACCACAAATAAATCGATTGCTGAATATGATTTCTATAATCCGAATAATATTTTGATCCTTGACGAAAACTCAGAGATAGATATAAACCCCGATTTTTTTAAAACTCCATACCAACCTTTAAGTGATGCCGTTTATTATAAATATACTATTGAAAATTGGGTAAAAACCATATTTAAGCTGTAAATTATTTCACTAAACTTAAAATTTTATTTTCGATGGTATTGATAGAAAAAGGTTCTATAACTTTTTTAGAATCAGAGCTTATCTTTTCCCATACTTCTTTGTTTTTATATAGTAAAAGTATATTCTCAACAATCTCCTGACTTGTATTTCCGACTATAATATTTCTATTTTCTTTAAAATTGAAACCTTCTGCACCAATACTTGTTGTGACCAATGGAAGGCCAAATTCTAAACTTTGCCCAATTTTACCTTTAATTCCGGCACCATAACGAAGCGGGGCTAGAAAAATTCGTGAATTTAAAAAATAAGGCGAAACTTCTTTTGCGAATCCTATTATTTTGAATTTATCTGAATTCAGCTTTAATATCGATTCCGGCGGATTACTACCAATGATTGAAATTGAAATTTCGGGCTCTGATTTCCATAATAACGGCATTATTTCATTAGATAAATATTGCACTGCATCAACATTTGGTTTATGATCAAAGCCTCCAATAAACAATAAATCTTTTCGATCTTCAAAAGATACCGGATTTTTATTTTCTATATATTGATGAATGTTTCCAATACTTACTATTTTAGAATCTTCTGTATAAAAATCCTTTAGAGTTTCTTTTTCAATATCAGAAATTACAATGATTTTATCTGCTTTTTGACAATTATCCAATTCTAACTTCAGATACTTATCCGCATTTTTCATTATGTCAGGATTTGCTGTCAATTCATATTCTCTTTTAAATCGTAGATAATGAAAATCAACCATGTCAAAAAATATTTTTAAATCTGGCTTATTCTTCTTCACAATTGGATAATATTTTTCAAAAATTTCCGGTCTGTGCAGCCATGCAAAATTCGCAAATGGAAGAACTTGTTTTAGAAAATCATTTTTAGTGATTAATTTTCCTGAATTGTTTATACTTGGCTCATAAACTACAACTCCCAGATCTTTAAAATATTGGACATAATTTGTTGCAAAACGGTATTCTTTAAAATCTGCCAGTAAAAAAACACCAATCTTATTTGCAATCAGTAATTTTATAATTTCTGTCAATCGTCTTGAACCTGAATCTTTATCAAATTCAGGGACTTTAGTATCAACTATAATAACGTTTGAATCGTATTTTAAGTTACCAATAAAATCGAATTGTTTATTTTCTTTTCTCAGCTTTTTAGCCAAAAATTTTAACCTAAAATATAACTTTATTGTTTTAAACATTCTTATTGTATTGTTTTATGTTTTATTTAAATAGCTATTTTAGAAAATACTTTAAAATATATCTTACTAGGTTCTACTACAAAAAATAACTTTATAATAATTAATTAAATTATAGAAAATCTTATTTTATTATGGATCAAAATTGATACGAATTCTAAAAATAAAGCTTATCAGATTAGAAATATAAAATTTTCATTCGACCCAGATATTTTAAAGTCCAAAAATAGTTTATTTTTGACATTTATAAATAGCCAATTTATTGACACTATTATAAATTAATAATTATACCTGTTTACTACACAATTAAAATTTTGTTTAAATAATTTAAAACCAAAATCTTTAGACAAAACAAAAAATAAAAATCAGTATTTAACACTAAAATAATGAACGAAGAAATACACAACGCTTACGAAGTTATAAAAGAAGGCGGAATAATACTTTACCCAACTGATACCGTATGGGGAATTGGTTGTGATGCTACAAATCCTGAAGCTGTTGCCAAAATATACAAACTTAAACAGCGTGCCGAAACACAAAGCATGATTGTTTTGATGAATGGCGAAAAAATGATGTACAATGTTTTTAAAAATATTCCTGAAGTTGCCTGGCAAATTTTAGATTTATCAGAAAAACCAACTACTCTAATATTAGATGAACCCAGAAATGTCGCTAAAAACATCATTGCAGCTGATAATTCGCTTGCAGTGCGTATTGTAAAAGAGCCTTTTTGCTTTAAATTATTAGAGCGAATGAAAAAACCATTGGTTTCGACTTCGGCTAATATTTCCGGACAGCCCACTCCTATTGCTTTCAAAGATATTAATCCTGAAATCATCAAAGGAGTTGATTATGTAGTAAAATTAAATCATGATAAAATAGGAGGAAAACCTTCGACAATCATCAAATTGACCAATGATTCGCAGGTAAAAGTGATAAGGAAATAATTTTAGAGACTAGATTTAGAGCCTAAATCAGTTTTCAAAGCTAAAGATACATAATCACAACTAAAATAAGCCCCTGATAATTGAATATTTGAGCCCATGCTTCGAGAAGTTTAAATAAAAAAAAGAGGTTATTTCAAGTTGTGAAACATCCTCTTTTAAATTTTCTAAAAAAGTATTAACTACTCATTATAGTATATTCATTTATTAAAAAACTTAAATACCCCCAATCAGTAGAGTTTTTAGGATATTTTTTCATAAACGCAGCATTATCTCCAAAAAGAAAATCATAATTGTCTTCAAAATCATCTTTGTGAAGCCATATTACTTTCTCTCCTTTTTTTACATAAAAAGATTTAGTAACGCCACCTCCTAATTTTAATCCTCCGGGTGCAACAAATCCGCCTGTTTCTTTAGCATTTGGATCGTGATAAACTGCTATGATCTTATCAAAATCAGGGTTTAAAACTTGCATCAAAAACTCCTTATTTTCTTTTTTGTTTTTTAAAGAAACAGTTTCATTAACAAAGTGAATATGCTCGTTTGTTGTACTTTTATCTAGTTTTTTAGTACCAATATTTCTAATATTACTCATGTACTTGCCTACTTTCATGCCTTTTTCAAAGTTACTAGGAAGAACATACATTTCTTTGACATCTTCTGCTTTAAAAGTTTCTTCTTTTTTAGTTACGCTGTCTTTTAATGATATTGCATAGATTTGTCCTTTTTTAGTATCAATATCTTTGCAATATCCTTTATGTATAGTACCATCTTTGAGTAATACTGTAGATATTTTTTTAGAAGAAGGTCCTGAAAATCCTTCATTAAAAAGATACATTTCCATTTTTTTAACGTCTTCCTTAGAATACTTGATTTTTTCTTGTGCTACAGATAATAAGCTTGAAAAGCTCAACAATAGCGATAACATTTTAACCTTCATGTCTTTTAGATTTATTAATTGATTGCAAAAATACATATTTCAATAAATTAATAAACTAATTCTTACTTTTTTTTTAAAAATAAAAAATAATACTAATTATTAAACAATCAATAAACCTTTGAATCCCAATCCCTTTGCAACTCTGTCTCTTTGTACCTTTTTAAAGAGTTTTCAAACTTTGAATTAGCCAGTCAATATCTTCTTTGGTATTATAATGACTAAATGAAATTCGGAGATTTGGTAATTTTAAATCCGTTTCCGAAAGCATTTCTTTTAAAACATGTGAAGGCTTTATACTTCCTGACTGGCAGGCGCTTCCTCTGGAAACAGCAATTCCTTTCATATCCAGACTAAATAATAACATCGAAGTTTTATCTTCAGAAAAAGGTAAAATGATATTGATGATATTATAAAAATCTTCTTTTTTACCGTTAATTCTAAAACCCGGAAAATGAATTTCTAATTGTTGAATAAGATACATTTTCAAGTCGGAAATATATTTTCTTTCTTCCTCTAAATTTTCATAGGAAACAGACAAGGCTTTTGCCATTCCGGCAATTTGATGTACCGCTTCGGTTCCTGCGCGAAGTCCTTTTTCCTGTTCTCCACCAAAAATTAATGGTTGCAAACCTGAGTTTTTACGAATAAAAACAAAACCAATTCCTTTTGGTCCATGAAATTTGTGCGCGCTTGCAACAATAAAGTCAACAGTAGTTTTTTGCAAATCGATTTCGGTTTTACCCACAGACTGAACAGTATCTGAATGAAATAAAGTATTGTATTGCCTGCAAATAACACTAACTCTGTCAAGATCTAAAATAGCGCCTGTTTCGTTGTTTACGTGCATTAAACTGACAATCGTTTTTTTATCCTCAGATAATAAACTTGATAAATGTGTTAAATCGATACTTCCGTCATGATTTACATCAACATAATCAACCTGAATACCATAATCTGATTGTAAAGCTAAAACGGCATATAAAACCGCATGATGTTCAATTTTTGAAGTTATAATACGGGTCACTTTTAAATCTTCAACTGCCGAACGAAGAATCCAGTTATCAGCTTCTGTACCGCCGGATGTAAATATAATTTCCTGTGCAGAACAATTTAACTGTTTTGCAATACTTTTTCTGGAAAGTTCTAAAATAGTTTTTCCATTTCGTCCAAAACTGTGCGTAGATGAGGGATTACCAAAATCTTCAGTCATCACTTTTGTCATTTCGTGAATAACTTCAGGTCGCAAGGCTGTAGTTGAGGCGTTATCGAGATATACTTTTTTCATTGGTGCAAAGTTAAGAAATATCAATTGTGAATTCTTAAATATCATTTGCCAAATTTTTCACTATTTTTGACCCAAATAAAATTATGATGAGAAAATATGCAAGCTTACTGTTATTCGCATTTTTATTAAATGGTTGCGATGATGGTGATATAACTGTTGATAACGTTGACTTTAGTAAAATTACAAACTCTGCAAGCTGTACTGATGAGAATTTATTGGTTTATAAACTTAAAACTCAGGAATCATTACTATTGCAAGTACCTGAAAATACTTTTCCTGAAAACCCAACACCCGTAGGCGTGCCAAATCAATACAATATTGACAATAGTAGTTACAGACTTGTTTACAGAGGTTATGACGGAACAATAGCAGGAACATACATTTGTAGTTTAATACCGCCAACATCGCCTAAAGTTATCGATGAATGGTATGCTAAATCAGGGTTAATAGAAATAGAAACCGTACAAACAGCAACAGAACCCGACGCTAATAATGCTACGAGAATTAATGGATATAGTCATAACATTATAATTAAAAATGTTACTTATTCTGTTTCCGGTGTCGATGTAACTGTACCTGAAATTGTATTTGGAGACTTTTCTACAAAATTGGAAACCACATTAGATTTAACATTTGATGAAACAGCAGCACAATGTACTACATCAGGACAAATTTATAATTTTATTGTATCTGGAGCAGCTATAACAATTGATGCTGTAGAATCTGGTTTAATTCAAAACACTGTTACTCCATTAAATCAGCCAAGAACAGCGGTGATAGGTGCTACCAATAATAAACTTTTATACCGAGTTTACAACAGTACTTTGACCGAAGATTATTTTTGCCAGACTACTACTCCATCAACTCCATCTTTAAAAGAAACATGGACTGGAGCTACAGACACAAATGGTTCTATTGAAGTAACCACTACTACGGATGGACCAAATGCATTTAAGCACACAATTGTACTTAAAAATGTAACACTTCAAAAAGGAAACAGCAGCTTTAGATTAGGGAACACTTTTGCAATAGGATCGTTTTCAACAAGTGTTGCAAACTAAATAATCCAGTTCTTTTCAAAGCTATAAATTCTTACAAAAAAAAACATCCGTTTTTAAAATTGATTTCTCATCGAAATTGACTTTAAAAACGGATGTTTTTTTATGCTTTATTTTGAGTGTTTTCAATTCAATAAACAATCTTATTTATTGTTTTGCTTAATATAAACTTCTGTTGCTCCCAACCCATATTTTTGATAATTGGCATCCTGAAAATCTATTCCGTCATAACGGCCTAATAAAAAATCAAGTTCCGCTTTTAAGATTCCTTCGCCAACTCCGTGAATAAAAACAATTTTCGGAATTCGATTTCTAATCGCAAATTCGATGTGTCTTTTTGCCGTTTCTGTCTGCAGAGTCAAGATGTCATAATTTGACATTCCACGTTTATTAGGAACCAGTTTTTCAATGTGCAAATCAAATTCCGGAGCGGCAATTTCGCGTTTATCTTTCTTTTCTTTTACAAAACTTCTTGGTTTTGGCTCCGTTTTCTCTTTTGAAATTTCTTCTAAATTAATTCTTTTAATAGAATTCATTAAATTACTGGAATCTTGCATTTTAAGTAATTCATTGACAAAAAATGTCATCAAAAATCCATCTTCAGTTTCGATCAAAACTTCCTTGTTTTTTACCGAAACAACTGTTCCGTTTATGGCTTCGTCTAAAACGGAAACCTTATCTCCTTTATTCAACATCATGCTCCTCTTTTTCTTGATTTTTACTTGGTGTTTTTGCACTCAGCTGCATCATTCCATACATGAAAACTGCAATAGCAACTACCATAATATAGATATTTTTTTCTGCCGAAACCTGCTCATATAAGGCAACCGAAATGGCAAGTATCATTATTAAAATTTTAAAAGCTTTCATATTTTAAAGTATAAGAATCCAAAAGTATGAAACTTTAAAATACTAGTTCCTACCTCCTGCAATGTTATCGGATATTTTTTTGTAAAATTGTAAAAAATAATCGCTTTGAATTTAGAGAAATTTATGCTGCCTTGTTTGTTCAAAACGCTGTTCGGAATCGAGTGTCTGGGCTGCGGTTTTCAACGCGCATTATTCTTACTTTTTCAGGGTGATTTTTTTGCTGCTTTTAAGATGTATCCGGCACTTTATTCTACCCTTTTATTTTTCGGATTTGGAGCTTTATATCTTTTCCAAAAATCAAAAAACAATCAAAAAATGCTTTGGGTTTCAGCTGTCATAAATGGCTTATTTATGGTTGTCGGATATTACTTCAAACACTTTTATTTTTAATTTTTTAACCTGAATTATTTCTTAATCTGATTCAGAATATCGTTCATCATTTCGATTTGTACTTTCTGAATTTCGATTAATTCCTGTTGCTGATGCATAATCAAATGATCAATTTTATCATGAATCATTCTGATTTCAAGTTCAGATTTCAGATTGATCATGTAATCTTTTTTGGCACGGGTTCTGTCTTTTTCTTCCTGACGATTTTGGCTCATCATAATTACCGGAGCCTGCAAAGCTGCAATACAGGATAAAATCAAATTCAGCAAAATAAACGGATAAGGATCAAATCCTTTATTCACCAAAATATAAACATTTGAACTGATCCAAATGACAATAAAAAGCAAAAACGAAATGATAAAAGTCCAGCTTCCGCCAAAATCAGCTACTTTATCGGCTATTTTTTGACCAAAACTTCTCGTTTCTTCTTCATCTTCTACAATACTTACAATTGATTTATCTTCTTTTAAAGAGGTAATAACACTTTTTTCAAGATCAGATAATGTACCAATTTCTGTAGATAAATAATTTGAAACATATTTCTGGCGGTAGTCATTTAATTCTTTAACAGCAATAAAATCAGCATCACAAAAAGAAGGATGATCCTGAATAATAAGTCCTAAAATAGGATCATGGATAGATTTTCCTGAAACTTTTTCGTTTGCAGGAAAAGACAGGTTAGAAATAGCGCTCTTAAAAGTCTGATTATTTTTCATTTTTAATATATTTGACTGGCTAAATTACACATTTAACTTCTTAAGAATCATATAAATTATTGCCTTTCAAAAATCTTTTATTTATCACAAATAGAATTCTTAAAACAAAATTTCTTTAGTTAATTCGTGCCTTTATTTACAAAAAACGCCTTACTTTTAACGTTTCAAAATTATTCATCCAATTTTTATAATTGTGTCAAAAAATACCATCATAGAGAATATAAAAGCTTTAAAAAGCCATTTAAATATAAATTACGGAATCAAAACTAAAACTGAAGATTTTACCGAAAAGCTTTTTTATACTCTTTTTGATTCAAATGCGCCTTTAGATCAAAGTATCGACGAACTCGAAATACGTTTTAAGGAAATAGCTGTTCTGGCCTGTAAAAAGCCTCAAAATATGTGCGAATCTATCTGGGATCGTTTCCTGGAAAAATTGCCCGGCGTTCTGGAAAAACTAAATCAGGATGCAGAATATATCTTAGAAAATGATCCAGCATCAAATAGTATTGATGAAGTTTATTTAGGCTATCCTGGTTTTTATGCCATTGCGATTTACAGATTAAGCCATGAATTATATCAGCTTGATTTATTGTTGTTTTCGAGATTAATGAGCGAATATGCACACCGTATTACCGGAACCGATATTCATGCCGGTGCACAAATTGCCTCGCCATTTTTTATTGATCACGCAACGGGAATTGTTATTGGAGAAACTACCGTGATTGAAAAAAACGTAAAAATTTATCAGGGAGTTACACTTGGCGCATTGAGCGTAAGCAAGGAAATGAAAAATGCAAAACGTCATCCAACTGTAGAAAAAAATGTTTGCATTTATGCCAACGCCACTATTTTGGGTGGTCAGACTACAATTGGCAAAAACAGTATTATTGGCGGAAATGCCTGGGTAACAAAATCTATTCCTGCAGGTTCTATTGTCATGAATACCACTACAACTGAAGTTAAAATAAAAGAAATAAAATAATGGGTCCACAGAAATTGCTAAACCTAATTGGAAATACTCCATTGATGGAAACTGTCAATTTGGTTAAAAATAAAAACGTAAAACTTTTACTGAAATTAGAGGGGAATAATCCAGGCGGAAGCGTAAAAGACAGAGCAGCATACAATATGATTGCATCGGCTCTTGAAAGAGGCGACATTAAAAAAGGAGATAAACTAATTGAAGCTACAAGCGGAAATACCGGAATTGCTCTTGCAATGATCGCGCAATTGTTTCAAATTGAAATAGAACTGGTTTTACCGGAAGATTCTACAAAAGAACGCACTCAAACAATGCGTGCATATGGCGCTACAGTAATTTTAACACCTGCCAGCGAAGGAATTATTGGTTCGCGTGATTATGCCGATAAAAAAGTCGCACAAGGCGGATATATCATGCTAAATCAGTTTGCAAATGATGATAACTGGAAAGCGCATTACAAAACTACAGGTCCTGAAATCTGGAATGATACTGACGGAACTGTAACGCATTTTGTTTCGGCAATGGGAACGACAGGAACTATTATTGGAACTTCGACTTATTTAAAAGAAAAAAATCCCGCCATTCAAATCATTGGCGCGCAGCCAAGCGACGGATCTCAAATTCCAGGAATCCGCAAATGGCCACAAGAATATTTACCGAAAATTTTTGATGCTTCAAAAGTAGATACTGTTGTTGATGTAAGCGAAGAAGAAGCCAGAGAAATGACAAAAAGATTAGCTCTTGAAGAAGGTGTTTTCGCCGGAATGAGCAGCGGGGGTTCTGTTGCAGTTGCCCTAAAAATCGCCGAACAATTAGAATCCGGAGTTATTGTTGCCGTTATCTGCGACCGCGGTGATCGTTATTTATCTTCGGATTTATTTGATTGAGGAATTAGCCACTAAGTCGCTAAGGCACTAAGTTTCTAAGTTTCTTATTGAGCTAAAAAATCAGCAACTTAGAAACTCAAATTCTTACAACTTTAAAAAACCTGTGTTAATCTGCTCAATCCGTAAAATCTGTGGGCAAAAAAGACGCACTGCAGTGCGCCTCTACAGAAAGCCTTTGAACCTTTGCTACTATGAACCTCTGAACCTTAAAGAAATGAACTACAGAAAACTAGGAAAAACAAACTTCAATATATCAGAAATCTCACTTGGCACCTGGCAAGTTGGAGGGAAATGGGGATCTCCGTTTGATAATAAAACAGCAGACGAACTTTTGAATACTGCAATTGATAACGGCGTTAATTTTATTGATACTGCCGATGTTTACGAAAATGGATTGAGCGAAACTGCCGTTGGGCGTGTCGTTCGTTCAAGATCTGAGCGTATATATGTCGCTACAAAATGTGGGCGACAAATTAATCCGCATGTAAATGAAGGTTATCAGCCAAAAGTGCTTCAGAAATATGTTGAAGACAGTTTAAAAAGAATGGGATTGGAAACACTAGATCTGATTCAGCTACACTGTCCTCCTACCGAAGTTTATTACCGACCTGAGATTTTCGAAATGTTTGATCGTTTAAAAGATCAGGGCAAGATTTTAAATCTTGGCGTAAGCGTCGAAAAAGTCGAAGAAGCTTTGAAAGCAATTGAATATTCGAATGTTACAACGGTTCAGATTATTTTTAATTTATTTCGTCAGCGTCCGTCGCAATTGTTTTTCTCAGAAGCCAGAAAAAAAGATATCGGAATAATTGCCAGAGTTCCCTTAGCAAGCGGACTTTTAACAGGCAAATTTGATGCAAAAACAACTTTTGAAGCAGATGATCATCGTAATTTTAATAGAAATGGAGAAGCCTTTGATAAAGGTGAAACTTTTTCAGGAATTGATTATAATTTAGGCTTAAAAGCAGTTCAGGAATTAAAAGCATTATTTCCCGAAGCTGAAAATCTGGCACCGTATGCCTTGCAATGGATTTTAGGTTTTGAAGATATTAGCTGTATTATTCCTGGAGCTTCAAAAACAAGTCATGTTTTGTCTAATTTATCAGTTTATGATCAGCCAAAATTAACTCCTGAAAAAATTTCGGCTATGAACGCTATTTATGAAGAATATATAAAACCTTCTGTTCATCAACTATGGTAGTTTTAAGGTTCTGAGGTTCTAAGTTTTTTTCTTATATAATTTTGCTGGAATGAGAAACATCAGCTTTTCAAAAGTAATCTTAGTACCTTAGCAACTTAGAATCTTAGAATCTTTTTTTCGAAATGCTTACAAAATCAAATTTTAAAGAATGGTTTAACCGATATAAATATGCGGAGTTAGCCAGTACAAGTGCTGCACTTTTAACATCACTTTTCAGTAAAATTTATAGCGGATTAACAACTGCATATTTGATTACGTTTGCAGAATATTTTGCTTTTTATGGTGTAATAATCTTTACTTCATACAGGAAATTAGCGAAGCAAAATAAGATTTTAGAAAAAACTACGACATTAAAAGATGTTATATCTCTTATAAAAAACCTGGCGTTAGAATTTGGATATCCTGCCTTTTTAGACTTTTTGGTAGTTCGCCCATTTTGCATGTATTGGATGCCGATTTTATGCGGAAATTATTTCTTCGGAATTATTCTTGGAAAAATTACAGCCGATTCTTGTTTTTATTTCTTTACAATTATCAACTATGAAATTATAAAAAGGAGGAAAAACTAAATTTCAAATACAATTTTAAATTCAGCTCCTTTGTTTTTTCCTTCGCTGGCAGCGGTTAATTCACCTTGGTTTCTTTCGATTATTTTTTTGCATAAATACAAACCAATTCCGGTTGAAGTTTCTTTTGCAGTTCCTAATCGGCTCATTTTGGTAAATTTCTTAAACAATTCATTAATTTGATTTTTATCAAAACCAATTCCGTTATCAGTAACAGTAATGATCAACTGGTCATTTTCAATGTACATTCTTACTTTAATTTCACTATCAAAATAAGAAAACTTAATAGCATTACTTATTAAGTTAACCAAAACCTGAACCAATAAACCTTCATCAATTCTAAGTTTAGCTTCTTCCAATTCTACACTTAGGCTTAATTTTATATTTTTATCCAATAAACGCTGCTCAACCTGTTCATTAATAAAGGGCAAAATATTCGGGAAAATAATCGTTTTCAATTCCTGATTTAATCTTACAACCTGGTCTTGTTCGTTTAACAACTTAATAAAGTTTTCGATATATCTAAATTGCAAATCAGTCGATTCGCAAATTAAAGCAGCCATATCTTTTACAGATTGTGATGGATTTTCCTCAATAATTAATTTTGCCAGACCCTGCGGATTTCCTGCAAAGTTTTTCAAATCATGCGAAAGCATATAAATCAGATCCTGTTTTTCGTTGATAAAACTTTCGGCTTCATAAATAGATTCCTGAATATTACACATTAACAATCCCGCTTCATCAGAGTATCCGGTTGGTAAAACAGATAATCTTCGATTGTTTCTGTAATCGTTCAAAGATTTTGATGCAATTGCTATAGGTTTTATCAATTGATTCAAAATCAACAATGTTATTAAAGTAGCCAACAAAGTCATTATCAAAGAAAAAACTAAAATAGAAGTTGGAGAGATAGCACTATTATAATAAAGGACAAAAAACAAAATTCCGATTAGAGGAATATGTATACCAATAAACGCAACAAATAAAAATTTGAAGGCATAACTCTTTTTTAAAAAGCTAATTTGTGAAAGCTTGTGGTACAACTTCATAAAAAAACAATACAAATAGGTTAAAAATGCAGCATTTGGGGATTGTTGCAAAGGCAAAGTTACCTTTTAAACGTTATTAAACTCAATAAATTGATAAAATTGGTAAAATATTTTGAAAATTAAATTTGTAAAAGTTTACAAACCCTTATTTTTGCGCTATGGGAAGAAAAAATACAGACAAAGTTGTCTTTCATCAAATTCCGGTTCTTGATGCCGGAGCAAAAGGAGTTTCAGTTGCGAAAGCTCCTGACGGAAAAGTAATCTTTATTCCGAATGTTGTACCCGGAGATGTGGTTGACGTACAAACTTTCAAAAAAAGAAAGGCTTATTACGAAGGTAAAGCCGTAAAATTTCATGAATTATCAGAACATCGCATTGAACCTATTTGCGATCATTTTGGAGTTTGTGGAGGTTGTAAATGGCAAAACATGAAATACAGCCAACAGTTGTATTATAAACAAAATGAAGTAAAAAATCACTTACAACGTATTGGAAAAGTTGAACTTCCTGAATTTGAAACTATTTTAGGTTCAGAAAAACAGTTTTTCTACAGAAATAAAATGGAATTTTCGTTTTCTAACGCTCGTTGGTTAACCGAAAAAGAAATTGGAAGTACAGAAGATTTAGGAAACAGAAACGCACTGGGATTTCATATTCCGAAAATGTGGGATAAAATCCTTGATATCCAAAAATGTTATTTGCAGGAAGATCCTTCAAATGCGATCAGAAACGAAATTCGGGATTTTGCCAACGAACATAATCTGGCATTTTTTAACCCAAGAGAACAATCAGGTTTATTAAGAACTTTTATGATTCGTACTGCTTCAACGGGAGAAATCATGGTTTTGATTCAGTTTTTTGAAAATGACAAGAAAAATCGTGAACTTATTCTGGATCATTTATACGAGAAATTTCCGCAAATTACTTCATTGCAATATGTCGTAAATTCGAAGCAAAATGATACTATTTACGATCAGGATATAAAATTATACAAAGGAAGAGATTATATTCTGGAAGAAATGGAAGGTTTAAAATTTAGCATCAATGCTAAATCATTTTACCAAACCAATTCTGATCAGGCTTATGAACTGTATAAAATTACACGCGACTTTGCCGGACTTACAGGCGACGAAACTGTTTATGATTTATATACAGGAACAGGAACTATTGCTCAGTTCGTTTCTAAAAAAGCAAAAAAAGTAATTGGCGTAGAAAGTGTTCCGGAAGCAATTTTGGATGCTAAAGCAAATGCAGAACGCAATAATATTACAAATTGTGAGTTTTTTGTTGGTGACATGAAAGTAGTTTTCAATGAAGCTTTTATCGCACAGCATGGAAAACCTGACGTTATTATTACAGATCCGCCAAGAGATGGAATGCACAAAGACGTTATTGATCAAATCTTAAAAATTGCTCCTAAAAAAGTAGTTTACGTAAGCTGTAACTCGGCTACACAAGCACGCGATTTAGCTCTAATGGATGAAAAATACAAAGTAACCCGTGTTCGTCCGGTTGATATGTTTCCGCAAACGCATCATGTTGAAAATGTTGTACTTTTAGAACTTCGATAACTAAATTATAAATGAAAAAAATAATCTCATTTTTATTACTCTTTGCTTTTGGATTGTCAGGTTGCGAGAAGGATGATATTTGTGACGCAAATACACCAACCACTCCCCGATTGATAATTTCGTTTTACGATATTAATAATCCAACTGTAAGGAAAAAAGTAACAAGATTAAAAGTAATTGGCGACGGACAAACGGAAGGAATCGTTTTTAACAAAACAGCCCTTGATGATGAAAAATACATTACCAGCGGTGATTCTATTGGTATTCCATTAAAAACAGATGAAGATACAGTCACTTATAGTTTTATTTTAAATTCAGATAATACAAATGCAGATTTGGTTAATACTGATAAATTAAAATTTAATTATACCAGGCAAAATGTGTATGTATCCAGAGCTTGTGGTTTTAAAACTATTTTTAAACTGAATACTCAAACACCTTACGAACAAACAGATCCTACCAGTGATGGTTTATGGATGCAAAATATCGCCCCAATAAATCTTAACATTGAATTTGAAGATGAAACACACATTAAAGTATATCATTAGTACTTGTTTATTGCTTTCAATGTTTTTGGTTAACGCCCAGGATTCGACGGCGACAAAAGAAATCGTTCCTGAAAAAACAAAAACTGTAGCAAAACCTGTAACAAAAGCAAAACCAGCTCAGGAAACAAAAACTGATACTGTTGTTCCTCCAAAAACAAATCGTTATGGTTTGCGCGTAGGTGTCGATTTGTATAAACTAACCCGCGGTTTATATGATAAAGATTATAAAGGAATTGAAATTGTAGGTGATTTTCGCTTAACGAAAAAATACTATATAGCAGCAGAACTTGGTTTTGAAGATAAAACTACAGATGACGACAGATTAAACTCTACCGCAACAGGGACATATATTAAAGGTGGTTTTGATTATAACCTATACCAAAACTGGCTTGATATGGAAAACATCATAAGCATAGGTTTACGTGGTGGTTTTAGTACCTTTAGTCAGCAATTGAACAGTTATAAAATTTACAACGCAAATCCTTATTGGGGTGAAGAACCTGCAATTGCTGCGGGACAAAAATTT
Organism: Flavobacterium sp. MEB061; assembly: GCF_000834715.1. Lineage (NCBI taxonomy): Bacteria > Pseudomonadati > Bacteroidota > Flavobacteriia > Flavobacteriales > Flavobacteriaceae > Flavobacterium > Flavobacterium sp. MEB061. The sequence continues at coordinate 101,500 of NZ_JXQR01000015.1, read as the reverse complement.
GACGGCTTAACAGCAGGATGGCTTGAAGTTACAGCAGGTTTAAAAGCAAAAGTTTTTAATAATGTATTCGTAGGTTTCTCTGTTCAGTTAAAGCTTTTGGTAGCCAATAAAACACCTGATGGTTTTGATAATCTGTATATTCCAGGTTTCAACAGAACGTATGACGGTAATTTCGGAATTGGTTTTAACTATACTGTTTCTTACTTTATTCCGCTTTATAAGAAAAAAGTAATTATACCTGAAATTCAAAAAAGCAGTCCAAAGAAATAATTTTCATAAATAAATAAAAGCCACGAATTCACGAATTGATTATTTAATTCGTGAATTCGTGGCTTTTAAATTTTATATTTTTTAATTAAGACAATTGAAATTCAACTGCGGCTTTTGAATGAATCAAAGTTGTATCAAAAACAGGAACATCAACATCTTCAGGTAAAATCACTAGCGGAATTTCGGTACATCCTAAAATAATACCCTCAGCTCCTCTTTTTATTAATTCGTTTGCAATTTCCAGATAACGTTTTTTGGTTTCGGGAGTTACAAGTCCTTTTCCTAATTCTTCAAAAATGGTGGTGTGAATAAAATCTTTATCATTTTCACTTTCCGGAATAATAGCTTCAATTCTCTGAGCGATAAGTTTATCTTTAAAAAAATCGAGTTCCATTGTAAATTTGGTTCCCAATAAACCTACTTTTTTCAAATTTTGCTTCTGAATTTCTTTCGCTGTTTCTGTAGCAATATGAATAATTGGCAAATCGATAGCTTCTTCAAGTTTGTCAGCAATCAAATGCATGGTATTGGCACATAAAACAATGGCTTCTGCTCCACCTGCTTTTAAAAACTGGCTGCCTTTTAAAAGCATCTTAAAAGTCGAATCCCAATCGTTGTTTTCGTTATTCTTTTTTATATCAGCATAATTGAAAGAATAAAGTAAACATTCTGAGAAGTTTAAATCTCCCATTTTTTCATTTATTCCCTGATTTATAAGTTTGTAATAATCAGCTGTAGAAACCCAGCTAATTCCGCCTATAAGTCCAATTATCTTCATAAATAACTATCTTTTAAATATTACTTAATTATTTTTAACGCAGAGAACGCAAAGGTTTTTCGCAGAGTTCACTAAGATTTAAGTTGTGTTTACACAATCAAAGTCCGCAAAGCGTGTAAATATTTTTTCACGCAGATTTTAAAAGATTTAAGCAAATTTACGCAGATAAATTATCTAGATTAATCTGCTCAAATCTGCGTGAAAAAAAATCTTTATAATCCTTTAATCTGTGGCTAACTAAATTATCCGATTTCTCTAATTCCTTTTATAAAAATCCATTTCATGAAAAGCTTTTCACCGTCTTTTGTTTTTACCGCCTGAAATTTAGGCGAAATCAAAGTCGCCACAATAAAAGCCGTCATCGGAATCCAAAGTCCGGTTAATTGTGTATACGTTGCGACCAAAAAGCGACCTAAAATAAATAAAATCGCGAAACATCCTAATTGATATAAAAAAGCTCTTACTTGTAGTTTTGACATTTTTTTTAAAGTTACTAAGGTTCTGAGATACTAAGTGGCTAAGGTTTTTATTTAGCAGCTTATTTTCTGAACCTTAAATTATTATTTAAAGTTGCTATCCTGAGACTTAGGGACCGAGTTTCTAAGATGCTAAGTTTTTACATTACATAAGTAATAAAGCAAAGCTAAAAAAACTTAGAACCTTAGCATCTTAGTATCTCAGAATCTTATTCAGAAACCTGAAACTTCGTTCTCTTACTTCCTTCGTACATTTCGTATTTTACCAAACGGGCTTCAAGACTTGCGTTGAAAAGTTTGATTTTTCTTGAAGGTTTTAATCCCACAAATTTTAATGCTTCAAGATTTGCTGTTATAAACCAGGCATTTGTTCCCGGGTAACTTTTCTTTAAAGTATCACCAATATTTTTGTAGAATTCTTCCATATGAATATCCAGACGCTCATCATAAGGAGGATTAAAAACCATGTGCAGTTTTCCTTCAACAGCTTTTTCAGTATCAAAAAAGTTATCTTCAGAAATAGTAACGTAATCGTCAAGATTGGCATTTTTGATATTGTCTTTGGCTTTATTTACTGCACTCGGTGCTTTATCAAAACCTTTAATGGTATAATGAAACTCTTTTGTTTTTTTCATCAAACTATTTACAATCTGATCAAATAAATCATTGTCCCAGTCTTTCCATTTTTCGAAAGCAAATTCTTTTCTGTTGATGTTTGCCGGAATGTTACAAGCAATCATAGCTGCTTCCGCCAAAAAAGTTCCGGATCCGCACATTGGATCTAAAAAGTGACTTTGACCTTCCCAACCTGATAACAACAAAATTCCTGCTGCCAAAACTTCGTTGATTGGCGCAATATTCGTAGCCGTTCTGTAGCCACGCTGATGCAATGAATTTCCTGAGGTATCCAAAGCAACCGAAACCTGATCTTTATCGATATGAACGTTGATTCTTAAATCAGGAAAAGCTTTATCAATACTTGGGCGTTGTCCCGTTCTTTCTCGAAACTGATCCACAATTGCATCTTTACATTTTTGAGAAACGAATTCTGAGTGATTAAAATATGTTGAATGCACCGTTGCATCAATAACAAAAGTTTGGTTGGCGTTTAATAGCTTAGACCAGTTTACGCCCGAAATTCCTTTATATAAAGCCTGTTCGTTATTAGCTCTAAATGAGTAAATTGGTTTTAAAACTTTAAGTGCTGTTCTTAGCGATAAATTGGCTTTATACATAAAACCTTTATCACCTTTAAAACTCACCATCCTTACCCCTTTCTCGACATCCTGCGCACCAAGATCACGCAATTCTTTTTCTAATATTTCCTCAAAACCAAAAAAACATTTGGCTATCATTCTAAAATTTTCTTCCATCTTTATTTTTGTTTAAAAAAAACTCCGATCGCATACACACATCTGATTATTCAGGTATCGTCACGAAATAGTTATTTTTCGGCAAAAATACACTAAATTTGCCGGACTTTGAATTAATTGAAATAGAATAAATGTCTGAAGCACCAAACTCATCAACACCAAATCAGGAGCGTAACACAGAAAACTGGTTTACATCATGGTTTGATACTCCGTATTATCACATTCTTTATAAAGACCGAAATTACAGAGAAGCGCAGATTTTTATGGATAATCTTACGCATTATTTAAACCTGCCCGAAAAAGCAAAAGTTCTTGATTTAGCTTGCGGAAAAGGGCGTCATTCTATTTATTTAAATCAACTTGGTTTTAATGTTTTAGGAGCAGATTTATCTGAAAACAGTATTGCCGAAGCCAATAAAAACAGCAACGAAACCCTGCATTTTAAAGTGCATGATATGCGCGAACCTTTTGAAGAAAAATTCGACGCAATTTTTAATCTGTTTACCAGTTTTGGTTATTTCGAAAGTGACGATGACAATCTAACGACCTTAAAAGCCATTAAGGAAAGTTTATCAGAATATGGCTTTGCCGTAATTGATTTCATGAATGTTAATCAGGTAATTGAAACCCTGGTGCCGGAAGAAACTAAAACTGTTGAAGACATCGATTTTAAAATAAAAAGATATGTTCAGGACGGTCATATTTTTAAGGAAATAGATTTTGAAGATCAAGGCAGAAAATACCATTTTACCGAAAAAGTAAAAGCTTTAACCCTAAAAGACTTTGAAGAATTAATGGCCGAAGCCGGAATTTTTCTATTGGATATTTTTGGAGACTACAAACTCAAAAAATTCCACAAAACCGAAAGCGAACGATTAATCATGATTTTTAAATAAATTGGTGAATCGTTTAATTGTTTAACCGTTTAATCGCTAAGCAAAAAAACAATTAACCGATTAAACGAATCAACGATTAAACAATAAAGATGAACTATTTATTACCCTTATTTTCTGTACTTCTGGGCTATGCTGTGGCTTTGTTTTTAAAACCAAAAAACAAAACCAATCTAAAACTATTATTGGCATTTAGTGGTTCTTTTTTATTATCGTTAACCGTAATGCATTTATTGCCTGAAGTTTACGAATCTCACAATCACAATATTGGTTTATTTATAATGATCGGGATTTTATTTCAGATCATTCTGGAGTTTTTTTCAAAAGGTGCAGAACACGGACACGTTCACGGGCATGCACAAATGTCACAAATTCCGTGGCTCCTGTTTATAAGTCTGTGTATCCATGCTTTTCTTGAAGGTTTTCCGGTAAGCCATCATCATGGTTTAGCGGTTGGAATTGCGATTCATCATTTGCCAATTGCCGTGATTTTAACCACGTTTTTCATCAACGCAGGTTTAAACAAAAAAGCCATTTTTGCTTTTATGCTTACTTTCGCCATTATGACGCCGCTTGGTACAATTGCTTCAGAATATTTACCCGTTTTAAATCACTATTATACTGAAATTACAGCCATTGTAATTGGTATTTTATTCCATATTTCGTCAACAATTATTTTTGAAAGCAGCGAAGGACATAAATTCAATATCGCCAAAGTCTCCATGATCGTTCTCGGAATTTTATTGGCATTTCTATTATAATAAGGGCGTGACCAAATTCACAAAAGGCGCTATTTAACAAGCCGCTTATGAGCGCCTTTCGCAAATTCGGTCGGGCTATCCGCATTACTTCGGTAATTTGCTCCTATCCCTCACGCAACAAAACAAAAGAACATCCAGTGCATCCATTTTCATAATTCAATTATCTAATTGACTAATTTTCTAATTTATCTAATTAGTTTCCAGTTCTCTTTTTCTCCTCCTGATTTCCAAAAGCTCTCTCCTTCACATTAATCTTTTTGTTTCCAAAATTATAAACCACAGACAAACGTACAAATCGATTGCTCTCTTTTTGGTCATAAACTTGTTTTACACCATTAACAACAGAAGTAAAATCTTTTAAGTAAGACGTATTAAAAATATCATTTGCTAAAAATGCAATCTGCATCGTTTTATTAAACAAATCCTGCTTAAAACCAATATCAAAGCTAGACGTATATCCTATTTCATATAAACCACTTTTAAAAGGTGTGCTGTACGCAAAGTCAATTTGCAGCTTTGTAGTTTTCCCTAATATAAAAGTATTATTTGTCGAAAAATCAATTTGCAAACTATTTGATGGCGTGGCATCGATATCTTTAATAAATTCAGTTTTTGCTCCTAAAAAGTATAATGAATTTTCGCTTGACCACCAATCTGCAAAAGTTGCCGAATAACTCTCTCCAACTCCATAACTCAAATTTTTAAAATAATTCTCACGTGTTACAATTTGTGTATTTGTTTCAGGATTTGAAGTAAATAAAACACCGTAACCATTTGTAACTGAATTGACAAAAACACTAGTTCTTAGGATTTCTTTATACGAATGCGCAAACTCAAAATTATCACTAAAAGAAGGTTTCAAAAAAGGATTTCCTTCAGAATAACTATTACTACTAATGTAAATTCTAAACGGATTCAATAAATCAAAACGAGGTCTGTTAATTCGTTTTCCATAATTTAAACTGAATGTATTATTTTCATTTTTCTTGTAAGAAGCATAAAATGTTGGAAACAATTTCAAATAATTATTCTCTGTTTCCTGATTCAGCGTTTCAGAAAATCCTGTAGTTTGAGTATTTTCCAATCTCAATCCCAATTGAAAATTCCATTTCTCATTGATTTTTTTATCTGCATTAACATAAACTGCCTGATTATTTTCGGTATACTTAAATCGGTTGGATTGGTTAGGATCAAGTTCCGGTGTTCCTGTAATTGTATTGTAATAAAGTATATCGCTAATACTATTTGTAAAACTCATTTTGGCACCGTAAGACAAATTGATCGTTTGAAGCGGATGTTCCATATCGGCCTTAAAACTCCAGTTATCAATATCCTGATTCGAAATATTTCTTCCCGCCTGATTTACATCTGTAAATATCATATCTGGTGTATAATTATTAGCTATAAAATTTCTGTCGAATTTTGAATCGTAATTAAAATAATCCACATCAAAGGATAGTTTTCTTTTTAAAGAATCCAGTTTAGTGATCAAATGTGCGTTATAAGTTTGATTTCCTGATCCTCTATCGGTATTACTTTTATTCAACGTAATTTTGTCCAATTGATTTTGAGTATTATAGTTATGAATCGAAATATCCGATTTAAAATCAGGATTGTTTCTGTCATTCAAATATTGAAAACCAATTGTAGTACGCTCAGAAAGGTCATAATCTAAAGCCAATTTTCCGGAAAGGTTTTCCGTTTTTACCTTCGTTACACTTTTCATATGCGAAAGTCCGTCAGGAAAATATATCTTTAAATCGTCAGTAGCATTTATATAACCCGTTTTTGCATTTACGCTGGCAGAAAATCTAAACTTGTTTTTATTGTAAAAGAAATTATCTCTTAAAGTAGAAACACCAAATTTGTTTTGATCGTAAGAAACTGTCGTCGTATTTTTCCAGGAATCACGAACTCCTTTTTTCATAATAATATTAATCAGTCCGCCAGTTCCTTCAGCGTCATATTTTGCCGGCGGATTGCTGATAATTTCAATATTCTTAATATCACTTGCCGATATCGATTTTAAAAAACTATTCAGTTCTTCGCCTGTTAGTTCAATAATTCTTCCATCAATCATAACTCGCGAAGTTCCTTTTCCTAATATATTGATCGTGTTATTCTGCACCACAACGCCAGGCGCGGTGTTAATAGCACTTAACGCATCTCCGCCAACATTTGTAACATTATTTTCAAGATTATAAACCAAACGATCTGTTTTTTGTTCGATCGTTTTCTTTTTAGATTGAACGACAACTTCAACTAAATTGGTTGCACTCTCTTTTAGAATAATGATTCCTAAATCAGTATTATTTTCTATCGAAATTTCTTTTTCGTATTCTTCAAATCCCAAAAGACTAACGCCTATTTTATAAGAACCTTTTTTAAGATTGATTTCAAAAGTTCCATCTTGTTTCGTTGTTGTTCCGTCAACAATTTTTTCTTCTGAATTTAAGATTGAAACATCTGCCCATTCTAATGGAGTTATTTCGCTTGCTATTTTTCCTTTTAATTTAAATGTTGATTGTGCTATACAAAAGAATGGCAATAATAAAAAGATAAGGAGGTTTGCTTTTTTCATGATTTCTAATTTTTAAACTTGTTTCGATTAATTTGAAGCAAAGTTGCCTTAGAAATTTTCCGGAATCGACCGACAAAAAAAAGTCGAACCATTTTCTATTGAAGAATTTGGTTCGACTTTATTGCGTGTGACGTACGACTTTTTACAAACCCTTTATTATGAAGCGTTTCGGTAAGCTGTCGGCGTTAAATTCGTGTATTTTTTAAAAGAAGTATTAAACGAAGATTTGGAGTTAAAACCTACTTCATATAAAATTTCTAAAACCGTAAGCTGATTTTTAGACTCATCTTTCAAAATATTCATTGCTTTTTGAATGCGATATTCATTCACAAAATCAAAAAAGTGCTGATCCATTTTATGATTAATCAAAACAGATAAATCCCGAACCGGAATATCAATTTGATTGGCCAATTCCTGAATCGTAAGCGACGGATCAAGAAAAGGTTCTTTCTCCGCCATATATTGTTTCAAAGTCGAAATTTGACCCGTAATCAAATCATCCTGAACATTTGTTGAAACAGATTTATCATCAACTTCCGGCAGAATCTCTTTTGTTAGTTTTAGTTTAGAATTAACTCCTCTAAAAAGTTCTGGATGATTGAGCGCTTTCATTATAAACCAACAGGTTATAAACAAAGCGATACTTCCTACAAGTACATTTGCCCAAACAAATATTTCCCTAAATCCGCTGTAACGCAATACATTTTTTAATGCCACAATTGAATGTGCAGTAAGAAACACACAAGTAATCTGAAAAAGCCATTTATAAGTCGCTGCACTCGGATTTGCATAATTTTCTAAATAGATATCACGATATTTTTTTAAGATCAAAAATACGCTGACAATGTAAAATATATATTGAAATTCAATTAAAATCTGGATAAAATAAATCTCAGGCAATTGATTAAACCTTGAAAGAAAAGTATCTTTATCTGTGTCAAGGTTTAAATAAATTCCTGGAATAAAAACTAAATTGACAACTATAAAGGGCAGTAAATGCACTAAATGTTTCCATTGTAATCTAAAATCAGAATAACAAACCGCTAGTACAAAAAGATAAAACAAAGGCATTCCGAATAAACATGCAGTTGACCTGAAAATCTCCCAATTTAATTGAGTTCTCGTTACAGTAGTAATAAAAAATCCACTGAGATCGACAGCCGAGAAAATAAAGAACCAGGCAAATAATCTGTTCGCCAATTTATTTTCGGTTTTAACCGTTAATAAAAAAAAGGCCAGCAGTAAAGAAACAAAAACAGAGATCTTACCAATCCCTTGCAGAAAATCTAATTTATCCATTCTCTTTTATTAATTAACAAATATAATATTTTAGTTCTTTTAACAAGATTCTAAAACTAGTTTCCTCAAAAGAAAAGTCAACAAAAAAAGATTAAAAATCTTTATGAGTTTGGCTTGCACTTTTTCCTGATTTGGAATAAAAAAGTTTAATTTTGGAGGATAACTATTTCGACAAAAAATGACGTTTATAAAAACCACAGAACAAGCATCAAAATACGAACATTTAGAAAAAATGTCGGTTCATGAATTGCTTATTAATATTAATAATGAAGACAAAACCGTTCCAAATGCGGTTGAAAAAGCAATTCCTCAAATCGAAGCTTTAGTGGCTCAAGTTGTTGCTAAATTAAAATTAGGAGGAAGAATTTTTTACATCGGAGCTGGAACTTCAGGGCGTTTAGGCGTTGTTGATGCTTCAGAATGTCCGCCAACTTTTGGTGTTCCGTTTGATTTGGTAAACGGAATTATTGCCGGTGGAGACACTGCAATTCGTCGTGCTGTAGAAAATGCCGAAGACAACGCAACTCAAGCCTGGATTGATTTACAAGCCAATAATATTGGTGCAAATGACGTCGTTATCGGGATTGCTGCTTCTGGAACAACGCCTTATGTTATTGGTGGTTTAGAAACTTGCAATCAAAATAATATCCTTACGGGATGTATTACCAATAATGCGGGAAGTCCGCTGGCTTTAACGGCTCAGTTTCCTGTTGAAGTTGTGGTTGGTCCTGAATTCGTTACCGGAAGTTCAAGAATGAAAGCTGGAACTGCTCAGAAATTAGTTTTAAACATGATTTCGACTGCAGCCATGATTCAGCTTGGAAAAGTAAAAGGAAATAAAATGGTTGATATGCAATTGAGTAACATCAAATTGGTAGATCGTGGTGTAAAAATGATTATGGGAGAAATTCCGGTTTCATATGAAGAAGGTTCTGAATTATTGAAAAAATATGGCAGCGTTAGGAATGCTGTTGATAATTATAATAAGTAAAAAGGTTTTATCTAGAATGTTTGCTTAACTGCATGATTTTTACCGCAAAGTTCGCAATCCCGATAGCAATCGGGATTCGCAGAGATCACAAAGCTTTGAGTTAAAAAAAGTTTTTTAAGATCGCAAAGTTGATGTCGATCTTTGTCAAAGTTTAGAACTTTGACAAAGATTTCGCAAAGTAAAACCTGAAACTAAAAAAACCTGAAACCTGAAACTTTTCAAAACAAAATTTTAAAATGGCAACAAATAAAGAATTACTAGGAAAAGGAATTAAATATCTATCAGGTTCATTGCCGCTATTATTTATTGGGCCTTCTTTAATATATAATGCTTTTCAGAATCAGCATACGAACTGGCATTATCTGGTTTTAGGAATTGGAATTGTAGCTTGTTTAAGTGCTATGTTTTTGATTTTTTATGGATTGAAAATTATTATGAAGGGTTTGTTTAATGACTAATTTGTATCTTAAAAAAACATATGAATTGGAGAAGAATGAAAACCGAAAAAAAAAAGATGTTAATGATAATTACAATTTAGAAATTGAAAATTCATTAAAAAATATAAAAGAAGGTAAATTTTATACTGAAGATCAAGCCAAAGAAATTGCTAAAAAATGGGCAAGGAAATAATTTGGTGTATTTAGCAATCTAAAATAACATATAATACACCCTCAAAAACCTAAAAAACATTCATGGAAAGCCTAATTCACATTCAGAAAACATTCGAGAAAGTCGTTTACATCGACAAAAAAATAAACAATCGGGAGTTTGAAGATTGTGTGTTTAAGAACTGTGATTTTTCGAACAGTAATTTTGGCTATAACACTTTTTTAGACTGTGAATTCATTGATTGTAATTTGTCTATGACAAGTTTATTCAGCACGAGTTTAAAGAATGTGACTTTCAAAAATTGTAAACTTCTTGGAATCGCTTTTAACGAATGTGATGATTTTTTATTTCAGGTTTATTTTGAAGAATGCACTTTGGATTATGCTATTTTTTCGAATAAAAAAATGCCTAAAACCAAGTTTATAAATTGTTCGGTTAGAGAAGTAACTTTCATCGGCACCAATTTAACAAGTTCGGTTTTTGATAATTGCAATCTGGAAGGTGCTATTTTTAACGATACACAATTGGCTGCGGTGAATTTTAAAACTGCCTATAATTATAAAATCGATCCGGAATTTAATCCGATGAGGAAAGCACAATTTTCGAATGACGGAATTGTGGGGCTTTTAGATAAATATGATATTAAGATTGTTTGATTTTCGTTAGAATATACCGCCTCTACGAGACTAAATCCACTTGAAATAAATAATTTTCTATAAATATTATACTCCTAAAGGAGTATGTTTTTAACAGTTTTGATTATAATTTTCTAATAAAAGTAAAATACCCCAGCGGGGCAATATATTTATAGAAAACAATAAATCCATTGCTAACAGCTCCATCGGAGCGAAATATTAATGTCTTTAAAACATAAATTCATGAAGGCTAATGAATCCTATTTAGAAAGTGTTAAAAAGCAATTTCTTTATTATAAAATGCTCGGCGAAAAATCCATCGACCAATTAGAACCGCAACAGCTTTTTGTTTCTGTAAATGAAGACACCAATAGTATTGCAACAATTATAAAACACATTTCCGGCAATATGTTATCGCGCTGGACAGACTTTCTAACATCAGATGGTGAAAAAGAATGGCGTAACCGTGATGCTGAATTTGAAAATGATTTACAATCTAAAGAAGAAGTTCTCGGGGTTTGGAACAAAGGCTGGGATTGTTTTCTTGGCGCCTTAAACGGTTTAAACCCCGAACAGCTTTCAGATATTATTTATATTCGAAACGAAGGGCACACCGTTATTGAAGCCATAAATCGTCAATTGGCTCATTATCCGTATCATGTGGGGCAAATTGTTTTTTATGCGAAACAATTGAAAAATGGAGATTGGGATAGTTTATCGATTCCGAAAAATAAATCCGGAAATTACAATGCGGAAAAGTTTGCCAAAGAAAAAGAAATCAAGAACTTTACCGATGATGAATTGAAGAGATTGAAATGATCGAATATCATGCTAATTTAGGTGGTCTTTGGTGGTGGATTCTGATTAAGTTTTGTAAAACAAAATTATCTGATGAACAAACCAATGAAAAAAGAAGAAGAAATTTATATTTTCTGTTCTTTATAAATATATTTTTTGTTTCGATAGCCACTATATTTCTAATTTACCCTATATATTTCTAGCCCTGATTGCAATGGAAATCCTTTTTGTTTTTTCTTTAAAAACAAAAAGATTGAAATGGAAAGCAGGAAACAGCTCCTAAAAAAACAACTTATATTTAAAATGAAAAAAATTATATTTCTTTTACCGTTAGTCACATTATTCTCCTGTTATAACGCAGAACACAATTGCAAAGATTTTAAAACCGGAAAATTCAAATTTGAATTTGAAGTAAATGGTGTTAAAAAAACAACCGTTTTTGAGCGTAAAGATAATATTGAAATCGAGACTTTTGAAGGGAAAACAGACACATCAACAATTCGCTGGGTAAGTGATTGTGAGTATGTTTTGCAGAAAAAACACCCAAAAAACATGGCTGAGGAAAAAGCAATCAGCATGAAGATTTTAAATACTTCTAAAGATTCATATACTTTTGAATTTGGAATGGTGGGTTCTGAAGAAAAACAACGTGGAAAGGTTTATAAAATTGATTAAATAAACTACTAATTCTGCCACAAAGGCACAAAGACACAAAGTTTATATCTTGGTGTTTTTGTGCCTTTTTTGTAAAACATAAATATTTTAATGTGTTTCTTTTACATTTCTATTTTAAATGTTAAATTACAACTCAAATCTTACACATGAAAAACACGATTTCACATAGAGTTGCCGACTTTTTAAAGGATTATCCGCCTTTTAATTTTATGCATCAAAAGGATCTTGAAAAATTATCTGAGCAAATTTCTATTGTTTACAAAGATAAAGACGCTGTTATTTTTGCAGAAAATGATAAAACGCACGATTCTTTTTATGTGGTTCATAAAGGGGCAATTGCGCTTAAAAAAAGTTCTAAAAACAATGTTTTGGACATGTGTGATGAAGGTGATATTTTTGGATTGCGTCCGCTTTTGGCACAGGAAAATTATATAATGGAAGCCGTGGCGCATGAGGAAAGTATTCTATATGCGATTCCAATTGCTGTTTTTAAACCTTATGCACTGGAAAACAGAAATGTTGGTAATTTTCTGATTGAAAGTTACGCTTCAAATACTCGCAATCCTTACTCGGATATTCATAAAGATAAATTATATGGCGACGATTTAGGAAACGACAATTTACATTCTACAAAAGATTCTTTCGACTTACAGCCTATAAAATATTCGAAGAAAATTGTGACTTGCAGTCCGTCGACAACGGCGAGAGATATTGCAAAAATCATGAATAAGAAAAAAGTTGGTGCAATTTTGATTGTTGATGAAATGCTTCCGATTGGTATTATTACCGATAAAGATTTGCGTAATAAGATTGTTACCGGCGATTATTCGATCCTGACTACGGCCGAAACGATTATGACGAAGCCTGTGGTTACGTATCCTAAAAAAATGACGGTTACAGAGGCGCAAATGGCAATGATGAAAAGCAACATTAACTATTTATGTCTTACAAAAGACGGAACTGTAAACACTAAAGCCGTTGGTATTTTATCGAAACATGATGTAATGGTGGCGTTGGGCAATAATCCCGCTGTTTTGATAAAAGCTTTAAAAAGAGCTAAAAAGGCAAAGGAAATTAAACCTATTCGTGCCAGAATTATGCAATTGCTTCAGGGATATTTAGATCAAAATATTCCGATGACATTGATTTCAAAAATCATAACCGAATTGAATGAAGCTTGTACAACGCGCGTTATTGAAATTTGTATCGAAAAAATGAGCAGTCCGCCACCTGTAAAATTTGCATGGCTGGCACTTGGAAGTCAAGGAAGAAGCGAGCAAATGCTGCATACGGATCAGGATAATGCAATTGTTTATGAAAATGTTTCGGAAGTTTTTAGGGATGAAACAAAAGTCTATTTTTTAAAATTTGCCGCTCTTGTTAATAAAGGCCTTTTTGATATTGGCTACGATTATTGCCCTGCAGAAATGATGGCCTCAAATCCAAAATGGTGTTTGAGTCTGGATGAATGGAAGACTCAGGTGCATCATTGGATTACGAATCCGGGGAAAAATGAGGTTTTACTCTCTTTTATTTTCTTTGATTATAGTGTAACTTATGGTGATACAGAGATTACTAATGAACTTTCTGAATTTATTTTTGAAGATGTAAAAGCAAATCCTATTTTTTATGTTCACTTAGTGAGCGGCGCTTTACAGAGTCCTTCGCCAACAGGCTTTTTTAGACAATTTCTGGTAGAACAAGACGGTGCAAATAAAGATAATTTTGATATTAAAAGACGTGCTTTAATGCCGCTTACGGATGCAGCACGAGTTTTGATTTTATCGCACTCCGTAAAATCAATTAGTAATACTGCTGAACGTTTTGAAAAATTGGCCGAACTGGAACCCAACAATAGAGAGCTGTATTTATCCTGCTCATATTCGTTTAAGGCGTTATTGAAATTTAGAACAAAACAAGGTCTTTTACATAATGATTCGGGCCAATTTATAGCGTTGGAATCTTTATCAAAAATGGAAAAAATAAAACTCAAAAGGACTTTTAAAACGATCAAGGAACTTCAGGAATTGATTAGTGTTAGATTTAATGTTTCAAATGTGGTATAAATATGAGTTTATTTAATTTTTGGAAAAAAGACGATAATTTATTTGATGAAAATATCAGTATTGAAGAAACGAGATTTGTTGTTTTAGATACAGAAACTACAGGCTTTGATTATGACAATGATAGAATACTATGCATTGGCGCCTTGGTTTTGCAAAATAATATGATCTCGATTCAGGATAGTTTTGAAGTTTACATTCAACAAGATCATTACGACAAATCGACTGCTCAGATTCATGGTATTTTGAAAGATTTTGTCTTGAAACGTCCCAATGAATTAGAAGCTTTACAGCAATTTTTAACTTTTTTAGGCGATTCAATTATTATCGCGCATCACACTATTTTTGATGTTACAATGATTAATAAAGCACTGGAAAGAAACGGTTTGCCAGCTTTAACGAACAAAACTTTAGATACAGCACATTTGTATAAAAAGACTTTAATTAAATCGCATTTATTTGAAAGAAAGGATCATTATACCTTAGATGATCTTGCCGATAAATTTGATATTTCAAAAAAAGACAGGCATACCGCTTTAGGCGACGCTTATATTACTGCCATTGCGTTTTTGAAAATTGTAAAGAAATTAAAAGAGAAAAAAGAAATTAATTTAAATCACATTTTTAAATAATTCACATTTTTTTATGAAGCTAAAATTTACATTTAGCACCACTTATTTACTATTTAATAATATATACCTTATTTTTATTAGCAAAAAGAAAAAACTAGCATAACATCTATATTGATTTTGAAAGATAGCTTTGTTAAAAAACAAAAAACAAACTATTATGAAATTTAACTTTTTAAAATCAGTAGCATTACTGGGATTTACAGGACTTTCTGTAATTAGCTGCCAAAATGATGATTCAAAAGACTCTTCTAACGATGTCAATGCAGATATTGATTTTACATCACATTCAAAAGTTCCTGCTTTTGTATATCCAATGACTGGTTTCGAAAATCTTAAAATCAGTACTTTAATCAGTACTACCGATGTTTTACCAGAATCGCCAGCTTTTATTTACGGTGCGCAGCCTGACGGTGCAGGATTAATGAAAAATCCAACCGGAGAAGGTTACATCATGATTACGAATCACGAAATTTTGCAATCGGTTTCACGAGTTTATTTTGATAAAACTTTTAAACCTGTAAAAGGAGATTATCTTGTTGACGGAATTGGCGGATTAACACGTTTGTGTTCTGCAACTTTGGTAACTCCTGAGGTTCATGGATTTGGCCCTATCTTTTTAACAGCTGGAGAAAGTGGTCAGGAAAGTATGGTTCACGGAATTAATCCTCTGGGATTGTCTACAGACAAAAGCAGAACCGACAGAGTTTTACCTGCTTTAGGAAAAGCGGCTATGGAAAATGCAGTTCCGTTAACAAAGGAAGCTTATCCGGGAAAAACGGTTATAATTATTGGTGAAGATCAATCTTATGCTACTTCTCACGCAAGTGCCGGTCAGTTAATTATGTATATGAGCAATACTGTTGGTGATCTAACTAACGGAAAATTGTATGCTTTAAAAAGAACAGACGGAAATCAGGTAGAAACCACAATGACTTTAAACAATTCATACCCAGTTTCATTTGTCGAAATTCCGGATGCTAAAAACTTAACCGGTGCTGTAATTAATACAACTGTAAATGCATTGGGTGCTATCCGTTTTTCAAGAGTCGAAGACGTTGATTACAGAAAAGGTAGTGCAAGCAATAATAGAGAAGTTTATTTTACGGCTACAGGTCAGGCAGCTTCAAACGTTCCTGTTGAAGGCTACACAATGTGGGGAAGGGTTTATAAATTAAAAATGGATGCCAGTGATCCTTTAAAAGGAACATTAGAACTGGCTGTTGAAGGTGACAGTACTCCAGGAACGGGAATTATTAATCCTGATAATCTATGTGTTACAGAAAATTATGTTTACATTCAGGAAGATGGTGACAGCTATTATGCCGATGCCAAACACGATTCTTATATCTGGCAGTATAATATTGCTTCAAAACAAAATAAGCCTTGGTTAAACATGAACCATAAAAGAACTGATGCAGCGTGGAATACGTTGTACAACCAAACAGGAGAAATGAGATTTGGCAGCTGGGAATTTGGTGCAATGCAGGATATCTCAGATATTATTGGTGTTCCGGATACTTTTACGGTAAATATTCATCCTCATACATGGCAAAGCGATGCATTTAAAAATGCAGATGGTTCAGGAATAAATACAAATAAAGAAGGCGGTCAGACTGTAATTATCAGAAACGTACAACGTTAATCTTTTTAATCTAAATAATTCAACCCTTATTTTAAAAATAAGGGTTGTTTTCTTTTATAGTAATATTATGAAATTGAAACATTTTATTCTTCTCTTTTTATCACTTTGTTTGTTTTTTTCATGCAAAGAAAATAAGGTTTCACAAACCACCATTAAACAGGATTTATTAGTTGATTTAAGCAAATTAAACAATGAAATTGAAAAATTTATAAATCTTGCAGATCATAATAAATCACAAAAAGAAATTCTGGAACAATTTAAAAAATCTCGTCTTGCTTACAAAAAAGCAGAATGGGCGATTGAATATTTCATTCCTGAAACAGCCAGGTTTATGAATGGACCTGCATTGGACGAAATGGAACTTGAAGAAAACAGGTCGTTTGAACCCCATGGTTTTCAGGTAATGGAAGAATTAATCTATCCTGAATATGAAATTGAAAATAAAGAAAATCTAATCAGAGAACTCAATATTTTTAAATCGAATATTAAACAGGTACAAAGCACTTTTGAAGTTATAACAATTAGTAATAATTATGTTTTAGATGCGGTACAGCAGAACGTTTACAGAATCATTGCTTTAGGAATCACTGGTTTTGACAGTCCTATTTTACAATCTTCAATTCCTGAAACCAATCAAAGCTTAATAGAGATTCCGGTTATATTTGAAAAAATAAACCCAAATAGTAAAATACTGGCCGATTTAAAAAAACTAACACTTAAAGCGCAAAAGTATTGTGTTGACAATAATAACTTCAACGCTTTCAACAGGGCTTTTTTTATAACCGAGTATTTAAATCCAATTTCAAAGAAAATTAAAATTTTTCAACAGCAAGAGAATATAAAAATTGTAACAAAGAATAGTCCCTTAAAACCTACTATTACTACTTTATTTGATAAAGATGCTTTTGATGTAAATGGATTTGTTCTTTCAAAAGATTATAATTTTACGGCTGACAAAGCAACTTTAGGAGAAAAATTATTTTATGACAAAAGCCTTTCTAAAAATAATAACAGAAGTTGTGCCTCTTGTCATCATCCGGAAAAAGCTTTTACAGACGGTTTAAAAACAAATCTTTCATTAACAGGAATCAATTTAGCAAGAAACACTCCTACGCTAACCTATGCCTCATTACAAAATGCTCAATTTTGGGATATGCGTCAGCTGGATTTAGAAAAGCAAAGTGTTGATGTTATTCAAAATAAGGATGAAATGCATGGCTCTATGGAAAGTATTCATGCAAAAATTTTATTAGATCAGGATTATATAAAATTATTTCAAAAAGCATTTCCAAAAACTACTAAACCTGAGGCATGGCAAATTCAAAATGCTATTGCCAGTTATGTGAGATCTTTAAATTCTTTTGATTCGAGATTTGATCTTTATATGAGAGGAGAAAAAAATGCATTGAATAATGAAGAAATTGAAGGTATGAATCTTTTTATGGGCAAAGCCAAATGTGCAACCTGTCATTTTACGCCTTTGTTTAACGGAACTGTTCCGCCAAGCTACTCAAAAACCGAACATGAAGTTATAGGAACTCCTGCTGAAGCAAACGGAAAAAAACTGAGTCCGGATTCTGGTCGTTATTTGTATAATAAAATGCCACAGCTAATTGGAGCATTCAAAACTCCAACAATTAGAAATATTGCAATTACAGCTCCATATATGCATAATGGAGTTTTCAAGACTCTGGAAGAAGTTGTTGATTTTTACAATAAAGGTGGTGGAAAAGGTTTGGGATATGATGTAGAAAACCAAACACTTCCTTTTGATGAATTAAAGTTGAATAAAAAGGAAGAAAAGGCTCTTGTTGCCTTTATGAAAACGCTGACTGATAAAAGATATCAGTAAAATATATTGTAAAAAAAGCGCTAAGAAAATCTTAGCGCTTTTTAAAAATTTATTCTAAAACTAAACCAATCTGGCCGTCGTCATCTAATTCTGTTTCAACCGAATCATCTTCTGAAATCTCCGGCGTTTCAGGAATTTCTTCAACAGGCTCTTCATAAGGTAACGGGTCTAATAAATTAACTTGTTTTAGTTTTTCAGTTGTTAACTGATTTCCTAAAGCTTTAAAACCTTTTACAGCTATAAATTCCTCAACATCAATATGTAAATCTTCTTTTTGAACTCCTTTTACTTTAGCAAAAACCAATTGTGCCATCGGACGATAATCTGTCGAAACAATTTCTAATTGCGAATTTGGATGTTCTGTAATGAAACTTTCTTCTTTTCCTTCATTTTCAACTAAAAAGCGTTTCAAATAATAACGCTCTTTTTCTCCATCATAATAAATAGCAGAAATTGGTTTCTTTGGATTCCATTTTTCCAAGACAATCATATCTTCATCAAAATGTGTCGATAACTCCGGAATTATAACTTTCAGTTTACCACTTTGATTAATAATCAAGATTTTATCACTTGGTTTAAACTCACCTAATAATTCTCCTCTTGCATCAACATTCAAACGTTTTACAGTATCATCAAACCAAACTTTTCTTGGCAATAAAGTCGAAATTCCTTTTTCTTTTAATTCAATTTTCTTGATAGGATATTTGGTTACCAAATTTCCTTTTGATGCACGTCCTTTAATGGCTAGTTTGGCAAAATCAATATCAAATTTCAATTTTTTGATCGTTCCAACCTGACGTAATAAAATGGTAATTACCTCAGCTTCTCCATTCGGATTATGCGAGAAATAAACCACCTGAGAACCAGCTGTTTCATTGGTCAAATCATAAGGCTTATCACGCGTTACACCCGACACATTAAAGCGTTTAATGTATGAAGGCCCTGATTTTCCATCACGATAAATCATGTTGTAAATCGTACGTTTATCACTCTTATCAAAAATAGCAACATGAATAATGTCTTTTCCAACAAATGTCTTTGCATCAACTTTTGTAACAAGCATTTTTCCATCACGGAGAAACACAATAACATCATCAATATCAGAACAATCCGTAAGATATTCGTCTTTTTTCAAACTTGTTCCAACAAAACCTTCTTCACGATTTACGTAAAGTTTTGTGTTTCTTAAAACTACTTTTGTAGCCTCAACATTATCAAAAACACGAAGTTCTGTCTGGCGCTCGCGGCCTTTTCCGTATTTCTCTTTTAATTTAGTAAAATAGGCAATTGCAAAATCTGTCAGATTTTCTAAATTATGCTCTACTTCCTTCATTTCATCCTCTAACTTAGCGATAAAATCATCGGCTTTATCAGAGTCAAAACGGGTAATACGAATCATCGGAATCTGAGTCAATCGCTGTAAATCATCGTCATTAATTTCTCTGACGAATGATTTTTTGAAAGGCTCAAATCGGTCGTATAAATATTTATAAAGAGATTCCCTATCAGAATACAATTTGAAATCAATGTACATTTCTTCGCGAATGAAGATTTTCTCCAATGTCGAGAAATGCCATTTATTTTTTAATTCTTCTAATTGAATTTCTAATTCCTGACGAAGTAAATCTACAGTTCTGTGAGTCGAAATTTTCAACATTTCAGAAACTCCGATAAACAAAGGTTTGTTATCTTCAATAACACAACCCAAAGGCGCTACAGAAGTTTCGCAAGCTGTAAAAGCAAATAAAGCATCAATAGTTTTATCTGGAGAAACGCCTGGAAACAAGTGAATTAAAATCTCAACATCAGCCGCCGTATTGTCTTCAATTTTCTTGATTTTGATTTTACCTTTATCATTGGCTTTCAAAATACTGTCAATCAAAGTAGTCGTATTGGTCGAAAACGGAATTTGCGTGATCACCAAAGTGTTCTTGTCCAATTGTGAAATTTTCGCACGAACACGAACACGTCCACCACGAAGTCCGTCATTATAATTTGACACATCGGCAATACCTTGTGTCATGAAATCAGGATACAGTGTGAATGCTTTTCCTTTTAAAATTTTGATCGAAGCATCAATTAATTCATTGAAGTTGTGAGGTAAAACTTTAGTCGAAAGACCAACCGCAATTCCCTCAGCTCCTTGTGCCAAAAGCAACGGAAACTTTACCGGAAGATTGTTTGGTTCTGCACGACGACCATCGTATGAAACTCCCCAATCGGTAATTTTTGGCGAATATAAAACCTCCAAAGCAAATTTAGATAAACGTGCCTCGATGTAACGAGAAGCCGCAGCTCCGTCGCCCGTTAAGATATTCCCCCAGTTTCCCTGACAATCAATCAATAAATCTTTCTGACCAATCTGTACCATTGCATCACCAATACTCGCATCTCCGTGAGGGTGATACTGCATGGTGTGTCCTACAACATTGGCAACTTTATTATAACGACCATCATCCAACTCTTTCAAAGAGTGCATAATACGACGTTGAACCGGTTTAAAACCATCTTCAATCGCGGGAACTGCACGTTCAAGAATTACATAAGAAGCATAATCCAAAAACCAGTCTTTGTACATTCCCGTTACTTTCGTAATGACGTCTTCTCCTTCTTCTTCCTGATTCTCGTAAAAATGCTGTCCTTCAAAATGTTTAGCGTCTACGTCAATAATTTCATCGTCTCCTTCCTGATTTTCATCAAGTTGGTTTTCGTCTGAATTATTTTCGTCGTCGTTTGGAATTATGTTATCGTCTTCTTCGTCTTTCATTTATTTATATTCGAAATTATAAATTTGATATTATTTGTTTTCGATGAGCTCTTTTAAAACTTCAACACTCGGCAATATTGTCTTGTATTTACTTGCAAAAATTTGTTCGTTATTTTCAGGTAATGTATATTTAACTACAGCTTCACTTTTATTTTGACAGAGGATAATTCCGATAGTTTTATTTTCATCTTCCAATCGCATTTCTCTATCATAATAGTTTACATACATTTGCATCTGCCCTAAATCCTGATGCTTTAATTCTCCTATTTTTAAATCAATAAGAACAAAACATTTTAATATTCTATTATAAAAAACTAAATCAATTCTAAAATGTTTATCATCAAAAGTAATTCTTTGTTGTCTTCCAACGAAAGTAAAACCATGACCTAGTTCTAATAAAAAATGTTCTAGTTTATTTATTATTTCTTCTTCGAGCTGTGATTCTGAATATTGAGGCAATTCAGGCAATCCTAAAAACTCTAAGATATAAGGATCTTTAATAAGATCTTTAGGTTTTTCGATAATCTGACCTTCTTCTGAAAGTTTCAAAATACCTTCTTTATCTCTGCTTAATGCTAATCTTGTATAAAGTGCCGAATCATACTGACGTTTTAATTCCCTTACACTCCAATTGTGTTTTTCAGATTCTATCTTATAAAAACGTCTTTCTTTTTCATCATCAATTCTCATTAAAAAAATATAATGGCTAAAAGTCAATTTAAAAAATGAATCCAAGGTTTGATAATCTAGTTTCTTGAATTCCGCAGACACTGTCTGCGTTTTTTGAGATTTGAATTCCGCAGTCAGTGACTGCGTATTTTTAATCCCTAAAATCCGAGTCAATGATTCGGATTTTGAATAAATAATATAGAATTGTCTTATTTGCTCTAAATTCCTGATAGAAAACCCTTTTCCAAACTCCTTTGTCAATTGTTTAGAAAGATTTTTTAAAAGCTGTTTCCCATATTCAGCCCGATCTTTTCCATTTTGCTCCTCTTCAACAATAATTTTTCCTATTTCAAAATAGGTAATTGTCATTGTTGAATTTACGGTACGTAAAACCTGTTGCCGGGCGTTTTGAAGTAACTGGGCAACGTGATGAAATACAACTTTATTTTGAAGATCGTTTGGCAATATTATATTTTTTATTTTTTAAATAGCAACATCTTCAATCGTATCCAACTCCACCTTCAAATTCTTGATAATGAATTCTTGCCTGTCCGGGGTATTTTTCCCCATATAGAACGACAATAATTGCTCTATCGAAGTATTTTTATCCATCATAATTGGGTCAAGACGAATCGTTTCTCCAATAAAGTTTTTAAACTCATCTGGAGAAATCTCTCCCAAACCTTTAAATCGAGTGATTTCCGGTTTTGGTTTTAATTTTTCGATGGCGTCTCTTCTCTCTTCTTCAGAATAACAATAGATGGTTTCTTTTTTATTTCGAACCCTGAAAAGCGGTGTCTGCAAAATATACAAATGTCCTTCTTTGATTAATTCGGGAAAGAATTGCAAAAAGAAAGTAATCAACAACAAACGAATGTGCATTCCGTCGACATCGGCATCGGTTGCGATTACGATATTGTTGTAACGTAGTTTTTCCAGTCCGTCTTCGATATCTAAAGCAGCTTGCAATAAATTGAATTCTTCATTTTCATAAACGATTTTCTTCGTCATTCCGTAGGAATTCAACGGCTTACCACGCAAACTAAAAACGGCTTGCGTATTTACATCACGCGATTTGGTGATCGATCCGGAAGCCGAATCTCCCTCGGTAATAAAAAGCGTACTTTCTAAGTTTCTAGGGTTTTTTGTATCCGGAAGATGCGCTCTGCAATCTCTTAATTTTTTATTATGTAGATTGGCTTTCTTCGCACGATCTGTTGCCAGTTTACGAATTCCTGACAATTCTTTTCTTTCGCGTTCTGCCTGTAAAATCTTGCGTAATAAAGCTTCTGCAGTTGGCGGATTTTTGTGTAAATAATTGTCAAGTTTGTTCTTAACAAAATCATTTACAAAAGTACGAACCGAAACAGCAGGCGTTCCATCATCAGAACCCATATCTGTAGAACCTAATTTTGTTTTGGTCTGAGACTCAAAAACTGGTTCCATAACTTTAATACTAATCGCACTTACAATCGATTTACGAACGTCTGAAGCTTCAAAGTTTTTGTTGTAAAACTCACGAATGGTTTTTACAATTGCTTCTCTGTATGCAGCTAAGTGAGTTCCTCCTTGTGTTGTGTTTTGTCCGTTTACAAAAGAGTGATATTCTTCGCTATATTGTGTTTTACTGTGTGTTAAAGCGATTTCGATATCATGATCTTTCAAATGAATGATCGGATATTCTAAATCATCTTCATTAATGGTTTCTTCTAATAAATCTCTAAGACCATTCTCCGAAATGTATTTTTCGCCATTAAAAATAATCGTTAATCCATTGTTTAGATAACAATAGTTTTTGACCATTTTAATAACATATTCCATACGGAATTTGTAGTTTTTGAAGATCGTTTCATCTGGCGTAAAAGTTACTTTTGTTCCTTTACGTTTGGTTGTCTCGATTACATCTTCTTCTAAAACCAGATTTCCTCCTGAAAATTCTGCTGCTTTTTGTTTGTCATCACGAACAGATTCTACACGAAAATAGTTCGAAAGTGCATTTACCGCTTTTGTTCCGACACCGTTTAGACCAACAGATTTCTGAAAAGCTTTAGAATCGTACTTTCCTCCTGTGTTCATTTTCGAAACTACATCTACTACTTTTCCTAACGGAATTCCACGTCCGTAATCACGAACCGAAACCGTTTTATCTTTGATGGTAACTTCAATCGTTTTTCCGGAGCCCATGACGAACTCATCGATACAGTTATCTAAAACCTCTTTTAATAGAATATAAATACCATCATCCGGCGAAGATCCATCTCCCAATTTTCCGATATACATTCCCGGACGCATACGAATATGCTCCTTCCAGTCGAGTGATCGGATATTATCTTCGTTATATTGATTTTGCTCTAGCATAAATGAATTGGATTTTCGGCTAATGTACCATTTCTAGCTAAAAAATAAAAGCGTATTTTCTTTTTGTTACGAATAATAACAGCTTTGAATTCTATTTAAATTGATTTTAAAATAATACAGACTTTAAAAGTAGAAAATATCCGTTCTAAAATAAAAAAATACTATTTGATTCCCAGGACTTCTTTTGCCAAAGCAATCATTTCGGGAGTTCCCGTATTTTTGTTTTTTTCGTCAGAAAGCTTCACGACGCCCTGCCAATGGGTATTATCTGGTTTTGTGTCGGTTAATTTTATTACCATATTCATGGAAGGCAATCCAACATCATTGGTAAAATTAGTTCCGATACCAAATGACATTTTAATTTTGTCTTTACAAAAGTCCGCGATCGTTTTTACTTTATCAAAATTAAGCGAATCTGAGAAAACAATAGCTTTAGATTTTGGGTCTATTCCCATTTTGGTATAATGAGAAATTACTTTTTGGGCAAACTCAACAGCATCACCACTATCGTGCCTTACACCATCAAAAAGTTTGGAGTATTTTTTATCAAACTGATTGAAAAATATATCTGTTGTGTATGTATCCGTTAAAGCGATTCCAAGATCACCGCCATAAACTTGTGTCCAATGTTCAAGACTGATTGAATTTGCCATTTTAAAACCGTATTGTGCGGCATGAAACATAAACCATTCGTGTGCGTGAGTTCCTAAAGGGCGTTTGTTGTTGAGCATGGCAAAATGAACATTGCTTGTTCCAATGAAACTTTCTGAGCCAAAAGTTTGCAGCGTTTCGTTAACCAAAACATGTACATCGTAAGAATGACGTCGTCTTGTACCAAATTCTAAAACAGAAACTCCTAATTTATTATAGTTGTCAATCTTATTTTTAGTGAGCGTTTTTATAGCCTCATCATTCAGTCGAATTAAGTGATTTGATTTATAAAAAAGTTCTGAAATCAAAGCCATTAAAGGCACTTCCCACAAAATGGTTCGGTACCAGAAACCTTCTACAACAACTTTTATTTCAGATCCCTCCTGAGTAATTTTAACTTCTGAAGGATCGTAATTATATCCTTGCAAAAAATCTAAATAAGTAGGATCGAGATATGGGCAATAGTGGGATAAATAATGCTTTTCGTCTTTTGTTAATCGCAAATCTGCCATTGCATCAACCGATTTTCGAAGCAAATCTGCAAAACCGGGCGGAAAAACATGTTTGCCGCGATTTATAAATCCATAACGCACTTTAGCCTTTGGAAAAAGTCTGATTACGGCATGCTGCATCGTAAATTTGTAGAAATCATTATCTAAAATTGATTTCAAAAAAGTTGTTTCCATAAGGCAAGTTCCTATATTTTTTTTCAAATCCGTAACAGCTAAGATACGCCAATTCGATAAAAGAAGAAAATGATATAAATCAACTTTGCTAAAAATTCTTACTTGGAAACTATTTTAAATGCTGCAATACTATTTGTATCTACAAAAAAAGTAATATACTCGCCTATTGTATTATCAAAAGTTATTTGAAACTCTAAACCGCCTTTTCTCTCTCTTCCGTTAGTAATTTTCACGGGTTGATTTCTTTTGTTTAAATAATAAAACTGATCTGATTTTGAAATATTTTTGATTTCAAAAGTGATTTTATCGCCATTCCTTACTTCAATTATACCAGAATCGGGTGATTTGATTTTATAATCTTTTTCAATTGTTTTATTATAAATTAAAGGTCCGTTCAGGAAATCTTCTTTACTTAATTTATTGCCTAAATAAGATTCGGAATCTGGGAAATGTTTGGCAAAAAAATAATCAGGATCTGTATCAAAATAAACGGCCGAAAAGTCATTTACCATTCTTCCTTTACTGCTGTCATAATAACCTTGCCCCCAGGTAACGTCTATCAATCTCCATTTTTTATCAATCAAAACCATATTCCATGCATGATTTGAAGTGGTGCTTTTTCGCCCAATATCTACTAATCTGGTTTTAGAATCGCCACGAATTATCTCAGATTTAATTCCAACTAATGAAGCCAAATGTTGATACAAAACCGTAAAACCTTCGCAAACTGCTTTTTTAGACTTAAATGCTTTTTCAACCATTTGATCATTCAGCGCCTGAATCTTTCTTTGTTTTTCGGCTTCTGAACGATAGCTAAAGCCCTGTGTTTTTGGCGGATTCAAAAAAGCAGCATAATCATACCTTACATTAAGAGCAATCCAGCTATAAATTGCTCTCGCTTTGTCGTAATCAGAGGTAAAATCCTTTTCGATTCTCTCTGCCAATTTTTCGGTTGTACTAAAACTTTTTGGGTATTTTAAAACGATGTTATCAATTGCATTATATTTTTGTGCAAATGAAGAATACAGGAAGATAACATTTATAAGGAGTAAAAAAACAATCTTTTTTGGTGTCATAAATTAGAAACAATCTTTTATAATATCTTTTAATTCTTTGTCTAATTCGGCATTAGAAATTTGATTTTTTTCTAAATCAAAATTAGCATTGAAGGCCGGTAACGAAAATGTACCTTTTATTTCGGCTCCATATCTTGGCAAAGCATTGCGTGCAATTTCTAAAACGGAAGCTCCGCCTCTTGTACCTGGCGAAGTTGCCATTAGTAACATTGGTTTTTGCTGAAAAACTTCTTTGGTAATTCGGGAAGACCAATCGAATATATTTTTAAAGGCTGTTGAGTAGTTGTTATTATTTTCAGCCAAAGAAACGACTAAAATATCTGCGCTTGCCAGTTTGGCTAAAAACGCTTTTGCTTTTTCATGCTGACCGATTTCTTTCTCTAAATCAACGCTGAATAATGGCATTGCGAAATCATTTAAATCTAAAACTTCAACTTCTCCATTCTCAATTAAACCTGCAGCATAAGTTGCCAGTTTTTTATTGATTGATTGTTGACTATTACTTCCTCCAAAGGCTATAATTTTCATATTGTGGTATTTGTGTTATATCTGACAGCAAAGTTCTTGCCACAGATTACATTCTAAAGATTAAAAATATCATAGCGAAATCATTATAATCTGTAAAAATCTGTGGTAATATCTTATTTTTCTATTTCAAAAATCTCTTTCTGTATTTCTACTGAATATTCATTTGGATAAATTTTTCCTCCGTATGACTTAGCGTAGACTTTTGTAAATTCTGCCCCAAAATACAGAATTATTGCTGAATAATACACCCAAACCAAAATAATAATTACAGAACCCGCCGCACCATAAACTGACGCTACTGTGGAGCTTCCTAAATAAAATCCTATAGCAAATTTACCAATCATAAAAAGCACGGCTGTAACTGATGAACCGATAATTGCATCTTTCCATCTTATTTTTCCGTCTGGCAATGTTCTGAAAATAATCGTAAAAAGAAGCGTTATACTAACCAAAACAATGAAAATATTTACGACGTAAAACAAATAAACAGTACTTTCCGGGAAGTATATTTTTAAACGGGTACTTACCAAATCAAGAGTTGTATTTACCAAAAGGCTGACGAGCATTAAAAATCCAACGGAAGCAATCATTGAAAATGACATTAATCTGTTTTGTATGAATTTCTTAAGACCTTTGTCTGGTTTTGCCCGTAAACCCCAAATAAAATTAATGGAACTTTGTATTTCTGCAAAAACCCCCGAAGCACCTATTAATAACATAACAATACCAAAAACGGTTGCAAAAACATTACTTCCGGAAAGTTGTACGTTTTTTATAGCTTCCTGAATCTGAATTGCTGCTTCATTTCCAACCATCTCATTAATTTGTCCGTATAATTGTCCCGTTACTGCTTCTTCACCAAAGAAAAAACCGCAAATTGTTATGATAATAATCAATAAGGGCGGCAATGCAAAAATGGTATAATAGGATAACGCTGCACTAAGTTTAATAGCGTTGTCATCATTAAATTCTAAAAAGGTATTCTTGAGCAGAAACCACGTTTTGGAGAATATATTTTTAATTTTCACGATACTTCGATTTTTGGATATTCTCTCAAATTTAAACAATAAGTTAAAATTTTGAATTGTTGCTTTTTGAGCAAATTTTACATTTTTACCATGTGAATATTTTTTTATGTAGTCCCTACGGGACATTTGCAAACGTTATTTCTATTTTTTTCCTACCAATATTTAACTCCTAACGGAGTATTATACTTACCTTTTTAATATTTAATATTCTATATTCATTAAGGAATATCTCGTAGAGATTATCTATTGGTAGAAAAAAATCATTACACCACCATTTTTGTCCCGTAGGGACTACATATTAAATAAAAACGATTTATTTATAATGACAAAAAATCCCTTTATCATAAACCGTCCATAAACTGGCTTTTTGATTCGCGGCTTTCAACGCATTATTCGCCCAGGTGTTACAAGTGTAAAACAGACTGTAACTCCCTTTTGCTTCATAAAAAGCATCTTTTTTTCCGTAGCTGTGTCCTTCAATCCATTCCGGATTTGTTGGGTTACTAAAACTGTCTGAAATATAAGAAACCAGCTTTTGATAGTTTTCTTTAGAGATTAAAATTCGTTTACAATCTTCACCCTCTTTTAATTGTTTGAAAAATGTAGTGTGCATCGCTGATGAACTTATACCAAATGCAGCTCTTAAGGCTGTGCTGGCTTTCAAATCTGACCATTCTGGCGTGTTGAGATAAAAACCTTTATCGCCCCAGCCAAAAGCTATAAAATTCATTAAACTATCTTTGGATTGTGTCTGGTTAAACTGAATTTGGTTGCGCCAGTCTTTTATATCATTTACTACAGGAACGACAATATCTGTATGAACGCCGTTGGAGAGAATGTAAATTGGAATTGTTTTTTGTTCTTTAATAAATGCGCTATCCGAGTTAACGGTAATTTTAGAAATCAGATAAACTGCAATTATATATAGGACAAGAAAAGTAATAATGGCAAGAATAGCCCAGCCCAGAATTTTGAAAGTTTTTAGCATTTGATTGGTTTGTTTTTGGTTGTTAAAAATATACTTTTTTCTGATAACCAATTTTTGAGCCAAAAAATTAAACTTTAAATTTTATTTGTTTTTATTGTTATGAGAAAGTGGATTGCGTTAAAAAATTCAACGCTGATGACGCGGATTCGCTAAAGCGAAAACGCGGATTTACACAGATTTTTATTTTTATGCTGTGTTTATTTTTTCACGCAGATTTTGCAGATTTTATTTTGAAAACGAATGTCATCCTGAGCGGAGTCGAAGGCTTTCTACTTTGAAGGGCTTCGACTCCGCTCAGCCTAACATTTGTAATATTTAAACACAAAAAAACTGCTGAATTTCTTCAGCAGTTCAATCTATTCTCTTTATTCTTTATTCTTTATTCTTTATTCTTTATTCTAAAGTTCTATTCTCAAAGAAAAAAATTAAACGTTGAAACGGAAGTGCATTACATCACCATCTTTTACAACATATTCTTTTCCTTCTACTTTGAATTTTCCTGCTTCTTTTGCTTTTGCTTCAGAACCGTACTGAACGTAATCTTCGTATGAAATAACTTCTGCACGAATAAATCCTTTTTCAAAATCAGTATGAATAACTCCGGCTGCTTGTGGCGCTGTAGCTCCAATATTGATTGTCCAGGCACGAACTTCTTTTACACCTGCTGTAAAGTAAGTTTGCTGTTTTAATAATTTGTAAGCTGCACGAATTAAAACTGATGCTCCCGGCTCTGTTAATCCCATATCTTCAAGGAAAACCTGACGCTCTTCGTAGCTTTCTAATTCTGTAATATCAGCCTCTGCTCCTACTGAAAGAATAATTACTTCTGCATCTTCATCTTTTACTAATTCACGAACCTGATCTACATATTTATTTCCGTTTACAGCTGAATTTTCGTCAACATTACAAACATATAAAACTGGTTTTGCCGTAATCAACTGAAAAGATTCCATTAAAACTTCTTCATCATTTCCTTGAGGTACAACAGTACGAGCTGATTTAGCCTGCAATAATGATTCTCTGATTCTGTCTAAAAGTGCTTTTTCAGTCTGCGCTTCTTTATTTCCGGTTTTAGCGGCACGATTTACTTTTTCCAAACGTTTTTCAACGGTTTCTAAGTCTTTCAACTGTAATTCGATATCGATAGTTTCTTTATCACGAATTGGGTTTACATTTCCGTCAACGTGTACAATATTATCATTATCAAAACAACGTAAAACGTGAATAATAGCATTACACTCTCTGATGTTTCCTAAAAACTGATTTCCAAGTCCTTCACCTTTACTCGCACCTTTTACCAAACCTGCGATATCTACAATATCAACAGTTGCCATTTGCACACGTTCTGGTTTTACCAACTCTTCTAATTTGTTGATTCTTGGATCCGGAACGTTAACAACACCAATATTAGGTTCGATTGTACAAAACGGAAAATTCGCACTTTGTGCTTTTGCATTCGACAAACAATTAAATAAAGTCGATTTTCCAACATTTGGTAATCCTACAATTCCTGCTTTCATATGTAGATAATATTTGTTTTTTATTTGATTTTATCTCTGTCAGACGCCGTCATTACTGATTTATGTATCAAATATTTAGCCTCTGATTTGAACGTTTTTTCTTCTTTTTAATTTTTTGCTAAAATGATAGATTTTAGCCTTAAAATTTTGCAAATATAAGATTTAATACCTCTTAAGTAAACAAAAAATGACGATATATGTTTTTTTACGACTTTTCTTAAAAAAAATCAAACTTTTTTATAATGTTTTGTTAAATAACGCTATTTTTATCACAATATTTAACAAACCAACATACAAATTTTAACCAAAATTAGATTAAACATGAAAAAAATTGCAATTCTATTATTCCTATTTAACACAGTCGTCATTTTTGCACAACAGCAAATTTCTGGTGTAGTAAAAGACAATACAGGCAATCCACTGCCTGGTGTTAACATTGTCGAAAAGGGTACTAATAACGGTGTTTCTACCGATATTGACGGGTCGTATAAAATTACAGTTAAAGAAGGAGCTTCATTAATTTTTACTTACATGGGGTATAACAGCGTAACCAGGCTGGCAAACTCTCCTCAAATTGATGTTGCTTTATCTGAAGAAGGAGGACAAAATTTAGACGAAGTTGTTGTTACAGGTTCCAGAACCGCAGCCAGAAGTAATACTACAACTCCGCTTCCTATTGATGTAATATCATCAAAAGATTTAACTTCTACCGGGCAAGCTACTTTTGACAAGGCATTGCAATACAAAATTCCGTCTTTTAATACGGTACAAACTCCGGTAAATGATGCTACATCATTACTGGATCCGTACGAAATTAGAAATTTAGGACCTAGTAGAACTTTGATCCTTATTAATGGTAAACGTAAAAACTTAAGTTCATTACTTTATGTACAAACTTCTCCGGGACGTGGAGAAACAGGTGCAGATATCTCTGCAATTCCTACCGATGCGATCGAAAGAGTGGAAATTCTTCGTGATGGAGCTTCTGCACAATACGGATCTGATGCGATTGCGGGAGTAATGAACATCATTTTAAAGAAAAACAATACTGATGGATCTGTAACAGTAAGAAGTGGAATTACTTCTGAAGGTGATGGAGAAATGTTGGGCGTTAGTTTAAACCAAGGAACAACTGTAGGCGAAAAAGGTTTCTTAAATTATACAATAGATTTTTCTAAAGTAAATTTGGCAAACAGACCAGGAACTGTTGATGCTGAAGGTGATGCGGGAGATTTTGGTGCTGATATAGCCGATGTTCAGGCATTTTTAGCAAAATATCCTGATGCCAGAAACGTTAATGGTTCTCCTGAAACTGCAGCAGCAAAATTCTTAATTAACGGTGGAAGCCCAGTTAGTGATAATACTAATTTATATTATAATGCTGCTTATGTTTACAAAAAAGTAAATTCATTTGCCAATTTCAGAACGCCTTATTGGAGACCTTTATCTGGCGATCCTTATCTTAATGATTTATTTGGAAATGGTAATGATGCTAATCCATCTTATGAAGGATACGGGCCAACTTTTGAAGGAGATTTGAGTGATTACAATGGTACACTTGGGTTTAAAAACGTAACAAATGGATGGAATACTGATGCAAGTGTTACCGTTGGTGGTAATAAACAAACTTATACAGTTAATAATTCTGTAAACAGATCCAGCATTCTTGATGCAGATGGAAATGAAACTTACAGAGAAAACAGTCCCATTTCGTTTAAACCAGGAGGAACCTCTTTTAATCACGTTGTTGGAAATATTGATATTTCTAAAATTGTATCTGATCAAATCAGTATTGGATTCGGTTCTGAGTTTAGATCAGAGTCTTTTACGGTTATGGAAGGTGATCAGGCATCTTGGGATGGTGCAGGAGCAGATTCTTTTGCTGGAAACTTACCTGAAAACTCAGGAAAATGGAATCGCTATAATGTTGGTGTGTATTTAGATGTTGCTTTTGATATCACAAAAGACTTCTTATTAAACGGAACTGTTCGCCACGAAGAATATAGTGATTTTGGTGGGGCAACAGTTTGGAAAGCCAGTACAAGATATAAATTCCTTGATGATAAAATTACGTTTAGAGGATCTGTTTCAACAGGTTTCAGAGCTCCGACACTACACCAGATTTATACTCAAAAATCACAATATTCTTTTGTTCCAGGCCAGGGAATCCAAGTGAGCGGAATCGTAAACAATGTTTCACCTCAGGCACGTAAACTAGGCGTATCTCAATTACAACCAGAAAAATCAACAAGTGTAACAGTTGGTTTTGGAGCAAAACCTTTCAAAAATTTCAATATAACTGTTGATTACTACAATATTAAAATAGAAGACAGAGTAACATTGGGAGACAAGCAATATGAGGTTATACCGTCAACTGATCCAGCTCAACCGGATGAAGTTATTGGTGAAGTTGCCTATTTTTCTAATGCTTTTGATTCAAGAACTTCCGGATTGGATGTCGTTGCGGGTTACAGCAATATTGGTATAGGAGAAGGTAAATTAGGGTTTAATTTATCAGGAAATGTCACTTTTGAAAATGAAAGAATTTCCGGAATTAAAAATAACAGTTCATTCAGTGATATTTTAAACTCACTAACCTTTACATCAAGACCTAAAACAAAATGGATTTTAGGAATAAACTATGAAATTGGAAAATTTGGTTTTTCTCTTAATAATACTTATTTTGGGGAATCTACTTTTAATCAGGATGGTTTAGTTTCTAATGAAGTAAGAGATGCAAATGGAAAACTGGTAAGAGTTCCTGGAAGTACTGAAACAGAACGTGATGATTCAGCGAATCTTAAAACACAATTCCTTGCTAAAATCGTTACTGATTTAGGTGTAAATTTTAATGCTACCGAAAAACTAACAATCGCATTAAATGTAAATAACCTGTTTAATATTTTACCAGAATGGAAATTTGTAGCTGAAAATGAAGCTGGAGCTGCATTATTAGCAGATCCTGCACAAGTGAAAGCACAATCTAACTTAATTACATTCAATCAACGTTATTCCAGAATGACCTATGATGGTTCACATTTCAGCCAGTTAGGAACAATGTTTAACTTATCTGTAAATTATAAATTTTAATTCATATTTAGTTAATAACGCTAAAGGGCTGTCGATATGACAGCCCTTTTTTATATTTTTATATTAAAATTTTCAAATTATGGCAAATTTATATGATGGAAAAATGGCAGCGATATACGATGCGATGTACCAGACTTTTGTTGATTATGATGAAGAATATGCTTTTTACAACAAGCTAATTCAGGAAAACAAAGCTTCAAGCATTCTTGAAATTGGAAGCGGAACCGGAAATCTTGCAAAAAGGTTCGATCAAAACAATCAAAATTATCAGGGTTTGGATTATAGTGACGATATGATTGCAATAGCCAGACAACGAAATTCAAATTGCTCTTTTACACAGGGCGACATGCGTGATTTTAAACTTGAAAATCCTGTAGATGCTATTTTAATTACAGGAAGATCTACAAGTTATCTCATTACAAATAATGACATGAACAGGACTTTTGATTCGCTGCATAAAAACTTAAATGACGACGGTGTTATCATTTTTGATTTTATAGACGCCAACAGGTTTATTCCTTTCACCAAAGAAAACCCAATTATTACGCACGAAGCCAAATACGAAAACGTCAATTATATCAGAGAAAGTCATTGGGATACAAATAATTCCTTAGAAAATTTTATGCTCGAATGGACTGCTCAATATTACACTTTGGTGGATGGCAAAAAGGAAATTATAGAAAATGATTTTTCGACCGTTCGCGTTTTTACTCTTAATGAGATACAGCTGTTTTTATACCTGAATAATTTTGACATAATCAAAACTATCGACCGCAAAACATACGCTTACGATACTTTTGTAATTGTTGCGAAAAAAAGAAAATAA
Organism: Flavobacterium sp. MEB061; assembly: GCF_000834715.1. Taxonomy (NCBI): domain Bacteria; kingdom Pseudomonadati; phylum Bacteroidota; class Flavobacteriia; order Flavobacteriales; family Flavobacteriaceae; genus Flavobacterium; species Flavobacterium sp. MEB061. The sequence continues at coordinate 66,985 of NZ_JXQR01000015.1, read as the reverse complement.
AATTAAAGTTTAAATTCTAATGAATTTATAATTCCTTTTTCTTCTTCAGTAGCAGTAAACCCAGATAAATCCCAATACTTGGTCAGGATTTTGTTTTGCTTATTAAAAAGCGTTTTCTCCTTAAAAACATCACTTTCTTTATAAGTAAAGTTTTGTCTGTTAAAGTTTGTTGTGATAAAATTATTTCGAACCTGAATGTTTTTTTTGACCTGATCTTTTAAAATAAGATCGTATGCAATTTCTTCGTTTGAGCTTAGTAAATAATAATCCTCATCATCAATTCTGTACGTTACCTTAACCTGTGATCTGGTAACATTCTTAGAGCCTACTTTTGTTTGTTCTTCTATTTGAGCAAGATCACCAGGCTTTATACTAATAGTGAATTCTACAATTAACTTTTTTGTAGGATCGTAAATAATTTCAAAAGTATCCAATGCCTTTTTAGATTTATCCAACGGCGTTACAGACATTATATAATAATCCTTATTATTTGGATGTCCTGTTGTTGTAAACTCGTATTCTTTCTTTGTTTTTGAATCTAAAAGAGGATCAAAATATTTTAAATTTGAATAATTCTCCATAATATTATTCAAATTATATCCAATTAAATCGGCAGAAACATCATTTTCCAGCAATCCATAAGATCTGTTTTGCTCTACTAATAAGGTTGTTGTTGATTTTTTTTGATCACCATCAAATTGAAAATTAACCAATCCGTCATTATAATAAGAATATTTATTATCCAGCATAAAAAACTCTCTTACATAGACTTTTAATCGGTAAGCATTGGCCAATTTCTGTCTGGAATTAGAAACAATTCTTTGCAGGTTTTTTTCTGGTTTTTCTTTGGATACTACAATTTCTTCTAATTTATTGTCGTTGTTGTTTTTAAGATAAACAACAAATAAATCCGGTTTTAAAGATCCCCAACGAAGTGTCACTTTCTCGTAATTGGTCTCCGAAACCTGAACATTAGATGCGCCTTCCAATTCAAAAGTTACCTTTCCGTCCTGATTACTTATTAAAGTTTGTTTCGTTTTCATAATCAACACAGTTGCATTTTCTATTGGCAATTGTGTTTCAATATCTTTTACGACAATGGAATACTCCACTTTTTGAGCAAAAATGGCAGTGTTAACGAAAATAACAAATAAAAGCAGCAGTCCTCTCATAGGCAATTATTTAAATATTGCCATCAAATTAACAAAATAAATCATTATAAATAGCATAACAGAGTATAAAAATAATAAAAAACTTATATTTCGTAAATAAAAAAATCCTGAACAGCTAAGTTCAGGATTTTTTGATCTTTAAATTGAATTAAAGATATTATTCTCCGTGCAAAAATGCTTGTCTATTCAACAAGGTTTCTTCATCTTCTACGTGGTTATCATCTGGTACACAACAATCTACAGGACATACAGCGGCACATTGAGGCTCATCATGAAAACCTTTGCACTCGGTACATTTTCCCGGAACAATATAATACACTTCGTCAGAAATTGGTGTTTGAGCATCATCTGCATCAACCTCAGTTCCGTCTGGTAAAATTACTTTTCCTTTAAGACTCGTTCCATCTTTATATCTCCAATCATCGGCACCTTCATAAATTGCTGTATTTGGGCATTCTGGTTCGCAAGCCCCACAATTGATGCATTCGTCAGTTATAATTATTGCCATTTTTTTCTTGGTTATGAGTTAAAAGTTACAAGTTGAAAAATAATAATGTGAAGATTTTATTCTGCTTTGTCTTATAACTTAATATAGCTTATTTTTGTGCAAAATTACAATCAAAACTCTTCATAAACAAACATTATGACATTAGAAACAAAAAAAAGTGTTTTTGTTGAATTAGGAAAATTTCTGAAACAATTTTCTGAAAACGATACAATTAAAAAATCGGATGTTTTGCATAACGATTTATTTTTTGATGATTTCGAAAAGCTGATCTATTTATCACAATCTCATAATGGATGGTATACACCTGAACAAGTGTACTTTGCTATAAAATCATGGGCAGATGCGCTGACAGAAGAAAATATCGACAAATGGCTTTCGGCATATACCTTTGACACTCAGGATAACAAAAACGAAAAAACAGTAGCGCTAATTTTAGCCGGAAATATTCCATTGGTAGGTTTTCATGATTTTCTTTCCGTTTTAATTACCGGAAATAAAACTTTGATCAAAACTTCTTCAAACGATCAGCACTTATTGCCTTTTTTAGCCAAATATTTGATTGCTGTTGATGAAAGCTTAAAAGAAAAGATCACTTTCGTGGAAGGAAAACTGGAAAATTTTGATACCGTAATCGCCACCGGAAGCAATAATACAGCCAGATATTTTGAATATTATTTTAAAGATAAACCTTCAATCATTCGAAAAAACAGAAATTCGGCTGCCGTTTTAAACGGAAAAGAAACACATGAACAATTAGAAGCGCTGGGCGAAGATATTTTTAGGTATTTTGGTTTGGGATGTCGTAATGTTTCTAAACTTTTTGTTCCGAAGGGCTATTCATTTGATGCTTTTTTTCAGGCTATTTTTAAATATCAGGACGTTATTCACTACGAAAAATATGCAAATAATTACGATTATAACAAAGCCGTATTTTTAATGAGTAACTTCAAATTACTAGACAATGGTTTTCTTACTTTAAAAGAAGATTTGAGTTACGCCTCACCTATTTCCAGTGTTTTTTATGAATTTTACGAAAACATCGAAGATCTGCAAAGTCGTCTTGCAACTGATTCCGAACAAATTCAATGCATCGTAAGCAACGATTTAATTAAAAATAGTATTCCGTTCGGAGAAACACAAAATCCTCAATTGTGGGATTATGCAGATAACGTTGATACTATAACGTTTTTGTTAACAACAAAGTAAAAAAATGTTTAATTATTTCGAATAATTTATCGCTTTTTCAGCTCCTATTGCCGAAATTTGCATCTTTAAAATTTCCGACTATTAACAACAACCATGAAAAAACACAACTACAGCGCAGGACCAAGTATCTTACCTCAAGAAGTTTTTGAGAAGGCATCAAAAGCAATATTAAATTTTAATGATTCAGGACTTTCTATTCTGGAAATTTCGCACCGAAGCAAAGATTTCGTTGCAGTAATGGATGAAGCTCGCTCCCTTGCTTTAGAACTTTTAGGACTTCAGGGAAAAGGATATCAGGCATTATTTTTACAAGGTGGCGCAAGTACAGCATTCTTAATGGCTCCCTATAATTTAATGAAAGAAAACGGGAAAGCCGCGTATTTAGATTCAGGAACATGGGCAACAGCTGCTATAAAAGAAGCTAAATATTTTGGAGAAACTGTTGTTGTAGCTTCTTCAAAAGAAGAAAATTACAACCATATTCCAAAAGGATACACAATACCAAGTGATGCAGATTATTTTCACTGCACAAGTAACAATACCATTTTTGGAACTCAAATGAAAGAATTTCCAGCAACAAATGTACCTGTTGTTTGCGATATGAGTTCTGATATATTTTCACGCAATTTGGATTTCTCTAAATTTGATTTAATCTATGCCGGGGCTCAAAAAAATATGGGACCTGCAGGAACTACTCTTGTAGTTATTAAAGAAGAAATCTTAGAGAAAAACGGAAGAACAATTCCTAGTATGTTAGATTATGCTAAACATATTAAAGGAGAAAGTATGTACAATACGCCTCCGGTTTTTGCTGTTTATGTTTCTTTATTAACCTTACAATGGATTAAGGAAAAAGGTGGAGTTGCTGCTGTTGAAAAATTAAACGACGCAAAAGCAGATTTACTTTATACTGAAATCGACAGAAACCCATTATTTAAAGGTGCTGCAGCTGTTGAAGATCGTTCTAAAATGAATGTTACTTTCTTGCTAAACAACGCTGATCACACAGAAACTTTTGATGCTTTATGGAAAGCCGCAGGAATTTCAGGATTACCAGGACACCGTTCTGTGGGTGGTTACAGAGCTTCTATTTACAATGCTATGCCTATCGAAAGTGTTCAGGTTTTAGTAGATGTAATGAAAGCATTGGAAGCTAAAGTTTAGTTTTCAGTTTACACGAAAATTTATAATGAATACGGGATTTTTAGCCCCGATAGAAGTGGAAATCCTTTTATTTTTTTTCTTTAAAAAAATAAAAGATTGCAACGGATAGCGGGATTAGCTCCTAAACAAAAAGAAAAAAATATCACATATGTTAATTAACAAATCTTACGATTTAAGATTAACCAAATAAACACATAAACTAAAATGAAAGTATTAGCGAATGATGGAATTTCTAAAAGTGGAATTCTGGCTTTAGAAAAAGGTGGATTTGAAGTTATAACTACAAAAGTAGCTCAGGAACAAGTGGCTAATTTTGTTAATGAAAATAATGTAGACGTTGTTTTGGTTCGTAGTGCAACCAAAGTTCGTAAAGATATTATTGACGCTTGCCCAGGATTAAAAATTATTGGTCGTGGTGGTGTTGGTATGGATAATATCGATGTTGATTATGCAAAAAGTAAAGGAATTCACGTAATTAATACACCGGCTTCTTCATCAGAATCTGTTGCTGAGCTTGTATTTGGACACTTATTTTCTGGTGTTCGTTTTTTACATGATTCTAACAGAAATATGCCTCTTGAAGGAGATTCAAACTTTGACGGTTTGAAAAAAGCTTACGCAAACGGAGTTGAGTTAAGAGGAAAAACACTTGGAATTGTAGGTATCGGCCGTATTGGTCAGGCTACTGCAAAAATGGCACTTGGTTTAGGTATGAAAGTTATCGCAGCAGATAGTTTTATTCCTAAAGTAGATATCAAAGTTGAGTTTTTTGATGGTCAGTCTATCACTACGACAGTTGTTTCTCAATCATTAGAATCATTGTTTAAAGAAGCTGATTTCATTACATTGCACGTTCCTGCTCAAAACGGTTATATCGTTGGTGAGAAAGAATTTGAAATCATGAAAGACGGTGTTGGAATCGTAAACTGTGCTCGTGGTGGTGTTATTGATGAAGTTGCTTTAGTAAAAGCTTTAGATTCAGGAAAAGTTGCTTTTGCTGGTTTAGACGTTTTTGAAAGCGAACCAAAACCGGAAATGGCAATCTTAATGCATCCGAAAATTTCATTGACTCCGCACATTGGAGCTGCAACAGGAGAAGCACAAGACAGAATTGGAACTGAATTAGCCTCACAAATTATTTCTTTGTTGAGCTAATTATAAAATAAAAAGATTAACTTTAGAGGGATTTACCGCATTTTTTGTAGTAAATCCCTTTCTTTTTTATTAATTTTGTTGTGTAATTTTAAACTTTAAATATCATGTTTGAACAATTAACGCAGTTAGTACAACAATACGGAGGTGATGCCATTGTAAAAAACAATGCAGTCCCAAATGAACACAACGAGGCCGTTGTAAATGAAACAAGTAATTCTATTTTTGCTGGATTGCAAAAAATTGCTTCAGAAGGTGGTGCAGAACAATTAGCTGGTCTGTTTAGTGGAAAATCATCAATAGACAGTTCTAATCCGATTGTTCAGCAAATTACGCAGCAATTATCAGGAAGTCTGGGCCAAAAATTTGGTTTAAGCAGTGAAGCTTCTTCCGGTGTTGCGGCAAGTATGATTCCACAAGTTTTAAATTCTTTGGTAAATAAAGCAAAAGACCCAAATGATAGTGGTTTTCAAATTTCGGATATCATCAGTGCAATTTCAGGAAATAGTGGTCAGGCTTCAGGCATCATGGATACAATTTCTAAATACGGAATGCAATTTGGTTTAGACCAAAACGCAGACGGAAAAGTTGATGTTGCCGATGTTTTAGTAGTAACAAAAAGCAAAGGTGGAATTTCAGGATTTATTGGGCGACTTTTTAAGAGTAAATAATTTAAGGTTCTGAGATACTAAGATGCTAAGGTTCTAAGATTTTTAAAATCTTTGTCGAAAAAAAATAATGCAAGCTGTTTACATTTAAGTAAACAGCTTTTTTTATAAACTAAGGAAAAACTTAGAATCTTAGTCGCGAGGCTTCGTGATAGTAACTTAAAACCTTAGCGTCATTTTAAAAAACTTAGGATCTTAGTATCTTAGAGCCTTAGCATCTTAAAAAAAATCCGTAACTTTAAGGTATGAAAAACTGCATTTACATATTAATTGTTTTGTTTACGATTATTGCATGTTCAACACCTCAAAAGACGGTTGACAATGCAGTAAAACAAAATGTTGTCGTAAATGATACTGTTAGAATTGCAAATGATTCTCTCGAATATGAAGTTATAATTATTGATAACGGATTTAGCACTTGGCTGGCTTCGAGAGCTTTTCCTAGAAATTATCATTCTCTGTCTTATCTGGAAAACAAGAACAATTTGTATATTACAGAATGGAATAACAGGGTTTTACAACCACAACGCTACAATCCTGACTTGTACGAAATGAGCATTAATTACAACCCGACTATTAAGTACGGTTACGAGGTAAATTATCTTATTTACAACTACATGATTTATTTTCAAAATACTTACAAACAAAAGCTTTGGGGATATGTACCATCAAGATAATGTTGCTATATTTGTAATCATTACTAATAAAAATGAATAAATTAAAGCAACGTTGGGGCATCACCTCAAATTTTCAATTGGTCATCATATTTATCGTTTTTGCCATCACCGGATCGGCATCTGCATGGTTGTCTAAACCTTTTTGTGTATGGTTAGGCATTACAAAAGAAGATTTTGGAGGTTGGTTTACTTTAATTAGGCTAATTATTATTTTCCCAATTTATCAGGTTTTATTGGTTGCTATCGGAACTGTTTTTGGACAATTTCGTTTCTTTTGGGCTTTCGAAAAAAGAATGCTTAAAAGTATGGGATTGGGATTTTTATTTAAAGACTAAGCATCTTTGTTAGTGTTCTGAAAAAAAATAAGTATAAATCCACGTAATTGTAAATGATGGAATTATATCTGTAAACGGAATTATTTCTTCAACAAAGGTCAAAAAACCGGCAACCTTCCCTACTCTTCCCTTGTACATTCTGCTCATAATAAAAGCCGCAATTGGCGCCCAGATTACATCTGAAAATTCGCCAAGTACCGGAATCGAAAACGAAATCATTCCTATACCATCAAAAAGAAGCCCTAAAAGAAGTTTTCTCATTCTTTCGTCATTCGCAACATTCAAATCCTGCATTTTGTTTTATTTAGAGATTAATCGAATTTAAAAATAATTCACTAAGTAAATTTATTTTTAACCGCTATTTTTTTTCTTAATTACCACTTCTTCAATTTTCAAGCCAAGTTTTTTTTAATTGTAGATTTTAGATTAAGAATTGGAATTTGGAATTTTTAAACTTTTGGAATTTAAATTTAAGAATTTGATTCTAATCATAATCTTTGTTTCTTTGTAGAAACAGTTTCAAAATGATACACGCAAAAAACATACATAAATTTTACGACAAACTTGAAGTTTTAAAGGGAGTCGATTTACATATTAAAAAAGGAGAAATTGTTTCGATTGTTGGTGCTTCCGGTGCCGGAAAAACTACATTATTGCAAATTTTAGGAACTTTAGACAAACCCGAACAAAATACAAATTCGTCATTAACGATTAACGGAGAAAACATCTTAACACTTCAGGATGTTGAAAAAGACAATTCAAAAGAAGAAAAAACATTCAAAATTATTACCTGGACTGGTTTCATTTATGTTATAATTTTGATCGTTTGTTTTTTGTTTTTCAGAGCTAAAATCTACGATGATAATTTAAGGTTAATAACAGCCGGTATTCTGTTATTACCTATCATTTCTATGATTATTTATTATACCAGATATTTCCAAAAGAAAAGCAAAAAAGACAAAACCTTATCCAATTTCAGAAATTTAAATCTGGGTTTTATCTTTCAGTTTCATCAATTGTTACCTGAATTTACAGCTTTAGAAAATGTTTGTATTCCCGCTTTTATGGCCAATAAATCAAAAGCAGAAGCCGAAAAAGAAGCCAAAAAACTGTTGGAATATTTAGGTTTATCACATCGAATAAATCACAAGCCAAACGAACTTTCGGGCGGAGAACAACAAAGAGTTGCCGTAGCAAGAGCCTTAATCAACAAACCAGATGTTATTTTTGCCGATGAACCTTCCGGAAATCTCGACACACAATCTGCCGAAAACTTACATCAGTTATTTTTTCAGCTTCGCGACGAATTTGGGCAGACATTTGTAATCGTAACCCATAACGAAGAATTGGCCAATATGGCCGATAGAAAACTCGTAATGGTAGACGGTCAGATTAGTAATTAGGATTAGGAGCTATTTCCTGCTGTCCTTCCAATCTTTTGTGCCGAACTCCGGCACAAAAGGATTTTCCCTCCCATCAGGGCTAGGGCACCCGAATAAACAAGAACATTCATTTCAACATGAACAAAAAAGAACTCAAAGAATTCCTTGACGAAAAAGTCATCCAATATAACAATCAGGATTTTATAGAAAGTGATCCCGTACAGATTCCGCATTTATTTTCGCAGAAAGAAGATGTCGAAATTGCCGGTTTTTTAAGCGCAACAATCGCATGGGGAAACCGTAAAATGATTATCAAAAATTCACATCAAATGATGGAATTAATGGGCAACACGCCTTATGACTTCATTATGTCACACTCTGAAAACGATCTGGAACGTCTCGAAAATTTTGTACATCGCACCTTCAACGGAAAAGATTTTAGTGGATTTATAAAAGGTTTACAGCACATTTATAAAAATCACGGCGGTCTTGAAACTGTTTTCGCTAAAAATCAGGAAAAAGACAGTTTACAGAAAAGCATCAGCGAATTCAAAAAAACATTCTTCGAAATTGATCATTTGCCAAGAACACAAAAACATATTTCAGATCCCTTAAATAATTCCGCAGCAAAAAGAATCAATATGTATTTGCGATGGATGGTGCGCCAGGACACAAAAGGAGTAGATTTAGGAATTTGGAAAAGCATTTCGCCAGCCGCATTATCTTGCCCGCTTGATGTTCATTCCGGCAACGTAGCCCGCAAACTTGGAATACTTTCGCGAAAGCAAAACGACGGAAAAGCTTTGGCAGAACTAGACTTACAGCTTCGTAAAATGGACAGTAACGATCCGGTAAAATATGATTTCGCTTTATTTGGTTTGGGTGTTTTTGAAGGATTTTAATTTGGATAAATTACTTACTGAGTTAGCGTTCCTAATGTCAGGCTGAGCGTCCCGAAACTTCGGGAGAAGCCCGATTCCAATTGGAGCGCCCTTCGACTTCGCTCAGGGTGACATCCAAAAATCGAAAACATAACAAACGAATTAACCATTGAAATTTGTGCAAATTTGTGAATTCGTGTTTAAAATTCATTTACAATATTTGTGTCCAAACGATACGTTCCAATGTGTACATTGCTATCAATAACAGAAATCTAACAAAAAATCACGAATTTAACGTACATTTGCACAAAATTTAATGTAAATGAGCACTTTCGAAAAATTCAATCTTCCAAAATCAGTACAAAAAGCAATCGACGAATTAGGATTTGTTACGCCAACTCCTATTCAGGAAAAATCCTTTTCTGTGATTATGTCAGGTCGCGATATGATGGGAATTGCGCAAACCGGAACCGGTAAAACATTTGCATATTTATTGCCTCTTTTAAAATTATACAAATTTACCCCAACCAATACGCCAAAAATTGTAATTCTGGTTCCAACCCGTGAATTAGTAGTTCAGGTTGTAGATGAAATCGAGAAATTAACCAAATATATGTCGGTTAAAACACTTGGTATTTTTGGTGGTGTAAACATCAATACACAAAAAAAAGCTGTTTATGAAGGAGTTGACGTTTTAGTTGGAACTCCGGGTAGAATGATGGATTTGGCACTTGATGCTGTAGTTCGTTTTGATGAAACTCAAAAATTAGTTATTGACGAGTTTGACGAAATGCTAAATTTAGGTTTCCGTACGCAATTGACAGCACTTTTGGCGATGATGAAAACCAAACGTCAGAACATTTTATTCTCTGCAACTATGACGGATGAAGTTGATGCTGTTTTGAATGACTTTTTTGATTTTCCGGAAGAAGTTACACTTGCTGCTTCAGGAACTCCGCTTGAAAACATTACTCAAATTACTTATAATGTTCCTAATTTTAATACAAAAGTTAACCTGTTAAAACATTTATTAGAAACAAATGAAAACATGGAACGTGTTTTGGTTTTCGTTAATAATAAAAAGATTTCAGACATGCTTCATACCCGAATTGAAGAACATTTTGAAGGACAATTTGGGGTAATTCACTCGAATAAATCTCAAAATTATCGTTTGAGTACAATGGCAGAATTTCAGGAAGGAAATCTTCGCGGATTAATTACAACTGATATTATGGCGAGAGGTTTGGATATTTCGAATATCTCTCATGTTATCAACTTTGAACTTCCGGAATTTCCTGAATTATATATGCACAGAATTGGTCGTACAGGTCGTGCAGATGCAACAGGAACCGCAATTAGTTTTATCACACCTCGTGAAGAAGAATTTAAAGTGGAAGTGGAAGTTTTAATGAATCAGGAACTTGAAATAGCAGAATTTCCTGAAGAAGTCGAAATTTCAGCCAAATTAATCGAACCTGAAAAAGACAAACAGCCTATTAAGTTTTTAATGAAAAAAGTAAAACTGGATGGTGACGGTGCTTTTCATGATAAAGCTAAAAAGAATAAAAAAGTGAATCTTGGCGGGCCTTCAAAAACCAAAAAGAAAACTCACGGATCTGTTAACAGAAACATGTTGAAAACGAGAGACAAGAAAAGAAAAGATAAGGACAAATAGTTTCTTTAAAGATGCTAAGGTTCTAAGTTACTAAGATTCTAAGATTAAAAAAAAGCTCAAAAGGTGATAAGAATTTATCTCACATCTTTTGGGCTTTTTTTTAATTATAAACTTTTGTCTATATAAAAACTTAGATTCTTAGTAACTTAGAACCTTAGCATCTTAAAAATTATATCTTCGTAAAAATCAATCCTACCGGCGAACACAATTCGATCTTTTTTCCGGTATTTTTAAGTTTTCCTGTGGTTTTATCTCTTTTAAAAATGATAATATCGTTTGTGTATTGATGTCCAACTAAAAGGAAATTCCCTGTAGGATCAATTGCAAAATCTCTTGGCCCTTTTCCTAAAGTGCTTTGTTGTTCAACCAATTCAATACTTCCATTTTTAAGAATTTTATAAACCGAAATATTGTTAGCGTCAACACGATCCGTTACGTACAAAAATTTTCCGTCAGGTGAAATTTTTATTGCTGCTGCACCCGTTCCTCCGGTAAAACCTTTTGCAAGAATACTAGTTTCGGCAATTAATTTTAAACTTCCGGTTTTACCATAACTAAAAGTTGTCAAAGTACCATCCAATTCCTGAACCAGATAAACAAACTTTCCGTCTTTGCTGAACGTTAAATGTCTTGGCCCACTTCCTGCTTTTACATCAACAGTTCCTTTTAAAGTCAGGATTTCATGTTTTGAAGCTGCATTGTATTTGTAAATAAAAACCTTATCCTGCCCTAAATCATTCGATAAAACAAATTGTTTATCCGGAGAAAAAACTACCATATGCACGTGCGCTTTTTCCTGACGCGCTGCATTTGGTCCTTTTCCTTCATGCTGAATTAATTGCTGTGCTTCTGTTATACTGCCATCAGCATTCTTTTTAAAAACAGCAATACTTCCGCCGGAATAATTAGCAATAATTACATTTTTATCATCATTAATTAAATGACAAGGATCTGCTCCTAATGAAGCATTTGCATTCAATAATTTAAGTTTACCGGTTTTTGAATCGTAACCAAATGCACTTACCGAACTTTGAGTCCCGTTTTCGTTTACCGCATATATAAATTTATTATTTGCAGAAACTGATAAATAGCTTGGACTTACCACTTTTTCTGTAGAATTTTTTAATTTAAAATCTCCTGAATTAGCATCAAAATCGTAAACGTAAATTCCTTTACTATCGCAAGTATTGGTATAGGTTCCTACCAATAAATTAAATTTGTTTTGTGCTTCCATAGTCGTAAAAGCTAAAATTGAAAAAAGCAAAATATACAATCTTTTCATAGTTTTTTTATAGTTTTTTGAATTAGCTAAAATACTGAATATTCTTATTACAAAGTTTCTTTTTTGTTACAAATGAAATTCCAAAAGTTACATTTTTCAAACTGAATTTTGTTCTTTTCTACCATATAAGATATATAAGTTCATTTAATTGACTCATAATGAAGCTTTACTTATGATATCTTATATTACTTATATGGTTTAAAAAATATCCCTGTAAGGTTTAACTAAAAATTTGTATTTTTGACCAATATCTCCGCGAAAAAAAAAAACGTAGCGAAGTAAATCAAAGCCAGAATGCACTTTAAACAGCCCGAAATTCTATACTTTCTCTTTTTATTGATTGTTCCTATTTTGGTTCATTTGTTTCAATTACGACGTTTTAAAACCTCTTTTTTTACAAACGTCCGTTTCCTTAAAGAACTTGCCGTACAAACACGAAAAAGTTCTAAAATCAAGAAAAGACTATTATTAGCGACACGTTTATTGTTACTTACATGTGTAATTTTAGCCTTTGCACAGCCATTTTTTGAAGCCAAAGACAGCAAAAATGCAACAAACGAAATGTACATTGTTTTAGACAATTCGTTTAGCATGCAGGCAAAAGGCAAAAAAGGGGAATTATTAAAACGTGCCGTTCAGGAATTATTGGAAAACACGCCCGAAACTGCACAATTTTCGTTGTTAACCAACACCGAAAATTTTTGGAATACTGATATTAAAGCCTCTAAAAATTCTTTACAAAACTTAAAATACAGCGCAACACCTTTTGAACTTTCGTCAATAATGGCGAAAATAAAAGCGCATAAATCTGCACATAAAAAAGACATTGTTATTATAACAGACGCTGTTGGTTTAGCAGAAAAAGATGTAAAAAACATTGATACCGAAGAAAAGCCGTATTTCATAATTCCGGAAGCCGAACAAAAAAACAACGTTTCGATTGACAGTGTTTATATTAATCAGACTTTAGAAAATTTCTACGAAATAGGTATTAATTTATCTGCTTACGGTGAAGATTTCAAACCCATTTCGATGGCATTGTACAATCAGAAAAAATTGATTGCCAAAACGATAATCAATTTTGATTCGAAGAAAAAGAAAATCAATTTTACGATTCCAAAAGAAGCTTTTCACGGATATGTTACCATTGAAGATAATGGCCTTACTTACGACAACAAACTTTATTTCAGCATTTCAAAAGCTAAAAAAACTAATGTGATTAGCATTGGCGAACCTGAAAAAAGTAATTTCTTATCCAGAATTTATACTTCTGCCGAATTCAATTACAGTAATTATTCGATTAGCAGTTTGGATTATAATAGTTTAGAAAAACAAAATACTATTATTCTCAATGAATTAATTGAAGTTCCTCAGGCTTTGCAAACCACTTTGAAGGCCTTTGTTTCAAAAGGTGGAAATCTGGTTGTGATTCCTGCTGAGAAAAGTTCCATTTCAAACCTGAATACTTTTTTAGGCAATTTTGGAAAAATTCTGTTTAAAAACCTTGAAAACAAAGACAAATTAATCACCAAAATCAACTTTGATCATCCCTTGTTTTCAGGCGTCTTCGAAAATAAAATTACTAATTTTCAATATCCGAAAACAAGTAAATCATTTGAAATTTCAAGTGCGTATCCCGCTGTTTTATCTTATGAAGATCAAAGCGTATTTGTAACGATGATTCAAAATCCGGTTTCTGGAATTACTGCTTTTTCGGCACCTATAAATACAACAAATTCAAATTTTCAGCAATCGCCTTTAATTGTTCCGCTTTTTTATAAAATGGGACAAAATAATCAAAAAACAGGTGTAAACGCTTTAACGATTGGCAATAATCAGCCTTATTTTGTTGATGTTTTATTGAGCAAAGACGCCATTTTAGAAGTAAAAGGAAATGATGATTCCTTTATTCCTATTCAGCAAATATTGAATAATAAAGTCAAATTAACATTCAATGATTTTCCTGAAACTGCGGGAAATTATAGCGTTTTTGATAAAAAAGAATCAGTCGAAAACCTGAGTTTTAATTATAAAAGAAGTGAAAGCGATTTAAATCAGATAAATACAAATGTAGTTTCAGATTTTAAAACTGCAGATACTCTTTCAACCATTTTTAACACGCTACAAACTGAGCGAACTGACAGCCAAATTTGGAAATGGTTTGTTATCTTTGCACTGTTATTTTTAGCATTAGAAATGGCGATCATCAAATTTGTAAAGTAAAACATAACGTTTTACTTTTTTTTGAACCATTAAGAGATTAAGATAATAAAGTTTAGTACTTCTTAATCTAACTTAATTCCTTAATGGTAGAAATAAAAACATTTAATGTTTGAATAAAAAAAATCTACATATGAAAATAATCATCAGAAGCGCCAAAATTATAGATTCAGAAAGTCCGTTTCATAATCAGACCGTTGATCTTTTAATTTCAGATGGTTTAATTGAAAAAATAGGAACTTCGATTCTTGATATTGATGATTCAACCGAAGTGAAATTCGACAATCTGCATCTTTCTCAAGGTTGGTTTGACAGCAGCGTTTCGTTTGGAGAACCAGGTTACGAAGACAGAGAAACTATTGCAAACGGATTGAACGTTGCGGCAAAAAGTGGTTTTACGGCAATTGCTTTACAGCCGAACTCCTTCCCTGTTATCGATAATCAATCACAGGTAAATTTTGTAAAAAATAAAGCGAATGGTTTTGCTACAGAACTTTATCCAATTGGTGCTTTAACAAAAGCAAGCGAAGGAAAAGATATGGCCGAATTATTTGACATGAAAAAATCCGGAGCGATTGCTTTTGGAGATTATAATAAAAGCATTGACAATGCCAATTTGCTGAAAATCGCTTTGCAATATGTTCAGGATTTTGATGGTTTAGTAATCACTTATTCTCAAGATCCAAATATAAAAGGAAACGGAGTTGCAAATGAAGGAATTGTTTCTACAAAATTAGGTTTAAAAGGAATTCCGAATCTGGCCGAAGAACTGCAAATTTCAAGAAACTTGTTTTTATTAGAATATACGGGAGGAAAACTTCATATACCAACTATTTCTACAGCAAAATCGGTCGAATTAATTAAAGAAGCAAAAACAAAAGGTTTACAAGTAACTTGTAGCGTCGCTGTACATCATTTGGTTCTTACAGATGAAAAATTAGAAGGCTTTGATACTCGTTTTAAAGTCACTCCGCCTTTAAGAACCGAAGCGGATAGAAAAGCACTTATAAATGCTGCTTTAGACGGAACTATCGATATGATTACTTCAGATCATAATCCAATTGATATTGAATTCAAAAAAATGGAATTTGATACTGCCAAAAATGGAACAATTGGTTTAGAAAGTGCTTTTGGAGCTTTACTAACTGTTTTACCTTTAGAAATTATAATTGAGAAACTAACTTCAGGTAAATCAGTTTTCGGAATTGAAAACTCTTCAATTGCTGAAGGTTCAAAAGCTAACTTTACTTTTTTTACTCCGGAAGGAACATCAACTTTTACGAAAGAAAATATTCTTTCAAAATCTAAAAATTCTGCCTTTTTAGGAACTGAAATTAAAGGTTCTGTCTACGGAATTTTAAATCAAAACCAACTTGTTATCACAAAATAATTACAATGAATAATTCAATCGAAGAGGGAAAATCAATCGCAATTACCAGTTATATTTTAATTATTGGGGTTTTAATTGCAATGTCCATGAACTCTGAAAATAAAAATAGTTTTGCTTCTTTTCATATTCGTCAGGCCTTAGGATTGTCTTTGGCTTTTATTTCTTTTGGAGCAATCATTAGCAACTTTGATAGTTTTATGATTACTTTCCCAATGTGGATTTGTATTTCTATTTTATGGACTTATGGAATTTTCAGTGCTATTCAGGGACAGATGAGACCAATTCCTTTGGTTGGAAACTTGTTTCAAAAATGGTTTAAAAGCATTGGATAATAAATTCAAATTTTTATCCCGAAGCTTCGGGACCAAATTCCAATAACTTTGTCAAAGTTTAAAACTTTGACAAAGTTGAAAATTCACAATTCATAATTTATAATTTATAATTTACAATTGAAAAATGAATCTATCTTTAGAATATAAAATACAAGAACCAAAAGTAATTTTAGATAAAAATCCTGTTTTACTTTTATTACACGGATATGGCAGCAACGAAGCCGATTTATTTTCGTTTGCTACTGAACTTCCTGATCATTATTATATCATTTCGGCAAGAGCGCCATATGATTTACAATACGAAGCTTATGCCTGGTATGCAATTAATTTTGATGCCGATCAGAATAAATTTTCGGATAACGAACAAGCGAAAACTTCTCGTGATGTAATAGCAAAATTTATCGATGAATTGGTTGCCAATTATCCAATTGATACTAATAATGTAACGTTGGTTGGTTTTAGTCAGGGTTCTATTTTAAGCTATTCTGTTGCACTTTCTTATCCTGAAAAAGTACAGAGAGTTGTAGCGATGAGTGGTTATTTTAACCATGAAATTATCAAAGATGGTTTCGAGAAAAACGACTTCAAAAACTTAAAAATATTCGCTTCTCACGGAACTGTAGATCAGGTTATCCCAATCGAATGGGCAAGAAAAACACCTGCTGTTTTAGAGCAATTAAATATTCCGGTTACTTATAAAGAATATCCTGTTGGGCATGGTGTTGCTCCGCAAAACTTCTTTGATTTTAAGAATTGGCTGGCGGAATAATTTTTTTTTTATTTTAATTGAATGCGTTTAAATAAATCTAAATCACAATTTGTAAGTTTTTACATATATTATTTAGATTTATTCTTTCGTAATTATTATGTAACTTTGTCAAATGAAAACTTCAACTATTCATATCGACAAACCTTCTGATCGTCTTTTAGACAATCTAAGGAATTTACGTAAAGCTAAGGAAGAACGTAAAGAACAAATGCGTGCTGATTGGGCAAAATATTTTCCGAAAAAATAATTTGCCAATAAAAAATGCTTGATAGAATTATACCGTATATAACGGTTGAAGGATTTCAATATCTAATAAAATTCACAGAATTTAACAAATATCATCTTCCGGAAACTTTTATTTTACCTATTGTAGATATTACAATTGAGGTAATGGAAACACCAAACCAAATAAATAACGGAAAAACTTTGTTTCACTTTTCATCAGCCATTCAACAGTTTCTTGATGAAAATAATGTTGTTTTATACTTTTATTGCAGTAACGATCCAATTACCAAAAATAAAAATCGTCAGAATATTTCAGATGCTCAATTTAGAAGTAACTTATTTTGTAAAATGTTTGAGAAGAAAAATCTAAATAATGATTTCATATGTGAGAATATCATAATAAAAGACCCTCATAATGGAGATCATCATATTCATTTAATATCTAAATTGGAAAATGAAATTGAAATTAAAACAATTGTCAATGACAGTCTACCCTATTTTGAAAATAAATAAAACTACTTCCAAATAAATAATAAAAAGAAAATCGCAATTTTCAGCCCCAACAACTGAGACTAAAAACTGCGACTGTAAACTCTATTCTCCTGTATAAATTATCTTCCCCGCTTTTTTCAAAACATAACCTTTCCAGGGAATTAATTGTAAATCACCATTTACCCACGAATCTCCTTCAGATTTTCTTTCTAAAATGATCGATTCTTTTTGAGTATCTAAAAAAAGTTCTGCTTTGTTGCCTTCGAAAACTACGTAAGCAGCTGTTGTATATGTTTTTCCGTTTTCTTCGACGTGAGATAATTTTGTGCCTTCAAAAATTCGGATACACTTGTTTTTAACAATAGACCAAGTGTAACCTGCTGAAGCTTTACAACCGTGACTGTCAACATCACCACCAACCATTACTTTTTCGGGTTTTGTTTCTGTCTTATTTTCTTGAGATATTTTTTTGGCACAAGAAAATGAAAGACCTATAATAACTGAAAATAAAAATACTTTTTTCATTTTTCCTATTTATTGATTAAATACAAAAATAGGAAAAATCTTTCTTATTTTTGATATAAAAGTGATTGATTTGTTTCGAATGAAATGCTTTCGTCATCGTTAACAAAGTATTTCAACAAAGCTTCTCCCCACAATTCTCCGTTACTAAAATCAACGATAATCCATCTGTGATTTAAGATTTTGACTTTATTGATGATAAACTTCTTGCCATCAATCATATCCTGTCCTGTATAAGGATTCCCTTTTGGATTAGAATTTAGGTCTAATAATTTTTCGGTTACAATTGGAATTAATTTTTCGTATAAAATTACTTTCCCGCCAGAAGCACTGTTATCAAAATAATTTTGCGCATTTTCATTATGAGATAGAGAAAAATAATCTGCCTCGGCCAATTGACCTGAAACCAAATTGATACTATCTCTTAGCTTTTTTGTAGTTTTCTCATATCTCTCTTCACCAAATTTTACTTCTCGGCTATAAAACATGTAAGTAAAAATATTCATTAATATCGCAAGGATAAAAAGGTAAAGCATTAAGGATTTTTTCATTTTGTAGGTATAATTAAATTGTAATTTCTAAATTGTCGTAAGCCAGGAAAACGTTTTTAGGCAATTGTTTTTGTACTTCTTCGTGAAATCCTAAAACGTGGCTAATATGCGTTAAATAAGCAACTTCAGGCTTAACCAGATTGATAAAATCAAGCGCTTCCTGTAAATTAAAGTGTGTGTCATGAGGTTCTACACGCAAGGCGTTTACGACCAAAACTTTTAAATTCTGCAGTTTTTTAATCTCAGTTTCATGAATCGTTTTTACATCTGTTAAATAAGCAAAATCATCGATTCGATAGCCAAAAACCTGTAATTCACCGTGCATGACATTTACGGGAATTGACATTTTATTGCCAACAGCAAAAGGTTTGTCATTTACCACTTCGATTGTTTTTACGCTTGGCGCACCGGGATATTTATTTACGGTTTCGAAAACATAATCAAAACGGCGTTTTAAATTATCAATTACACGTTGATGCGCGTAAACCGGAATTTCACCTTGTCTAAAATTGAACGGACGAATATCATCCAAACCTGCCGTGTGATCTGCGTGTTCGTGTGTGAATAAAATCGCATCGATATGCCTACAGCCGCAAGAAAGCATTTGCTGCCTGAAATCGGGCCCGCAATCTATGACATACGAATGATTATCCCACGTAATCCAGATGGATACGCGGAGCCTTTTGTCCTTAGCATCAGTGCTTTTACAAACAGGATGATCGATTCCAATAATTGGAATACCTTGAGAAGTACCGGTACCTAAAAAATAGATCTTCAATTGAACTTGTTTTTTTTACAAAAATAGGGATTATTTCTCTTTCATTAGAAGCCTAATTTGCTAACTTTGTAACAAATCTATTTAAAATAAAATGGGTACAGAAATAAAACTCAAAGGTGACAAGGTCATCGAACAGATTCCTTCTATAAAAGACAAAGCGTTACGCATTAATTTAAACGAGAATATTTACGGAACATTTGCTGAAATTGGTGCTGGACAAGAAACAGTTAGGCATTTTTTCAGATCCGGAGGTTCATCGGGAACTATTGCAAAAGCAATGTCTGCCTATGATAAAGATTTTAGTGATGCCGTTTACGGTATTGAAGGCGACGGACGCTACGTGACAGAAAACCGACTTAAAAAAATGTTGACCTTTGAAGGTGAATTGATTGAAGAGCGTTTGAGCCGCGAAAAACACCCTAATAAACTTTTCTTTAGTTACGCCAATACGGTTGCCACCATAGATTTTGCCAAACAATTTAAAGGTCACGGCTGGGTTGGAATTCGATACCAAATTGAACCAGACGAAGCTTACAACGAAATTATCCTGCACATTCGTTTTAAAGAAACTGACGCCAGACTGCAACAGGAAACACTAGGAATTTTAGGTGTAAACTTAATTTACGGTGCTTTTTACAAATACAACGACCCAAAACGATTACTTCGCTATTTATACGATCACTTAGATAAAGACCAGCTTGAAATAGATACTATTAACTTCTCCGGACCACGTTTTGCTGATGTTGACAACCGTTTGATGAGTTTACAGCTTGTTAAAAACGGAATGACAGATGCGGTAATGTTTAATCCTGAAGGAAAAAATATTCTTCCGGCTGCGATTTTATACAAAAAGAACTTACTTGCTTTAAGAGGAAGTTTCCGCCCGGTTACGAAAGTAAATATGGATATGTATGAGAAATCATTAAATATGTTTCTCGAAGAAAATAAGGTTGAAAAAGACAATACTTTAGTGGTTTTCGAAATTACACTTTCTAATTTACGTTCGGATGGTGAAATTGATGAACGCGATTTTATGGACAGAGCCGAATTGCTTTGTTCGCTTGGTCAAACCGTTATGATTTCGAATTTCCAGGAATATTATAAAGTGGTTGAATATTTTGCTAATTATACCAAAGCGAGAATGGGATTGGCAATGGGAGTTAACAATCTTGTTGATATTTTTGATGAAAAATATTATCGTCATTTAAGTGGAGGAATTCTGGAAGCTTTCGGAAAATTATTTTACCGCGATATGAAAGTTTTCTTATACCCAATGCTGGATGAAAATGGTGTATTAATGAATTCAAGCAATTTAAAAGTACATCCAAGAATGAAAGAATTATACAAATTCTTTAAATTCAACGGAAAAGTAGTGGATATCGCTAATTATGACCCAAATAATCTGGAAGTTTTCTCTCGCGAAGTTTTAAAAATGATCAATCAGGGAAAAACAGGCTGGGAACATATGCTTCCTGCAGGTATTCCGGAAATAATAAAGGAGCACCACCTTTTTGGATATCATCCGGAAAAGGAACTGGAACAAAACGCTTAAAAAAAAATCCCCGAAAAATTTCTTCGGGGATTTTTTTTTGATTTTTGTTTTAAGTTTTACTGCAATCTTGTTTGAACGCAGATGACGCGGATTCGCGTTGCGAAAACGCAGATTGACGCGGATTTTTTGTCTTTGCCTGACAATTGTTACGTTTAATCTTTGTCAAAGTTTAAAACTTTGACAAAGATCCCGTCTCAGCAGTGCGTCTAACACAATATGAAGACGCACTGCTGTGCGTCTCTACGTGAAACTAGAAACCAATAAAAGCTTATTTCAAAATCTGCGCTGCGTGCTCTTTTGTTTTTACCTGGGAAATTACCTCATCGATAATTCCGTTTTCATCGATTACGAAAGTTGTTCTATGTATTCCGTCATATTCTTTTCCCATGAATTTCTTTGGCCCCCAAACGCCAAAAGCATTGATTACAGACTTGTCCTCGTCTGCTAATAATGGAAAAGGAAATTCATATTTGTCTTTGAATTTTAATTGTGCTTTTGCACTATCGGCACTTACTCCCAAAAGTTCATAATTATTGGCTTTAAAACGCTCAAAATTATCTCTTAAATCACAGGCTTCTGCGGTACAGCCAGGTGTACTTGCTTTTGGATAAAAGAAAACTACTAACTTTTTTCCGGCATAATCTGCCAGCTTATGTGTTTTTCCGTCCTGATCTGTTCCTGAAAAATTTGGTGCTTTATCGCCTGCTTTTAATGTTGTCATATTTTTTATTTTTATTTTGAATTTCCTTATACTGTGCAAATTTAACCGCAAAGGTCGCAAAGTTTTTATAGAAAGTTTTCTTAATTGTCGGTACATTTTCAATGTAAAGTTCGCAAAGCTTTGTGCTGAAAACTGCGACTGAAAACTCATAACTTTCTAACTCTTAACTCATAACTTTTTTCATGCCCCAGATTGTAGTGAAAACCCCGGAATTGTGAAAGTTTACATTTTTTGCATTAAGAAAGCGACTGGAAGAAGCTCTTGTTAATGCTTAAAAATGTTACTTTGACAATGAGGAGTTGTAACGGAAAGCTGGATTAGGCACATCATGAAAATTATGCTATTTTTACATCAATAAAAATACGGAAATGAATAAAGAAGCCCGCGTACAATTTGTTATAAATACGTTAAAAGAACTCTACCCTACTATACCTGTTCCGCTAGATCATAAAGATCCCTATACTTTACTTATTGCTGTTTTGTTATCTGCGCAATGTACCGATGTTCGTGTAAATCAGATTACGCCTTTGCTTTTTGCCAAGGCTGACAATCCGTATGATATGGTGAAAATGTCGGTGGAAGAAATTAAGGAAATTATTCGTCCGTGTGGATTATCACCTATGAAATCGAAAGGAATTCATGGTTTATCTGAAATTTTGATTGATAAATATAATGGTGAGGTTCCGCAGAGTTTTGAGGCGCTTGAATCTTTACCGGCTGTTGGACATAAAACAGCAAGTGTGGTAATGTCTCAGGCTTTTGGAGTTCCTGCTTTTCCGGTTGATACGCACATTCACAGATTGATGTACAGGTGGAATCTTTCGAACGGAAAAAACGTGGTTCAGACTGAAAAAGATGCTAAACGATTATTTCCTAAAGAAACATGGAACGATTTGCATTTGCAAATTATTTGGTACGGACGTGAATATTCGCCTGCAAGAGGCTGGAGTTTAGAGAAAGATATTATTACGAGAACAATTGGCAAAAAATCGATAATAGAAGAAGCTCTTAAAAAGAAAATCTAAAAGTGATACATATATTATAACACGAATTTCACTAATTGGCACAAATCTAAATTGTTAAACTTACTTTGGGAAATTAATTTCACAAAATAGTAATTAGTGTCAATTCGTGAAATTCGTGTTTGTTCATTTATTGACTACTTTTTAAGGCGTTGTATTCTGTCGTCATATCGAGTGATCTGTAAATTCCTAAAAGCGATTTAAAAGCGTCTTCATTTTTTGGTTCGATGACTAATACTTTTTTAAGATATGGAATTGCGCTTCGTACTATTTCATCTTTTTTAGCATCTAGTTTATCGTATTCTTTCATCTCCTGCGGACTATTGCCAAGTAAAGCCATCTGATCTACTAATACTCTCTTTAATTGGATTTTGACATAAGCAAGATTGATATAACAGTCTATACAATTTTGATTTAACTGTATTCCTTCTTCATAATATTTTTCGGCATTGGTATAATCTTTTGTTTCCATATAAGAAAATGCCAATGAGTTTAAAATTTCTTCTTTTTTAGAAGGTGGCCAAACATCTCTTGGCTTTTCATAAAGACCAGCAGCGATATTTGATTCTCTCGCGCTTCTGGAAATAAAAGATTCTTCTGCTTTTGTTTTTTTATTGGTAGCGTAAAACATTATCCCTTTTCCGCTGTAATTTATTTTCTTTAGTTTCTCATAATATTTAATTGCAGAAGAATAGTCTTTGCCTGCTAAGGAAGCCGAAGCTGCATTAAGCAAGTTTAGTGTATCTTTTTTATCAAACTGGTAAACTTCGTTACTCTTATCTGCACTTTCTTTGTATTTTCCTGCTTTAAAATCATTGTATGCTCCATCTACAAGTTTAGACTTCATTTCTTTTAAAGCTAAATTTGCTTTAAAAGCGTATTTGTAATTGCGGGAATCATTTTCATACAAAAGCACATCCTGATACGCACCAGAAGCTATTGCGAAATTTGCTGCAGCATCTATGTTTTTGGTTGCCAAATCCTTATAAACATTTCCTTTTGTAAAAAAGAAATCGGATTTTACCTCATCGGGTGCATTAATTACTAAGTATTCTACTTTTTTTAAAATAGCACAAGCTTCTTCAGGTTTTCCTTTATCAAAATAAGATTGCGCTTCTTTGATTTCCTCTTTTTGAGCAAATGCTGCGTAGTTTATCAATAGTAAAATTGATAATATTTTTAGTTTCTTTTTCATTTCATTTTAGTTTGGTTGTTAAATAGATTTGAACGGCTATTGTGGTTATTTATAGTCGCTTTTGGGGACAAATAGCACTTATAGTATTAGTACGCAAAAAAATCTTTTGCTTAACAATATATTAAGATGCGCAACAAATAAAATGAAATAGAGTAGTGTAATTTTTCTTCATAAATTATTGGTTATTGGTTAAACATTTATTTATCTGACATTTAGCTTAGTTTTGAACAATTTTTACTATTCAAAGTTTTTTAATACGAAAAACTCTTCAATAAAGTAATTTACATGAATAAAAAAAAACTTTTTAACTAAAATAAAACAAATATTGAATAAATCAATAAAAATCAATTAAAATATCAAACTTTAACAAACTCAGACATTAAATCAAGAGGAGATCCTGAAAATTATTTTATTAAAAGTTAGAAAACATTACGATAACAATAGCGAAAAAAAGAGACTTAAAATTACGATCAAAAAAAAACTCACTACTTGTATTTACATACAAATAGTGAGCTTTCAACCAAAACGACCATTTGGTTTTTCTTTCGAAACATCCGACCAATAGTAGTGGGCTGTTTAATTAGCTATAATCTCAAAACTTTTATCTTCAATTTTCACAACTGTAAGAGCTTGTGAATAGTTTAATAGAAAAGAAACTACTTCTTTCTTAGGTTTTAAGTTTTTAGAAGCTAATGCTTTCTTAGAGTAAATTTTCGCCATACTATCAAAAATGTTTTATAATAGTATAACGCACTAATGCTCAAAATATTATTAGTTGGTTAAAATAATTTGATGTTTATCAATTATTTTTCTTAAATTCATTAAGGCATAACGCATTCTTCCTAATGCAGTATTGATACTTACACCTGTAAGTTCTGAAATTTCTTTGAAACTCATATCCTGATACATACGCATTACAAGAACTTCTTTTTGATCTTCAGGAAGCTCTTCAATTATCTTTTTGAGATCTACTTCAACCTGATCAAAAATCATTTTATTTTCGATTGTTAATGAATCATCAGACATAATTGAAAAAATAGAAAACTCTTCTGTTTCTCTATACATTGGCATTTTTTTGGTTTTGCGGAAATGATCTACAATTAAATTGTGAGAAATTCGCATAACCCAAGGTAAAAATTTACCTTCTTCATTATATGAATTGGATTTTAAAGTTTTAATAACTTTAATAAATGTATCCTGAAAAATATCATTTGAAATATCTCTATCAGCTATCTTAGAATATATAAATCCATATATCTTAGACTCATGCCTTTTTATCAATGTCGCAAGAGCATTTTCATTGCCTTCGACATAGTTTTTTACCAATAGAGCGTCTGGAATATGCAGATCAGCCATAATACTACTTTTTTAGTTTTTGATTAAAATTTGGAGTAATTTTTCTAAAAAGTAATTTTATGTAATAGGCCTATCTTGAGTTATGTTAATATTGAGTCCAAATTTAACAAATATTTTTTTTAAAAAGCAAATGAATGGAGTAATAATTAATAATAAAATTACAAATAAGATACATTAAAATTAAACTTTGCCATGAAAGTGCTTAATAATATGAAAGAATTAGAATGTTTTAACAAATTAAAAAAAGAGGCATAAATAATTTAAATATCTTATTTTAAACAACTTACACCTGCTTTTTAGTAGTATTATTAGTATTTATTTTTTTATTGATAGACACGAACATAGTCTATATGATACTTTTGAGGCAATATAGAATCATCTACATCTGGTCCTCCAAAATTACCTCCGATAGCTAAATTTACAATTATATAAAATGGTTTATTAAAAGGCCATGTATCTTCGTTTTTAACTTCGGGATTGAAGGTATAAACCAAAGTGGTATCAACAAAGAAATCAATCTTTTCTTTTGTCCATTCAATGGCATAAACATGATACCCTTCTTCTATAGTTGGAAACTCAGTTCTTTTTGTATTGATTGTGTTTCCGTGACTATCTTGTGTATGCAATGTAGTATATACCATGTGCGGATCACGGCCAATATATTCTAATATGTCTATTTCGCCTGTTTTAGGCCATTTTACGGCATCAATATTGGCACCCAGCATCCAGAATGCCGGCCATAAACCATGACCAACCGGAAGTTTAGCTCTTGCTTCGATACGACCATACAAAAACTCTTTTTTGCCTTTGGTTGTGATTTTTGTCGAAGTATATTTATTTCCTTCTTTTTTGGCTTCGATAATTAAATTACCGTCTTTGATTTCATGATTGGTTTTGGTATAAATTTGTCTTTCATTGTTTCCATAACCGCATAAATTTGGGCATCCATCACCGAGTTCAAAATTCCAAACGGCTTCATTTATTTTCTTTTTATTGAAATTTTCCTCCCAAATTAGTTTTCTCTCTACCTTTTGTGCAAAGCAAAAACTAACCGTTAAGAACATTATTAGTACAACTATTTTTTTCATCGTATAGTTTTAAATTTTAAAAATTAGAAGGCCAGCCTGAACTGACCTTCTAATACTTTCTACTAATTAATTATAATCTATTGATAAACTTTTACATAGTCAATCTCCATTGTCGATTGTGTGAAGGCGGGATCAATAGTACCACCTAAATTTCCTCCCATCGCTACATTTAATATTAAGAAGAAATCGCTATTAAACGGAAGAGTGGCATCATTGGCAACTTTGTGAATTTGTACATCATCGACATAAGTAGTTACCGATGCCGGACTCCAAATTGCTTTATAAACATGAAATTCTGTCGAAACATTTGGAATCGTTTTAGAACCCGTGTTTCCGCCGCCACCAAAATGTCCCGGGTAATGAAGCGTACTTAAAATAACATCTTGATTGTTTCCTACGTGTTCCATAATATCAATCTCTCCGCAAGCCGGCCATGGTTTGGTTAAGAAATTAGATCCAAGCATCCAGATTGCAGGCCATGTTCCTTTTCCGATAGGCAATTTGGCGCGGATTTCAATTTTTCCGTACGTAAACTTAAATTTACCATCCGATTTTAGTCTTGTCGAAGAATACTCTACACCTCCGGAAGCTTCTTTTTTAGCGGTAATTTTTAAGCTTCCGCCTTCAACAATAACATTTGATGCTGAATTTGTATAGTTTTGTTTTTCATTATTTCCCCAGCCATCATTATTAGGTCCTCTTCCTAGATCGTAATTCCATTTTGTTGCATCCGGAGCTCCGTCAACATTAAATTCGTCTGACCATACTAAATTGGTATAATCAACCTCTGGGCCTGTATTTTGAACTGGTTTTGTAGTCGTAAAAATATGGTACCATGCTAATGAAGCATTACCGCCCATTACAGCTCTAACTACCATTCTGTTGGCTGTTATAGATAGAATTTCATATGAATTCTGACCAATATAATACCCCATAAATCCGTTGTCAGAGAAGTTCATCATTGTTCCGCGAGTTTGCTTAACATGATCTTTATTTTTTGTCACAACAGATTCTGAAGGACTTAAAGAAACGGTTTTTATTCCGCCGGTATCATAAGTCAAACAAGAATCACTTGATCCACTTCCTCCTGCTACGCTTGCAAATGCAGTATTAAAAAATGTTGCTCCTCCGTTATTTAATTGGTATTTTAATTGGTCACCATCAAGAGAGAAAGTCAATTCATTGTCATACAAACAACTACTTGTCGGCGAACCTGCTTTTTCAAAAGCTCCGGCCTGATAATGGTTTGGATAGAAATTTTTAGTCTCATCACCATCATTTTGACCTACGCCTAAATGCCCTGGTTCTGAAGCTGACCAATACCATTTTTTAGAAGTTCCACCCGTTAAGAATTGAACCGCTTCGTCGTCACTAAAGTTGCTTAAAACTGTAACATCAAGGGTAGTATTTGATGCTACTCCTCCTCTGCCCGTAGCAATGAGCGTTACAGTATAAGTGTTTACTCCTGTTTTTGTAAAACGTTTGGTAAACTTGCCGTTTGGTGAATTTTCAGATGTTCCGTCGCTAAATACATATTTATATGAAATTGCATTATCTGCAGTTGCGGTTAATTTTACCATTCCCGAACCGTCTCCATCTGGAGCATCGGCTGTTTTTCCAACAATTTCAGCAGTTAGCTGAAGATTTGTTGGCGTATCTATTGACCCAAATGCGAAATCATCTTTCTGACAACCCGCCATAAGGAGAATCGTAAATAAGGATACTATCTTTATGATTATTTTTTTGTTCATGATTTCTTCTTTTAATTGGATTGTTTGATGTCATCAAAGTAAAAAGTTTCCCCTGCCCCCGTTTTTCCAAAATCCGGAAATAAAATTACTCTGTCGTATTTAATGCCTGTGCTAAAACCTGGTGCCGTTGTAAGATCAAAGGTTAATTCCTGCCATGCATTTGCTACCGTAGTTTTTACCTTTACTTCTATAAATACCGTTGGATTACCGTTTCCATCTTTTGGAGAGGTCGAAAGTTCCATTTTGTATAAAATATCGGTACCTACTCTAGGCGACCAGACATTTATTTTTACAGTTGTTCCTTTTGTATAATCAAGTGTATTTTCTAAATTCAGGCTTGCCCCTCCCCAGGTTTCTGCTCCTGATTTTTTGTCTAATTTTAAAACTTTATCAGAAACATTGATTCCGGTTTTATTTGGATTTGTAATAACTGATGCATCAACATTTCCAAAACCACCCCAGGCATATGTTAAAGTAGAAGATTCAAAATCAAGTGGTAATTTAATCGCTTCAGTCGGTTCTTTATAGAAATAAAAATTATCGATGTACACCGTATGGCTTCCGCTAGGATTTCCTGAAAAAATTAGTTGTGCAATATGGGCGCGGGTTGTTAATCCTGTAAAATCACTTAAAGGAATATCTAAACTTACCCATTTTCCCTGCTCGGGAGCTGTAACTTTAATTTCATGTTCTACATTATCTCCTCCTGTTTCATAAACGCCATTTGCTCCAAAATCAACTAATTTGATTCTGAATTCTGAAAAATCCAAAGACCAGACATCAATATGAAGATATGTCATAGCCGAAGCGTCTATTGTGGCTGTTGGCTCTGCACCCACAAAATTTAAATTTGAATATTTTTTTACTGCATTTTCTGCAATACTAATATCATCTAATACAGCATCAGACCATGAAGTTCTCCAGGTGCTCATTGGTACATTTGTGTAAGCATCGCTAAACAATGAAATAACATTGGCTGCAGATCTGGTTGGTGTTGGTGCTGCAGAAGTGGGTGCCAAAATTAAAATTGCTTCAAATTGCTCTGTATATTCTGTCGTTTTAATGGCAGCACTTTTTGAAACCACACGAATCGTGTAAACTCCCGGGTTTTGATAGGTATACGAAACAGATTCACCATTGTTTGCCGGAATTGGATCTGGTTTTCCTGTTTCTCCAAAATAAACATCATAAAACAAAGCAAAATCTGCGGTTGCCTTAACTGTTACTTTTTTAGAAACCGTTAAATCATTTGTTATTTCAACTACTAAATTTTCCGGTGCTTTAAACGAAACTACTACTTCTTTTTCTACTTCGGTAGTTTTTCCGTTAAGTCCCATTGCCGTAATTTTAGACTTATAAACGCCTTCTTTATATACGTGTGCAACTGTTGATCCGGCTCCAATATAATCAGAATCTGCGCTTCCGTCTCCAAAACTAATTTTGTATTGTGTTACGCCTTCGCCTTTTGGCACAAAGGTAACTTTACCTGTATTGTCCTGTGTTACTGTGGTCAAAGCCGATACATTAGTCGGAGCGCCTAAACCTTCTAAATCAATATCGCTGTTATCGCTTGAGCAGCTAAAAAATACTGCCAAAACGAAAAGACTTATAATAGAATGTATTTTTTTCATAATTGATGTTTTTTTAATATCCAGGATTTTGTTCCCAATTTCCATTTGCAAACTGAATTTCTTCAATCGGAAGCGGAAATAACTCGTTTTTGTTAGCTGTAAAACCAGGAATAGTTCCCACTGCTTTTCCGGTTCTTACCAAGTCGAAAAAACGATGTCCTTCTCCAAAAAGTTCTACTCTTCTTTCTGCTAAAATAAAATCTGTTAAGGCTGCTCCTGAAGCAGTTATATCATGATTGTTATCTCCAAAAGCACGTCTTCTAACCTGATTAAGGTATTCCCTGGCTTTTGCATCATCGATTTCACCTCTGTTATAAGCTTCTGCAGCCATTAATAAAACATCTGCATAACGAATTGCTCTGTAGTTGTTCGGGTTTGTTAAATTCAAATCTCCGGCTGCATCTGAGCTTCTTTTTCTTGGAAGATATTTTCTGTTGAAGAATCCTGTATCCTCATTTCCTTTTCCATAAGTTACTCCACTATTAGCCCCGGCCCAAGCTGCAATATCCAAAATAGCAACTGCTTTACGTTTATCTCCGGTTTCAAAAGCATCTGATGATTCCTGAGTAGGAAGATTAAAACTAAATCCGGAAGAGAAAACTGGTCCTGAATAATTTCTGATTCCGCTAAAACCTACGGCAACGTTTCCTTCACTACATTGTAAACAACCAAAACCTGCTCCTTCAACATCTGTATACTGTACTTCAAAAACAGATTCGGGTCCGTTTTCTCCATCTAATTCAAACATTTTATTATAATCTGTTTCTAAGGAATAAGGTGATGTATTTATCAACGCTTGTAAAGTACTGGCTGCCTGCGAAAATTTACCCTGAAACAAATACGCTTTTCCTAATAATGCCTGAGCAGCCCCTTTTGTAACTCGACCTTTTTGAGCTGCAATTGGAGATAAATTTGCCGACGCAAAAACCAAATCAGCCTCGATAGAAGCATAAACTTCTTCAACTGATGAACGCGGAATTGTTTTTTCATCTCCAATTTTAAACCTCACATCGCCTTTCATCGGTATACCACCAAACCATTTTACTAATTCAAATTGGTAATACGCTCTTAAAAAACGAGTTTCGGCTATAAGCTGTGTTTTTCCTTCAAAATCTGTTTTGTTCTGAAATTCAAGTATATAATTGGCTCTTTGAACTCCTGCAAACATCCAGTTCCATACATCTCTTAAGTTACTGTTTACTTCAGTGTGAATCATATCGTCTACTTGCTGAAAACCAATTACATCTGTAGGACTTTCTCCTCCTGCCAATGTATTATCCGAAGCAATTTCTCCCAATAAAACATTTACATATGTTGATTGCAGCAAATCATAAGTGGCAATTAATGCCTGATCGTAATCTTCTTTAGAATTAAAATAATTCTCAGAGTCGATTGAATATTCGGGTTTAGGATTCACAAATTCGTCTGAACAAGAAGTTGTTACAGTTAGAATTAATGTTATCATTACCAGAGTAGTAAATAAATATTTTTTCATTTTAATTGAAATTAAAAATTAATGTTTAAGCCCAATAAATAAGTTCTTGGAACAGGATAAAATCCGTAATCGATTCCGGCACCAATTGGCGATTGAGAAACTCCGTCTCGATTTGTAGGTCCAAATGAAGCACCCGGATCAAACCCTTTGTATTTAGTAAATGTGTATAGATTATTTACTCCGGCATAAAGTCTTAGCTTTGTAATTCCAGCTTTTTGAGTCACTTTCGGATCAAGTGTATATCCTAATTGTACATTTTGAATTCTGAGATAAGAAGCATCTTCAACAAAATAATCTGATAACACATTGTTTGCTGTAGCTCCTGTAGTTACTTTTGGTACAGAATTACTTGTTCCTTCACCTGTCCATCTGTCTAAAACATAATCAAGACGATTGGCATCTGAAAGTGTTCTTTCGTAGTTACGAACCATATCATTTCCTACTGATGCAAATGTATATACGGCAAAATCAATGTTTTTATAATTTAACTGAATATTGAAACCCATTGTAGCATCTGCGATTGGATCGCCAATATCTGTTCTGTCTTTGTTATCAATTACTCCATCACCATTTATGTCTACGTAACGAATATCACCCGGAGAAGCATTTGCTCCTAGAGCTAATTGCGATGGATGAGCCTCAACTTCGGCCTGATTCTGAAAAATTCCATCTGTTTTATATCCATAAAAATATCCAATTGGTTTTCCGGCTTCCATGCGGGCTGCAGCTGGTTGACCTACTCCAAAAGAACCTTGTTCGATAAAACCGGTTCCGTTATTTACTTCTATAACTTCATTTTTAAGAAAGGTTACATTATAACCTAATGTCATTGAAAATGAATCTGAAAATTTCTCTTTGTAATCTATCGCAAATTCAAATCCTGAATTTCTCACCGTACCAGCATTCATTGTTGGAGCACTTGCCCCCGGAGCACCAACTCCTATAATTCCTGAAACCGGAATATTTGGTATTAATAAATCTTTTCTGGTATCGATAAAATAATCTGCAACTACAGAAACTTTATCATTGAATAATCTTAAATCTAAACCAACATCAAACTTTTTGGCTTCTTCCCATTTTAAATCCGGATTTGGTATTTGTCCCGTTGCCGCACCATTTACTAATAAACCATCAAATACATAAGTTGCTTCACCATTTAAAATGCTTAAATACCCATTATTCGGTATTTGATCATTTCCTAAAGTTCCATAACTAACTCTGAATTTTAAGAAGTTAAACGTTTGTGATTCTCCAAAAAAACCTTCATCAGAAGCAACCCATCCTGCTGTAAAAGACGGGAAATAACCCACTTTATTACCCGGACCAAATTTTGTTGAGGAATCTCGTCTGATCATTGCTGAAAAAAGATACTTTCCTTTATAATCATATTGTGCTCTTCCAAAATAAGAAATCCTTCTTTGATCGTAAACGTAACCACCCGTATTTAAAGCAGTTGGCAAACCTTTAGTTAAAGAAAGATCTGCAAACTCCCATGAATTATTTGGCACATCATAACCTGTTGCAACGGCAGAATTTCCCCATTGTTTATAGATTGTATTACCTAATGTTGCTGTAATATTATGGTTCTCTGCTATTTTAGTATTATAAGTTCCATAAATATCAAATGAATAGTCATTATCGTTTACAGTTCTTTGCGTTACAGAACTTCTCTGAACATCAAAAACTTTTCCTCCATAACTTATTTGTGGATCAAATGTTTTGCTTTCACTATTTGCGGTATTAAATCCTATGGAGCTTGATAACACAAATCCTTTAAAAATTTTATAATCTAAACCAAAGTTTCCGTTTAGTTTTTTATAATTATAATCGTTGTATGTGTTTTCTATTTGTGCCAGCGGATTAATAATTTCTGTTCCAAATCCTGTTGTGCTTGGCACTAATGTAAAATTGCCATTTGCATCGTATGGACTTAATGTAGCCGGCACGTTTAAAGCATTAAATAATACAGATCCTAATCCGTTTTCATTAATTGTTTTTCTGTTAAAATAGGTATAGATTACATTCGTTTTTAGCTTGAATTTATCACTCAAATCTGCTCCTAATGCTATTCTGGCAGTATTTCTCAGGTAACCTGATTTGTCGCCGCCAACAATACCTTCCTGATCCAGGTGTGAGCCACTAATAGAATAGGTGATTTTTTCAGATCCTCCTGAAATGGTCAAATCGCTGTTTAATAACGGAACACCTTTTCCTAAAACTTCTTTTTGCCAGTCTGTTCCTTTTCCTAAGCCACTTACATTTGGATAAGGAAGTGCTCTTCCGCCATTGGCATAACTTTCATTTAATAATAAAGCGTATTCTGTAGCATCAAGGATCGACAATTTTCTCGAAGCCTCCTGAAATCCGGTGTAGCTATTAAAAGAAATTCTTGTTTTTGAGTTTTTCTTTCCCATTTTGGTTGTAACCAAAATAATACCGTTTGCACCAATCGTTCCATAAATGGCTGCTTGAGCATCTTTTAAAACCGTTATGGTTTCAATATCGTTCGGGTTTAAAACATTCAGGTCTCCAACATAGCCGTCAATAATCGTAGTGGGTCCGTTTTGTCCATTTGTAGCAATACCACGAATACGAACGTCTATAGGTGCGCCCGGAGCTCCGGATTGTGTTGTAACGTTTACACCCGAAATTGTTCCTTGTAAAGCCTGCTCAATTCTTGCAGGTTTCAGGATATCAAGTGTTTTACTATCCAGAACAGAAACTGCTCCTGTTAGCTCTCTTTTCTTTTGACTACCATACCCTATGACAACAACTTCGTCTAAAGATCTGGTGTCGTCGCTCATCTTAACAGTAACTTTTGGTCCTGAAACCACAACTTCCTGCGTTCGGTAACCAATATAACTTAAAACAAGTGTGGTGCCGTTTGAAACACCGCTCAGTTTAAAAGATCCGTCGAAGTCTGTGGTTGTGCTTTGAGACGAACTTTTAACTTTTACATTTACGCCAGGCAATGATAAACCTGAGCCATCCAGTACAGTTCCGTTTACATCAAAAGTTTGCGAGAACGCAAAAGATGTAAACAGTAACAATACTATTAATAATAATTTTGGTTTCATAATTAGTTAGTTTTTTATTGAAGCTAAAATATCCTATACTTTTAAGAATACGATAAAACTAACCACAACAAAAAACATACATCACAAAAAAAATTACTTAAATTTAATATATGACAAAAAATAGCTCGGTTTACCTAGAAAATCATAATGTTAATTTCTTTAACAAATAAGTGTAATAAATACAAGAAAACGTTAATGTTGTGGTGTTGTATAGGCGTTTTTGAAGGAATTTCTGACTTCCTATACAGCAAGAATATATTCGACTAAACCGATTTCGTGCTGTAAATCCATTTTTTTACGCAAACGATATCTTTTAATTTCAACGCTTCGAACAGAAATATTAAACAGAGGCGCAATTTCTTTGGATGAAAGGTTCAGTCTAAGATAGGCACAAAGTCGCAAATCATTCGGAGTAAGTAATGGATGCAATTGTTTAATTCTCTTTAGGAAATCTTTATCGGCATTATCAAAAGCTTCTTTAAAAACCTTCCAGGAATCTTCTTCGGTAATATTATCGTTGATGGTTCTTATAACAGATTTGATGTTTTTATTATCGTCTTGCGAAGTCTTTTTTAAATCCTCTTTTATAAAAGCCAAAAGTTCGTTTTTGCTATTTAAACTCATTGTCGAGACTGCCAATTCCCTATTTTTATTATCAACATCCTGGGATAATTGCTCGTTTCTGAGTTTCATTAATTGCTGTTCGTTTTCAAGCTCTTTAATCTCAAGCAAAAGATTGTTTTCTTCAATTAATTTCTCTTTTTGCTTTTGATAAAAATTACGATAGGCTTTATTAATAAAATAACCAATGACAATCAACAGCAGCAAATAAATAAAACACGCCAGATTGGTTAAATACCAAGGTTTTAAAACCACAAACGTATAAGTTGCCGTGTTTTGCAAAAGTGTATTGGCGTATTTCGCCCGAACTTTGAACGTGTATTTTCCCGGAGACAGGTTTTTAAAATTAACCGAAGATTTCGTGCTCCATTCGCTCCATTCATTCTGAAAACCTTCTAATAAATATTGATATTCAGAATTGATGTATTTGTTGTATTCCGGAACGGTGTAATTTAAAGTAATATTATTTTCATTTGATTTAAAACTCCCTTCATCATTTAAAACAACATTCTTTAAAATCTGGTTTTGTTTATTAATAAAAATACCGGAAATAGAAACAGCATAGTTTTTAAAACTCAAATCTTCAATATTAAGCGTATAATAACCATCTGTAGTTCCTATTAAATACGTTGATTTTGAAATTTGTGTAATATTCTCAAAACCCAACATCGAATTAGTTAAAGAAGACGGAATCGGAATTACATTCTGTTTTAACTGATTACTCAATTTGCTTGCAGAAAAATAATGAATGTAATTTTTAGAAAACAGCCAGATTTTATTCGACTGATCTACAATTAATTTACCCGAAGTATATTCGTCTTTTTCAAAAATAGAACTTAATAATTTATCCTTTTCAAACTGTTTTGTTTTGGGATTTAATTTAAAAATCCCGCCTTTGTACGCGTAATATATCGCATTATTAAATTTTGTTAAACTGGCATTTTTTCCTTTTTTTGGAGAAGAATAAGTGTGAAATTCTTTGATTTTTGAAAACGAATTATCCAATTTGAATCTAAAAATCCCTTTGTATTCATGACTTACATAAACTTCAAGATTTGGCGTTATTTCAAAATATCTTGATGAATAATTAAAACCTTCTATTTTATTTCTGAATTTCCATTGCTTATTGACTTTCTCTAAAACCGAAATCCCGTAGTAATTTCCCTGAAGCAAAATATTTTTATTATTTGGCGAAGGCTCAAACTTCCATGTTCCCGAGCCTCTGAAAATAGTATTGGCCGAAGTATTTTCTACAATAAAAGTTCCCGAATCATGACCGCAAAAAAGCGTATTATGATAAGCAAACAACGACCAAACTTGTCCTTTTGTTCCGTTTATAAACTGAAAATTATCTTTGCTTTGGTATTTTTTACAAAACAATCCCTGATTTGTTCCCACATAAAGCATTCCGTTGTGAGAGATTGAGGCGTAAACGGTTCCTAAAACCCCTGTATCGTCTGTAAAACTATGCACAGGCGTTTGCAGATTGATGCAATTGATTCCGTTATCCAGACCCACCCAAACATTCTGATCTTTATCTTCAAACAAAGACAGAGCGGTATTGTTGCTCAGTCCTTTGCTTTGCGAAATATGATAATTTAATTTTCCCGTATTCGATAAAATAAAAATTCCGTTAGAAACCGTTCCCAAAGCATAACTTCCGTCATGAAGTTTTTGACTACTGTACACAAAACCCGATTTTATCTGTGCATCAGCTTCTGTTGCAAAAGGCGTTAAAGCTGTTCCTGTAAGTTTATAAAATCCGTCTAATTGCGTCTGAATCAGCAAACCATCATCAATTGTAAAAACATTGACAATTGTATATTTTTTCAGAATTGGGTTATCAGAAATCAATTTTCCCTTTCCTCCTTCTATTTCGAAAAGACCTTCGTTTATGGTTTGATAATAAATTGAATTTTTAGTGCTAAATGATTTTATAACACCATTTTTAGGTGAAATAATTTTAAAGCTTTTTGTCTTGGTATCATAAATATAAATTCGGTTCAAAGACTGAAATAATATCCATTGATCGTATTTTAAAATGTTCCAAAACTGTTCGTCATCCAGGATTTTATTCCTGATTGTATCACTTAGCGAAGTATATTTTAATTTTCCGTTTGTCTGTCTTGTCCAGTAACCAAAATTCATGTAACAGCCTGTATAAACCTTGTTGTCGATTACTTTTACAGAACGCATTATGGTTTCATTAGGTGTTGGATATAACTCCCAATTTGTGCCATTATATTCTAAAAGTCCATCATTATTGGCAAAATACATGCGATTTTGGTCGTCCTGCGAAATCATCCAGCTTTGATTTCCGGCACCGTAAACAGTTGAAGGATATTTTACAATTGGCGGTAATTCCTGAGAAAACAGGACAAAACCCATTAAAAAACAAAGAATAAAAAGTTTAGTTTTCAAAATTTGGTCAGAATATTAAAATAGTATTAAAGCAGTTCTAAAATAGGGTATTTTTCTATTAAAACAATAATTAATTTAAACACATAGAAACATAGATTTTGGAATCCTAAAAAGGCATTTCACTTCATTTAAATACACAAAGAATCGTAATTTATTTCACGCAGATTTAAAAGATTTAAGCAGATGGACGCAGATTATTTATTTTTAATTTAAAATCTGCTCAGATCTGCAAAATCTGCGTGAAACAAAATTATTCAGCTAAGCAATTAGTTAAAATTTGTAACAATCTCATTAACAAAACTCAATTCAAAATTGATTACTTTTGTAAAAATTGACTTTTTTTATGCAAATTGATCTTTCTACACTAGACCCCAAACATAATATCATCATTAAAGGAGCGCAGGTACATAATTTAAAAAATGTAGATGTTGCTATTCCACGAAACAAACTTGTAGTCATTACAGGGCTTTCAGGCTCAGGAAAATCGAGTCTGGCTTTTGATACTTTATATGCTGAAGGACAGCGTCGTTATGTGGAGAGTTTATCATCCTATGCTCGCCAGTTTTTAGGCAGATTAGACAAACCAAAAGTAGAATATATTAAAGGGATTGCTCCGGCAATTGCCATTGAGCAAAAAGTAAATACAACAAACGCTCGTTCTACAGTTGGAACTTCAACTGAAATCTACGATTATATCAAACTTTTGTTTGCCAGAATTGGCCGTACTTATTCGCCAATTTCAGGTCAGGAAGTCAAAAAAAATACTGTTACCGATGTTGTTTCTGATGTGAAAAATTTCGAATTAGACAGCAAATGGCTATTACTTTCTCCTATTCATCTTGAAGAAGGACGCCAACTCGAGGACAAACTTAAAGTGCTTTTGCAACAAGGTTTTGCCCGTATTCTGGTTGATAACGAAATGGTTCGTCTGGACGAGTTCACGCCAACAGATCTTCATAAATTAGACAATAAAGATATCTTATTGATCATTGACAGAATTGTTGTTAAGGATGAAGAAGAATTCTACAATCGTCTTGCAGATGCCGTGCAAACAGCTTTTTTTGAAGGAAAAGGAATTTGTTATCTACAGGAATTAGGTACAGATAAAAGATTCTCCTATTCTAATAATTTTGAATTGGACGGAATTACATTTCTGGAACCAAACGTACATTTGTTCAGCTTTAATAATCCATATGGTGCTTGCCCGGTTTGCGAAGGCTACGGAAATATTATTGGTATTGATGCTGATTTAGTTGTTCCAAATACCTCTTTATCCGTTTTTGAAAGTGCTATTTACCCTTGGCGAGGCGATAGTATGAGCTGGTACAAAGACGAATTGGTAAAACATGCCTATAAATTTGATTTCCCTATTCATAAACCATATTTCGAACTTTCAGATGAACAAAAAGATGTAATCTGGACAGGAAACAAATATTTTCAGGGATTAAACGGCTTCTTTAAAGAACTTGAAGAAAAAAATTATAAGATTCAGAATCGTGTGATGTTGTCTCGCTACCGCGGAAAAACAAAATGTCACGCTTGTCGCGGAAAGCGTTTACGAGAAGAAGCTTCGTATGTAAAAATTGGT
Organism: Flavobacterium sp. MEB061; assembly: GCF_000834715.1. Lineage (NCBI taxonomy): Bacteria > Pseudomonadati > Bacteroidota > Flavobacteriia > Flavobacteriales > Flavobacteriaceae > Flavobacterium > Flavobacterium sp. MEB061. The sequence goes on along the minus strand of NZ_JXQR01000015.1, from coordinate 28,086 downwards.
GGCAAAACTGTTTCTGATTTAGTTGATTTACCAATTAAACATTTGGTTACTTTTTTCAAAAATCTTGAACTGAATGTTTACGAACAGCAGATCGCAAAACGTTTGATGCTTGAGATAAACAATCGTCTATCATTTCTAACAGAAGTTGGTTTAGATTATTTAACCTTAAACAGAAACTCTGCTACACTTTCAGGAGGAGAATCGCAACGTATAAACCTGGCCACTTCATTAGGAAGTAGTTTGGTTGGTTCGATGTATATTCTCGACGAACCAAGTATTGGTTTACACCCAAAAGACTCTGAAAGACTGATTAAAGTTTTGCTTTCACTTCGTGATTTAGGTAATACGGTGATTGTCGTTGAGCATGACGAAGATATTATGAAAGCTGCCGATATGATTATCGATATTGGTCCGGAAGCTGGAACTTTTGGAGGAAACCTTGTCGCTCAGGGAACTTATGATGAAATTTTAAAATCAGAATCTTTAACTGCCAAATATTTAAATGGTGATTTAGAAATTTCAGTTCCGAAGAAAAGAAGGAAATTCAAAAACCATATTGACATTATTGGCGCCAGAGAAAACAATTTAAAAAATATTAATGTAACCTTTCCTTTGGATGTTTTAACGGTAATTACCGGAGTTTCAGGAAGCGGAAAAAGTACCTTAATTAAGAAAATTTTGTTTCCGGCAATGCAGAAAAAACTGGAAAGCGCAGCCGAAAAAGCGGGTCAGTTTAGCGATATAACAGGTTCTTTTTCGCAAATAAAACATATCGAATATGTTGATCAAAACCCAATTGGAAGAAGTTCGAGATCAAATCCTGTAACTTACATTAAAGCGTATGATGACATTCGTGATTTGTATGCCAAAGAAAAATTATCCAAAATAAGAGGTTACCAGGCCAAACATTTTTCTTTTAACGTAGATGGCGGCCGATGTGAAACCTGTAAAGGAGAAGGCTCTATAAACGTCGAAATGGTATTTATGGCCGATGTTTCGTTGCCATGTGAAACTTGTGGAGGAAAACGTTTCAAAAAAGAGATTCTGGAAATTAATTTTGACGAAAAAAACATCAACGATATTCTGACTATGACTATTGATGATGCTATTGTTTTTTTCGAAAAAAATAAACAAACCAAAATCACTCAAAAATTACAGCCGCTTCAGGATGTTGGTTTGGGATATGTGCAATTAGGACAATCTTCTTCTACCCTTTCCGGCGGTGAAGCACAACGTATTAAACTGGCTTCATTTCTAGTAAAAGGTGCCACAAAAGATAAAGCTTTATTTGTTTTTGATGAACCAACAACGGGTTTACATTTTCATGACATCAAAAAGTTAATGGCTTCGTTTGATGCACTAATTGAAAAAGGACATTCTATAATTGTAATTGAACACAATCTTGACCTGATAAAATGCGCCGACTGGATTCTTGATTTAGGTCCTGAAGGAGGGGAAAACGGTGGTTATTTATTAGCAGCCGGAACTCCTGAAGATATTGTAAAAGTAAAAGAATCTGTAACGGGAATTTATTTAAAAGATAAACTTTAATAATAAATTCCAAATTCTAACCATCACACTCTTATTCCTGCAAGGTTTCCAAAACCTTGTAGGTATTACAATATTTAGATTTTAAACTTTATGTGATTTAAATCTATACCTACAAGGTTTTGAAAACCTTGCAGGAAAGCAAATCTTATTTTAAGATATTCCTAAATAAAAACTTCCAAATTCCAATACACTCTAATCACGTATTTGGAATTTGGAAGTTATTTTTTGAAATTTAATTTCTTTTAAGCAACCAAACATCTTTCTTCAAACGGCAAACCATCCTCGTCAATAGCAACCAGTATTTTTTTCTTTTTTGATGCTTCCAAAGTAAGATAAAGCCATGCAAATGACCATAATCCTAAGGTCAGGCAAAAAATGGTAAAATTCAAACCATGATTAACGACCTTTCCTCCTTTTGAAAGAACGGCAAAAAGCAATTTGTCATTTCTTTCTTCAAGCGTAAATCCATTATGAACTTTATTTGATATCATATTAGAAAATACCTGTAAGCTCTGTTCCTGACTAAGGTGACTTTTTTTCATAATTATCAAATTAAAATTAATCCAAGAGTATTATGACTATGTATGTTTTGGTAAAAACTATCAGTAATGCTCTTTAAATAAAAACATTTCAACTTTACTTTTATTGCATTTTATAAGATATTTTTTATTTAATCAATCAAAGGAATGATAAATTCTTATATAAAATTAATTTTTATAATAGTAATAACAAAATAACCACTGTTAAAATTTTAAGATTTCTATCTGTACAACAACATTTTAACCTTTAGTTTTAATATTAAAGGATGGCGCTTCGTAATCTTTTCCCAAATAGTTCTCGGGAATCGTTGTTGTATTTCCGTCTCTCAAAGCATTATAATGTGGCGACATAATTTCAATTCCGGCAGCATTAAATGAATCCTGAATATTTTGATGCAGGGAAGAATAGATTCTGGGTTGCTTTGTAGGTTCTTTTGTATAGACATTTATTTGATAAGAAACATAAAAATCATCCAAACTGGTTTGCAGCACAAAAGGTTCCGGTGTTTTCTGTATCATATCTGTTTTTAATGCTGCCTCTATTAATGCTTTATGAATTGCTGTCCACGGAACATCATAACCAATTGTAACAGTTGTATGAATTAAAAGACCATTTGTAGCCTGCTTCGTATTTGCAGAAAAATTGGTTGAAGTACTTGATAAAACGGTCGCATTTGGTATTGTTATGTCTTCTAATTTTGGTGTTCTTATTCGGGTTACTAATGCTGTTTTTTCAATTACTTCTCCGCTTACATCGCCAATTTTAATAAAGTCGCCAATTTTAAACGGACGCATATAAGTAATTACCAATCCCGCAACCATATTTGCAATGGCGTTTGAAGATCCTAATGAAAATAAAACCCCTACAAATACCGAAACACCTTTAAAAATTGGAGAATCAGATCCCGGTAAATACGGAAAAATAATAACGAGCATAAAAGCATACATTAATAACCGAATAATATTGAATGTTGGCATTGCCCAATCATTATAAAAACCATCAATTTTTATGTTTTCCTTTTTTATCTCATCAAAAAAGAACTTAATGATTTTTATAGAATATCTAAAAATGATAATAATAACTATTATTGTTACCAAGCTTGGCAAGAAACCAACAAATCCCATTACGGCTAATTTTGCAGGGGTTAAAATCCAACGCAATAAAGTTGTGGTATAAGCTTCCGTAGCAGGAAAAATGCTAAACAAAACAGGCAGCGAAAAATAAACTATTAAAATCAAGGTAAAGATCTTAATAAAGCCGAACAACCGCATCAACAAAAACTGCTGTTTATGCGGCGAAAGGATATTGATATTGTTATAATTAAAGCCTTTAAAATACCTGTCGCTATTTTTTAAAAGATAAAGTTTTATACGATTGAAAATCTTTCCAACCAAAAACAAAACAACTCCAATAATTAAAATTAATAATGCTGTATATCCAAATCGTTTAGGTAATTGCGAATAGTTTTCATTTTGATAAATAACTGCTTTTTTGATTAAATTCAGATTTCGTTTTGCAATATAAGCAGTGGTTTGATTTTCGAGTTTTGCATCAATATCCAAAATAGACATGATAATAAAATCGCTTTTGTACGTGATGTCCTGAGAAATATCTGAAGGAACAACTACAAGAGAATCTGATTCAAAAAAAGAATCATGATAAAGTTTTCTGATTTTTTCTGTAATAGCATTTGCCCTGTTCTCTGCAGAAAAAGAACCAACTTTATTATAAACATAAAAAAGTGTGTCCTTAAAAGGCGAAACCGGATATCCTTTTAATGAAACAGTTTTCTGTGCCGCGTTTATGGTATCATTTTGGGCAATAGCAAAGGAAGAAAATAAAACAACAAACAATACTAGAAAAAAAAGTAATTTATTTTTCATATCCTGTTATAAATAAGTTAGTTATCCTTCTAACAAATATAAAACAAAATAGAATTGAATTTAGATTACTTTCTGTTTTCTCAATAAAATCGTACTAAATTTTAAAACCTACTTTCCTTAAAAGGCCATCAATTACCTTGTTGATATCCGGAGAAATATCAAATTTATAGTTCAGATAAACATACAGAATTGTTACCAATATCGATTTTAAAGCAATACTAATTAATTGATAAAAAGGAAATTCCCAAAAATAAAACATTAAAAACAATACAAAAGTTAGTAGCATTGAATAAATAGTTTGTTTTGTAAATGGGTATAAATCGATCTTTTTTACCACAAAAAGTAATTTTGCCAAACTATATAATGTAATAGATAATAAAGTCGCAAATGCAGAGCCTGTAATTCCAAAAATTGGAATAAAAATCATGTTTAAGACTATTGTTAAAAACACTAAAAGCAGTCCTAAATACAACACCATTCTGTAATATTTCGTATTAAAAATAATAGCGTTATTGTTTCCTAATATCAAATCAAAATATTTCGATAAACCAATCATAAATACAACTGAAATTCCTCCGCTGTATTCTTTTGGAACTAATTCATACAATTGATTGATATTTACAAAAATGCATAACATTACATAACCACCAACCATTTGTAAATTTATCGATGTCTTTTTGTATAAGTCATTCAATTCGTCGTGTTTGTTGTCGTGCATTAATTTTGCCGTAATCGGATATACAATTTGGTGCATTGCGCGACTTGGAACCGAAATTACCAAAGCAATGTAAGTTGCTACAGAATAATAGGCAATATTCTCAATTTTCATGTATTGATTCAGCATCAATTTATCACCATCTAAAAGTAAATTGGCCACACTTCCTGAAAGAATAATGAAGAAAGTATATTCCATTACATCTTTTACATTCTGAGGAATATTAATCTGAAACTTAGGCTTTTTAATGTAAAATGCATAAAACATGGTTATTAAAAACGCAATAAAATATATCGCTGCCGTTAAATAAACAAACTGCACTAATGTTATCCAGTCAAAATATAAACCTACCAAAGCTACTGTTGAGAATAATCTTAAACCAACTTCTTTAATAAAATTTCCAAAAACAGAGTGCATATGAACCCGTGCCCAGGCATAAAAAATCTCAAAATACGCCATGCAAATTCCAATAAACGGAATTAAATACATAAACTCTTTTACAACAGGATTTTCCTTAGATACAAAAGCGGTAATATCATCAAAGAAAAAAATTCCGATAATTCCTAAAGGAATACACATTAAAACGGGAAACAAAGCTGTAAAGGACAGAAACTGCTCTCTTTCCTCTTCTGTTTTATACTGTGAATAAAATTTTACCAGCGTATTTTGCATTCCAATAGCAAATAAAGGCATAATAACATTTGCTGCCGAAAGAATATAGTTGGTTAAAGCATAATAAGTTGCACCTAAAAAAACAGGATATAAATAAAGTGTATTAATGGCTCCGATACCGAAACCTATATAAGTAATTATAGTATTTTTGAAAGACTGATTTAAAACAATACCCATGTTTTTGATTGCAGATTTTTGATTGTAGATCGTTGATTTCCTACTCTCTTATGAATTTTTAAATTGTTATTTCTTTTTGATATTGTTATTGCTTTTTACTTTATCAATTGTGCTAATTGTTTGGTGAGGTTTTTTCGTGAATATTGTTGTAAACCAACGCCATTAGACTGTAATTTTCCTTCCAAAAACTGATTATAAAAGTCCAAAATTACACTTTTTAATTTCGCTTTTTCAGAATAATCAAAAAATACTCCTGTATTTGTTTCTTTTATAATATCTGCAAAATCAGAACCTTGCGGCCCAATAGCAATTATTGGCCTGTTTGAAACCATATATTCAAACAATTTACCCGGAATAATACTTTTCGTATCTTCAGAATTGATTTCGATTAAAAGCAAAACCTGTGACTTTTTTTGATGAGCAATCGCTTCATGATGCGAAACATAACCTAAAAGATTCAAATATTCCTTTAGATTAAATTGCGAAATAGCATCTAAAACTTCCTGACTCACAGCGCCAATTAACTTAATTTCTAAATGCTTTTTAAAATCAGGGATTTCTTTTAGTAATTCAACCAGACATTCCCATAAAAAAGGAGGATTTCTATCTGATAAAAATGAACCGATATGCGCCAGAGTAAATTTGGTGTCTAAAGTTTGCTTCTCTACATTTTCGATATCATAGCCGTTTGTAATTACCGAAATTGGTTTGTTGGTAATTGCTTCAAATTCTGCTTTGGTTGTTTTGCTGGTTACAATAATTGTATCAGCAGTATTTAAAACTTTACTTTCTAATTTTTTATGTTTTTTAGCAGCGTAATTTGACAAACGCAATGCTTTATGATATCCAATTGTTGTCCACGGATCACGGAAATCAGCAAACCATTTTACATTTAATTTTTCTTTTAATTCTAAACCTATTAAATGCAAACTATGTGGTGGGCCAGACGTTACAATGGTATCAATATTATTTTCCCTGATGTATTTTTCGAGATAAGATACAGATGGTTTTACCCATAAAACACGTGCATCAGGAATAAAAAGATTTCCGCGCACCCATAAAAATGTCTTGTCCAGAAAGGTTTGCTTTTTCTTTTGAGGAAAAATTCCTGAACTGATTTTCTTGGTTTTATTCTTCGAAAAAACAGAAGCTAATTGATAAGGTTCTAAAATTTTATTTTTAAGAATAATAACTTTGTCTGAAATTTGACTGACCAAACCCTCATCAATAATTGGATATGTTGGATTTTCCGGAACATACACAATTGGCTGAACATTAAATTCAGGTAAATATTTTACAAATTTCAACCAACGCTGTACGCCGGGACCCCCGGCTGGCGGGAAATAATAAGTAATGATTAAGAGCTTTTTTTGTTCCAATGAAAATTTGGTTTATTATTTTGAAGTGTAAATAGGCGTTCTAAGAAACATTTTTATTTAAATGGAATTCTGTTAGCAATACGTAATGTATAGGAAACTTCAATAAGTATAATTAATCGTTCTAACCTTTCAAGATAAGAAAGTGATTTTATTTCAACAATTCTTTGATCTTCTTTCATTATAAAAGTCATCGTATCCCATCATATAAATTCCGAAAAAAGCAAATACCAATAAATCAAAAATGATAAAAAGAATTATTTTAAAAATCTTTGAAATACGCATGCAAAGAATTTAGGCTTTATCTTGATTCTTATTATTACTGGTGTTTTTTCTTTCGAAATAAACTCCACCAATTAAAAGTAGCAACATTCCAATTGAACTTGCTAAAGCAATCGTTCCTCCGGTTTTTACAACTTGTGGTTCAAATTTAAATTCGATAGTATGTTTTCCTCCCGGAACTTCCATTGCTCTTAAAACATAATCTACAGGGAAATGATCTGTTAATTGTCCATCAACATAGGCATTCCATCCATTTTTATAATAAATTTCAGAGAATACCGCTAAACCATCTTTTTTATTATCTGATTGATATTTAATGTAGTTTGGTTTGTATTCCACAACTTTAATAGTTCCGGTAGTATCCCATTGTTTTTTTAATCTGGCACTTTTAAATTTACCTTCATAATCATGAACATTAAAAACCGCAACATTTTTTGTATCGATTTTATCTAATGCTTTCATAACATCATCTGGTCTGTTCACTAATCGTACTGAACCTACAAACCATGCATTTCCGTTTGTATTTGGATTTACTGTCGGGAATTCTTTTCCTTCTTTATCTGTTTGGATAATATATTTTACATTCAACATATCCAAAACTTCCATATTGTTTTTTGCTATTTGATAATCAAATAACTGTTGCATTCTTCTAGGTTTTGCTGCGTGATATCCTCCTAAAGAATGATGAAAATACGAAGCACGTGCGCTAGACATATTTCCGTTAACTTCAAAAACTCTATAATGTGTTGTATCTTTTAAAATCTGAGCATCCGATGGCGTTTCCTGAAATGGAGCAGCAATTTGTACCGGACTCAGAAAATCTTTTGCCGAAACATATTTTTTATCTACAAAAAACAAATCGAAGATCATTAAAAGACCAACAATAATTAAAGTAGTATTTTGAGCTAATTTATTTTTGATAAATAACCATAAAATTCCAAAAGTAACTACGATAAAAAATCCTGAACGCAATAAATCAGCAGAATACAAACTCATTCTGTCTTCTTTTAAAGCATCAACAAAAGCAGGACCGTAACTTTCTAAATAATAGCTATCATTGCTTCCTGTAAAGTGAAAAAATCCTTTTGCAATTACCAAAATAACGATAATTCCTAAACCAAAAACTCCTGTTTGCACCAAAGCTTTCTGCTGTAATTTTGGTTCATCTTTCGCTTTGAAAAAAGATTGTAATCCCATAACCGCAAGTACCGGGAAACACAATTCTAAAATAACCTGAATAGAAGAAACTGCTCTGAATTTATCGTACATTGGAACGTAATCGATAAAAAAGTCAGTTAATAATGAGAAGTTTTTTCCCCATGAAAGTATTAATGAAAATAATGCTCCTCCAATGAAAACATATTTTATTTTTCTGTCATCAATAAATAAAGCTAAAATACCTAAAAAGAAAACCACAACACCAATATATGCAGGAGCAGCAACAATAGGCTGATCTCCCCAATAAGTTGGCATTCCCGAAACAAAATCCTGTGCTTGTTCTGATGGCACTCCTTGTTCCATCATGAACGAATACATACGGCTATCAGTCCCTACATTTTCATGATTTGATCCTCCAAAAATTCTTGGGGCAATTAAGTTAAAGCTTTCCGCAATTCCGTAACTGTATTCTGTAATATAATCGCGGCTTAAAGCATTTTCATTTAATTTTTTAGATCCGTCTGGATTAAAAGTTAACTCGCTGTTGCTACGTGTACTAAATTTAGCATATTCACTTGTGGCCATTAAATTAGTTGCATTTGCTCCAATAGCAAAAATCCCTGCAACTGCCAAAACTCCAAACGATATTAATAATGGCTTATATTCTTTGTCTTTAATAAATTGAAAAGTAAAATATCCTGAAAGAATTAATAAGAATATCAACAGATAATACGTCATTTGAAAGTGGTTTGCATTCACTTCAAGTGCAACTGCAAACATAGTGAGTAAGCCTCCCCAAATGTATTTTTTCTGAAAAACAAGTATAAAACCGGCAATTACAAGCGGCATATAAGCAATAGCATGCGCTTTTGCATTATGACCAACTCCTAAAATAATAATTAAATAAGTAGAAAAACCAAACGCAATCGCGCCAATAAATGCTTTTAGCGGATCTGTTTTTAGAACTAATAACAATCCGTAAAAACCCAGGAAATATAGAAATAAATAATCTGCAGGACGTGGTAAAAAACGTAAAGCATCATCTAGTTTGCCTACATAATCATTTGGGTAATTTGCTCCTAACTGATATGTTGGCATTCCGCCAAAAGCCGAATTTGTCCAATAAGGTTCACTATGTTCTGCAGCTCTAAAATCATTTTGCTCTTTTGCCATTCCGGTATATTGTGCAATATCGGATTGGAAAATTTGTTTTCCCTGTAAAACCGGGTAAAAATAAATTAAGGAAACGAGAATAAAGCCCAATATAACAAGGGCATGCGGATAGAACTTATTTACTATTTTCAATTTAGGTTAGTTTAGGTTAAATGATGATTCCTATTATTTAGGGCACAAACTTAATCTATTTCTTCGTAATCAACATAATCACCCACTTTTTTGGTTTCGCGTGGATTTTTTGCATTAGCAGTATTGATGATTATTTCATCATTATTGTTACGAGTTTTTTGCCAGCTATTATCCTGACTATATTGTTGTTGTTTTTGAAAATTCTCTCCTGCTTTTTCAACCGCTTTTTTCACCAATACAGGCAAAAAGATTCTGGCTAAAAATTTAAAAATATAATAAAATGCTATCATGTATACAATAGCTTTTATTAAACCTGAAAAAGATGCTTCTTGCATGATCATATAATTTTTTTCCAAAATTAATAAATCAATTGTTTAAAATTAAAATATGAATCTTAAATAAATAATAAAATATGTACATTTGAAATGCGTTATATCTTTTTAATCCCAAAAACAGATTTATGTTAAAAATTAAATACCTACTTATTGCATCTCTTTTTTTTGCACCACAATTGTTTTTTGCGCAATATACGGATGTTATTAACTCCAACAGGCCAGGTGAAACGATGTCTGCCTATGCAGTTGGAAAATCAGTAATTCAGGCCGAAATTGGCATTTACGGCATCAAAGAAAAACACGATTTATTAAATTATGATGCAAGTGGTTTTGGAACCGATTTAACGTTTAGATACGGCGCTTTTCTTGAAAAACTAGAATTCGTCCTGGACTTGCAATATCAAATGGAAAACTTTGATACTCCGTATACAAGCTACAAAAAAAACAATTTCAGACAAACCGTTTTGGGAGCTAAATATTTAATTTATGATCCTTTTAAAAATTACGAAAAAACAAAAAACATTTACAGCTATAAAGCCAATCATCGCTTTGACTGGCACTCTTTAATTCCGGCTGTTTCGGTATTTGCAGGGGCTAATTTTGTCGGAGCTGACAACCCGTATTCTTTTTCTCCGCAGTCAAGTATTTCTCCAAAGATTGCATTGATTACCCAAAACGTTTTTGGAGGCGGAAAATGGGTTTTTGTAACTAATATTATCGCAGATTATATTACAACAGACTATCCAAGTTACGGATATGTATTAACTTTGACGCATGGATTTAATGACAAATGGTCTGGATTCATTGAAAATCAAGGATATAAAAGTGATTTTTACAGTGACGCTATTGTTCGTGGAGGAGCTGCTTACTTAATTAATCCGAATTTGCAGGTGGACGCATCAATAAGTACAAACTTTAAAAATTCGCCTTCTATTATGTATGGCGGAGTTGGAGTTTCATGGCGTTATGACGGTAAGTACAAGGAAAAGCAAATGGAATTTAAAAGAGAATCCAGAAAAGAGAAAAAAGTAAAAGATCCGAAATCAAAGAAATCGGAGAAAGAAACTGATTATCAGGAACAGGAAAGAAAACGTAAATCTAAATACGAATAAGAATTAATAACCAACTTCTCTATATAAAAGAGATTTTACAATAACGATCTTAATGATTACAATTAAAGAAGCAAAAACCCAGAAAGAATTAACAGAATATATCAAATTTCCGTTTTCATTATACAAAAACAATCCTTATTGGGTTCCGCCTATTATTGCAGATGAATTAGAATCGTTTGACAAAACAAAAAATCCTGCTTTTGATAGTGCTGAGGCGTATTTTTATCTGGCTTATAAAAATGATGAAATTGTTGGTCGAATCACAGCAATTATCAATTGGTCTGAAGTCAATAATCAGCATAAAAGAAAGGTTCGTTTTGGCTGGTTTGATGTAATTGATGATATTGAAGTTACAAAAGCCTTATTAGAAAAAGTTTATGAATTAGGAAGGCTACATAATCTGGAACATGCTGAAGGTCCTATGGGATTTTCGAATTTAGATAAAGTTGGAGTTCTTACCGAAGGTTATGACCAGATGGGAACTATGATTACCTGGTACAATAATCCGTATTATGTAACTCATTTTGAACAATTAGGTTTTCAGGTCGAAAAAGAATATATCGAAAGTATTTTTCCGTTTTCAAATGTAAAACCTGAATTTTTCCTGAAAGCTCAGGAATTAATCAAAAAAAGATATGGCTTAAGAGCATTAACATTTACAAAAACAAAAGACATTATGCCGCACGTTGACAAAATGTTTGATTTGTTTAATGAATCCTATGCAAAACTAGCTTCGTTTGTAGCGATTTCAGATGTTCAGAAAGAATATTTTAAGAAAAAATACATCAGTTTTATCAATCCGGAATACATTAAATTTGTCGTTGATAAAGAGGATAATCTAGTTGCTTTTAGTATTGTAATGCCTAGTTTTACAGAAGCATTACAGAAAGCAAAAGGGAAATTATTTCCATTTGGTTTTATTCATTTATTAAGAGCCAGAAAAAAGAGTAAAGATGTGGTTTTTTACTTAATTGGTGTTCATCCTGACTACCAAAACAAAGGTGTAACAGCTATTATTTTTGATGAATATTTTAAAACTTTTTCTGAAAAAGGAATTCAAAATTGCATCAGAACCCCGGAGTTAGCCGAAAACACAGCTATTCATTTACTTTGGAAAAACTTTGATCCAAAAATTCACTGTCAGAGAAAAACGTATCTGAAAAACTTATAAGAAAACAATCTATTTATCGTTTACAAAAAATCCCTTCTACGAAGGGATTTCTTTTTTACAATTTTTTTATTTCTTTATTTCTTATTGAGGACAATCAACTTTTGTTAATGTATTTTTTGCGTCAAATTTTAATTTTGTTTTATCTTTAAAACTTACTTTGTCATTTGCATCTACTACATCTCCGTATCCTTCAATAAGGGTTCCGTCTTTTTGCAAAAAAACCACTTCTCTAACAGAAGAAACTCCTTCAGACATGAAAGTATAATCTGCAATTAATGTATCGCCTTTCATGTTTCCTATTAAAGTACCTTCGTTTTTATCTTTTCCTGTTAAGTTATAACTCAATTTTCCGTTTACTTCCTGATGTGAGTTAACATTAAAACTTAAGGCTACTATATTCCCATTAAGTCTTGATGCATAACATTGATCTCCTGCCGGCTCTACAAGTTCTGCTTCTTTTGGAGCGCTTGGTTCTATTTGCGGAGGTGGAAGCGTGGTTTCCTTTTTACAGGAAATAAAAAGGGTTAAAATCATTATTGTTATTGCTGATACTTTTTTCATAATCTGATTTTTTAATAATTAGTACTATAAAGTTAGTTCAAATAAAAAAAATCCATTCGCATAAACGAATGGATTTTTTATATAATTCCCATATGAGGGAATCGTTATTTTAAAAGAAATTAAGCGTCTAAATCAACTGTTGTTCTGCTTGCGATTTCTTTATATGTACCGTTTTCTAATTTTTCACGAATTGCTTCAAAAGCAGTAAGTGTTTCATCAATATCAGCTAAAGTATGTGATGTTGTCGGGATCATTCTCAATAAAATAATTCCTTTTGGAATTACAGGATAAATTACAATCGACAAGAAAATACCGTAGTTTTCTCTTAAATCGTTTACCATAACCATTGCTTCCGGCACACTTCCTTCTAAATAAACTGGTGTAACACAAGTATTTGTATCTCCGATATTAAAATTTCTTGAACGTAATCCGTTTTGTAATGCATTTACATTTTCCCAAAGTTTATCTTTCAATTCCGGGTGATTACGCAATAATTCCAAACGTTTTAAAGAACCAATTGTCTGAATCATCGGTAACGCTTTTGCAAACATTTGCGAACGTAAATTATATTTCAAATAATCGATAATATCTTTATCTGCAGCAATAAAAGCTCCAATATTTGCCATTGATTTTGCAAAAGTTGAAAAGTAAACATCGATACCATCCTGACATCCCTGCTCTTCACCTGCTCCGGCTCCTGTTTTTCCAAGTGTACCAAAACCGTGTGCATCATCAACCAATAAACGGAAATTATATTTTTCTTTTAAAGCAACAATTTCTTTTAATTTACCTTGCTGTCCTCGCATTCCAAAAACACCTTCAGTAATAAAAAGAATACCTCCACCTGTTTCAAGTGCCATTTTGGTAGCTCTTTGCAGGTTTTTTTCCATACTTTCAAGATCGTTGTGCTTGTAAGTAAAACGTTTACCCATATGCAAACGAACACCATCAATAATACAAGCATGTGAATCTACGTCATATACAATAATATCATTTTTAGTAACCAGTGCATCAATAGTAGAAACCATTCCCTGGTAACCAAAATTCAATAAATAAGCTGCAGGTTTCATTACAAACTCAGCCAACTCATTTTCTAACTGCTCATGGTATTTCGTATGTCCTGACATCATTCTGGCTCCCATAGGATAAGCTGCGCCAAATTGAGTAGCTGCATCGATATCTGCCTGACGAACCTCCGGATGATTTGCAAGACCTAAATAGTCATTCAAACTCCAATTTAAAATATTTTTTCCACCAAATTGCATTCTTGGACCAAGTTCACCTTCTAATTTAGGGAAAACAAAATAACCCTCAGCTTGCGAAGCCCATTTTCCTAATGGTCCTTTATTGTTCTGAATTCTTTCGAATAAATCTTTTACCATAAATATATTTTGAAGTAATAATTTTTATTTATACAGGGTGCAAAAATAATGATTATTATTCTAAAATAGAGTTAGCCAATTATTTTTATTAAAAAATATTGAAAATATTGAACTTTAGCTTCAATACTGTAACCTTTTTGCAAGAATTAACCAATCAATTATTTAATTATTAAATACAATTTTTGAAAAAATATAAGTAATATATGACTTTTATCATGATAAAAGACAAAACAGTCTTTTAATTTTACTTCAGATTTAAAACTAAAGTAAACCAATTATTATGAAAAAGAAGAATGATGCCCTTATTGTTATCAGGCTATTTGTATACACCTTTTTTTGTGTATTAATTTTATCTTCCTGTAAAAAAAGTGAAGAACCAGTCGATTACACTACAATTAAAACAGAAGGACAAATGGATGCCGAACTTACCGCTCCGCCAATGGTACCAAAACCAATTGGAAAAAGAGCTGCCATGAAACTGAAGGTAAACATGGAAATTAAGGAACAGGAAGGCACAATGACAGATGGTGTAAAATATACGTACTGGACATTTGGAGGATCTGTTCCGGGAAGTTTTATCAGAACGCGTGTGGGCGATGAAGTTGAGTTTCACCTAAAAAATCATCCGGACAATAAATTACCGCATAACATCGATTTGCATGCCGTTACTGGCCCTGGCGGAGGTGCAACATCATCTTTAGTAGCTCCCGGACATGAAAAGGTGTTTAGCTTTAAAGTTATAAATCCGGGACTTTATGTTTACCACTGTGCGACTGCTCCTGTGGGAATGCATATTGCCAACGGAATGTACGGTTTGATTTTGGTTGAACCTGAAGGCGGACTTCCTCCGGTTGATAAGGAATACTATGTAATGCAGGGCGATTTTTATACGCAGGGCGAATATGGAGCCAAAGGACTTCAACCTTTTGATATGAATAAAGCGATTAAAGAAACTCCTGATTATGTTGTTTTTAATGGAAAAGTAGGATCGATGACAAACGGAAATGAACTTACCGCAAAAGTGGGCGAAACAGTACGTTTATTTGTGGGGAACGGAGGTCCGAATTTAGTTTCTTCTTTTCATGTTATTGGAGAAATCTTTGACAACGTGCATGTTGAAGGTGGCGCTATGATGAATAAAAACGTTCAGACTACATTAATTCCGGCAGGCGGATCTGCTATTGTTGATTTTAAAGTAGAAACTCCGGGAAATTTTATCTTAGTAGATCACTCAATTTTTAGAGCATTTAATAAAGGTGCTTTAGGAATTTTAAAAGTCGAAGGTGCCGAAAATAAAACCATTTATTCAGGAACTATTCAGGAAGGTATTTATTTGCCGGAAGGTGGAACTATTCAAAAAATGCCTGAAACTAAAACTGCAGTAACAACAGCTCCAAAAAGAACTTTGGCTGATAAAATAAAAATTGGAAAAGAAATTTTCGGAACAACTTGTTTTGCCTGTCACCAATCTGAAGGGCAAGGAATTCCGGGAGCTTTCCCTCCTCTTGCAAAATCAGATTATCTGAATGCAGATTCAAAAAGAGCTATCAAAACAATTTTACATGGTTTAAGCGGTGAAATTACTGTAAATGGTAAAAAATTTAATAGTGTGATGCCAGCGCAAAACTTATCTGATGATGAAATAGCCAATGTTATGACTTATATATATAGTAACTGGGGTAATAATAAAACAGAAGTTACACCGGAAATGGTTAAGGCACAACGATAAAATAGAAACAATGGCAAAAAACATTTATATTATTTTTCTATTCTTGGCTCAGATTGGATTCTTAAGAGCGCAAGAATCGAAAATGGTTCCGGTAAAAGAGGGTTCATTTGTCCCTCTTTACGGAGCCACATCGAAAAATCCTGTAAAAGTAAAATCGTTTTTTATAGATGTTTATCCTGTTACTAATGCTGAGTTTTTAAGTTTTATCAAAAAAAATCCAAGCCTTAGCAAATCTAAAATAAAAGGCATTTTTGCTGATAAAAGTTATTTAGCTTACTGGAAAAATGATCTTGATTTTGGAAATGTAAACCCTAAATCGCCTGTAACAAATGTTTCGTGGTATGCCGCCAAAAAATACTGCGAGTGTCAGGGAAAGCGTTTACCAACAATGGATGAATGGGAATATGTGGCTATGGCCGATGAAAAAAAAACAGATGCCAGAACCAAAACAGAATTCAATAAGTACATTCTGTCCTGGTATGAAAAATCAAAAACCTACGAAAATTCAATTGGTCAAACATTCAAAAATTACTGGGGCGTTTATGATATGCATGGATTAGTTTGGGAATGGACAGCCGATTTTAACAGCATTTTTTTATCAGGAGAATCCAGAAAAGATAAAAGTGAAGACAAAAACCTTTTTTGCGGCGGCGCATCTGTCAATGCAACTGACTTAATGGATTATGCTGCATTTATGCGATATGCTTTTAGAGGAAGTCTTAAAGCGCAATATTCGACCCGAAATCTTGGTTTCAGATGTGCTGATACAAAGAAACTTTAATTTTAAATTATTAAAAATGAATAAAACTATACTGGTGTTCATTATTCTTCTTTTTACTTTACAAAGCTGCAAAGACTCTGAAAAAAAAGAAAGCCAACCGATACCAAAAAGCAAAGAAATTAGTGATTTATCAATCTATAATTTACCCTCTGAATGGACAACTCAGGATGGAAAAAATATCGAATTAAAAAGTTTAAATGGTAATGTTCTTGTCATGGTAATGATTTACACATCGTGCAAGGCTGCCTGCCCAAGATTAGTGGCAGACATGAGATCTATTGAAACAAAACTTGACAAACAAACTAAAAAAAACGTAAAACTTATATTGGTAAGTATTGATCCTAAAACCGATACCCCGCAAAGATTAAAGGCTTTTGCAATAGAAAATAAAATGAATCAGGATCCCTGGATTTTTCTTCGCTCTACAGAAGAAAATACACGCGAATTTGCTGCTGTGCTTGCGGTAAATTATAAGCAAATTTCGCCAATCGATTTTTCGCATTCAAATATTATAAGTGTTTTTAATCCAAAAGGCGAATTAATATACCAGCAAGAAGGTTTAGGAGTAAATAACGATAAAACCATAACGATAATAAACGAAGAAGCTAAAAAAATTAAATAGGTTGATTAGTCAAAAACAAGAGAAGATTTTAATTAATCAACTCTTGTTTTTTTTATTTATAATTGAAGTTACAATCAAAATTAATCCTGATACAATTAAAAAACTCGCTGCAAAAATGCTTTCGTAATATCCAGGAAATTTTCCTTTGTTAAAATAGAAAAATGATCCCTGAAGAAATAACAAGACTTCAGTTGCAGCATATCCTAAAATAAAAAACTTCATTCCTAAGCGAAGTATAGAAGATTGATTTGAAAGTATTTTATTCTGAATCAATATTCCGAACAAAAAACCGGTAATTATACCCAATGATGTTAAGTGGATGAATCCAATTACAAAATTTCTTACCTGATGAGAAGTTTCAGCCAGACAAGGTAACAAAACCAATAATTGCAAGCTTATTTTTAGAAATAAAGAACTAAACGCTAACCCATAAACTATTTTGTTTGTTGAATTTAAACTGGCTTTAAAAGTCTTTATTTGAGTTTTTAGCATTTTATAGAAATAAACAAAAACCAAAAGCTGAAGCAAAATGCCACAAGCATTTATCCATCTTAATATTTTCATATCAACAAACCAACTAACAGGAAATGCAACCGTTAAAAGGATTGAAATAACTAGCAAAATTTGAAATATTCTGAAATGTTTTAGATTGATTTGCCCCTTAAATTGTTGTAAAAACAATGCTAAAACTGCTATTAAAAACCAGCCATTAAATTGAAAATGAAGAAAAAACTGAATTGCAATTTGATAAAAAACACTTTGCTTGCCCAATGTACTTATTGCCGGACCAAGACACCAAACCCCAAAAGTGGAAAAAACCATAAACAGAATCGAGATCAATAAAAGTCTTTTATTATAGGTTTTATCAGCTGCTGCATCTTTCCAAACGAGCCAGCAAAAAACATAACTTAATAAAATATGTGCAGTCGAAAATATAATCGAAAACAATCCATAACCCTGAACAGGAAAAGCAATCATCATTCCGATAACTGCACATTCTGTTACCCAGAATAATTGATTGTAAATTGGTTTCTCTCTTTTATTATTTGGAACAAAAAAATGAATGATTAAAATATAAATCATCATGTAAATCCAACCTAACATGGCAACATGAGAATGTGCATGAAGCAGATAAATATAATTTACATTTAAAGGCAAAAGGTATGAAAAACGCAACAGCAAACCCATAATTGAAGCTATAAGAAAGTTGAGAAAACAACAAAGTATCCAACTTTTTTGCGAATTCATTTTAAAAGATATTTTCATTTCTTTTCAAATAAAAATGCACCAAACATAAGTCAAATTTGTGATTTAGTTGGTGCATTAATTTCTAAATTAGTTAGTTTTAGGCAAATTCCTCTTCCAGAATTACAGCTTTAGGAAACAGGATATTATTTTCAAGATGAATGTGTTTGTGCAAATCTTCTTCAAATTCTTTTAACATCGCAAATGTTACTTTATAAGTTGTACATCCATCAGCTGGTGGCGTATAATTATCAGTCAGTTTTGCAATTTCACTAAAACGATCTCCTTCATTTTCATGTTCCTGCATCATCATCGCAATAGGATTTGAAACTGTCCCGAAAGAAGGCTGTGTTAAAACCCCATTAGATTCTTTCGTTTTTACCATTCGTTTAATAAAAGGAAATAACATTAATTCTTCCTTTTTCATGTGCTGTGACAATTCGCCTGCACCTGCGGTAAACAGTTCATTAATTCTAAATAATTCCGGATGTCCTCCACCATGAACTTTACATAATTTATCTAAAAACTGGGTCAAAATAGTTGTTTTATCTTCAACATAACGATGGTGTGTTTTTTCAATATAATCAACCAATAAATCTAATGGCCAGGAATTAAAATCTATCGTATTTCCGTTTTCAGACTGTAGAACATCAAAAACGTTTTGCATTAATACATCTGAATCAATTTCCTGTTTTTCGCAAACTTCTGTTATGGTTCGGTTTCCTTTACAACAAAAATCGATTTGATATTTTGTAAAAACTGCCGCTGTTCTAAAATCCTGTGCTACAAATGAGCCTACTGTTTTATTCTTTAAATTTTCCATTTTTTTAAAATTAGTTATTGTTATTTCTAATTCATTTTAATAAAAGATAAAATTATCTTTTATTAAAATATAAAAAAACTCTAATGCATCATAAAACATTAGAGTTTTTATGTTTTATTCTACAATTAAAACACCTTTCATCATGGCAAAATGCCCGGGAAAAGTACATAAAAAGTTATATGTTCCTTTTTTATCAATTGTAAATTCTATTGTATCTTCTTCTCCTCCGCCAAGTAATTTAGTGTGGGCAATAATTGATGCTTTTTCTGAAGCAGGAATATAATCGGTATCTTTTGCTGTAATTGCTTTTGAAGCAAAAGCAGCTTCATCTGTACCTTCCTGTAAAATAACCAAATTGTGTCCCATGGCTTCTTTTGGTATTTTACCTACATGCTTTAAAGTTAAAGTTATTGGCTTCCCGGCAGTTGCTCTTAATTCGCTTGTATTAAATTGCATTTGATCGTTTCCTTCAACAACCAAAACGTTGCTTACTGCAGTTGCCGCCTGCCCTTCTCCTTCTGTAGTTTCATTTACTTCTGTTGACTCTTCAGTTGGTGCTGTTTCTTTTTTTCCACAAGAAGTTATGGCTAAAAATCCCATTAGCACAAGCATCGAAATTTTGACTTTCTTATTCATTATTAAGTATTTAAATTATAAAATTTTATTCGTTTTTGTTCAATATTTTAAGATGAAAATCGCCCGAATTAACACCCAAAGCCAATTCTTCTAATGTTGTATTGGTTAACATGGCAAGAAGCAATTCCCGTATTTTTTTAAATTCATTATGAACCGGGCAAGGATGTGTTTCTGAACATTCTTTTAATCCAATTCCGCAACCTTTATATATAGTGTTTCCATCAATTGCATCAACAATCTGAATTAATTTGATTGATTTTACGGCTTCTTTTGAAACTTCAAATCCTCCACCCACTCCTTTTGCAGAAGCTATGATTCCGTTTTTGGTTAAAATCTGCATTATTTTGGCCGTAAACGGTTCAGGAGAATCAATTTCTTTTGACACATCTTTTATTCCAACACGAACACCTTCTGATGATTTGGTTGCGATAAATATAGAAGCCCGAATCCCGTATTCGCACGCTTTTGAAAACATATAAAGTTGATTAAATTCCATACAAATATATTCAAACCTATATTAAAAGACAAATTTATCTTTAATTAATTTTTATAGAAAATATCTTATTTATAACCAAAATAATTTATTAGTAACAAAAGACATATTTATCATGAAGTCTAAATAAAAACCAATTTTAGTTTTACCTTTGTTTTCTAACTTGTAAATAATGCCTTTAAATAACGTAAAAGACTTAAAACTAGCTGTTCTTATTGATGCCGACAACGTTCCGTACAGTAACGTAAAAGGTATGATGGAAGAAATCGCTAAATTTGGCACACCAACTACTAAGCGTATTTATGCAGACTGGACCAAACCAAACTCAAATGGGTGGAAAGGCGTTTTACTCGAACATGCCATTACTCCTATCCAACAATACAGTTATACGGTTGGAAAAAACTCATCAGATTCTGCATTGATTATCGACGCAATGGATTTACTTTATTCAGGAAAACTGGATGGTTTTTGCATCGTTTCAAGCGATAGCGATTTTACCCGTTTGGCTATTCGTTTGCGTGAATCAGGCATGAAAGTTATTGGTATTGGCGAAAAGAAAACTCCAAACTCATTTATTGTTGCCTGCGACAGGTTTATTTATATTGAGGTTTTGGATGGAGCAATCCAAAAGAAAAAACTTAAAGCTACCGCAGATGCTAAAAAACCTGTTGAAAAGCCTGTTGAAAAACCTACCGAAAAAGCACTACACAAAATAGACAAACAAACTATTGACCTTATAGAAGCTACAATTGAAGATATCGAAGATGATGACGGCTGGGCATTTTTGGGCGATGTTGGAAATTTAATTGTGAAGAAAAAACCAGAATTTGACCCAAGAAATTATGGCTTTTCTAAGCTTACGCCAATGCTAAAATCTTTAACTGATATTCTTGAAATCGATGAAAGAGAATCAGATAAAAAAGGAATCAAACATGTCTATGTTAGATTACGATTCAATTAATTATTACTTTATTACTTTTTAATTTTTTAAAAACATGAGAAAAAAATTCTTTATCTACGGATTCTTATTGTTTCTAATTGTTGCAGCAACTTATTATTATACTGAACGCGGTTTTTTACTCGTTATAATTTTACCAATACTATTAGTGATTGGTGTTTATAACGCCATTCAAACAAAACATGCCATATTAAGAAACTTTCCTGTTTTGGGTTATTTCAGATATTTATTCGAAATGATTGCACCGGAAATTCAACAATACTTTATTGAAAGATCTACAGACGGAAAACCTTTTTCAAGGAACCAGCGTTCTTTGGTTTATCAAAGAGCTAAAAATATAGATTCAAGTACTCCTTTTGGAACGCAGCTAAACTTAAATCATGATAGTTACGAAGGAATAAAACATTCCATTTTTCCGGCAAAAGTAAACGAAGAACTGCCACGTGTATTGGTTGGTGGAAAAGATTGCAAACAACCTTATCTTGCTTCTTTATTTAATGTTTCGGCCATGAGTTTTGGTTCGCTAAGCGAAAATGCGGTTCGCGCCATTAATATTGGTGCTAAAAAAGGAAATTTTTACCAAAATACCGGAGAAGGTGGTTTAACGGAATTTCATCTTGCAGGTGGTGGTGACATTACCTGGCAAATTGGTACAGGTTATTTTGGCTGTCGCGATGATGATGGAAATTTCAGTCCTGAAAAATTCTCAGAAAAAGCCAATCTCCCAAATGTGAAAATGATTGAGATTAAACTTTCGCAAGGTGCAAAACCAGGTCATGGAGGTGTGCTTCCGGCGGCAAAAAATACAGAACAAATTGCAAAAATCAGAGGTGTTAAACCGCATACGATGATTCTTTCTCCTCCGGGTCACCATGCTTTTTCTGACGGTAAAGGACTTATTCATTTTATAGCACAATTACGTAAATTATCAAACGGAAAACCAATTGGATTTAAATTGTGTATTGGTAACACTAACGAATTTGAAGCTCTTTGTCATGAAATGATTGCCGAAGATATTTATCCTGATTTTATAACTGTTGATGGTGCTGAAGGTGGTACAGGAGCAGCTCCTTTAGAATTTGCTGATGGTGTTGGAATGCCGTTTGAACCTGCATTAATTTTTGTCAATAAAACACTTATCGCATTAAATATTCGTGATAAAATAAGAATTATTGGAAGCGGAAAAATCATTTCAGGCTATTCTATTTTACATGCAGTTGCCCTGGGTGCTGATATGTGTAATAGTGCGCGCGGATTTATGTTTTCACTAGGTTGTATTCAGGCGCTTCGTTGTCATAATAATGAATGTCCAACCGGAGTTGCGACCCAAAATAAAATGCTAATGAAAGGTTTGGTTGTCACCGACAAATCAGATCGTGTGTATCATTTTCATAAAAATACTTTACACGCTGCCAATGAACTTTTGGCTGCAGCCGGCAAAACATCTTTTGCAGATGTTGGTCCTAATATTTTTATGCGTGGAGACGAATTCACACATCTTTCAGATATTTATTTTCCAGATATTCTAACCAATGTTAGAAAACATTAGAATAAAAAATCCTCTTTGTTATCTCAAAGAGGATTTTTTATTTTTTGCAAATTATGTTTTTGACATTCATCCAAATTAAAGCTTTGCTGTTTCTTTTCCAACTACAGAACCATTTTCCAAAACAGCCAATTCTTCTTTATCAACTAATTGCTGAGCAAGGATTATATTGTTGTAGGATAAAAAGTACACATCAAACTTTACTCCTTCTTCAATTAACGATGGAGAAATTTGATCGTTTTTAACCATTTCTTTAAGCAAATCAGGAAAAGTATCTTTATAAGCCAGTTTGTTTATTTCAGTTCCTTCTAAATTGGTTTCAATTCTTATTTCAATTTTATTATCATTTAAAAATGCTTTAGCACTAGTACTAACAACATTTCCTCCTTTTATAGAAGATGAAGTATTGTAATTACTTACATGTTCCTGAATTTTCTGCTTGGTGTTTTTACAGCTTACCAACAACAATACAAAGGCAAAGGCAAATACGATTTGAGTAATTTTTTTCATAATTTTTTGGTTTTATGGTTAAATATTAACTCAAACATAACAAACTTTACAGACAAAAACAATATAAGTTAATAAAAACAAAAACCTAATCACTTGAATATAAATAAATTATTACAAAACTAAAAATCCTATCAGACACAAAAAAGCCCTTTAAACATATTTTAAAGGGCTTTAATTTTTTAAACCAAATCGATTATTTTTTTATTAATTCCGACATAGTCTCAGCGTTTACTATTTCTTTTACAAACACGGTATTGTCATCAGCCAAAAAATAAACATCAAATTGCACGCCTTCATTTACTAATTCTTTCGGAATTTGATCTTTATTAAGCATCTCTTTCAATAAATCCGGAAAACTTTTTAAAGCTGCCGTTTTATTAGATTCATTCTGTTCTAAATTAGTTTCAAAACGCAATTCTATTTTGTTGTCATTTATATATCCTCTGGCAGTCGTAAGCGTTACATTTTCTGCTTTAAAACTGGGAGCGGTACTATTATAAGTGGTAACATATTCCTGAAGTTTCTGTTTTGTGTTTTTACAGCTAATCAGCATCAATATCACAATAATTGCAAACAAAGATTGGGTTATTTTCTTAATCATAACATTAAAATTATTTTAGTTTTTGAAGTCTTAAAAGTGCCTCAAGATAATAATAATCGGCGTAATTAATGGAACAATCTATTTCGCTTCCGGCAGGTTTATGTCCGGTTGAATGCAATAAGAATGCTGAGTTCACTTCATGACTTTGATAATGCCCTGAAAGTTCCACAATCATCTTTTTAGATTTTGAAAGATATTCATTTTTGAGGTTTTTATCTTTTGTATAAGAACTCAATTCAATAAGTGCCGAAGAAACAATTGCTGCTGCAGAAGCATCTCTTGGCTCGTTTGGAATATTGGGTGCATTAAAATCCCAATACGGAATTAAATCCTCCGTCATTAATTTATCCAGATAAACACGGGTTACTTTATGAGCAAAATCTAAAAATTTAGGATCTTTTGTTTCTCTGTAAGTCATTGTAAAACCATAAATTGCCCACGCCTGACCTCTCGCCCACATGCTATCGTCGCTATAACCTTGCGCTGTTCTTCCTTTTATTTTTTTACCTGTTTCATAATCATAAATTAAAACATGATAAGAACTGTAATCAGGTCTAAAATGATTGCTCATTGTAGTTTCAGCATGTTTGACTGCAATATCGTACAGCTTTTTCTTCCCTCCGTTTTTAGATGCCCAAAAAAGCAATTCTAAATTCATCATATTATCGATAATCGTATTGTGCCCTCCATATTTATTGTGCGGCCAGGACTGAATTGTTCCAACTTTTGGGTTAAAAAGTGTCGCCAAAGTATCGGCTGTTTTCAGGATAATATCTTTGTACGCCGTGTTTTTCGTTAATCGATAACCATTTCCGAAACTATTAAAAATTTGAAATCCAAGATCGTGATCATTTGCTTTGCTAACAGATAAAGGCGTCAAAAATCGGCTGAATTTGTCTGCTTCTCTTTCCCATTTTTTATCTCCGGTTGCTTCGTACAAATACCATAATTCTCCTGGCCAGAATCCACTTGTCCAATCTTTATAATCGACAAATTTCCATTCTTTACTTCCTGTTGGGATACTTCTTGGCGAAGTCCCGTCATTTGGAACTACAGTTAATGTTTTCGATGCTTGTACTGCACAATAATCGAGTTGCTTTTTAATATCAAATGAATTTTTTTTTTGTGAATAGGCCATATTCATAAAAGATAAAAAGCTTATTAAAGCACTAAAAATGAATGGTTTTGTAATCATTGTGGTTATAATTTTGGGTAGATAGTTTTGTTTTTAATTGATTAGATAAATTTATAAAATAAAGCTGACCTTTGTGAATCTTTGTATTTTTGTCTACCTAAAATGTACGAATGATTTTTGTACGTCTTCATCTTTGTCAAAGTTTAAAACTTTGACAAAGATTCGGTTCCAATTAAATAAAGGTAAATTGATTTAAATTTCAAAATCGATTAATTTCTCATGGCAGTAAATAAAATTATTTAAATCATGAAATAACCCAATTACTTCTTCTCTCATTAATTTGGTTTTCAATACAGACAAAACTGTAAAATACGATGAAAATTTATACGTTCGAAAATTTAAATTTATATCCGCAGGATTTTGATTTACATAAATTATTACATTTTTTAGATATTCCACACTATTAATTTACTTTCTTTTAAATGGCGATTCAAATAATGGTCCGTGTCTTTTATGAACCTTATTATATGATTGAGTATAAGAACTAATAAATTTACTAATTTGTTTACTTACTAAACTTTGGACTGAATGTAATCCTTGCTTTTTGACTTGATTAACTTTTTGATTTGCAAAAATTAATAGTTCTTTTTCTGATTTTACTTTTATTACAAAATGAAAATGATTTGGCATTAAACAATAACCATATACATCACAAACCTCAATCATATATTTTAAAAATTGCTTCATAAAAAACATATAATTTTCATCTTCTTCAAAAATTTTATTTCCATTAACCCCACGATTATAAATATGATAAAAGCAATCAGACTCCAGGTTTTGTAATCGTATATCCATTTTTATTTTTATGCTTCGAAAATTCAAAGTTAAAAATATTTAAGATTTTTCTTTCTTTTTTAATGTGGAATGCGAAAATCTTTGTCAAAGTTTTAAACTTTGACAAAGATCACGACGCGTAATGCATTCGATAAATTATTCCTTATTCAAGGGTCTGCGTAATTTTATCAATGTTTAAGCTATTTGCCATAGCTGTAAATATTTGATAATAAACATCTTTATTATCATATAATTCATCGTGTGTTCCTTGCTCTACACATTCTCCTTTTTCTAATACAATAATATGCGAAGCATCAATAATTTGAGAAATGCTATGTGAAATAATAATTACGGTTCTGTCCTTTTTTATAGCATCCAGAGATTTTTTTATTTGCTCTGTTGCAATGGCATCCAAACTTGCTGTGGGTTCATCCAGGAAAATAATTGGCGGATTTTTTAAAAATAATCTGGCAATTGCAATTCGCTGCTGTTGCCCGCCTGAAAGCAAATGTGCATCAGAATCATACCCTTTTGGCAATTGTATCACTTGTTCGTGAATGTATGCTTGTTTGGCTGCATCTATAATTTCTGATTTTGTAGCATCAGGATTTCCATAAAGAATATTCTCGGCAATTGTGCCTTTAAAAATGTGATTCTTCTGCAAAACCAAACCAATATTTTTACGCAAAAAATCGGTATCGTAATCATTTAAATCTACCCCATCCAAATAAATTTTTCCTGATGAAGGCAAATAAAACTTATCCAATAAATTGATAATAGTACTTTTGCCCGCACCGCTAAGTCCGACCAATGCGCTGGTTTCATTTGGCTTAATGGTAAAATTAATATTCGAAAGCGCTTTGGTCCCATTCGGATAAACAAAATCTACATTTTTTACTTCTATAAGCCCAACAATTTTCTCCGGGATATAATCTCCGCTTGTTTCTTTTTCCTGATCAGATTCTAAAATTTCAAAAAATCCTTCCGAATAAATCAAAGCATCATTTACTTCATCGTAAATGCGATGCAATTGTCTAATTGGAGATGAAACATTGTTAAACAACATGATATGAAACATAATCGCACCAATTGTCATCGTATTATTCAAAACAAAATAAGCGGTGAGAATAATGATAATCACAACTCCTATTTGTTCAATAAAACCTTTTATACTTTCAAAAATGAAACTCGTTTTTCTGGTCGCCAATTGATTTTCGGTCATTTCAAATTGAATATTCTTATGACGATCGGCTTCCATTGGTTCACGAACAAAAGATTTAATAACCGTTATAGATTCGATTAAACTTATGATTCCGTTATTCTTTGTTTCACGATAATTCCGCATTCTCCTTCTAAAACCGCTTAATTTACTGGCTTGCAATTGGCTTACATAAAAATAAATAGGAATAATACACAAGCTTACTAAACCAACATAAACATTGGCATAAAACATCAATATCAATGCAACAAAAGCATTTGCAAATAAGGGCAGGATATCAATAAAAAAATTCTGAACCAATCTTGTCAAACTGCTGATCCCTAAATCTATTCTGGTTTGAAGTTTTCCGCTTTCATTTTCGTTTGAGGTATAAAACTTCATTCTGTAAGTCAGAATTTTTTCGACTATTGACTGGGAAATATCACGGGTTATAAAAATTCGCAGTTTTTCTCCATAAAACTTCTGTCCAAACTGTACTATTGAATAAACCAACTCTTTAGTAAGCAATACAATACTAATAATTTCTAGTAAATGAAATCCTTTGGACAAAGGTTCATGCGCTACCATCAATTTACTGATAGAATCAACCGTATACTTTAATATTAAAGCATTTACCTGTGCCGCAAATGAACCTAAAAAAGTAAGCAGTAAAGTAGCAATTACCATTTTTCGATATGGTTTAACAAAAGGTGTTATTTTTTTATAGAGCGCGGATATCTGCATTTATTTTTTTT